>CAKVMD010000001.1 GCA_934771475.1 uncultured Clostridia bacterium
AGCCGGAATGTTGAGTTGCAGGGAAGCGTTGACCTTTTTTCAAAGTACATGCTCCACCGCACTTTCCGTTTTTGTCGTAGCAAGCGTATTCTCCGTCTTTTGGTGCTTGCTCGCCAGGTTTCCATTGTTTACTCATGTTCAACCTCCAATTATAGTGTGCCCATGTTGCGCCAATTTATACAAAATGTCAAATCGAAAAATGTATTAAATTTGTTTGCCTTTATTTTTCTCATGGGTTATAATAATCATGCGAGCTGTCGCAAATTTGATGAGGTGAAAATTGGTAAAAATAACGACTGATAGTTGCGCTGACCTTAATGAGCAACTTTATAAAGAAAATAATATAAGCGTAATTCCTCTTTTTGTAACGCTAGGGGAAGATGAATATTTAGACGGAGTAAACATTTGTCCTAGTCAGATTTTTGATTATGTGGCAAAAACTAAGGTGCTCCCAAAAACCGCCGCAAGAAGCATTGAAGAGTATAAAGAGTTCTTTTTAGAGGCTCTTAAAGAAGGAGATGAGGTTTTCTATACTGGGATATCGAGTAAACTTTCTTCTTCGTTTGCAAACGCTCAAAAGGCAGTGGAAGAACTTGGCAGTGATAAAATTTTTGTTGTTGACAGTGAAAGCCTTTCTACTGGGATAGGCAATCTTGTTTTGCTGGCGTGTGAACTAGCAAAAAGCGGAAAGAGTGGAAAAGAAATTGCCGAGATTGTTGGAAATCAAGCAAAGCATAATCAAGCGTCCTTTGTTGTTGACAATCTTGATTATTTATACAAGGGCGGAAGATGCTCTGCTATGGCTAGATTTGGCGCAAATTTGTTGAGAATAAAACCACGCCTAGAACTGATTGAGGGTGAGATAAAAAATACTGGCAAGTACATGGGTAACTTTAAAGTTGTTTGTAAGAAATACATAGACGATATGCTTTCATTGCATTCAAACTACAAAAAAGATATTGCATTTATCACCCACACTTGTCAAGATAAAGAGTTTGTTCAAGCCATGGTTGACTATGTTAAAAGCAAAAACATTTTTAAAGAAGTTGTCGCCACTGACGCGGGGGCTACAATAACCAGCCACTGTGGGGCTAACACTCTTGGAATTCTTTATCTGTTGGAGGAATAATGGATAACTGTATTTTCTGCAAAATTATAAAAGGCGAAATTCCTTCATATAAAATTTATGAAGATGATTTTACATACTCTTTTTTAGACCTTTCCAATGACGGAAATGGGCACATATTGGTTATTCCTAAAAAGCATTGCGAAAACATTTTAGACTGCGATCAAGACTCGCTTGCACACGTCATGACCGCAGTTAAGCGCATTTCAAAGCACCTTGTCGAAAATTGTGGATTTGACGGAGTAAATGTGCTCAACGCTAGTGGCGTAGAAGCAGAACAAAGCGTTTTTCATCTTCATTTTCACATTTTGCCAAGGAAAAGAGGCGATGAAATGCATACTTTTCCTAAACTCGAAAAATGCAAGTATTCCAATGAAGAACTATGCAAGATGTTGAGGATAAATTAATGAAAAACATTATCTTATACACTGATGGAGCGTGTTCTGGAAACCCCGGCATGGGAGGTTGGGGAGCAATTTTGATGTATAATGAAAAAGAAAAAGTGCTTTCTGGAAACGCCGACCTTACAACAAACAACCGTATGGAACTCACCGCTGTTATACAAGGGCTAAGTGCACTCAAAGAGGCGTGTGAAGTAGATGTTTATAGCGATTCTGCCTATGTCGTAAATGCCTTTTTGCAAGATTGGGTTGGAAACTGGGCTAAAAATGGCTTTAAGACTAGCAAGGGTAAGGTTCAAAATCTTGATTTATGGCAAGATCTGCTTTCGCTTTGTGATAAACATAATGTTCGTTGGCATAAAGTTAAAGGCCATGCAGATAACGAATACAACAATCGTTGCGACAAGTTAGCAACAGGAGAGATTGACAAATTAAGGCAAAATAAAGGGCAGTAGTCTTTTGGATTTTAGGCGCGAACTGCTTGACTATTATAAAAAACAAAACAAGCATCGTTTTAAGGTTGGTACTTGTTTTTTTTCATAAAGGTAAAATATTGCAAAAAAGGTCTTGTTTTATAAAACAATTAACTAAATTTTATTTTTCATTGCAAATAAAATTGCGGGGAGCCTAAATTTTAGTCAATATTGATTAATTTGTCAAATATGGTTTCATAAATCGCAGGGGCGTTTGTTTTCCATTTGTGTATGGCTTCGTTTGCGGATTGCCTAGAAGGGGCTTTTATACAAAGGGTAAACATAGGCGTTGGAATTAAAGGTTCATATATTTTTAATTCAACATTATACGACCCATCATCGTTTTTAGTGTATGTCGCGCTGTATTCTTGCGATGATTTAACGTTTAACCTATTTGCTTGCAAGTACGCCGAGATTTCTTCTCTTTTTGATAGTGGAATGCGTCCATAAAGGTGAGAGAGGCATTCCCTTCCCTCATAAGTAAGGGCGAAAAGTTCCTTGTCTTCGTTTCCAGTGTTGTATAAAAGACGACAATCGACAAGGTCGTGAATTATCGCTTTGCAATCCATATAATTTTGTATCCAAGTGTTTTTGACTGAACAAATATCCAAAATAGAGTCTTCTGTTAGTGGGATTTCCATTTTGTCGATAACAAAAAGCATTGTAAGTTTGTCTAAAACCACTTGGTCTTTGTCTGAAAGTATTCTATCCATATATATGATTATATCATGTTTTTTAAATAAATCAAATTATTTGTTTGATTTTTCTATTTATTATGCTACAATATAAAGCAAGAGGGGTTTATGAATAGAGAAATTGAACAGTTTTTAGTTGCTTGTGATGACCTTATTGGTTGTAAGTTTTTAGTTGCTGAATACAAATTATCAAAAATGCTCAAAGCACTTGCTAGTGCTCAGGATATTTGCAATTTAATTGGTGAATGTTTAGAGCAATTTAATCGTGATAGAGAATTTGCAAAAGCATACATGGAGGACAAAAAGGGCAATTTTTATGTTGAAATGCCAGAAGAGGAATATAAAATCATTTCACTTGTTTTTTGTACGCTTGTTGATATTGACGGCAAAAAAATAGATTTTACTGATTTCGTTATGAGATTTTTTGGACGAGAGGAAAATCCTTATGAATCTTTTGTTCAAACAATGATTGTTCCATTTAGAAATCTCATTGCAGAGGCTTTTTGTGGAGAACAAGTTCAAGAAGAAAGTGCTGATGGTGAGGAAGAGGATGAAAACGACTCCGAAGATGAAGTGGCGGGCGACAGATTTGACCTTGCGCAAAGAGTTGCTGTGCAAATTTTGAGCGAGCTTCAATTTTTAAGACAAGATGAAACAATCGAGCGTGTAACTCAAATTGCAAGAGCGATTGTTAAAACAAGTCCAATGAAAGACGATGAAGTTTCATCAAGTCTCATTTGCGCATTGAGATTCTACAAGGTTAAACAAATTAGATTTATGGTTAAAGAGCTTATTGACGCGTTCAATTTATAATAAAAACGATAATAACAACGCAAATATAGCAGATAAGATGCCGTGGGTAAATTTTTGTAAAATGAAAAGCCCAACTGGCATTTTTATTTTTTCTAGGAAAGTCATAGATTGCAGAATTGTTGATAGCCCGCCAAAACTAATAACAAAACTTGCTAGAATCATTGCGAGTTTTAAGTTTTGCAGTTTAGAGATTTCCATGCAACCTTTTGTTATTTCAATGCTACCTTGCAAAACCTCTTTAATAGGGGAAGGGAAAAGGTTGAAAATGGGGTTAAATGCGGTTATTACAACGAAGAAAATAGCAATTATTACGCCGACTGAAAGTATACTCAGTGCCGAATCTATAACGATTTGTGATAAATCTTGCTTGGTTACAGCGCTTGTAATAGGTGCTTGTCCGCTTTCTTTTGCTTTAATGTTTCGATAAATAAGTCCATTTACAATAGCGCCTAAAATATGTGCTATTAACATAAAATAACCTATTTTAACGTTCTGAAACATGATGGCGCCAACTGCTCCTACGATAAACATTGGGCCAGAGGTAGAACAAAAACTTGTCATTTTGTAAGCGTCTGTTTGAGAAATTTTGCCTTGCAAATATAGGTCGCTTGTCATTTTTGCGCCAACTGGGTAGCCGGAAATAATAGCCATAAAAAAGACATAGGCAGACGGTGAAGAGGTCCTAAATAGTTTATGGCATGGTCGCTTAAATGGTCTTGATAAAAGGTCGATGTTTCCAAATGACGAAAGGAGTTTTGTAAAAAATATAAAAGGTAAAACGCTGGGCAAAACATTGAGTGCCCAAGCAGAAATACCATTGTAGGTTGCCGATACATAAACGCTTGGCGAAATGACCATGTTTATAAGAATAAAACCCACCAAAATTGTTAAAAAAGTGTTATATTTTTTCATTAAGCCCACCAAATAATTTGACAAGATAACAATAAATGCTTAAAATTAATAATAGAGAAATCATTAAACATTAATTTATGTTTATTCAAAATATAAAAAATTTAGAAGGAAGATATAATGAAAGTAAAACACCTTTATAAAAAGGCAAAAGAACTCAATAAGGCTATTGTTTTCCCTGAGGCTGGGTTTAGCGATAGAACTATTCAAGCAATCAAAATTATAAAGAAAAAGGGCATTGCGCGCCCAATACTTATTGGTGATGAAAGCGCGATTGTTCTTAGGGATAAATCGCTTGTTGATTATCAAATTATAAATCCAAAAACATTTCAAAATAGAGATGAACTTGTCAAAGTTCTCCTTGAAAAACGCAAGGAAAAAGGTTTGACAAGGGAGGAGGCTGAGCGTTTAGTTGATGACCCATATTACTTCGGGACACTTCTCGTTGAGAAAGGTTATGCTGATGGAATGGTCGCAGGTGCTGAGGCTTCAACTGCCACGACTATCAGACCGGCTCTCCAAATCATAAAAGCGAAGAGAAAAACAGGAATTGTATCTTCTTGCTTTATAATGCCGGGGACTAACAAGTTCTTGAACGGGAAATGGCTTGTGCTTGCCGACTGCGGACTGAATATAAGCCCAAATGAAGATGAACTTTATCAAATTGCTTGCCAAAGCACTGAAACATATAGAAATCTTGGACTCGCAAATCCAAAAGTCGCATTTTTGTCTTTTTCAAGCAAAGGTTCTGGAAAGGATGAAGGACTAAACAAAATTCGCGTGGCTTGTGCTAAGTTTAAGAAAACTGGCGCTATATGTGATGGTGAACTTCAATTTGATGGAGCAATGGTTGAAAGTGTAGCCAAAATCAAATGCCCTGATAGCCCTATTAAAGGGGACGCAAACATACTCATATTCCCAGATTTAAACAGTGGAAACATTTGTTATAAGGCAATGCAATACATGGGCGGAGTGCAGGCGATAGGGCCAATTTTGCAAGGTCTTAAAAAGCCTGTAAATGATTTATCAAGAGGTTGTACAGTGGAAGATATTATTTCCGTTACAGCAATAACGGCACTTCAATGCCAAAACGAAAAATAAAGGAGAAAAAATGAAAATACTAGTAATTAATGCAGGAAGCAGTTCTTTAAAATATCAAGTTTTTGATATGGATAATGAAACAGTAATTGCAAAAGGAAATTGTGAAAAAATAGGAATAAATGGGTCATTTATTAAATATAAGGCTCACGGAGTAGAAAAGATTTTTGAAGGTAATTTGGAAAATCATACCGAAGCGCTTTCAAAAGTGCTTGAAATTCTTCAAAACAAGGAATACGGTGTACTTAAATCACTTGATGAAATTGATGCAATAGGGCATAGAGTGCTTCATGGGGGAGAGGTTTTCAAAAAATCAGTTCTTGTAACAAAAGAAAATCTAGCTCAAATGGAAGAACTTGTTCCTCTTGGACCATTGCATATGCCAGCGAATATTTCAGGGATTAAGGCGTGCGAGAAAATTTTTGGCAATAAACCACAGGTTGCTGTGTTTGATACAGCATTTCATGCAAATATGCCAGAAAAAGCATTTCTGTACGGACTTCCTTATGAAGCATACACTGAATGGAAGATTAGAAGATATGGCTTCCATGGAACAAGCCATCGTTTCGTAAGCGGGGAATGTGCTCGTCTTATGGGCAAAGATATTAAAGACCTTAAAATTATTACATGTCATTTAGGAAATGGTTCATCTATTTCTGCGGTAAATGGCGGAGTCTCAGTGGATACAACAATGGGACTTACACCACTTGCGGGAGTTCTTATGGGAACTCGTTGTGGAGATATTGACCCTTCAATATTAGAGGCCATTCAAGATAGAACTGGTTGGTCATTGAAAGAGATAACAAACTATCTTAACAAGAAGAGCGGTATTCTTGGAATGAATGGTGTATCAAGCGATATGCGTGATAACGAAGAGGAAATAAAGAAAGGCAATAAGAGAGCGGAAATCGTAGTTGAAATGCTTGCTTATCAAATTAAAAAATATATTGGTGCTTATATGTGCGCTATGGGCGGGGTTGACGCCATTGTGTTTACTGGCGGTGTAGGAGAAAATGACCCTGTTTTGAGAGAAAAAGTTCTTGATGGACTTGAATTTGCGGGAATCGTTCTTGACAAAGCAAAAAATGCTTCTATTCCACGCGGAACCATAGAGGAAATTGAAGCCCCAGCAAGTAAAGTTAAAATTTATAGATTGCCAACAGATGAAGAACTTCTTATAGCAAGAGATACAAAAGAATTGGCAGAAAATAAGTAAATTAGTGTAAAACACTTGACAAATTGCTCTAAAATGACTATACTTTAAGAGCAAGAATGAATTTTTAAGGAGGAAAGACATGGCAGTTCCAAAGCATAAGGTTTCAAAGGCAAGAAGAAATACAAGACATTCGGCTAACTCAGTAGCGGTTATGCCAACACTTGTTGAATGCCCACAATGCCACGAAATGAAAAAGCCTCACACTGTTTGCAAAAAGTGTGGAACATACAAAGGCGAAACCGTTATCGAGAAAAAAGAAGAAAATAAATAATGCATAACCACATCTTAAAAGGGTGTGGTTTTTTGTTGCCATGTGTTTTTAAATATAAATTTTATGGACGCTTGAAACAACTTATTTATCTAAATATTGTTTCGATATTACTTTATAAGTTAAACAATAATTAAGAATATTATAAATGGTTTGCAAAATCACAGTATTATGCGCTGCATAATACTATATGTTTGTGGTTGTATGTTATACAACATACAATATGTAGTGTGTGGATAGATATTTGCAAATTTTGGTTTAAACATTTGATTTTCAGGAAGAATTTTGTTAATATATACGTGTATATATTTTTTACTGGTCGAGGTGAACATGAAAATTGTAGTTGATGCATTTGGTGGGGATAATGCTCCACTTGAAATAGTTGAAGGCGCGCTTTTAGCGGTTAAAAAACATAAAGACCTTGAAATTGTTCTTTGTGGTGATGAAGGCAAAATAAAGGAAATTCTTAATGGAAGAACCGAGAGAATTGAAATTGTTGACGCAAAAGAAGTTATTGCAAATACTGAGCACCCAACAGAGGCTATAAGAAACAAGAAAGATTCTTCTCTTGTTAGAGCATACGATGTGCTTAAAGAAAGAGAGGATGTAATAGGTCTTGTAAGTGCAGGTAGCACAGGGGCGGTTCTTGTAGGGGCAATCATGAAAATCGGCAGAATTAAAGGAATTTCAAGACCTGCTCTTGCACCTATTTTGCCTACAAAAAAGGATGGCGATGTTCTTATAATAGACAGCGGGGCGAATGTTGATTGCAAGCCTGTAAACTTACTTCACTTTGCTCTTATGGGCTCAGCATATTATTCAATCGTGTTTAATAAAGAAAATCCACGAGTCGCATTACTTAACAATGGCGTGGAAGAAGGTAAAGGTAATGAACTCGCCAAAGAAACCTATCCTTTATTACAAAAAGCACCAATAAACTTCATTGGCAACCGCGAAGGCGGAGATTTTATGAGTGGCGATATTGATGTTATGGTAAGTGATGGCTTCGGAGGAAATGCTCTTTTGAAAGGAACGGAAGGTGCTGTTGGGGCAGTGCTTTCTATCATGAAAAAAAGCATTAAAAACAGATTTTGGAGTAAAATTGGCGCTCTATTTATGAAGAAGACTTTTAAAGACATAAAGGATAGGATTGACATTCTTTCAAAACATGGCGGAAGTCCACTTCTTGGCTGTAAAAAATTGGTTGTTAAAAATCATGGGTCATGCAAGAGAAACAATATTCTAGCATCTATTGAGCAGACAATGACATTGCACAAAAACAATTTGATTGGCAAAATTGAAGAGGCGCTCAAAGGGTTAGAAGGGCAAATTGTAGGAGAATAAAGTGGAACTTGGATACACATTTAAAGACCAACAACTTTTGAAAAGAGCGCTTACTCATAGTTCTTATTCTAGTGAAAATTACGAGCGCTTAGAGTTTTTGGGCGACAGCATTTTAGATTTCTTGGTGGGTGAATATTTCTTCAAGCGTTGTGATGAAAGCGAAGGGAAATTGACCGTTCTTAGAAGTCATTTTGTTTCAGAAAATTATCTAGCAAAATTATTTGACAAACTCAACCTCAAAAGTAGTGTTATTCTTGGAAAAAGTTATCAAGGAGAGGTGTCAAAAGCCATAAAGGGAGACATTATTGAAGCAATCCTTGCGGGCATTTACCTTGATGGTGGGCTAGATGAGGCAAAAAAATTTATAGAAAAGCATTTTGAACTTGACTCTTATAGGTCGATAATAGATGACAACTACAAATCGCGCTTGCAAGAACTTGTACAAAGTCATTTTAAATGCAAGATTGGATATGACACGATTGCTTGTGATGAAGGGTTTGAGGCAACATTCTTCATGGATGAAGACAAAATAGCTCATGCAAAGGGCAAAAGCAAGCAAGAGGCTGAACAAAATTGCGCCAAAATTGCAATCAGCAAACTGTTTTTAATTGACTAATATGCGTGGCGATAAAAGTATGTTCAGAAAGAAAATTAAACAAAAGAGTTTAAAATAAAAAATTAAAATCGAAGAGGAAAATATGATTTTTAAACGAATTGAAATGGTGGGATTTAAGTCATTCGCCGATAGAACAATAATTGAATTTAACGATAACTTTACAGCGATTGTCGGGCCAAATGGTTGTGGTAAAAGCAATGTTTCCGATGCTATAAGATGGGTTCTCGGTGAGCAAAGCCCTAAAACTTTGCGTGGTGATACTATGCAAGATGTTATTTTTAATGGAACAGAGAAAAGAAAAAGTCTTTCTTACTGCGAAGTAACATTAACTTTTGACAACCATACAAGATTTTTTGATTTCGATTATGATGAACTTGCCATAACAAGAAAACTTTATAGGTCAGGGGAAAGTGAATATTTAATTAATAGAAATACATGTCTATTAAGAGATATTACAAACCTTTTATATAACTCTGGTCTTGGCAAAAATGGCTATTCAGTTGTCAGCCAAGGTAAGGTTACAGAACTTGTAGATGCAAAGCCTGAAAACAGAAGAGCCATGTTTGAAGATGCGGCTGGAATTTCTAAATATAAAAACGACAAGAAAGAGGCAGAGAGAAAACTTGAAAGAACAGAAGATAACCTTACAAGAATTAAGGATATTTTGAGCGAAATTGAGAGGCAAATGGGACCTCTTAAAAAGCAAGCTGAGAATGCCAAGAAATATCTTGAATATAAAGCAAAACTCAAAGACCTTGAAGTCAACGCTTACATATATCAGTATGAAAACGCAAACGATGTAAAGGCGCAAATTTCGCTGAAACTTGATGCAATAAAAAGACAACTTGATATTCGCGAGAGCGACCTTGAAAATGCTAATACAGAGTATGATAAGGCTATGTTTGACCTTTCTAATTTTGACAAAATGCTTGCAAGTTTAAATGAAAAGATTTTAGATTTAACAGTTGGACTTGAAAAACAAGAGAGTGAAACCAAACTAGCGAGAGAAAGAGTCAACTTTACACATAAAGAAAATGATAGGTTGCAACTTGATAAGACCAATAGCCTTACAGCATTGAAACTTTGTGAAGAAGAAAAGGTAGGGCTTGAAGAAAATGCTTTAAAACTTAAAGCCAATATTGAAGCACTTGAAAAATCTTTTGATGAGTTAAGTCAAACTTACCTTAAAGTTGCAGGGGAACTCTCTCTTAGCGAAGATGAAGCGGGACAAGGTCAACAAAAAATCATTGAAACGCTGGGGTCATTAAGTGATGTTAAAAGTTCAGTTTCAAGGCTTCTTGCTGAAAGAGACATTTTAAGTCAAAATTTGAAAAATCTTGAAAATGATGTAAGTGTGCTTGAAAACAAGTCGCAAGAGACAGAAGGCATTTGCAAACTAGGCCAAAAAGAGTTGGCGGGCAAAGAGGACTCTTTAAAATCTTTGAAAGCAGAACTTGAAGATAAGGTTAGCAAAAATTACATAAAAGAAAATGCACTTCGCGGTCTTGAAAACGAAAAAACGAATATAACAACACAAGTTAAAGTTTTCGAAAACAGAAAAAAACTTTTAACTGACTTACAAAATGAGTATGAAGGTTACTCTTATGCAATTAAAAAACTTCTAAAAGAAAGTGAGCGAAATTCCGCTTTAAAACAAAATATTGTGGGGGT
Organism: uncultured Clostridia bacterium; assembly: GCA_934771475.1. Classification (GTDB taxonomy): domain Bacteria; phylum Bacillota; class Clostridia; order Christensenellales; family UBA1242; genus Caccovivens. The sequence continues at coordinate 10,631 of CAKVMD010000001.1, forward strand.
TGTTGCATCCCTCATTAAGGTTCCTCAAAAGTTTGAAACTGCGATTGAAGTTGCACTTGGTGGCGCTGTTCAAAATGTAGTTACTTTTGATGAGGAAGGGGCAAAAGACCTTATTAAATTTTTGAAGGACAATCAGTTTGGACGCGCTACATTCCTTCCAATTTCGTCTATGAAAAGGCGTGATCTTGATTCAAGGCAATTTGAGGGAAAGACAGGGTGTTTTGGCGTTGCAAGCAAACTTGTAGACTATGATAGAAAAATTGATAATGTTGTAAGCAACCTTCTTGGTTCAACCGTGATTGTCGATACGCTTTTCACTGCTGTCAATCTTGCTAAATCAAGCGGTTATTCATATAGAATCGTAACGCTTGAAGGTGATGTTGTAAATCCACAAGGTTCGCTTACTGGTGGTAGCAAAAAGGCTGAATCTTCAAATCTTATGGGGCGCGAAAGAGAAATTGAGACCCTTGGAATTGAAATCGCAAAACTTGAAACTAGAAGTCAAGAGATTGATAAAGAAATTTTGAATAACGCGGAAGTTTGCAAACGCGGAAAGGCAGAAATTACAGCACTTACCGAAACAATCAATTCTTTGGAAGTTGAAATTGCCTCTAAAAAAGAAAAACTTGAACAGTTGTCTAACACGCTTTTAGATACACAAGATTCTTTAAAGGTTTCTACAATGGAAAAAGAAACCGTTTCAAACAAACTCAAATTGATAGGGGAAGAACTTGCAAGGGCAGAAAAGGTTGAAAGCGCACTTTCTGGAAACAAAACCGATGCTGATGAACTTATCAAAGAGAAAAAAGAAAAATATGAAAAATTGAGGGTTGAAAGAGACAAAATTAATTCTAACCTCTCATTAGTTAAGGTTGAAATTGCCCAAGCGAAAGCACAACTTGGTGCAAATGATGAAAATTTGCAAAGAGTAAATAACGAAATAGGCAAATTCAACAACAATATTTTCGCACTTGACGGACAAATTGCCAAGAATGAAGAATTTATCTTGTCTTGTGAAAATATGATTAAAGAAAAACTTGCTTCTGCGCCATCTTCGGCGAAGAAAGACGAACTTAATAGTTTTCTTGAAAAGCGTAAAAATGTTGAGGCTGATAAAGATAAATTATCAAACCGAATAAAGGAACTTGATAGTCAAAAGGCGTCAATCAATGGTGAACTTTCTTCAATCAGAGATAAAAAATTTAGAGAAGAAATGAATCTTTCTAAGGTTGACACTGAACTTGAAACTATGCAAGAGAGGATTTTTGAAGAATATTCACTCTCTTACACAACGTGCCTTGACCTTCGCAGACAAGATTTTAATATTAACGAGGCAATGCCAGAAATCGGAAAACTTAAAAAGGATATAAGCGCGCTAGGATATGTTAATGTTAATGCTATTGAAGACTGCAAAGCGCTACTAGATAGATATGACGATTTAAATGGACAAGCAGAAGACCTTGATAAAGCAAAAGAGGACCTTTTAAAGATTATTAAAGACCTTTCAGGCATTATGATTGAAAAGTTTAATAATGAACTTGAAAGAATTAACGAAAGTTTCAAATTGACCTTTAAAGAGTTGTTTGGAGGCGGAACAGCGAAACTTGCTCTTTCTGATGAAAATGATCCTCTTGAATCAGGAGTTGAAATTTTTGCTCAACCACCGGGGAAGAAAATTCAAAATATGACTCTTTTATCAGGTGGAGAAAAGTCATTGACAGCAATGGCAGTTATATTTGCGATTTTGAGAATTAAACCTCTTCCATTCTGCTTATTCGACGAAGTAGAGGCAGCACTTGACGATTCAAACGTTGAAATCGTCGATAAATATCTTAAAAAGTTGTCTGGTGAGACTCAATTTATCCTTATTACTCACAAGAAACCAACAATGGAATACGCTGAGGCATTGTATGGAGTTACAATGGAAGAAAAGGGCGTTTCTAAAATTGTATCTGTTTTGTTATCAGATGCTATCAAACATGCACAGGAGGCATAGCATAAATGGGATTTTTTAAGAAAATTGGACAAGCATTAAAGAAAACGAGAGAGGCTATTGCCAGAAAAATAGATGCTATGCTCAGTCATGGCGAACTTAATGATGAGTTCTATGATGAACTTACCGATGTGCTTATATCTTGCGATATTGGGGTGCGCACAAGTTTTGACCTTGTTGAAGAACTAAGACTTCGTGCAAGAAAGAATAAGTTGCGCACTGCGGAAGATGTAAAAAAAGAACTAAAAACCCTTTTGAAAGAAGATTTCTCAGCCAATGAAGAGTTTAAAATTGAATATCCTGCGGTTATAACCATAATTGGAGTAAATGGAGTGGGAAAAACCACTACAATCGGGAAAATGTCAAAGTTTTTCAAAAATGAAGGGAAAAATGTTACGCTTGTGGCTGGGGATACTTTCCGTGCGGCCGCTTCTAACCAGTTAAATGAATGGGCGGAGAGAACGAAAACAAGAATTATTAAGCATGCGGAGGGGGCTGACGCTGCGGCTGTTGTGTTTGACGGAATTGCAAGTGCTAAGGCTAAAAATACCGATGTTCTTCTTGTAGATACAGCCGGCAGACTGCATACAAAAACGAACCTTATGGAAGAACTTAAAAAGATAGATAAGGTTATTTCAAGAGAATATCCAGAAGCACATAAGTATACTCTTATAGTGTTAGATGCAACAACAGGACAAAATGCTTTAAGCCAAATTCAAGCTTTTGATGAATTTGTTCACATTGATGGAATAGTGCTTACCAAACTTGACGGAACTGCGAAGGGTGGAGTTGTGATAACAATTCAAAAAGATTACCACAAACCAATAGCCTTTGTTGGAGTTGGAGAGGGCGTAGACGACTTAGAAGAATTTGATTATAACGAATTTGTAGAAAATTTGTTTTAAATAAAAAGGAGAAATTATGGACTATAAATTTGACACACAACTTCTTATTGACGGAAAAAATCTTTCAGATGAAGCAATAAGAGATTATATCACAAAGAATTTTGAGGGTGATTGCCTCCTAGTCGTTGGCGATGATGAACTTATAAAACTTCATTACCACACAAATGAGCCTTGGAAAGTTCTTGAATATTGCGCTTCTCTTGGAGATATTTACGACCTTGTTGTTGAAAATATGTTCCGTCAAGCCAAGGGTCTTAAAGGCTAAGAATTTAAGTTAAAGTAGAGAAGTGGTAATTTTTGAATTTTTATTCAATTATCTTTTTTGTTGCCATAAAATAAAATTTAATAAAATTAAACTTGCTTGTATTACATATTAACCAAATAAAAAGTCGCATTTTCTGTGCGATTTTTTTATCTTTAAAGATATATCTTTATAATATATTTATATTTATCTAATATAAAAATTTAATTAATTTATTTTTTAAAAAATGAAAAGTGGCATTATTAAATAGTAAAAAATTAAATTATTTTTGTTTGGCAAGTCAAAATTCGACAATATTCAACATATATCTACTACTAGAAATTCAATCAAGGTGGTGGTGTATGATTTATGAAAGTTTCTCAAAGTTTTTGGGGAAAATTTGTTGCTTTACTTCGTTTGTAAGTTCTATTCAAGGGTTTCCAAAACCGCTGACCAAAGAAGAAGAGGAAGAATGGACGGAGAAACTGGCACAAAAAGACCCAAAAGCCCGAGAAGTTTTAATAAATCACAATTTAAGACTTGTGGCACATATTGTTAAGAAATATTCAAATTCATTAGAAGCGGACGACCTCATTTCAGTGGGGACTATTGGGCTAATTAAGGCTGTGGATAGTTATGATAAGGACAAAGGAGTACTTTTGTCTACTTATGCTTCAAGGTGTATAGAAAATGAAATCTTAATGCTTATTCGTGCCAATAAAAAACATAAGGATGTCGTTTCTTTAAATCTTGCCTTGTCTCCAAAGGCGGATAGCGATGAAATGGAACTTGGAAACCTTATTCCAGCAGAAGATGGGGATGAAGTGTTTGAAAAAATAGAAGATTCCTGTCTTATGAAAGATGTCCTTGCTATCATGAAAGATTGTTTGTCCCCAATGGAGCAAGAAATAATCAAATATAGATTTGGAATTTGTGGCTATGAGCAGAAAACTCAAAAGGAAGTAGCACAAATATTTAATATTTCCCGTTCATATATTTCGAGAATAGAAACCAAGGCGACCAAAACTCTTCAAAAAAATATTTGCAAAGAATAAATGACATCTTTTTTGAATTTAATGTTAATTTAATTATTAAAATCATCAAAAATAATTGTAAAAAAATCCTATTGGTTAATGAAAAAATAATAAAAAATAAAAAAAATAAAAATTTTTTAAAAAAAATATTGAAAATTGTTAAAAAAATATTTAAAATATGTTTGCAATTAAAAAAAATAATTATATACTAATAAAAAATAGTAGATGACTGGATAAGGAGGGCGCAAAATGGAAAAGCAAGAATTTTATAAAGTTGTTAATAAATTAATTTTGCCCCTTTTTACTGGTTCAGTCATAGAAGGTGAAGAGGAATCATCTCAAAGAGATAACGAAGTTGCTTTTGACAAAAGAAACACTTTGCTTATTAAACCATCAAAGGCAGATGAATATAGATTGATTTTGAAGAGGGGACAACCTTTTCAGCCTTTTGAGGTTAATCTTTTAAAGTCAATTTTGGGAGAACTCGACCAAATTTCTGCATTAGGGCTTCAAGAACAGAGTTTTACCAAAGTCCTTCAAGAGAACGCTATTGAAAAAGCAATTTGTGATAGTATTTGTGATGGGGATAGTTCCAAAAGTATGTTTGGCATTATCAACCATCTTGAAAATTGGAGCGCAAGAACCTATGAAGGCAATCGCGTTGCCATTGGAATAATATTAAATTTAAGCAGTGAAGCGCCTGAAAATAGTCTTGGCTATGATGAAGTTATGAATCAAGATTTCTTTTCTCTTCTTTCTGATGGAGAGAAGTCTTATGTGGAGTTTGATAAAAAAGGCAACTTGCTTGGATATGTTCAACTTGACAAGGTTAAAAAAGTGCCATGCATTGCTCCTTGCGCCTACGAAATGATTGCAAGATACTGTAACGAAAGAAGAATTGGAATTGTTTTGACAACCTATGGCGACTTGCTTATCTTTAAGAACAGAAACCTTTTGTTTGCTAAAAGACTTGGAAGTTGGAACATTTACTCGCACGAAGAGGTTATTCAATTATTGTCCAATAGAGGAAGTTACTCTTTGAAAGATATAAGACGCTCTGTATATTATACTGCGCTTGATACCTCATTTGCTTATTGCGGTGGTTGCCTTGTTTATCTTAATAAAGACGGGGTTCTGGGTGCGCTTTCACACATTAACGCTCACGACATTTTAAATGAAAAATATTATCTTATGAAAAGAGATATTGAAATTGAAAATGCTCAAAAAACAGGCAACAAAAAAATTCTCGCTACGGTAGAGAACCAATATTGTGAGTCTTATGAAGACTTCCTTGCGCAAAATAAGTGCATAAAAGCGAGGACTATCAAAAAAATTATTGGTAACAGACCTTTCCACGAATTAAGCAGAAAACTTAGATCTGAAATTGTGGGAATGGATGGCGCAACCGTGGTTGACAGTGATGGGACAATCGTTGCAGTCGGTGCAATCCTTAAAATTGAGGCGGGCAGTGAAGGCGGTGGGCGTCTTGCCGCAGCAACCACTCTCGGAAAGTATGGAGTATCAATCAAAATATCGCAAGACGGGCTTTTAAAGGCGTTTTATCCCGAAAGAAAATCTGGGAAAGTCAAGAGTTTGTTTACTGTTGGCTAACAGAGTTTTAAATTTAAATATCTTAAAATGTATCCGTTGTAAAAATCGTTCGGCTGTCAAAAGGCTAACTTGGCGGTGTAAAATTGTTAAATTATTGGCTTTCTAACTTCAAGACTTGACAAATTGCAATAAGTGTTGTATACTACACTTAGTTATGCAGACAATCGCGTCATTTTGATGAGGAAAGTCCGAGCATCCAGAGAACATGGTGCTGGTTAACGGCCAGCGGAGGCGACTCTAGGGATAGTGCAACAGAAATAAACCGCCACGAAAGTGGTAAGGATGGAAAGGTGGTGTAAGAGACCACCGCTTAGTTAGGAATAATTAAGGCTCTGTAAACCCCACCTGATGCAAGGTCTATGGGCTATGTGTGTTCTCTCACGCCCTATCGTACCGCTTGATTTTGTCAGCAATGGCAAAACTAGATAGATGATTGTCTAATACAGAACTCGGCTTACAGCATGACTACCAGCAATACGCTGGTTTTTTTGTTTTATAAACTCTTTTATAATTGTGGCAATCTTTTGCAATGTGTAAAATAGGCTAAAACAGTTAATTTAACTATTGATTTTAATATTTAAATATGATAAAATCAAATCAAGGATGATAAAAATAAAATGGGAAGCGAAAACAAACAATCTGGCAAAATAAAAGCAACAGAATATAGATATACTCTTGCTAATTCAAGCCTTACAAGAAGCAAAGAACTTGCAAACTTTGTTATACAATATTTTGGTGGACATATCCCAGAGCCAAAAGAGTGGCAAGACTTTTTTGTTGATTTGCTGAGGGAATACTCTGTTAGTAAAAAAATCCCAGAAGTAAAAATCATCGACATTGAGAAGCATGATGCATCAATAAAAGATACAGACCGTCCAAACAATACCCTTGGAAGTTTTGTGTGGGGTGATGACGACGAAAAGGGAATATTTTTGTCAAGAAAGACAGTGGAGCGTCTTTCAAACAAAAATTACTCCTTAATAAATGCAGTATCTACGCTTATGCACGAATTTCGCCACTTTTACCAATATGAGGCGCAATATGAGGCTGGCAGTAAAATTTACAGCAAAATTTTAGGAGATTCGCTTCATAGTGTGCGCAGAGGAGTGCGTATGCCTTTGATTTCTACTAGTGATAAAATTTTGACAATTTGCAAAATGATTCATTCGGTTACCAGTGATTGTGATTTTGTTGAGAGATTATTGGAACTCAATAAGGAAAAACAAAACATTGCGCTATACTACATTGCATATTGCAGTTATTACTATGCTCCGCATGAAAAAGATGCCAGAGATTTTGGCGCAAAAATGGCAGACCTTGTTTTTTCTGATTGGTTTGACATGGTTGATGAACAGACGAAAAGTTTGCTAGAAGCCGATTATTATGGTTTAAATGAAAGTGATGAAATCGTAGAAACATTGCATAGAGCAACTTCTTGCTATAATGCTTTTATAAAAAGCGTTAAAACTTTGCCTTTGCAAGTTTTTGAAAAAATGGGACAGAAAATTCTGAAAATGAATGATTACGATTTAAATCAACTTTATTTCGGCTTTTTAAATGTGGTTTATGGCGATGATGCCATAGAAGAGCAACTTGGTGAAATTTTAGAGTGTGTAACCTCTTCTTACCCATGTTTATTTGAAAACTTATTTGATGTTTTTGATTTTGATAAAAAGCAACTATCTCTCGTAAGAAAACTTATCTTAGAATACGCTGAAAATGGCGACTTAACGGATGAAATATTAATAAAACTGTGTGGGTGCGACACTCTTTTAAGTTACAAAAATATTGAAAATCTTCTTTTATGTGCGATTAAAAACAATAAATTAGGCGCATATGACGACCTTTACAATGAATGGTTATTTAGAGGCACTTTCCAGAAAGATGAGGATGAATTTGCTGATAAATTGCTATGCCTTTTGGAAGAAAAAACAAATGAGATTTTAGCATCAATTCCTGATGAAAAAAACATTGAAAATGCCAGACATATTTTGTCTCTTTTAAATCATGTGGTTGATGACGGATATTTTAGTGCAGAAGATGAAAAAATAATCGCAATGATGGAAAATCTTTGTGGCTTTATTGGAAATGAAAGCGAAAGAGAAAATTAATTGATTTAATTGATTATATAATGAAAAATTGTCAATAAATGTCTTATGAAAAAGAAAGAATTTATTGAAAAAGTTAAAAATTTAATATTAAATAAAGTTAGGTTTCATGCGCCAAATCTTGTTACTGAGAACATCGACTTTGACCTTTTAAGCGTGGTTGGTATAGACCCTATCTATCCAATTTTTGTGTTTTCTAAACCCTTAGATAACACATTTTTTCTTGCATTTAAAAAGGCAAAAAAAGAGGCGAAATTTAACCTTGTTTTAACTAAAAAACCTTTAATTTCAAGTGCAAAAATAAAGCATTTAGAAAACACAAAAGTGTTTCTTGAAGAGGAAATGGGCAGTTCGCTTTTTTACACGCTTGATGGACTTAATATAAACTATATTTCACATACAAATTTTGAAAAAAATCTTAAAGATAATTATTTAAAAATAAATGAAAAAGAAATCAAATTTGATTTTTGTCCTTTTTATTACCATAAAAAACTTGCAATAGATGGGGTTATATTTGAGGGAAAAGAGTTTTTGATTAATGGCAAAAATTACGACCTAAGTTTTTCTAACCCTCATAATGAAAAGAAAGAGGTTTCTATTGAATTTAATATGCCTTTGCCACGAGGGTATTATGTCTTTAAAAAAGGCATCAATTATATTGAAATTATGAACATAAACACCAAAGAAAAAGCCTATTTTAACTATCAAGCGAAAGGTATAAATTTCTCATTTTCTTCTATAAATGGGCTTGAAAATTCAACTTTTGCTTGCATAAATGTGCGATGTAAAATGAGTTTAAATGGAAAAGAAAATAGACACATCTTTTTCAATTTTGGCCAAATAAAATTCTTCTTTTTGAAGCCAAATGAGCTTAAAGATTATTTTGAAATAAGCCAAAAAAAGATGTTTGAGACCTTTGATGTTATGGTTTTAAGTAAGGACAAAACCTTTGATGAAACTTTTAACCTCGCTTTGCCCCGAAAAATATGGGAAAACTGGGAAAAAATGACTTCAAATGAGCAAAGTGAAAATGAGTGGTTAAAATTAAAAAATCAAATAGTTTTAAAAAATGAGAAAGGTGAAAAAATCAATTCGCAATTTGTAGGGCTTAAAGAGGTTAAAATGTACCGAAATTCTGGCTGGAAAAGGGTTTTTATTGTACATGGTGATAGCGAATACTTATATGATGGAAAAGCCAAATATTTCAACTTTTCTTTGCTTACAAAAGAAATATTATCACAAAATAGTGAAATTTACTTGTCTTTTAGGGCATAGTGTTGTAAAATGTCTATGTAATGAATAATGGTGAAACCCGAGTCCCTCTTGCTGAGCGTATGCGCCCAAAGTCATTTGAGGACTTTGTAGGACAAGAACATATTGTAGGCAAAAATATGCTACTTTACCGTGCGATTAAATATGGCACACTGGGTAGTTGTATTTTTTACGGACCTCCTGGGACGGGGAAAACCACTCTTGCCAATATTATAGCAAATTCTCTTAATGCGCAATTTTTTAAACTTAATGCTGTTACCAGTGGAGTAGCAGACGCCAAAAACATTATCGAAAGAGCAAGAGCGGATAAGGCACTTCTTGGCAAAGACACATATCTTCTTCTTGATGAGTGTCATAGGTGGAACAAAAGCCAAAGTGATTGCGTGCTTGAAGCTATTGAAGACGGCTCAATTTTCTTCATAGGCTCAACGACTGAGAACCCTTACACCTCAATGACGAGAGCGATTGTTTCAAGATGTAGAATATTTGAATTTAAGCCACTCACTTCAAAAGATATTATAAAAGCGATGAATAGGGCGCTTCATGACGAAGAAAGAGGTCTTGGAAAATATAAGGTTGATATTTCAAATGACGCTCTGGAATACCTCGCTTTTGCAAGCGGAGGAGATTTAAGAAACGCATTAAACAGCCTTGAACTTGCGGTCATGACTACGCCAATGGCGAAAGATAAGTCAATTAAAATTGATTTGGAAGTTGCGAAGCAATCGACTGACCGAAAGGCGCTTTCAATGGATGAAAATATGTATTATGACTTCTTGTCAGCATTTTGCAAAAGTCTAAGAGGGAGTGATGCAGAAGCGGCGCTTTATTATAGTCAACGCTTAATATCAGCAGGGCTTGACCCTATGATTATTGCAAGACGACTAGTTGCTCATGCAAGCGAAGATGTCGGAATGGCTGATTCAAACGCACTTTTACTTGCAACGAGTGCAATGTATGCAGTGGAGAAAATGGGCGTGCCAGAGGGGTTAATTCCGCTTACTCATGCAATAATATATGTGTGTGAAGCTGAAAAATCAAATTCTGTGGTTAAGGCTCTTACTATGGCGAGGGAAGATGCTTTGTCGCACACCGAAAACAAGGTCCCAAATCATCTTAAAAATCACCCAAGCACAAATCCTGATGGACATGGCAGTTATAAATATCCACATGATTATGGCGGTTATGTTAAACAGCAATATATGCCGGATGCATTGAAAAACAGAATTTATTATACTCCTTCAAATAATGGAAGAGAGAAAAACTTACAGAGAAAGAAATTTAAATTTAGAGAGGAAAACTAAATGTTTGGATTTAGAAATGACGGAAAGAAAGTTAAAGGTATGAATATCATCGACAAGGCCGAGCCTTTTTTCATGCCTCAAAGAATTGATGCTGTAAATTACACAGCAATCAAAATTGTTTGCGACTCTATGGATGATTTTATCGCAAGAAAGCGCAAAGAGGGTGAACATTATAATTTTATGTACATTTTGATGGCGGCTGTGGCAAGAGTTCTGTATTCAAAGCCAAGACTTAACCGCTTTATTATGCGCGGAACAGTTTACCAAAGAAATTATATTTCTATTTCCATGGATGTTAAGAAAAAACTTGTTGAAGATGGTGAGCAAATGACTCTCAAATTCTATTTTACAGGAAGAGAAAGCTTGCCAGAAATTAAAAACATTGTTGAAACAGAGATTAACAAAAATCTTGATGTTAAAGCGGTTGATAGCACAACAAAAGTGGCAGGTAAATTTTGCAAATTGCCAGACTTTTTGTTTAGATGGGCTCTTGGGCTCGCAAGATGGGCGGACAGGCATGGGTTACTAAGTAAAAAACTTATCAATGCAAGTCCTTTCCACACAAGTTGCTTTATCACAAACCTTAAATCTATCAAACTTGGTCATATTTTCCATCACCTTTATAATTTTGGAACAACAACCATGTTTATAAGTTTAGGTAAAGAGAAAATGGAGCCTTGGGTTGAGAATAACAAGGATCTAAAAGTTAAAAAAATACTTACGTTGGGCGTTTCTCTTGACGAGCGTGTTGCAGACGGATTATATCTTGGGCAGTGTTTGAGAATGATGCAAGATTTGCTTGCAAATCCAGAACTTTTGATGACTCCATTGCCAGACGATGGTACTGTTCCAAAGTGGCTTATAACAAAACCTAAAAAGAAGAAAAAAACGAAAGAGAAAAAAGAAAAACCATTAAAAGAGAAAAAAGTTAAAGAAAAGAAACCTAAAAAAATCAAACCATTAAAAAACAAACAAAAGCATGAGGCAAAATTAAATAAAAAGAACAAAACGGAAGAATAAGTAGAGGTGAAGAGTGAAAAAAATTTTAAACTACATTATTGCCATTGCCACCATTATCTACATAGGATTTTTGTGCTATTTTAATATTACAAAAGGCGCTTTCGCTGTTTCTGGCGATATTATTGTTAATATTGCCTTTTATGGCGGGTGTGCAATCGCGATTGTAAGTGCAATTTTAAATATAATCGGTATGCCTTTTCAAAGTATATTTTTGATTATATTAACTGTTTTTGTTGTGGTTTTTGTGTTAACAATGATTATTCCTGACTGGTTTAGAGGACTTTTTGGAATTGAAAAAGGTGCATTTATCCATTTCTAATTTAACTTGTTTTTAAGGCAGAGTTTATTAAATTAAGTGAACTTATTTTATTAAAAAGGGCTTAATTATTAAAATTTAGGCAATAACTAGGGAGGCGCAATGAGTAAATTTTTGATTGTTGACGGAAATAGTATCGCGTACAGGGCATATTTTGCTCTGCCTTTTTTGTCTAATCATGAAGGAAAACCCTCGGGAGCAATTTATGGTTTTGCGAATATTTTGATTAAACTTTTAGAACAAACAAGACCTGACTATGTGGTTGTTGCTTTTGATCATGCAAGGAAAACATTTAGAAACGATATTTATCCTGAGTACAAAATGCAAAGAAAGCCAACTCCGGAGGAATTATTAACCCAACTTCCAGTTATAAGAGAAATGACAGCACTAATGGGCATAAAGGTTATTGAATCAGCAGGAATTGAAGCGGACGATATTATCGGCACGACAAGTAAACTTTTTGAGGGGGAAAAGATAATTTTGTCGGGAGACCGCGACCTTTTACAACTAATAGACAAAGATACAACAGTTTGGCTTACCAAAAAAGGAATAACTGAGGTTGATAAAGTCGATGAACCTAGGCTAAAAGAACTTTTTGGGCTTAAACCTTTTCAAATTGTTCATTTAAAAGCGCTAATGGGCGATGCGTCAGATAATATCCCTGGTGTAAAAGGCGTAGGTGAGAAAACTGCGCTTTCATTGCTGGAAAAATACGAAACCGTTGATAATCTTTACGACAATATTGATAATGAACATGGGAAAATCAAAGAAAAACTTTTAACTGATAAAGAAATGGCGTTTATATCAAAGACGCTTGCAACCATAAAACGCGACTGCGATATTGATTTTAATATTGAAGATGCCAAATTTTCTTTCCCTTTAAGTCAAAAAGCCTATGAGTTTTTTAAAAATTATGATTTTACTTCTATTATTAAAAACTCAAACATATTTGAACAGTCGTCTGAAAAAAAAGAAGAAAAAAAAGTAAAAAGATTATCTCTTGACGGGGAAATCTTAAATAAGATGAGCAAATTAACAAGCGGTGAATTTTTTTACGATTTGCAATCATTAGAATTTCTTTTTGACGGGAATATTTACTTTTTAGAGCAAAATTATGGTATGTTTGAAGATGGACTTTCTATAAATGAAATCCTTGAAAAATTAAAAAATGTTTTTGAAAATAAAGACATATTAAAAGTTACTCCAAACGCGAAGTTTGATATGGGTATTCTAGGAGAAGCAGGTATTAATCTGGTTAATTATTATGACATTACTTTGTCCGAATATATAGCGAGAGGCGCGCTTAAAAGTGCAATTAAACAACCTAAACTTGAAGATGCGGTTAAATTAAAAGAAAGTTGTGATGAAGAATTAAAAAAACACGAACTTAAAGATGTTTTTTATTCAATAGAAATTCCGCTTGTCAAAATTCTTTTTGATATGGAAGAAGCGGGCTTTAAAATAGATAAGGACAAATTAGATATCTTATCAAAGGAGTTTGAAGATAAACTGAAAAGTCTTGAATGTGAAATCTTTTTAGAAACTGGGGCAGAGTTTAACATTAATTCTCCTAAACAAGTTGCAGAAGTGTTATTTGATAAACTTGGTATCACAGCGTACAACAACAAAAAGCGCTCGACAAACGCAAATGTGCTTGATGAACTTCGATATATTCCGGTAGTTGACAAAATTTTAAATTATAGAAAGTATTCCAAATTGAAAAACACTTATATTGATGTTTATGGCAAATTGATTTCAAATGGTGAAAGCGTTTTGCATACAACATTTAATCAAACCCAAACAAGTACGGGTAGGCTTTCAAGCAGTGAACCAAACCTTCAAAACATTCCAACTCGTGATGATGAAGGCAAGGTTTTGAGAAAAATTTTTGTGTCAAAATTTAAAAATGGTAAGATAATCTCAGCCGATTATAATCAAATTGAGTTGCGTCTTCTTGCTGATATGTCAGGAGAAAAGAAACTTATAGAGGCTTATAAAAACGGGGTGGATATTCACAGAAAAACGGCAAGTGATATTTTTGGCGTTCCGATTGATGAAGTTACAGATGCAGAAAGGCGCGAAGCAAAAGCGGTCAATTTTGGCATTATATATGGAATTAGCGATTACGGACTAAGCCAAAATATTAAGTCTACACGGAAAAAAGCAAAAGATTATATTGAGTCATACTTTTTTCGATATCCACTCGTTAAAAAATTTATGGATGACAATGTTCAGTTTGCAAAAGACCATGGTTACGCCATTACAAAATTTGGCAGAATAAGATACATTCCAGAAATTTCCTCGTCAAAATTTCCTATTCGCTCATTTGGCGAAAGAGTGGCAATGAACATGCCACTTCAAGGCACAGCGAGCGACATAATTAAACTTGCAATGATACACGTTGCGCAAAGAATTGAAAAGGAAAAATTAAAAAGTCAATTAATTTTGCAAATACATGACGAACTTATTGTCGACACTTACCCCGGAGAAGAAAGTAAAGTGGAAACGCTCTTACGGGAAGAAATGGAAAATGTTGCAAAACTTAAAGTCCCACTGATTGTATCGGTTGGTGAGGGCGAAAGTCTATATGATTGCAAATAAAGTTACCAAGGAGAAACATGAAAACTAAGGCAATTATCTTTGATTTTGACGGCACTTTAACCAAACCGCATCGTTTGCCCAATAGTTGGGCGAGGGTTTGGGATAGATAGGCTGTCAAGACATTGATGATATATATTATAAAAAATACCTAGATGGAGAAATTTCATACACGCGTTGGCTTGACCTTTGCTATGATTGCTTTAAAGAAAACAAAGTTAATGAAAAAGATTTTGTAGAAATATCTAACGAAATCGAACTCGTTGACAATTTGGAAGAGTATTTTAGATTTTTGAACGAAAATAACATAAAGATTTACATTTTATCAGGCGGAGTGGGTAATATTATTGAAGAAAAAACCGCTCAATTAAAGAAATATATCACCTCAATAGAGGCAGATAAATTTTTGATTGATGAAGACGGGTATCTTTGTGGAGTTGAAGCGAGCGAAAGCAGAATTGAAACCAAGTCGCACTTTGTTAGGTCTTTGATGGAAAGTCTAGGTTTAAATTGCGATGAAGTGGTATTTGTTGGAAATGGTGCCAACGATGAAGAGGTATATACAAGCGGAGTTAAAACTATTTGTATAAATCCTGATGATAACGCTCATCCAACTAATAAGACTTTTTGGACTGAATATCTTGAAGACAGTCTAGATATAATGAAAACATTGAACTTTATAGAGTAAACTATTTAAATCGTTTGACAAAAATTATTTATTTAAGTTATACTAAAATTGTGGAGATATGATGACGCAACATAGGAAAATGGGCATTGATTACGGAGATGTGCGCATAGGCATAGCAATGACTGATGCTTTGTGTATTATTTCAAGCCCCTTTGAAGTCTATAAAAATAAGGGAGAAGAAGACGCACTAAATCATATTGTAGACCTTGTTCACAAGTACAATATTGACGGAATCGCGATGGGACTTCCTATAAATATGGACGGAACAGAGGGTGAAAGAGCCCAAATTCATAGAGCATTCGGTGAAAAACTAGAAAAAATTACAGGCGTGAAGGTAACTTTTATCGATGAGCGCTTAACCTCGGCCGAGGCAGAAGAAATCTTGATTTCGAGTGGGGTTCGAAGGGAAAAGCGTAAGGAACTTATTGATAAAATATCCGCGCAGATAATTTTGCAGTCTTATATCGACAATTTTCATTAACAGAAGTCTTGTTTGAAAGATACTTGTAAAAATGAGTGTGTTTTCAAATTCTACTGATGTTTACTCACATTGTGGTGCCGCTATATAAGCGGAATTACTTTGGCAAAAAGGTTTGTAAATAAAACCTTGGTTGCATATTTTTTAAAAGGGGATTTAATTATGGCAGACGAACAAAAAATGGAAGAAGTAGACCTTCTTGATGTACTTTTAGATGAAAATAACAAAGAGCCTATCGTTTTTATGGACGAAACAGGCAAAAAACTTGCTTTTGAACAAGTTGCGGTTATTCCTTACGATGTAAGAAAAGAAACTAGATTGTATTGCGTTTTGAAACCAATCGATAAAATTGATGGAATCAATGATGACGAAGCAATCGTTTTCCTTGTTGACACTGATGAAGATGGCAACAGCGTAATCAAAGTCGAAGAAGATGAAGAAATTGCAATCGCAGTTTTTGACAAATACTATGACCTTCTTGAAGAAGCTCAAAAAGCAGAAAGAAAAACTACAAGAAAGACAACAAAAACCGCAGAAAAGAAACCAGCAGAGAAAAAATCAACAGAAAAGAAACCAGCAACTAAAAAAGCTGGCAAAAAAGCAGAGTAAAGTATTTTAAAATAGACCTTTTGCCCAAGTTTAAGGGTGAGAGGTCTTTTTTTTGCCTAACGAATATTAACCTCAGATATTGCTTAACAAACTAAAAAAGATTGTTTAAATTGCTTATTAAGGTGTTCAAATTTGTTATCCCAAAAATGGCTTTGAATTTGATAAAAGAAAGTATGTTTCAATGTATACTATCACAACTTTTGAGCAAACTATTTTTAGCAAGTAAAACTTGCAAATAGGAGGGAAAGCAATGCTTGGGAAGAATTCTAAATTAGGCAAGAAAGAAACAAGAAAAACTGCCAAAAGAAGTAATGTAGAAGCTTCTAGAGAACTTAAAACATGCAAATCATGTGATTCTAGAAACTGTGATTCAAGAAATTGTTCAAGCAAAACAAACGCTTGTACAAGAAATTGCACAAGAAACTGTAAATAGTTTCAACAAAAAAGATATGCTCATTTTTGCATATCTTTTTTTTCGTTTTGGTTGATTTAGTTATTACTTTTTATCTATAAAATTAAAATATTATAGTTTTGAGAAAGTCAATGTGATTGTTTTTGAGGAATTTTCACCATAGGTGCCCGTCATGGTGAAGTTACTTGATGTTATTTCACTTTCAGAAGCATTTTTAAAATCGCAATTTTTAGATAAAGCAGTAGTGAAACTTGCATAGTAAACATTTGTGCTTGTGTTTGTTGTGGCGGTGATTTTTGCGCTAAAACGATAAGTTATATCTTGTCCTAGTTTACCGAAATAGTATACCTTGTTTGTAGTAATAGGGGTTTCTGTGCCAGATGCCAAACCATTTGGAAGAACAATGCTGTTACCTGTTTGTTCGTCTAGGATATCTTGTCTTGTCCAAGTTATTTCTAGGCTTGAAACTATTTCATCTGTCTTTACGCTTGTTAGGGTTGCATACAACATATTTTGATAATTATCGCCATCTCTAAAAATTGCGGTGTAAGCGCCGGCTGTATCTTTTCCGTAAACTAGTGTTAGGGAAGAGGCTTTTTCATTATCGCCACTAACAATTTCTTGGTTGTTTTTCACCCAGCATACAAAAGAGCCACTTCTTTCCTTCGCTTTTAGTGTAATTAAAGTGCCTTCAATTTTTTCATTATTATTGTCCATTCCTTCGACAACTCCAAGAAGTGTGTCGCTTGACGATGCCGTGATAAGATAATTTGATTTAATAGTGCAAGCAAACATAACTGTGCAAGGAATTAAACATAATAGAAGTGCTAGACCCAAAAATCTGATTTTCTTCATAAATTTACCTCTTTTATTTTATTATCTTTATTTTTCGCTTTTTTGTCAAATTATTTATCTCAAATTTTATTTTTGATGAGTATTTTTTCTATCCTTGCATAGAATATGCTTGAAAGGAGTGGACATGTGGGAATACAGCCTCAATATTAAAGAAGAAAATAAGGCTCTGGCAAGTTTTGTTTACAATTCCATGTCGAAATTTGTAGAAAATAATCGTGGAGTGGTTACAAGCCACGAGGAAAATGGATATATAAAAGTTTTGATTGCTGTAAAAAGCTATTTTGTTGACCAAATAAAGAGCGAAGTTGCAAGCCTTATTATTGACGCAATTTGCTACAACTTTAAAGAGCGTTTTCTTGACCGATTTCTTATTCTTCGCGGGTTGGATGAAATGGGAATGGGAGCATTTAAAAAAGCACTTTTAAATTTTGACAAGGAAACCGACCGATTTATGGTTAAAAAGGCCCTTATTTTGGATGGCGAACTATATCTTGAATCCTTTTTTGATTTCAGACTTAAATCTTTGCAAAACAAGTGGCAAGAACTAGTTGATTTATCAAATGAAAACAGAGAATTTCTTTTGTCGAGTGAAAGTTTTATAGATTTGTTAAAATTTTTAGTCGATAATTTAGATATATGCGAAGATGAAATCAGCATTTTTAAAGAAAACGGGGAGTACAAAATCTTTTTGAACGGAGAAAACATCTCAATTAGCCCTGTCAGTGAAGATAATATTGTCTCATCAGTTATTGACCTTTCACCGCAAAAGATAAATTTATACTTCAAAGAGTCAAGCAAAGCCATATTTTTGCTAGAAAAAATCTATGAGGAGCGAATTACGGTCAATAAACCTGCATACAATGTTCAAAAAATTACTGGGAGAGCGTAAAATATTTATTAAATCAGTTGACAACAGGAACTTTTAAGAGTAAAATGGTCTTAAACTTGGAGCGGAAGACAAGTAGGAACATTTGATGCGTCCAGAGAAAGATTGGTTGGTGAAAAATCTTGGCTAAAATGTGAACCGAAACCACTTGCGCAGAGAAAAGTTCTCAAATGAGTGGCACAATATGTGCAAATAAGGTGGAACCGCGGTCTAAAACATCGTCCTTAAATACAAGGAAACTTGTCTTTAAGGATTTTTTGTTTTAAGGGCAAGAAAAAGGAGGAAATTATGGAAATTAAAAAGGAAAAAGACGAACAACTCGAAATCGCAAGACATTCTCTTGCTCATGTGCTTGCAAAAGCGCTTATGGAACTTTATCCAACAACAAAACTTACTATTGGTCCTGCTATTGAGGACGGGTTTTATTATGACATTGACCTTGATAAATCAATTACCCAAGACCAGTATGACGTAATTGAAAAGAAGATGAGAGAAATACTTAATAAGGGTGAAAACTTTGTTAGAAAGGAAGTTTCTAGGGAAGAGGCTCTTAAACTTTTTGCTGGCAACGAATACAAAACAGAAATTATCAATGAATTGCCAGAGGATGCGGTTGTAACAATTTATTATACCGGGGATGACTTCTTTGACCTTTGCAGAGGCCCTCATGTTGAAAGTACAAGAAACCTTCAAAACTATGGATTTAAGATTAAAACAGTAAATGGTGCCTATTGGAGAGGGGATGAAAAGAACAAAATGCTCCAAAGAGTTTATGTAAACGCTTTCAAAACTAAAAAGGACCTTGCTGACTATCTCAATATGCAAGAGGAAGCCAAGAAGAGAGACCACAGAAAACTTGGAAGAGATTTAAAGCTTTTTATGATTTCACCTGAGGGGCCTGGTTTCCCATTCTATCTTCCAAACGGAATGATTGTAAGAAATCTTCTTATAGATTATTGGAGAGAACTTCATAGAGAGGCAGGTTATCAAGAAATCATGACTCCAATCATGCTTAATCGTCATCTTTGGGAGACTTCTGGGCACTGGGATCACTATAAAAACAATATGTATTTGTCAACAATAGATAATGAAACTTATGCTATCAAACCTATGAATTGTCCTGGTGGGGTGCTTGTTTATAAAAATGAACCACATTCATACAAAGACCTTCCACTTCGCCTTGGTGAACTTGGTCAGGTACATAGATACGAAAAATCTGGCGAACTTGGCGGTCTTTTAAGAGTTAGAAGTTTCACGCAAGATGATGCGCACATTTTCATGACTCCAAGCCAAATTAAAGGTGAAATTGAGAATGTCGTAAGACTTATCGATAAGGTTTATAATGTATTTGGTTTCAAATATCAAATTGAACTCTCAACTCGTCCAGAAAACAGTATGGGTAGTGATGAGGATTGGGAACTTGCAACGCAAGGACTTATTAGCGCGCTTGATGACCTTGGAAGAGATTATGTTATCAATGAAGGCGATGGTGCTTTCTATGGTCCTAAAATTGATTTCCACCTTACAGACGCTATTGGCAGAACTTGGCAATGCGGAACTATCCAACTTGATTTTCAACTTCCTCAAAGATTTGAACTTGAATATGTTGGTGATGATGGTCAAAAACATAGACCAATCATGATTCACCGCGTTATTTACGGGTCTCTTGAAAGATTTATTGGTATGCTTATTGAAAACTTTGCTGGTGCATTTCCTCTTTGGCTTGCTCCTGAGCAAGTAAGAGTCCTTACGCTTACAGAAAAAAATAATACTTACGGAAAAGAAATCAAAGACAAACTTTTCAACCTTGGATTTAGAGTTACACTTGACGACAGAAACGAAAAAATTGGTTATAAGATTAGAGAGGCTTCAAGTATGAAAATTCCTTACCTTATTATTGTAGGGGATGAAGAAGAAAGCAATAAAACAATTTCTATTCGTGGAAGAGGCTTTGAAAACAAATCTGGACTTAATTTGTCAGATTTTATCGATAGACTTCAAAATGAGGTTAAAACAAAGAAAATTTAGTTGTTTTCATTTTGAAAATTAAATTCTTTATGCTAAAATGGGCATATCTTAATAGGAGGAATAAATGGGAGCAACACAAATTATACTGCTTTGCACGATTGTCATTTTGGTGGTTATGTATCCAATTCTTACAAGGATTAGAAACAAAAAAGACATTGAAAAATTACAACAGCAAACTGACAACTTGAAAGTGGGGACAAAGGTTTTAACAACAAGTGGTATTTATGGTACAGTTGTAGAATTACGTGAAGAAAACGAGCGCACTCTTGTTGTTATTGAAACAGGCTCAAAAGATAAAAAAGGCTATCTTGCCATTGAGGCGTTTGCAATTTATACTATTTTTGATGAAGTTAAACCAGTCGAAAAATTGCCGGCAGAAACAAAACCTGCGGACATTGAAGTAGAGGCAAACAAATTAAACAAAACTTTGGAAAAAACGGAAGCAAAGGTCGAAAAGAAGCAAAAACAAGAAAAATAAACGCGTTTTGAAAATAAAAAGAGGGGGTGATGCCTCTCTTTTTTGTTGTAACAAGTCCACTTTGTCATTTTTCGTAAATATAAAACATAATTTAAAACATAGAAAGTAAATGTATATTTTGTTTTAAAGGAGTCAAACATGAAAATGAAAGCAAAATCACAAAAAATAAAGCATATTGAAAATCCATTCTTGGGTGGAGTAGTAAAAGGAACGCTGATTGCGCTTTGTGTTTCACTTGTGCTAGTGCTCGTGTTTGCTTTTCTTTTAAAATTTACAAACATTCCAGATAGCGCTATTGCACCAATAAACCAAGTTATTAAAGGCGTAAGTATATTTTTAGGCGTTTTCTTGGGACTTAAAAAAATTAAAGAATTAGGACTTGTAAGTGGGCTTTTGATTGGACTTATTTACACTGTTTTGGCTTTTATTGTGTTTTCAATTTTGGCTGGCTCATTTACTTTTAATCTGTCGCTTTTAACTGATATGATATTCGGCGCAGTTATTGGTGCCATTTGCGGTATTATTTGTGTGAATATCAAAAAAAGTAGTAATTAAAACCTCTTTTTGATTGACAAATGTCCTTTTAATTCTTTATAATAGATGAGTAATGGATAGTGTTTGCTCTGGCAAACCGAATAAAAGGACTTTTCATGTTAAGAAAACACTCAATAATTAAATATGTGCTTTTGGCATTGCTCGCAATTATCGGCGTGGTTCTTTGCGTTGTGCCATTCAATGTGCCAGGTTCAACAGACAAGTATAATAGTTTGGTTGGCTCTATTGAAAAAGATTTTGAACTTCGTGGTGGAGTTAGCGCAATCTATGTTTTAGACGGAACTAACAATGCCGACAAAATTGACGAAAACCTATATAAACTTAAAAAAGTCATTGATTACGATGGAGTAAAAAATTACTCTATTTATCGTCAAGGAGAAAATAAAATTAGATTTGATGTGGCTGGGGCAACCGAAACAGACACAATTTTTTCTAATATCGAAAGTGGGAAAGCGTTAAGTGTTACCCTTGAAAAAGTTAGTGATACAGTAACAAACCCTAAGGTTTATGTAACCAGTGCTGATGTTGACCATGCTTATGGCAACTATGATTCAACTGGTTCATCTTATGGCGTACAAATTGAATTTGCAAGTGATACAAACATAAAAAAGATGAAAGATGAAGCAGGAGTTTTAGGGGATGAAACTGCATATATTTATGTCGGCGAAATGACTAGCGATAATTTGCTTGCCGAAGTCAGCGTTAACGATTTTAGTAAAAACATTTTTGTAACTGCTGTTTCGGGAAGTGGTTATTCTACATCGTCATATTCAAGTTGCAGAGAGATTGCTTATGCAATAACTGGTGGAGTGTTCGGAAAGACACTTTCTCTTGAAGAGGCTTGTTATATTTCACCTATGCTTGGCAGACAAACCCTTTTACTTCTTGGAATTTCAAGCCTTGTAATTGTCCTTTTGGCATTTGCATTTATGTGGGTTAGATATGGAGATTTGGGGCTTATTTCAATTCTTTCACTTACATTTTTCTTAATTCTTGATATTTTCTTGCTTCAATCTATTCCTGGAATTGTGCTCAATATAAACGGATACTTTGGTGCTCTATTAGGGTTCGTTGTAGCTGTACTTTCACATATTATGCTTATTGAAAAGATACGCAAAGAGTACGCAATAGGCAAGAAAATTCATCTCGCTTGCAAAGGGGGATTTAAAGGTTCTTTGTGGCAAATCCTTGACACTCATTTTATGCTTGCCCTTGCTGGACTTTTAATTTGGATTGTGGCACCATTAAGCCTTAAAGTGTTTGGGGTTACTTTGCTTATCGCTTTACTCGTTTCTGCTTTTGCAGTTGAGGGACTCATGAGATTTTTCATAAAAACTTATCTTCCAATTAATGCAAGCGATGCAAAACGTATGCATTTATATCGCGATGCAAATGTAGTGGAAATTAAAGAAGAGGAAGAAGTTGTTGCTCCTATCGAAGTAGAAGGAGGGGAAACAAATGAATAGTGTAAATAATTTAGAAAAACGCATGTTGAATTCGCGTTTTAGCGCAAATAAAAATTTCTTATATTTTCTTATTGTGCCACTTGTAATATTGCTTATTGGAGCGATTTTGCTCTGCACTTGTGGGTATAATCTTGGCTATGATTTTACTGGCGGAACAACATTCAGAATGTTTGTTAACAAAGATAACGCTATCATAACTACGGTAGACAATTATGACCTTGAAAAAACTGACGATTATAACAAAGTTTACAACAAAGTTGCTAACATTGTGAATGAAAACAAGGGTAAAATTGTCTCTTATACAACCACTGGGATGACCGTGCTTGAATATAATATTTTTGACGGGCAGGCGATAGAGGTTACTTTCCAAAATTCTTCAACTAAAAAAGAAGAAATTGAGTTGCAAAATGAAGCAATCAGAGAAACTATCATTGATACATTTGGATTAACTAGTTTTGATAAAACAGTAAGCGATTTTGATATTGTTGGTCAAAAAACATCTTCAAATTGGGTAACTGCCCTTGTTTGCAGCGCAATTCTTGCATTTGTTGCGGGTGTAATTTACATTATGGCGCGTTATAACGCTTCCGCATCGCTTGTGGGAATAATATTGCTGGCATTTGATATGTTTATGATGCTCAGTCTTATGCTTATTTGCAGAGTTCCAATCAACATGACACTTGGCGGAATTGTTTTGGCGACAACCCTTATGTCATTATTTAACCTATTTGCTTTTTATTACAAAGCGAGTGAGGGGCACAAGAATGGAAAATTTGAAAAAATGAGAAACGCAGAGATTGCAGATAAAATCACAAATGAAAGTTCTTTCATAAAAACCATGATTTATGCGGTTTTGGCTGTTATTCTGTTGGTGCTTGTCATCGTTTCTACAAATGGAGTTAGATTTACAGCGCTTGGAATTTTGCTTGGACTTATAGTAACATACTATAATTCACAATTTATACTGCCTTCACTTTTCACAGTTTTTTACAAGAAAAGAAAGAAGAAAAGAGTTTAATCAAAATTAAAAAATAGTTTAAAAGTGAGTGTTTTATTGGCACTCACTTTTTTCAAATGCGCAAATTTTGAGCTTGTTTAAGATTTGCTTCACATAGATAATATTTATCTCATTAATATATCCTTAAATGCTTGACAAAGGAGCGCGAGTTTGTTATAATTACTTCGTCATTGGACAATAAGCACTCATAATATATTCAGTTGCAGTTGCCTAAAATTCTTATGTGAAAAGCGATATAAGCATAATGATAAAGGATAATCCTGAGGTCGCAACTTGGAGCGAGAAAATTATGGGGAAGGACAAAAACAAAAGGAGGAAATTAAAATGTCAGTTATTTCAATGAAACAACTTCTAGAAGCAGGCGTTCACTTTGGACATCAAACAAGAAAGTGGAACCCTAAGATGAAGAAATATATCTTCACTGCAAGAAATGATATTCATATCATCAATCTAGAACAAACATCAGAGCAAGTAGACAAGGCTTACACTTTCGTAAGAGATGTTGTTGCTTCTGGTAAAACAGTTCTTTTTGTAGGAACTAAAAAACAAGCACAAGACGCTGTTAAAGAGGAAGCCGAGAGATGCGGAATGTATTATATCAATACAAGATGGCTTGGCGGATGCCTCACAAACTTCAAAACTATTAAGTCAAGAATTGAAAGACTTAATAAACTCAACCAAATGGAAAAGGTTGGAGAATTTGACCTTCTTCCAAAGAAAGAAGTTGCTCTTCTTAAAGCAGAAAGAGACAAACTTGAAAAGAACCTTGGTGGAATTAAAGAAATGAGAGAACTCCCAGGACTTGTATTCGTTGTTGACCCTAATGTTGAACACATTTGCGTTAATGAATGCCGTGTTCTTGGAATTCCTATGGTTGGACTTGTTGATACTAACGGCAACCCAGATGGTATTGCTTATGTAATCCCTGGAAATGACGATGCAATTCGTTCAGTTAAACTTATCGCTGGCGCTATGGCAGACGCAGTTATCGAAGCTAGGGAAGGCGTATCAATGAAGAAAGACGAAGATGAAGCAGAGGAAGAAATTGACCTTGAAAAGGCACTTGCTGAAACTAAACCAAACCTTGAAATCGCAGAGGCTGGTGAAGAGCGCAAAACTGCCAAAGGAAGAAAGAAACCTGCAAAGAAGCCAGCCAAAAAAGAAGAAGTTAAGGCTGAAACTGCTGAAGTAAAAGTTGAAGAAACAAAAGTTGAATCAAAAGGAGAATAATTATGAATTTCACCGCTAAAGATGTTGCAGAACTTAGAGCAAAAACCAATGCAGGAATGATGGACTGCAAAAAAGCCCTCACTGAATGTGATGGAGATTTCGAAAAAGCCACTATTTGGCTTAGAGAAAAGGGTATCGCTGCCGCTGCTAAAAAGCAATCAAGAATTGCAAGTGAAGGAATTGTTACATCTTACATCCACATGGGTGGAAAGATTGGTGTTCTCGTAGAAATCAACTGCGAAACAGACTTTGTAGCAAAAACAGACGCTTTCCAAGAAATTGGACACGATGTTGCTCTTCAAATTGCTGCCGCTGCTCCAAAATATGTTAGAATAGAGGAAGTTCCTGCGGAAGAACTTGAAAAAGAGAAAGAGATTCTTAGAAATCAAGCCCTTAACGAAGGAAAACCAGCTCAAATCATTGAAAAAATGGTTGAAGGCAGAGTTAAAAAATTCTATCAAGATGTATGTCTTTTAGAGCAAGCATTTGTTAAAGACCCAAGCATGACTATACAACAATATATCAATGAAAAAACTCTTCAAATTGGAGAAAAAATCTCTATTAGAAGATTTACAAGATATGAAATGGGAGAAGGTCTCGAAAAGAGAAACGACAACCTTGCCGAAGAAGTTGCGAAACAAATGGCTGGAAAATAATAAATAAAAAAGACCATAAATGCGTGGTCTTTTTTTGTTACATAAAATTGAAACAATAGAAGTGAGCGCTTTATTATGATAACAAAGATTATATGAATTACGCGATTGATTGCTTGGACGCGCAATAGCAATAAAAACAAGGTGGGTGTTTTATTTTTAAGGGAAATTTTAGTCGTTTAAACTTAAATTGTCGTAAATCATAAATTTGATGTTTTGTATTGACTAATTATTTTTAAGTATTCTCAATATTTCTTATAATTAATTGACAAATGTCGATTATTATGTTAAATTTATTATACCACAATAAAAAGGGAGATAACTTATGAAGATTACTATTGTCGCCGATGTTTTTGGTCAAACCAATAACGGGACTTCGGCCACGATTACGAGATTAATAGAACATATGCAATCAAGAGGACATGAAGTTAAGATTGTTTCTACATATGACGGAGGAGAGAACTATTTTGTCGTTCCTAGCCGAAATTTTGGGCCATTTAATAATTATATTGAAAAAACCAATGGTGTTGCTTTGGGGAAACCTGTAAAGTCTACTATTTGGGAGGCGATTAAAGATGCCGATGTTGTGCATTTTGTTTTGCCATTTAAAATGAGCAAATGCGGAATAAAAATGTGTATTGAACATGAAATTCCTTTCACTTCCGCTTTTCACTGTCAACCTGAAAATATAACAAGCCATCTTAGCTTGCAAAAGTCAAAGTTTGTTAACTATCTTATATACAAGCACTTTAAGCGCGATTTTTATAAAAAAGTGCCAGTTGTTCATTGTCCAAGTATGTTTGTGGCTAACAAACTTGCGCAATACAACTATCCTTGCAAAACTTTTGTTATTTCAAATGGTGTAAGAGACGAGTTTGTTCCAACGCCGAGCGAAAAACCCGAAGAATTAAAAGATAAATTTTGCATAATGATGTCGGGACGCTATTCAAATGAGAAACGCCAAGATTTGATAATTAAGGCTGTCGAGAAGAGTAAATATAAGGATAAAATTCAAATTATTTTGGCGGGGAACGGACCTAAAAAGAAAAAATATGAAAAAATGGGGAGAAAATTGCCAAATCATCCTATCTTTTGCTTTTTAAGTAAAGACGAACTTATAAAAACAATCAATTACTGTGATTTATATGTTCACGCATCTGACTTTGAAATTGAAGGCATTGGCTGTATGGAAGCCATCAGTTGTGGTATTGTGCCAGTGCTTTCAAATAGTAAAAATGCAGCCCTTTATCAATTTGCTTTGACCGACGAAAACTTATTTAAAGCGGGAGATGCAAAAGACCTAGCTCGAAAAATTGATTATTGGATTGAGCATCCAAAAGAAAAGAAAGAACTTAGTAAAAAATATGTTGAGTTTATGAATCAATTTAAGATTGAAAAATGCATCGACCAAATGGAAGAAATGTTTAAATATGCTTTCAGTGAGGGTAAAAAATGATTGATGAAGAGGGAAGAGTTTGGCCAGATAACCCACACCAGCACATGATGACTCCTCCTAAAAAGCGCAAAGAACTTGATTATAGTTACAAATATGAAAAAAAGAGCCCATTTTACAAATTGTGGTCTTTCTTTTTAAGAATTCTAGCGCTTATTTTCATTCCAATTATTAACCATTATGCTTACAGGTTTGTTATAAAAGGAAGAAAAAATTTAAGAAAATTAAGGAAAACTGGTTTTGTTGCAGTTTCAAATCATGTTCTTCACATGGATGCGGCAATTATTGCTTCATCAATTTTTAACACTAGAAAATGCTATTTCATTATGCTAGGAGAAAATTCGACTATTCCTGTTGCAGGGAGTATTTTGAAGTCGCTAGGTGGAGTGCCAATCGCAAGCGACACATCGGGAACCATGAAATTTTTGACATACTGCAATAAGTTAATAAAAAAGAAAAAACCAATCCTTATTTTCCCAGAGGTTGCTATGTGGCATGGCTATAAAGGCATTCGTCCTTTTGAGAGTGGAGGGTTTAGGCTTGCAATAAGTAACAATGTGCCTGTTTTGCCTATCGTTATTACACTTAAATACAGGAATAAAAAGAAAACACGATACAAAGCATATTTTAAAATTTGCGACCCAATATACCCTAATACAGAATTGAAGGGGAAAGCATCAGCGACCGAACTAACAGAGAGAACTCATGAGGTTTTTGTGAATGAAAGTCAAAAATTTTACAAAAATGAGAGGAAAAAACATTTGTTAAAAGTGGTAAGGAAATCGCTTAAACAACAAAAACGCAGAAAAAACTTGCAATAATCAATATTAAGAGATAATTTATAAAGATTATCTCTTTTTTGTTTGCAAATTTGTGCATTTTATTGTAAAATACCTTACGAGGAGAATTTTATGAACGAATTATATGAAGAAATTGAACTTTCTTGCCAAGAGGACATTGAAAAGATAATAAATCATCAATTAAATGAATATTTAGTAATAAGAGCAGGTAGAGCAAACCCACATATTCTTGATAAGGTTTTGATAGATTATTATGGCGTGCCTACTCCAATCAAAAATATGGCTTCTATTTCTGTGCCAGAGGCAAGAATTCTTGCTATTTCTGTTTGGGATCAAAGCCAACTTAAAAACATCTCAAAAGCCATTTCTATGGCAGACCTTGGGGTTACACCTAACGAAGATGGAAAGGTTATTAGACTTGTTTTCCCAATGCTTACAGAAGAGAGAAGAAAAGACATTGTAAAACAAATCAAAAAACTTGCAGAGGAAGCAAAAGTTGCTGTTCGTAACGCAAGAAGAGATGCAATGGACCTCATTAAAGATTTAGAAAAAAATGGTGAGATTTCAGAAGACGAAAAGGCTGTTTTTGAAGACAAAATTCAAAAATTGATTGACAATGCTTGTGATAAGATTGAAGATAATTATAAAATAAAAGAAAAAGAGATTATGGAGGTGTAACCTTTCTCTTTTTCGTAATTAAAAAGGAAGGTTATGTCAAAATCAAAACTTATTTGTCCTGAACATATTGCTATCATAATGGACGGAAACGGAAGATGGGCAACAAGAAGAGGGTTGCCTCGCTCTTTGGGACACAAAGAGGGTGTGGTAAGTGTTGAAAAAACTATTAATGCTTGCCTTGAGCTTGGAGTAAAAATCTGCACATTTTTTGCATTTTCAACAGAGAATTGGAAACGAAGTAAGGAAGAAATTGATGGGATATTTTCGTTGCTTCGAGATTATATTGCCAAAGAGGAAAATATTTTTATTAAAAAGCATGTAAAACTAGACTATATTGGCGTTTTAGATCCATTTCCAGAAGATTTGAAAAAAGCGCTTTTAGATACCAAAGAAAAAACCAAAGATTATGATAATTTAACGGTTATATTTGCTCTCAATTATGGCGGAAGAGACGACCTTGTGCGCGCGGTAAACAAACACATTGAAAACGGGGAGAAAGTGAACGAAAAAAGTTTACTAGAAAGTCTTGACACTGGCAAATATCCAGAGCCTGATATTGTTGTTAGGACTAGTGGCGAGCAACGATTGTCAAACTTTATGTTGTATCAAATGGCATATTCAGAACTTTATTTTCCAAAAGTTTTGTGGCCAGATTTTAATAAAAAACATCTTATTAAAATTATAAAAAACTTTAATAAGCGCGAAAGGAGATTTGGAGGAATCAAATGAAAAAAAGACTTATTTCGGGGATGGTTTTCGTTTTAATAATCGCTCTCGGATTTGTTTTAAAATTTTATGTAAGCAACTACTTTTTTGACGCAATAATTCTTGCTGTTGCAGGGATTGGAGCGTTTGAAGCATCTAGAATGTTCTCAAAAATGGGTAAAGTAAACGATAAAATTATGTCGATAATTTATCCCGCTTTTGCAATGATTACAGTGCTATTGTGTTTACATTTTGACGAAAAAATTGGAATTGTTTACACCATCGCCATCCTTGTGGGGTTAATGATTTTGTTTTTCTTAATTACTTTTTGTGTGGCGTTACTTAACAAAAATACAACCACATTTGAGATGAAAAATCAAAATGTAAGTATGTCTAAGCCTAAATATTGCTTAACAAAAGCGTTTAACACTGTGCTCACTTTTATTTATCCAACATTTTTAATTATGTTTTTGACATATATTAACCATTTTGAGCAGCTTAAAGGTTCTTTCGCTCGCTTAGGTGAGTATGGCGGAAGACTATCTTTGTTCGTGCTTCTTTTCACACTTTTAGTGCCAATTATAACCGATACTTTTGCATATCTTACAGGCAGTATCATTGGTGGCAAAAAACTTGCGCCTAGCGTTAGCCCAAACAAAACAATCTCGGGGGCTGTTGGAGGGAGCGTTTGGTGCGTTGCCTTTGCTGTTGTAGTATTTTGTATCTTTAACGCTTTTTCAACTTATGAAGCAGTGTTTTCAAGTGCAGGTATAACCTTATGGAAAATCGCAATTATAGCGTTTGTTGGCTCAATTATTGGGCAATGTGGCGATTTGTTTGAGAGTTATCTTAAACGCCAAGCAGGAGTAAAAGATTCTGGCAAAATTATGCCTGGGCATGGTGGAATTCTCGACAGATTTGACTCACACATTGCTGTTGCTCCAATAATGTTTATTGCGTTTGCGATAATATTTGCGCTTATTTAATTTTTCTTATTTTGACAACAAATTATATAAATCAATATTTTTTAAGTTGAAATATTCAGTGGAAACTGGTAAAATAAGCGTATGGGTGAGGTTTAATGATAGTCCTTTATTTAATTCTAGCATTGATGGTGCTTTTGCTTATGGTTTTAGTCCATGAGTTTGGACACTATGTAATTGGAAGAATGCTAAATTTTAAAATTAACGAATTTTCAATAGGGTTTGGAAAAGCAATTTTTTCAAAGAAAAATAAACGCGGGGAGTTGATTTCTCTGCGCATTTTTCCGCTGGGTGGATATTGCGCTTTTGCGGGCGAAGATGATGTTGACGGAAACAAAGCGGATTCATTTAACAATCAAAAACCATGGAAAAGAATTCTTGTATATCTCGCAGGAATAACCTTTAACTTTGCTTTTGCAGTGATTACATCTGCAATACTTTTATGTACCATCGGCTATGACATACCACAAGTTAAAAATGTTCAATTAAACACAACAAAAATAACTGGGTTTATTGACAACAGCTTAGTTTATGGATACGACCCAAATGAAAGTTTGCAAGTTGGGGATGTAGTTTTGTCGGTTGACGGAAAGAAAATTGACTTTGCTTATGGTGAAAATTATACAAATCTAATTACTAACCAATTTAAGGAATATGGACTTTTTTTAAGACAGGAACAACAAAAAGCGGATGAGAACGGTTTGACTTTTGATGAGAAAGCAAGTTTTGAAGCGTTTTATACCACTCATTCTTATAGTGCTATCGTTAAACGAAACGGACAGTTTGCAGAGGCGGAAATTGGTTTTGCTCAAATTGCGACAAATCAAAAAGTTAAAGATGAAAAGGGCGACATTGTCTATGAAGAGGATGGTGTAACAGCAAAAACTGAAAAGGTTTATTTATATCTTAACAATGGTATTTCGGGAGCATATCAAATTAAGGTAACAAAGCGCACTGATGGCTGGGAAACTGCTAAAATTGAAATAATTCAGCATTCTGACGCGGGAACTGTCATGTCAGCTTATGTTTATTCTGTTGGCGAAGCGATTGAAAGGGCTGTGCCATTCTCGTTTGGCCTTGCGTGGACAGTGCTTAAAAGTTTGTGGCAAATGATAACATTCCAACTTCCACTTTCTTCACTTGGAGGTCCTATTACCACAATCGCAACAATCGCACAAGTGGCACAAGCAAACTTTTCATACCTATTGATTTTGATACCTTTGATTTCTGCAAACCTCGCAATTTTCAACTTGTTGCCTATACCTGCGCTGGATGGTGCGCATGTAGTTTTCACAACAATAGAAGCAATCAGGAAAAAACCAATCAAAAGAGAAGTCGAAAACATGATTCATACTGTTGGGCTTTTCATTTTGCTTGGATTTGTCGTTTTGGTTGACATTTTGCATTTCCTATTGTAAAATTATTGCATGGAAAATATCGTAGAATGCTTAAACAAAAAGTTTAATAATAAGTATAACTATTTAAAACTCTTGAATGTTTTGTATGACCGCAATGCTCGTCTTGCGACCATTACTTTCCTTTATCCTTGTACAATGGACGAAGTCCCTATCGAGGATAAGGAAGAGGTTGAAAAATTCATTCAAGAGTTTTTGTCGTTACACGCAGATATTAAGGTTAAGTTTAGAAAAAGTTTCCTTGATGACAAACTTGTGGTAAACGAAGTAGAAGAATTTTTTAAAGAGAACAAAAAAGGATTGTTGCCATATTTGAACAAAGACAATATTATGGCGTCCCACA
Organism: uncultured Clostridia bacterium; assembly: GCA_934771475.1. Taxonomy (GTDB): domain Bacteria; phylum Bacillota; class Clostridia; order Christensenellales; family UBA1242; genus Caccovivens. Next base: position 42,766 of record CAKVMD010000001.1, read on the forward strand.
ATGAACTTAATGTTGAAGTAAAACTCACTTTAAATCAAGATGTTTTATCGCTTCTTGATGAAACCGAATTTAAAACTGAATTAAAAGAGTTCCTAGACAAGAGGTTTATTGCATCATTCCAAATTGAGATTGTAGAAAATGAGGAAAAGTTGCCTGATGAAATAGTAGCCGATGATATTATGCCTTCTTTGCCTAAAACGAGAAGATATAAGGTTGAAATTGAAAAAGAAATTATTGGCACTGGCATCAGTCCAAACCCAGAATACATAGAAGATATGAAAAAGCCGAAAGAGTCTGTGATACTTTCTGGCTTTATGACTAAACTCAATCAAAAGAAGTATATAGCGAAAAATGGTAAATTTAAGGGGAAAGAGAGAGTCTTGTACACATTTACTCTTCGAGATTCAAGCGGAGCAATCGAGTGCACTTATTTTTGCGGGAAAGCCCACGAAAAAGACATAGAGTCGCGTGAAGATATGTGCATGCTTATTTGTGTCGGGGATGTTAAAGAAGGATTTTCTGGCAAACTGGGTTATACCATCAGAAAACTTGCGCTTGCCCAGCCAGACCAAGATAAACAAGAGGAAGAAAAAACGGAAAGTAATCACAAGCATAAACAGGTGGTTTTTCCAAGTATTATGCAACGAAGCAATCAAGCACAACTTTTTGAAACCAAACCAAATTATAATGCTTTCATTATGAATAACGACATAGTGGTTTTTGATATTGAAACAACAGGGCTTGACCCAGAAAGCGACGAAATTACCGAACTAGGTGCTGTTAAAATTGAACATGGTGAAGTTACCGAAAAATTTTCATCTTTTGTTAAACCAAATATTAGAATCCCCAAAGAGGTTGAAAATCTTACTGGCATTTCTAATGAAATGGTTGCATTCGCCCCAAAAGTTGAAGATGTGATTGAAGATTTTTATAATTGGTCAAGAGGTTGTATTTTGAGTGGACACAACATTGCGGGCTTCGATATGAAGTTTATTCGCAAGGCTGGTTCAAAAATTGGACTAAAATTTGATAACCAAATTATTGATACACTTATTGTTGCTCGCCAATCCTCACTTCGTGTTCCAAACTATAAATTGGGCACTCTTGTTAAAGCGCTTGGACTGGTTTTGGTTGATGCGCATAGGGCATTTAATGACGCGTATGCAACCGCTCAGGTGCTAATGGAATTAAATCGCGAGAAAAATAAATAATTATTTCGAAAAATTATAGTAAAATTTTGATAAAATTTATATAAATACTTGATTTTGCGTATATAATATGTTATAATACATCTAGACTAGAAGGTAAGGAGCGGGCAGTTATGCATCGCTCCTTACTTCGTAAAAAGGGAGGAAAAATCTTGTCTAAGAAAGTAAAAGAAATTTGCGAAGAAAAAATTTGTCCAATAATTGAAAATATGGGCTATCATGTTATTGAAGTCGAATATGCAAAAAAGAGTGATGGGATGAACTTGACATTCTTTATTGATAAAGAGGACGGCATTAAAATAGACGATTGTGAAGCAGTTTCAAAAGCTATTGATGAGCCACTTGAAGAACTTAATCCAACCGGTGATGAGTCTTATGTTTTGAGCGTGAGTTCGCCAGGAATTGATAGACCACTTAAAACGGATTGGGATTTCAATCGTAATATGGGCAAAGAAATTGAGGTAACCTTATTTGCAAAACTCAATGGGCAAAAGAAATTTATCGGGACTTTGAAATCTTATGACCAAGAAAATGTTACACTTGAAACGAAAGGTGAAGACATTAAATTCGACCGCAAACAAATTGCACACATTGTGCCAGTAATTAAATTTTAAGGAGAAACACTATGATTAATAAAGATTTTTTCCAAGCACTTGATGATTTGGAAGTTGAAAAGAAAATTAACAAAGAGGCTTTTATCGCAACATTAGAATCAGCGCTTACTTCGGCTTACAAAAAAATGTATGGCGAAGCAAAATCTGCGATGGTAAAACTTAATCCAGAAAAAGCAACAATTAAGATTTATTCTTATAAGACCATTGTCGATGAAGTAACAGATCCAGACAAAGAGATTTCTCTTGCAGAAGCAAGACTTATTAAAAAATCTTACAAGGTTGGAGATACTGTTTTGGCAGAAGAGTCAACAAAAGATTTCGGAAGAATTGCCGCTCAAACAGCAAAACAAGTTGTAATGCAAAAACTTAAAGAAATGGAAAGACAAATGGCTGTTGATGAACTTTCAGAAAAAGAAGATGAACTTTTGACAACAGTTGTTAAGCGTGTTGAGAATGGAACAGTCTATGTTCAGCTTGCTTCGACTCACACTGAGGGTGTTATGCTCCCAGAAGACCAAATCCCTGGTGAAAAATATAATGTTGGGGATAGAGTTAAAGTTTATGTTAAGAGAATCAAAGATTCATTTAAAGGCACTCAAATTCAAGTTACTAGAAGCAATATTGGATTTGTTAGAAAACTTTTTGAACTTGAAATCCCAGAAGTTGCAAGCGGAGATATTGTTATAAAGAACATTTCTCGTGATGCAGGGAATAGAACAAAGGTTGCTGTTTACACCGACAAACCAAATCTTGACCCTATCGGAACTTGTGTAGGTTTCCATGGACAAAGAATTGACACAATTACTAGTGAACTTAATGGCGAAAAAATTGACCTCATTGAATATAGTGATGACCCACTTGAATATATTGCAAAAGCGCTTAGCCCAGCAAAAGTTTTAAGTGTTGAAACAAATGAAAGCCTACATTCATCTAGGGTTATTGTACCAGACGACAAATTGTCGCTTGCTATCGGAAAGAGCGGACAAAATGTTAGACTCGCAGCAAGACTTACTGGTTGGAAGATTGAGGTTAAACCAGAAAGCGCAGTTAGCCAAGTTGAAAAGCACGAGCCAGAATATGAACTCACTGAGCTTAATGATGAAGAAGCATTTGATGGACTTGAAGACCTCGCTGACCTTGAAGAAATCGAAGATATATCTGGTAACGAAGAATAAGTAGGTGATAGGATATGGAAAAATTAAGAATGTGTGTGGCGTGCAGAGAAATGCATGACAAAAAGCAACTTGTTAGAGTCGTGAAAGACAAAGACGGCAATATTTCCATAGATGAGACTGGCAAGAAAAATGGACGCGGTGCGTATGTTTGTAAAAACGAAGAATGTTTCAAAAAACTCACCAAAACAAAAGGCCTAAACAAAGCTTTTAAGTGTCTTGTGGATGATGAGATATACAAGCGCTTAGAGGAGGAGATTGTTGGAAACAAATAAAGTTCAAGGATACCTTAACATAGCGCAAAAGGCAGGATATGTGATTTGGGGCGGTGAGACGCTTGAAAATTATAATAAAAAACTTTATTTAGTGCTTTTTGATTCAAGTGCACAAAAATCAACTCAAAAAATTATATCTAAATTAAAAGAAAAACAAATAAAAATAATTCAGGTCGAAAACCTTGGAATGCTTGTAAATAAACCCAACTGCAAGGTAATAGGCTTGAGAAACAAAAGTTTAAGCGAACAAATAGAGTCGCTACTTAATTAAAGGAGTAAGGATTGGCAAATCAAACATTACAAAACTTAAAAAGAATTCATGACCTTCAAAAAGAGGGCGAAATTTCCAAAATCTTAATGGATATTCGTGCTTCTAAGACGAAGGTGGATTCGTTACATGCAAAACTTTCTTCCAAAAAGAAAGATATTGAAATTGCAGAGGCCAAAGCGCTTGAAAAGGAGCAACAGGCTAAAATAATTAATGAGCAAGTTAAAGAAGAAAAGCCCGCTGTTATAGACCAGCAAGAGCCAGTTTTTGCCACTCCAAAACCTGAAAAGATAGAAACTGCAAATCGAACATTTGACAATCCTAACAATAGGTCGCGCAACTTTTCTAATTCTTACAATAACACAAATAACTCTTATAATAATAGAAAAGATGCTCCTTATGGTCAGCAAAGACAACAACGCAATTTTGGCGCGGATAGACCACAAGGACAGAATCGTCAAGGCGGTTATGCTAATAATGGTTTTAATAACAATTTTAACAGAGATAGAAATGTAAGACCATTTGGCAATCGTCCACAACAAAATGGAACTGGAAGACCACAGTCTCAACAAAATGGAACAAATCGACGCTTTGGAAATAACAACTTTGTTTCATCAAAGGGCAACAATTTTAAATCTTTTGCAAGTAACGATGCTCCTGAAATTGATGTAAAAAATGATAGAAATTATGCTAATAAAGCCAAATTTGCTCAAAAGCATAGTAGCAATAGTTATGATGAGAAGAAAAAGCAAACTAACAGAAGAGATGAAGGCAAAAGAGGAAATATCTTTATTGAGGATGAAAATGGATTTGAAGAAATCTCATTTGGTTCTAGAAAAAGCGTAAAGAAGAAAAAGGAGACAACTGCAACTGTTGTTACGGCAATTAAAAATGCAGTTTTAACTTCAAAAGAAATCACCGTAAAAGATTTCAGTGAAAAGATTGGTAAGCCAGTAACGGAAATCGTGAAGAAACTTATGCTTCTTGGGGTTATGGCAACTATTAACTCAAACATTGATTATGAAACTGCCGAACTTGTCGCAAACGATTTTGGAATTACGATTGAACTTAAAATCGACAAAACTTACGAAGAGAAATTGCTTGAATCTGCTGAAAGCCATGAGGAAGGGGAAATGCTTGTTAAGCGTCCTCCAATCGTCGCTGTTATGGGACATGTTGACCATGGTAAAACTTCTCTTCTTGATGCATTTAGAAAGACTAATGTTGTTGCTGGCGAAGCAGGTGGAATTACTCAAAGTATAGGCGCTTATCAAATTGAGTTTAATGGTGAAAAAATAACCTTTATTGATACTCCTGGACACGCTGCCTTCACACAAATGCGTGCACGTGGTGCAAAAGCAACAGACATCGCAATCCTTGTCGTTGCCGCAGACGATGGCGTTATGCCTCAAACAGTGGAAGCAATTAATCATATAAAGGCTGCAAATGTGCCTATTATTGTTGCAATTAACAAGATGGATAAGCCAGAAGCGAACCCAGAAAGAATAAAACAGCAACTTGCAGAGCACAATGTACTCCCAGAAGAATGGGGTGGAGATGCAATTTGCGTTCCTATTTCAGCGAAGACAGGAATGGGGCTTGACGAACTCAAACAAACAATTTTACTTGTTGCAGAAATGCAAGAATTGAAAGCAAATCCAGACAAAATGGCAACAGGCGTTATCATTGAAGCAGAACTTGACAAAAACAGGGGTCCTGTGGCGTCAATGATTGTTCAAAATGGTACACTTCATGTTGGTGATTCAATTATGTCAGGTATCACTTATGGTAAAGTTCGTGCTATGATTGGCGCAAATGGTAAACCTGTTAAATCGGCGGGTCCATCAACCCCTGTTGAAATCCTTGGATTTAACGAAGTTCCTTCTTCTGGTGATCAAGTTTATGCAGTTGAAGAAACCTTATCTAAACAGGTCATCCAAGAAAGAATTGACAACATTAAGAAGGAAAGAGCAAAACATTCTTCTGGTGTAACTCTTGACAACTTTATGAACAGAGTTCAAGAAGGGACATTAAAAAATCTCAATGTTATTCTCAAAGCAGATACTGTGGGCTCTGTGGAAGCGCTTAAAAATACTCTCCTTACGATTAGAAACGAGGAAGCAAAAGTTAATATTGTTCATAGTGGGGCAGGTGCTGTTACAGAAGGGGATATCATTCTTGCTCAAACTACTGGTTCAGTTATTATTTCATTTAATCAGAAAACACCATCAAAAGTTGCAAGCATGGCAGATAATTTGAAAGTACAAATCAAGGAATACAAGATTATCTACGAAGTGGTGGATGACATCACTGATGCAGTAAACGGAATGTTGAGTGTTAAATATCAAGAAGTTTACATTGGAAACGCGGAAATCAGGGTTATTTTCAAACTTTCGACTGCTGGAAAAATTGCAGGAAGTTATATCAAAGATGGTAAGGCAACACGAAATTGTATTGCCATAGTAAAACGCGGAAACGAAAAACTTGGCAAGACAATCGTTGAATCACTTAAAATTGTTAAGGACGAAAAGGCAGAAGTTACAAAAGGATATGAATGTGGTATTAAATTAAGAGATAATATCGACATTAAAGAGGGCGATACAATCGACTTTTATGCAAAAGAAGTCGTTAAGAGATAGGAGGCGAATATGTCAATAAGATTTGAAAGAGCAAATAGCGAACTCCAAAGATGTATTTCAAACATTATTCAAAATCAACTTAACGACCCACGCCTCAGCCCACTTCTTTATATCAGTGAGGTTGAGGTAACTCCTGATTTTAAATATTGCAAAGTTAAAGTTGCACTTGATAGCGAGGACAAAAAGGAACTTGACCAAACTATCGCAATTTTACAAAAAAGTGAAGGTTTTATCAAAAAACAACTTGCTCAAATGGTTAGAATGCCTTATATGCCAAAACTCAATTTTGTTATTGATAAGGGAACGCAAGCGACCGTCAGAGTAAATGAGTTACTTAAAGGGCTTAACATACCTCATGAGGACGAAGGAGACAATGATTAATTTTACAAAAGAAATAAAAAAAATGATAAAAACCGCAACATCCATTGCGGTTTTTACCCATATTACACCAGATTGTGATGCTTTGGGATCAAGTTTGACGCTAAAAGAGGGATTGACAGCGCTTGGCAAAAAAGTTACATTTTTCGCCAAAGATAAATTAACTAAAAATCAATCTCTCGTTTTTAATTCCCCAGATATTTCAAATAAAGATTGTGATTTTTCTGCGTATGACCTATGCATAAGCGTAGATGCGTCTTCTTTTGAAAGACTTGGTGAATATGCAGAAGGATTTAAAAATCATCAAAACACAATCGTTTTTGATCATCACAAGGGTAATTCGTTAACTGGCAGTATTATTTATGCATTGCCAGAATATAGTTCTTGCTGTGAAATAATATTGCAATTTTTAGATTTTTTAAAGGTTAAAATAACACCAAGAATGGCATCAATGCTTTATTCTGGTCTTTCTGCTGACACAAATTCGTTTATTAACACAAATGTTACTTGTGAGACCTTTGAAAATGCATTGCGTCTTGTAAGATTGGGTGCCGATGTTAACAAAGTCAACCAACTTCAATATAAAAACAGGACAAAAGTAGAGGTCGCTTGTAAAAGATATCTTTGGACAAACATAAAATTTAAAAAAGATATTGCATATTGTGCTGTTTCAAATGATGATTTGAAAAAATTGAAAGCCACAAAAAACGATTGTGATAGTTTTTCTAATGACTTGTTGGGTATTGATGGTATCAATTATGGTTTTTCTCTTATCGAAGAAGAAAAGGGGAAAATAAATCTTTCAATGCGCTCAAAAGAAGGGTATGATGTTCAAAAAGTAGCATCTTTGCTTGGTGGAGGCGGTCATGTCTGTGCTGCTGGTGCAAAAATATGGAATAATTCATTGCCACAAGCAAAAAATAAAGTGCTTGAATTAATTGAAGAGACAAGGACAAAATAAAAAAGATATGAACGGAATCATTTTAGTGAATAAAAAGGCTGGACAGTCATCAAATAAAGTTGTAAATAAAGTGAAATATCTTATAAAGGCAGATAAGGCGGGGCATTTAGGAACACTTGATGTTTTAGGCGAAGGACTATTACCTGTTACAATTAATAAAGGCACCAAGGTTTTTGATTACTTTTTAAATAAGGACAAGGTTTATAAAACCATTTTTAAGTTTGGAGAAACCACCGAAACTCTTGACCTTGAAGGTGAGGTTACAGAAAGAGATGATAAAATTATAACATTAGATATGGTTGAAAAAGTTTTACCACAATTCATTGGCAAACAAAATCAAATGCCACCGATTTACTCGGCAAAAAAGGTGGGTGGGCATACTGCTTATAGTCTAGCTCGCGCAGGCAAAGAAGTTTCACTTTCACCCAAAGAGATAGAAATTTATAGCATTGTGTGTTTAAGAGAAGTTGCGCAAAATACTTTTGAATTTGAAGTTCACTGTTCGTCAGGGACATATATTCGTTCATTAGCAAGAGATATTGCAAGCGCTCTTGGCACATTTGGTGTTATGCAATACATACAACGCACAAAATGTGGTATTTTCGATATTAAAGATGCTTCAACCATTGAAGATATTGAAAATGGGAATTTTAGCATAATAGTTCTTGATAGATTATTTTTAGACCATGAAAAAGTTGACCTGTCAGATGACCAAACCGTAAAGATTTTAAATGGAATGACTGTAAAACTGAATGATTTTAGTAATGGTGAATATAGAGTTTACGGAAAAGGGGAATTCTTGGGATTAGGGAATGTCGAAAATAACAATCTAAAACTTTCATTAAGATTGTGCTAAACTCTTTGAGTCTTAACGAATTTTTAAAATATTTATTGGTTATGATAAGAGCATTTTATAGATTATAGGAGGAAACATGGCAGTTCTTTTTGGGCCATCAGGCGGTGGTGAAGAGTTTGTACAAAGCGGTGGAAAATCTATTCTTGATATGCCAAAATGGATTAAGAATTATGGATTGGACGCCTTTGAGTATTCATTTGGACATGGTTATCAAATGACAACTGACAAGGCCAAACAGGCTGGCGTTAAATTTGCGGAAGAGGGGATAAAAGTATCGCTACACGCACCTTTTTACATAAACTTTGCAAATCCAAGTGATGAAATGTATCAAAAATCTCAGGGATATATTTATACTGGCATAAGATTTTTGCGTGCATTCGGTGCAGACAAACTTGTTTTTCATCCTGCTTCATGCGGGAAAATGCAAAGAAGCGAGGCTTTGGAGTTGACGCGCCAGAGATTTGATGAAACTTTCAACAAAATGGATAGTGAAGGTGTCCTTGACGGGCTTTACCTTTGTCCAGAGACCATGGGAAAAACGCTACAAATTGGTACTTGGAAAGAAGTTATTGACCTTTGTAAAGTAAACAAGCATTTAACTCCTACCTTTGACTTCGGACACATCAATTCAATTACGCAAGGCTCACTTAAAAGCGCTGATGATTACAAAAGAATATTCGATTATGCGATTGAAACATTAGGGTTTGAAAGAATAGACAACTGCCATATTCATTTTTCAAAAATTCAATATGGCGAAAAAGGGGAAATTAGGCATTTAAACTATGATGACATGATTTATGGACCTGAATTCGACCCTCTTGCTCAAACGCTTATTGATTATAAACTTTCACCTCGTGTGATTTGTGAATCAATGTCTCAAATGCCCAAAGATGCACTTATTATGAAAAAAATATATACCAAAATGCTAGACATTTAACTCGCAATGTGCTAAAATAAACAAGAATTTAATTTAAGGAGAAAATATTTTATGGTATTCGCAGGAGATTTTAGAAAAGGAACTACATTTGAATGGGATGGAATCGTTTATTCAGTTATCGACTTCTTACATGTTAAACCTGGTAAAGGCTCACCATTCGTTAGAGCAAAGATTAAAAATGTTATGACTGGTCAAGTTAAAGAAACTACCTTTAACCCAAGTGATAAATTCCAAGTTGCAGTTATTGAAAAGAAAGAAATGACTTATCTTTACAACGATGGTGAAATTTACTACTTCATGGACGCAGAAACTTATGACCAAATTCCTCTTAACAGAGAAAGTGTAGAAGATTGCCTCAATTTTGTTAAAGAAAACGAAAATTGCACAATGTTCTTCTATAAAGGAAACCCATTTGCTGTTTACGCTCCAAACTTTGTTGAACTTGAAGTTGTAGACTGTGAACCTGGTATTCAAGGGGATACATCTAAATCAACAAACAAACCAGCAAAACTTGAAACTGGATATGTTTTACAAGTTCCACTTTTCATCAACATCGGGGATAAGGTAAGAATTGATACTCGTGATGGAAGTTACATGGAAAGAGTTAAATAATTTATCTTAATAAATTGCTCTTTTAAAAGAACTTTTAATTATTTAATTTTGTTTGAAATATCTAATTTACTTAGTCATATTGGCGACCTACTTTTAGGTCGTCTTTTTTTGCAATATAAGAAATGGTGTCTTCTATTTGGGAGGCATCTTTTTTATTACAGAAACTAAATGTGTGAAAAAAGATCATTTAAAAAAACTTTCACAAGTCGTTATAAGTTTTTATGTCGCAAAGAGAGCCAGTCGAAGTATATGTTTGGCTATGCAAATAATTGAGAAGGTTATCTTTTTGACTATCTTTGTCGTTTTTGAATTGGTGATATTGGGCTCTCATAACTTATTGCAAAGCGAGGATAAAGTAATGTTAGAGAACATTTTGCCTGATAAAATTTACAAAATAATAAATGAAAAAGTGAATTTTAACTGCATAAATGAAATTAGGTTACGAGCGGACAAGCCTATTCTTTTGTGCATTGGAAAGACGAGAGTGTTTCTAGGTGAAAATGGTTCAACAGGGCTTGTTAAAAATGCTATAAAACTATCAAAAGTGGAAATTGAAGATATTATTTTTAGAGCAAGTGAATGCTCGCTTTATTCGGTCAATGAACAGATAAAAAAAGGATTTATAATCACTCCCGGCGGGGTGCGTCTTGGCATTGGTGGGGACATGATTGAAGAAGATGGTAAATTGCGGACAATGACAAATTTTTCTTCAATCAATATTCGTATTCCGCACGAAATTAAGAATTGTTGTTTAAGTGTTTTTGAACTGCTTTTGAGTGATGACGGTGTTTACAACACACTTATTGTTTCTCCGCCCGGTGCGGGCAAAACCACTTTTTTAAGGGATTTTATTTGCCAGTTATCCGAGCGTAACTATGCATTGAATGTGTTAGTTTTGGATGAAAGAGGAGAACTTGATATTGGAGGAAGAGGACTGGGAAACTTCACTGATAAAATATCTTTTGCTCGAAAAAAAGTGGGCTTTGAGAATGGAATAAGAGCGCTTGCGCCTGACCTTATCGTTACGGATGAACTTGGTCAAGACGAGGATATGCAAGCGGTAAATTTTGCAGTCAATTCCGGCGTAAATATCTTAGCGACAGTTCATTGCGACAACATGGCATCATTGACAAAGAAACCAAGTTTTGAAGGCGTTATAAAGGATAAAGTTTTCAAGCGTTATGTTTTTCTTTCTATGAGAAATGGTCCGGGAACTATTGAAGGGGTTTATAATGAAAATCTTTCACGAATTAGTTTATAGGAGGGAAAAATGAAATACTTTTTCATCTGTGTTTTAGGAGCGCTTGCGGTTTTTGTTGGGTATGTCTTTTCAAAGAAATATTCTAAACGGGCTAAGTTTTTCCAAACACTAGTTTCAATCTGCCATAAGTTTGAAATTGAAATTTGTTACTCCCGCGAAAGGCTTAAAAATTTATTTTTATCACTTGAAGACAAACAGAGAAATTCGCTTTTTGGCATTGATAGAAACTTTTGTGATTTTTTAGAAAATAAAGTTGCTCTTGAAAAAGAAACATTATTTAGTGGCATCAATTTCTTAAAAGAAAACGAAAAAGATGTGATTTTTCTGTTTTTCAAATCATTAGGGAGAAGTGATGTTCAAAGCCAATCAAAAGAAATAAAGCAATTTCAAAAAAGTTTTGAAGAATTTTCTTCTTTAGCCATTAACGATAATAAAAAATACGGAACTTTATCAATTAAAATGGGAATTGTGTGCGCGCTTCTTTTGGCAGTGCTGATTTTGTGAGGTATAGATGAATATTGAAATTATTTTTAAAATTGCGGGGATAGGGCTTCTTACCGCAATTATGACACAAATTTTAAAACAGAGCGGTAAAGATGAAATCGCAACCATGGCAACGCTTGCTGGACTTATCATTGTAATCATCATGGTGATTAACCTTATGGGAGACCTTTTTACATCGATAAAAACAATATTTAATTTTTGAAAGTAGAGGGTTATGGAAATTATTTTTAAAATAGTCGCAGTTGGGCTTATAACTTGTCTGGCAACTATGATAATAAAACCTGTGCGCAGTGATTTTGCAATTTTTATAGCGATAGCAGGTGGAATTATCATAATCTTTCTTGTTGTTGGGTATTTGACAGGAATTATAAGCACTTTCAAAACGATTATATCGTCAACTGGGCTTGATGCAAGTTTATATAAACTACTTTTAAAAATTCTGGGTGTAGCCTATTTACTTGAATTTACTGCGAGCATTTGCACTGACACAGGGAATGGGTCTTTGGGAGATAAAATCCTGTTGGGAGGAAAGATTGTTTTAATGGTGATGGCATTGCCAATCATCGTTAGTATTCTTGATATTGTAACGAGTCTCTTGCCAAAATGAAAAAATTTTTAATGCTTTTTGTGTTTGTTTTCCTTTTAAGCCCATCTCTTGCAAGGATAACAGGATTTTCACAAGGCGAAAATGTGTGTTACGCTGAAACAATCTCACAAGAAGAAATAGATTCTTTTGAAGATATGGTGGACGACAATCTTGACAACCTTGATTTTTCGCCACTAGACGATATATTAAAAGATTTTACTCATGGTCAACGCTCAATTTTTGGAAGCTCAAGTTTTCTAGGCAAGATAAAAATGCTTATAAATGGCGACTTTGGTGATAGCGAAAATGTTTGGCAAGCCATTGTAAATGTGTTTTTTGAAAGCATTGTTTCGTTTTTACCTTTTCTATCTCTCGTTGTCGCTATCTCGCTTTTGGGTAGCCTTATGCAAGGACTTAAACCATCTTCAAACAAGGGATTATCCAATATTGTACATTTTGTAACTTATGGTGTTGTTATCGTTTTGGTTTTAAGTCAGGTAACTAGGCTTGTAAGTCTTGCAACAAGTGCAATCTTATCCATAAAAAAACAAATGGATACTATCTTTCCAATTCTTATCACTATGCTTACAGCAATGGGCGGGCCAACTTCGGTTTCGATTTATCAACCCGCTATGGCGTTTTTGACTGGGATTCTCTTAAACTTTTTCACCCATATTCTTCTTCCTATATTCATATTTTCAGTTATTTTTGACATCGTTTCAAACCTGTCAGGAAATGTAAAAATGGAGAAATTCTCGTCATTTTTACGCTCATCATTTAAATGGATAATGGGAATCGTTTTTACAATTTTTACAGCATTCTTGTCTATTCAAGGTTTAACCGCCATGTCAATAGACGGAATATCAATTCGGACAGCAAAGTATGCAATGCGTTCCTATATCCCGATTTTGGGTTCATATTTAAGTGATGGGATGGGGGTTATTTTGGCTTCTAGCAACCTTATCAAAAATGCGGTTGGTGGAGCAGGACTTATCATGCTTCTTGCAAGTCTTCTTTCGCCCATATTGGAACTTGTCATTTTTATGCTTATTCTTAAACTTACAGCGGGTATTATTGAACCACTGGGGAACAGGCAAGTTGCTTCATTTATAACCTCACTCTCAAAAAGCATGGTGTTATTAATATCACTATTAATTGGTGTTGGGTTTGTATATTTCATAATGTTGGGACTTGTAATGTGTTCAGCCAATTTGGTGTAAAGGGAGGGTAACATGATTTCAAGCGTTTCGGGGTGGGTGTTGTCTCTGTCAGGAGTTATTTGCCTATCAGTTATTGCAGAATTTATTTTGCCAGACGGACAAACAAACAAATATGTTAAAGGCATTTTCTCTTTTGTTCTTCTACTTGTAATTGTCTCACCCTTGCCAAAACTTTTAAACAAGAAATTGAATTTTTCAAATATATTTGATTACAACGGCGTAGTTAGCGCAAGTGATGACTACCTTTATGAGGTTAATCTTGATAAACTAACTTACTACAAACAGGTTATTGAAAGCAAGATAAAAAGCCACGGATATGACAATGTTTCAGTGTATATAAACTGCAACATCAAAGACTCAAAAATGAAGTTCAAGTCGATAACTGTCGATTTAAAGAGTTTAGTCATAAGGCATGAAGCGGAGCATAAAAATATAGCAAAGATAAGAGAAGATATAACAAAAATAATCTTATCTTATGTGGAGATTGACGAGGAGGATATACTTTATGACATCTAAAATAAAGGACAAGCTGTCGCTATTATGGCAAAAGATTAAAAATATAAAACATATTGAAATTTATATCGCTTTAATCCTTGCTGTCATAATCGGTGGTGTTTACTTTATCAAGATTTCAAAAAATGATTCCCATGCAAAAGACACGACAACAAACGACACAAATATCACAAATTTTTCCTCATCTCAGGAATATGCCACATTCTTGGAAAATAAACTTGAAAATGTACTAAAAGAAATCCAAGGTGCAAAAGATGTTGATGTTATGCTTACCATAGAAAAGGGTTTTGAGTATGTATACCTTACCGAAGAAGAAACGCGGACAACCTCTAATGGCACGCAAATTACTTCCACAAACGTTGTCCTAATAGATGGCAAGCCAGTTATTGTTCAAGAGGTGTATCCAACAGTAAAAGGCATGCTTGTTCTAGTAAAAGGGGCAAATGATGTAAGCACAAGATTAAATATCATCTCTGCCATACAAACAGTGATTGATATAGATGCAAGCAAGATAAACATTTTGTCCGCAAGTTAGGACACATAAAAGGAGTTAATTATGAAAAAGAAAACAAAAGTTATAATTATTTCAGCAATGGTTTTACTTCTTGGAATTACAGGATACTTAAATGTTGTGTTAAATAAGTCTGTGTCTAACACAAATAAGGGGAGTGAAGTTACTCAAACAGCAAGTTATTTCCAAACATACAGAACTGACAGAGAATCGACCCGAGACCAAGAACTTCTCTACTATGATGCAATTATTGCCAGCGACACATCCACAGACCTTGCTATCGCAAACGCAGAAAGTGCAAAAATGGCATTAATCGGGCAAATGGAAAAAGAACTTGTTGTTGAAGGTCTTATCAAAGCCAAAGGATTTGCTGATTGCGTTGTAAGCATAACCGATTCTAGCGTAAACGCAGTGGTTAAATGCGCCGACCTCACTTCAAGCCAAGTTGCACAAATAGTATCAGTTATCAAAAGCCAACTTTCAGTTGGAATTGAAAATATCAAAATTATTCCAGTAGAATAATTGCATTGTGCTATGGTTTTATGTTATAATACTCTATAAAAGAGGAGTAAATCATGACAAAAACAAATGCACTTCCTAAAAAGGGCAAAGTTGAAATCGATAGAGATATACTTTTATCAATAATCAACCTTGCAACTAAGGAAATTAATGGAGTGGCTTCACTTACAAATGACTACTTGCCATGGATTAAGAAAATGGTTAAACCTAAGAGTGAGGGCGTTGCAATCAAGTTTGATATAAACGGAACATTGAATGTTGATGTTTACATTAAAGTCATAATCGGATACAGCGTTCCAGACATTGCTTACAGAGTTCAAGAAAACATCAAAAACTCACTTGGCTCAATGGTTGGAATTAAACCTGGGAAAATCAATGTTCATGTGCTTGGCGTAACTTGCGATGACGAGGCTATAAGATGAGAGCCAAAGCCAGAGAACTTGCATTTCAACTTATATTTGAAAGACTTTTCGTTAAGGAAAACTATACTCTTGACGAAGAGTTTTTTGCGTTATTAAAAAAGCAAGAGGATAAAGATTTTGCGCAGAGTATAGTAAACAAATTTGAAGAAAACAGAGAGGAACTTTCAAATATAATTACTTCTCATCTTGTTGGGTATGAAATTGGCAGAGTTTACAAAGTTGACCTCGCGCTCATTTATGAAGCCCTCACAGAAATCTTCTATCTTGAAACCCCTTATCAAATTGCTATTAACGAGGCAATAGAACTAGCAAAACGATATTCTACTGAAAAGAGTAAGCGTTTTATAAATGGTGTTTTGTCTTCAATAATAAAAGATAAAAATTAAAAGGAAACTTATGGAAGAGGCTATTACAGTTTCTAAACTAAATACTTACATAAAGCAGATTTTTGATGCGGAAGAATTTCTCCATAACATAAAAGTTGTTGGAGAAATTTTTGGTGTAAGTAAGGCAAGAAATGTAATATATTTTTCGCTTAAAGACGAAAGTGCAACACTCCCATGCGTGTGCTTCTATCCAAACTATGAAAGCCTTATACAAGAAGGGGACAGCGTTATTGTAACTGGAAATCCAACCTTCTACATAAAAGGTGGAAAACTCAATTTTAATGTCGTTAGGGTTGAGAAACTAGGGCAAGGTAAACTGTTTGAAGAGTTTCTTGCCATGAAAGAAAAGTTAGAAAAAGAGGGACTGTTTGATGTGTTCCACAAAAAGCCTCTTCCAACAACAATTAACAGAATTGGAGTCATCACATCCAAGGAAGGGGCAGTCATTCAAGATATAAAAAATGTAGCATGGAGAAGAAATCCAAGCCTTGATATTGTTCTTTTCAACACAAAAGTGCAGGGCTTAAACGCTGAGAATGAAATTGCCCACGCCATAGATGTTCTAGGAAAATATGATAAAATAGATGTCATTGTTGTGGCGCGCGGTGGTGGCTCACTTGAAGATTTGAAAGCCTACAATACAGAAATTGTTGCAAGAGCAACTTATAATTGTCCTAAACCTATAATTTCGGCTGTTGGACACGAGACGGATTTTACAATTATAGATTTTGTAAGCGATTTGAGGGCTCCTACTCCCTCTGCGGGTGCGGAATTACTTACAAACGATTCATTAGTGCTAAAAGAGGGGCTTGCTCAATTAGAAAATAGGCTTGTTTATGCTTGCAAAAATTATGTCAGCAATGCCCAAAATTATATTAGCGTCAAATCAAATGCGCTTGTAGATTTGCTAGAAAAAACACTTATAAAAGAACAGCATTATGTAAAACTATCACAAAATGAGTTTGCAAATGCTTGCGACAATTTTATTAATACGAAATTTTATGAAATAGGGCTGTTTGAAAATACCCTTGCAAAGATTAACCCAAAATCTATTTTAGACAAAGGTTACACAAAAGTTGAACAAGACGGGAAAAGCATTTCTTCTTGCAAGGACATAGGCAATAATGAATTTAAAGTTATATTTAAAGATGGACAAATTAAAGCAAAACAAATTAAAGGAGAAAATATATGAGAATAAGTAAACTTGTTGGCGAGCGAGTAAAGGAAACTCCAAACGGGGTTAGTGCTAAGAGCCACGCTTTGCTTTTAAGAGCAGGGTATATAAAACAAATGGGCAATGGAATTTACTCTTTAATGCCATCCGCTCAGAGAGTAAGTCTTAAAATTCAAAACATCATAAGAGAAGAAATGAATAAAATTGATGGACAAGAGGTTTTAATGCCTGTTGTTATGCCTCGTGAATTATGGGAAAAAAGTGGTAGATATCAAGCCATAGGGCAAGAAATGGTAAGATTTAAAGATAGAAATAACCATGATATGCTTTTAGGTATGACACACGAGGAAGCAGCGGTTCATTTGGTACAAAACACTGTAAAAAGTTATGATAACCTTCCGTGCATGATTTATCAATTCCAAACAAAATTCAGAGATGAGGCTCGTCCAAGAGCAGGGCTTTTAAGAGTAAGAGAGTTTACAATGAAAGACGCTTATTCTTTCCATACAAGCCAAGAAGATTTGGAAAGTTACTACAAAAAAGTGTATGACGCATATTACAGAATTTATAGAAGAATGGGAATGAAAAACTTTGTTTCTGTAAGTAGCGACACTGGCATGATGGGCGGTGGAAGAGCCGATGAATTTCAACTTTTAATTGACGCCGGTGAAGATAATATCGTTCTTTGCAGTCATTGTGATTATAAAGCAAACATGGAAGTGGCAACTAGCGTTATTGAGAAGCCACAGTTTAATGACAAGCCATTAAAAGATGTTTATACTGGCAACGCTAAAACAATAGACGAAGTTTGCAAAGAGTTAGGTATAACCCCAAAACAAACAATTAAAGCGGTTTGTTATGCTGCCGTTGGTGAGGCAAATAGGCTTATTTTAGCCTTTATTAGAGGTGATAAAGAAGTTAATGAAGCCAAGCTTAAAAAAGCGGTGAACGCAGACGATATTGCTTTGACTGATTTGGGCGATACTGGGCTTGTAAAAGGGAACATTGGATGCTTAAACTTGCCTGAAAAACTTGGTGATTACAGTTTGACGGTCATTTTTGATACCTCTCTTCGAGATATGAAAGACATGGTTACAGGGGCGAATAAGGAAGAGTATCACATCACTGGCGTGAATGTAAATCGCGACATCATAGATGCACGATTTGAAGAATTTGCAAAGGTTAGTGAAGGTGATTTGTGCCCTGTGTGCGGAAAACCATTAACCATTAAAAAGGGTATCGAAGTAGGTAATATTTTCCAACTTGGAACAAAGTATTCAAAATCTATGGGACTGACCGTTCATATGCCTGATGGAAGCGAGATGAACCCAATCATGGGTTGTTATGGCATTGGAGTTGGAAGATGTTTAGCAAGCATTGTAGAAGAAAGCAGCGATGAAAAAGGAATTGTATGGCCTATGAGCATTGCACCTTGGCAAATTTACCTTTGCCCATTACGCTTGGATGATGAAAGAGTGCACTCCAAAGCAGAAGAACTTTATAAAACGCTTTCTGACAAATATGAAGTGCTTTATGACGACCGCAATGTCTCTGCCGGTGTAAAATTTGCAGACAGCGAACTTATGGGAATACCTGTAAGAGTTGTGGTTAGTCCAAGGAGCCTAGAAAACAATGAAGCGGAAGTCGTTTTAAGAGCAACAGGAGAAAAACAAATGGTTGCGCTTGAAAATCTTGATGCATTGCTTAATAATATAATTAATGGATAAGGGGGATATATGGAAAAACAAATCTCTTATGAAGAGGCGTCAAAAGAACTAAGTGAGATTATAAACAAATTGGAAGATGGAACCATTCCAATGAGCGAGGCGATTGAACTTTTTGAAAAAGGTAAAAACCTTGTTAAAATTTGCTATTCACACCTTGACAAAGCAAAAGGTAAATTAACCGAAATAAAAGAGACAATAGAAGGACTTGAAGAAATCTAACATAGATTTGACCTCGTATTCATAAAATATTTTGTGAAGAAATATAGACAGGTTAAAATCGAATCTTTTTCTGGGGCAAAGAAATATTTATGGGCGTTTAAAATGTTTTTTATCGCTATAACTATGTCTTTGCTCTTTGGCTATATAAGCGAAACAATAATTTCCTCCGCTGGAATAATTATTGCAATCTTTATCATTTGCATCTTTATTTCCATTTCTGTCATATTTGATATGATTGGCATTGCAGCCGCATCTGCCGATATAGAGGTTTTTGAAAAATGGGAGAAAAACGGAGTCAAAGGGGCGGACAGAGGTCTTAGGCTGTGCAATAATTCTGAAAAAGTATGTTCTTTTTGCGCAGATGTCGTTGGAGATATTTGTAGCACGCTTTGTGGAGCGGGAGGCGCTGCAATCGTGGCAATGACTACCCAAAATCTGCAACAAAACCGCCATATTATTTTAATTTCAATAATTGTATCAGCTTTAATTGCGGGATTAACTGTATTTTTTAAGGCAATCATGAAAGAAAGAGCAATGAAGAAATCTAACAAGATTCTTCTAAAACTAGGTAGATTATTAAATTTTTTCACAAAGTTATAAAAATTCAATTAAAATAGTTGACAATGGTCTTAATATATGCTAATATATACGCGTATGAAAGCAGAAGTCCCACTTCTCACCATTCAGCAAGGGCTAGATTGGTAATAACTTAATTTGTTTTAAAGTAAGTTTTTTGGTGGAGATTTTTGTTTCCACCAAATTTTTTATTAAAAGGGGATTATAACAATTTTTAAGGAACTTTTAATCAACGAACAAATTTCTGCTCAGGAAGTTCGTTTAATTGGAGAAAATGGAGAACAACTTGGTGTTGTTTCGAGAGCAGAGGCACTTGCAAAGGCTGAGGAAGCAGGGCTTGACCTTGTCCTTATGTCAGCAGGAAGCGTGCCACCAGTTTGCAAAATCTTAAATTATGGTAAATTTAAGTATGATGCACTTAAAAAGGATAAAGAAATTAAGAAATCTCAAAAAATCATTGAAACCAAAGAAGTAAGACTTTCTATGACTATTGATGAACATGACATTCTTTATCGTGTTTCAAGTGCCACAAAATTCCTCAAAGATGGAGACAAGGTTAAAGTTTCACTCAAAATGAGGGGAAGAGAACAAGCTTATGTCAAGAAAGGTATTGAAATTGTTAAAGATTTCTGCGCAAGACTCGACGAAGTTGGACAACTGGAAAAAGAACCTGAACTTGTTGGGAAAAATATCTTTGTTGTTATAAGCCCAAAAAAGACAAAATAAAGGAGAAAAATTATGCCAAAACAAAAAACACACAGTGGGTGCAAAAAGCGTTTCCATGTAACAGCAAACGGAAAAATTAAGTTTGCTAGACCTGGTAAGGGACACTTCCTTACAAAGAAATCACAATCAGTAAAGAAAAAACTTAGAAAGGGATCTTACATTTCTGGTAAAAATGCACAGAACATTAAGACTCTTCTTGCTAAATAGGAGGCCAAATCATGAGAATTAAGAGAGCAGTTAACGCAGTTAAAAAGCGTCGTTCTATCCTTAAAAGTGCAAAAGGATACAGAGGAGCAAAGTCTAAACTTTATAGAACAGCAAGAGAGCAAGTAATGAAGAGCGGACAATACGCTTATATTGGCCGTAAAGCAAAGAAAAGAAATTTCAGAGCACTTTGGATCACAAGAATTAATGCTGGATGCAGAGAAAACGGAATTTCTTATTCAAAATTCATTGCTGGACTTAAAAACAAAGGTATTGACCTTAACAGAAAAGTTCTTGCAGATATGGCAGTTAGAGAGCCTGAAACTTTTGCAGCACTTGTAGGACAGGTTAAATAATAATGCTTGTTAAAGCATCAACATCTTTAATTAAAGACTTAAAAAAGCAAAAACGAGAAAATAGTTCTTTGCTTTTTTTGGATAACTTTAAAATTATAAAAGATGCCATAAAAGCGGGGCTTAAACCTCGCTATATTTTGGTGAGTGATGAAAGCCTAAATATCTGGGAAGATGAGGTTGTGTATAAAGTTGACAGACAGACAATCGAGCAACTTTCTGACAGTAAAACACCGCAAGGTGTAGTTTGTATATTAGACTACCTACAACATATTGTGGGGCGACCTAAAACAAACTTCTTAGTTGTTGATTCACTTCAAGACCCCGGCAATGTTGGAACACTTATAAGAACAGCAACTGCGTGCGGTTTTGAATATGTGTACCTCCTTGACAGTGTTAAAGTTACAAATCCAAAATTGGTTCGAAGTAGCGTAGGCACTATTTTTCAAAGTAAAATCATTTCAATGACAAAGAATAAATTTTGTAAGTACGCAGAACAGTGGAAACTAAACCTAGTTATGGCAGATATGGAAGGCGACAATATATTTACAAGCAAATTTAAAGGAATTGTGGGCGTTGTCGTTGGCAATGAGGGACAGGGCGTTTGCGACCAAATTGCTCGACTTTGTTCAAAAACGGTTAGAATTCCTATGCGTGAAGGTGTGGAGAGTTTAAATGCTTCAATTTCTGGTGCTATAATAATGTATGAAATTGCCAAAAATAACCTTTAATTTAATTTGTTAAGTAGAGTAAAACTATTGACAAGATTGCATAAAAAAAATATAATAAAAGTGATATAGAGATAGTTATGAATTTTAAGAGGAGATAATATGTCAGGACATTCTAAATGGCACAATATACAAGCAAGAAAGGGTAAAAGCGATGCTGCAAGAGGCAAAATATTCACAAAAATCGGGCGTGAAATTGCAGTAGTCGTAAAAAATGGCGGGGCAGACCCTGTTTCAAACCCAAGACTTAAAGATGTTATTCAAAAAGCAAAACAAAGCAATATGCCAAACGATACAATAGAGAGAAGTATTAAGAAAGCAGCTGGCGAAATGGGAAATGTAAACTATGAAAGTTGCACTTATGAGGGATACGGACAAGGCGGTTCAGCAGTTATCGTAGAATGCCTTACGGATAATAAAAATCGTACCGCTGGCGATGTTCGTCATGCTTTTGATAAATTTGGAGGGGCACTCGGCTCAAATGGTTGCGTGAGTTACTTATTCCAAAGAAAGGGAGTTGTAACTGTTGAAAAAACTGACACCCTTGACGGAGACGAACTTATGCTTACCGCTCTTGATAGTGGAGCAAACGATGTCGTTGAATATGATGATTGCTACGAAATAATAACTAATCCAAACGAACATTCAATCGTGGAGGAAGCGCTTACAAAGGCTGGATATAGTGTAATATCTGCTGAAACAACCCTTGTTGCTGATAGTTATATTGACCTTGATGAAGAAAAAGTTGTTAAATTTAACAGAATGATTGAAACACTTGAAGACCTTGATGACGTCCAAGAGGTTTATCATAATGTTAATCTTCCAGAAGACGAAGAATAAAGTAAAAATTCAATAATTTCTTTATTCCAGAAAAAAGGTTTCTTGAATAAGAAAGTTTAAAGATTCTAATCGTTTTTTTGAGATAGACAAATAAAATCATTAATCTTATGTAAATAAGTATTTATAAATTTTTGTATAAAGAACTTGCAGATGAAGATTATATGTTTACAAAGGAGAGCAACCATGAAAAGGAACTGGGCTGAAAAGTTTGATGAAGAGCAAGACGAACTTGCTGAAAGAATTGCAAGAAACAGAGAGATAACTAGACTTGCAGAAGAAGAAAAGGCTAGAAGAGAAGCCGAGGAAAGGGCAAAAAGAGATGCTGAGGCACAAAAGAAGGCTGAAACATCAACAGACGAGGCTTTACCACGCCAAGTAGGGTGGATTAGACCTGATGAAAAGGTTGGTACTTTTACTGAAAACTATTCATTTTTTGATGATGAAACTGAACGCGAATAACTCCGCGTTCTTTTTTATTATTTTATGTGCATGGCTTTTAAATTTAAGTTAAATAAAATGGTTTTCTAGTTATTGGTAGACAAATTTAAATTTAAATTTAAATTCTTATTTAACAAGCGCTTTTCATCCTTTTATTTTTTAAATTGAAGCGGCGCATACTAATTCATTATTTTAAAAACAATAAATAGTTGAATACTATTTGCAGATGCAATTAAACCTATTTTTTATTATAATAAGTTGACTATTTGCGAGCAAAATGGTAAAATCAAACTATGATTATTTTAGGAATAGACCCAGGATATGCTATTGTCGGGTACGGAATTATAGATACTAATAAGCCAAACATGGTCATCGACTATGGTGCAATCACAACGCCAAAAGAAGATACCATGCCAGTTAGGCTGGAAGCAATCGATTCAAGTTTAAAATATCTTTTTGATAAGTATAAACCTGATGTGGTCGCAATAGAGGAACTTTTCTATTTTAAAAACCAAAAAACCGTAATTCCAGTTGCTGAGGCAAGGGGGGTAATAGTTCTTGCATGCCAAAAATATTGTGGGAACATATATGAATATACTCCACTTCAAATTAAACAAGCATTGACTGGACAAGGCAGGGCCGAAAAAGCACAAGTACAATATATGGTTAAAGCCATTTTAGGGCTAAATGCTATTCCAAAACCTGACGATGCCGCAGATGCACTTGCTGTTGCTATTTGCCATAGTCAAACAAGTCCATCTTTAAATAATAATAGAGCCTGAATACAATTCTCATGCTTCTTAAAATTGCTAAAAATATTTAAAATAAAAATTGTAACCAAGTTTAAAAGGGAAAAATATGATTTCATTTTTAATAGGAATAATCGAAGAAAAACAGGAAAATTTGCTGGTGTTGAATGTAAATGGGGTGGGGTATGAACTTACTGTATCTTCCAATACATTGAGCGCTTTGCCAATGGAGGGTGAAACCGTAAAAGTTTTAACCTATATGGCTGTAAGAGAAGACGGCGTATATTTATTTGGTTTTTCATCCAAAGAAGAGCGTGATTTATTTTACAAACTCATTTCTGTAAGTGGAATAGGTCCTAAAATGGCAATTTCTATACTTTCTGGTCTTTCATTAAGCGACCTCGTAATGGCAATAATAAACCAAGACCATAAACTTCTTTCAAAAATTAAAGGTCTTGGTAAAAAAACAGCAGAAAGAATTTGCCTCGAATTAAAAGATAAGCTGTCAATTACGGGTGAGAGCGCGGATAGTGTTTCTTTTGGCACAGATTATAATGAAGATGCTGTCCAAATGGCAACTGACACATTGATAAGTCTTGGAATTAACAAAAACGATGCCTACATGCTTGCGCGAGCAAATGCAACCGCACAGTCAACGGCAGAAGAAATTATTTCAAAGTCATTAAGGGGGTATAGAGGGTAATGGAAGAACTTGACAACAGATTTATAACAAGCACCAAAAATTTAACTGATGCCGAAATCGAAAACTCTTTACGACCTACTACAATGGACCAATATATAGGGCAAAGCAAGGTTAAAGAAGCGCTGTCTGTGTATATTAAGGCAGCAAAAACTAGAAAAGAAAGCCTTGACCATGTTCTTTTATATGGACCTCCTGGGCTTGGGAAAACTACACTTTCGCACATTATTGCAAACGAACTTGGTAGTCAATTTAAGGTTACGTCTGGGCCAGCAATCGAACACGCAGCCGACCTTGCCGCAATACTTACTAATCTTAATGAAAATGATGTGTTATTTATTGATGAAATTCACAGATTAAACAAAACAGTAGAAGAAATTCTTTATCCTGCGATGGAAGATTTTGCATTAGATTTTATAGTTGGCAAAGGTCCATCTGCAAGAAATATGCGTTTAAAAATAAAACCTTTTACGCTTATCGGAGCAACTACTAGGGCGGGTATGCTCACGAACCCACTTCGCGACAGATTTGGTGTTATATGTAGACTTGAACTTTACACAACAGAAGATTTGCAAATAATAATCAATCGTTCTGCCAGCATATTAGGAATAAAAATTGACGAAGATGCCAGCAAGGAAATTGCGATGCGTTCACGCGGGACACCTAGAATTGCCAATCGTTTGTTAAAAAGAGTTAGAGATTATGCGCAAGTTTTAGGAGAAGGGCATATAACCAAGCAAATAGCAGATAAAACTTTGCAAATAATGGAAATTGATGACTTAGGATTGGACACAATAGATAGAAAAATAATGCTTTCCATCATCAATAAGTTTGGCGGGGGCCCAGTAGGACTCGATACCTTGGCAGCAACAATAAGTGAAGATGCAACTACCATTGAAGATGTATATGAACCTTATCTTCTTCAACTGGGTTTTATTTCAAGAACCCCAAGAGGTCGTATTGCTCTTGAACCTGCTTATAAACATTTTGGGATAGCTTATCCCGGCACCAAAGCATAATAATATAAATAAAAAATAAAACTAATATTTAACTTAGAACCAATTTCTTCTTTGGTTCAAAATCATTAATAACATTGATAACATTTTTTGAGACACGATTAGATTTAATTGTTAAATCAATTTTATCGATGAAATATGGTGGTCTCCATGGAATTGGACTGTTTTTCCAATTAAAAGGATAGTTATGACTAATATTGAAAATAAAGATTTATTCAAAAAGAGTAGTTATTTTTATGAATTACCGGAGGAACTTATTGCTCAAACTCCTGTTGAGCCCAGAGATTCTTCTAGACTACTCGTATACAATAGAAAAGATGACACGATTTGCCACAAGCATTTCTACGACATTATAGATTTTTTAAATAAAGGCGATGTACTCGTGGTAAATAATACTCGCGTTCTTCCTGCACGACTTTACGGATTTAAAGAAACAGGCGCCAAAATCGAAATTTTGCTGCAAAAACGCATAGATTTAACAACATGGGAAGTTATTGCGCGACCATTTAAAAGACTTGATGTAGGGACAAAGGTTGTGTTCAGCGAACAATTATCTTGCACAATTCTTGAAAAGGGGACTTATGGCGGTTGCAAAGTAAAGTTTGATTATGAGGGAGTTTTTGAACACAGATTAAGTGAAGTTGGGCAAATGCCATTGCCTCCATATATCCATGAAAAACTTAAAGATAAAGAGCGCTATCAAACTGTTTACTCCAAAGTAGAGGGCTCTTCTGCCGCGCCAACAGCAGGCCTACATTTCACACCACAACTTTTAGAGAAAATAAAAGAAAAGGGAGTGCAAATTGTTGAAGTGCTACTTCATGTAGGTTTAGGAACTTTTCGTCCCGTAAAAGAGGAAAATATATTGGCGCATGAAATGCACAGTGAGTATATTGAACTTTCTCAGGAAAACGCAGACATATTAAACAAAGCAAAAGAAGAGGGTAGAAGGATTATCGCGGTTGGGACAACCAGTGTTCGAGTTCTTGAAAGTTGTGCCAGTGAAGACGGCAAACTCATTCCACAAAAAACAAACACTCAAATATTTATATACCCATCTTATAAATTCAAAGTAGTCGATGCGCTTATAACCAATTTTCACCTTCCAGAAAGCACATTAATAATGCTGGTTTCAGCCTTTGCTGGCTATGACCAAACAATAAGTGTATACAAAATTGCAGTAAAAGAAAAGTATAGATTTTTCTCATTTGGTGATGCAATGTTTATAGAATAATACTATATGTTGTAGGTTGTATTTCATACAACTACGCACATATTGTATTTCTATCTAATATCGTCAGCAAGTAGACGATTAAAGCCAACTGAAATTATAAATAATGAAGTTAAAACGATTTACTGAAAGCAATAATCAAACTGAAAGAAATAATCAATTTGTTTTCTAAAATTATCTTATTTTAATTCAGACAAATATTAACAACAAAAAGGATGTAGTATGAACGAACAATTTAGTTTTGAACTCATTAAAGAGTGCCCTGACACAGGCGCAAGAGCAGGTATTTTTCATACCCCACATGGAGACATTGAAACGCCTATATTTATGCCAGTAGGGACGCAAGCAACCGTCAAAGGACTCAAACCAGAGGAATTGAAAGAACTCGGCGCACAAATAATTTTGTCAAATACCTACCACTTATACCTTCGCCCGGGGCATGAAATTGTTAAAAAGGCAGGCGGTTTGCACAAATTTATGAATTGGGATAAACCTATTTTGACGGATAGTGGCGGTTTCCAAGTTTTCTCTCTATCAAAATTACGCAAAGTTACAGACGATGGAGTGGAATTTCGTTCTCATTTAAACGGAGAAAAGCATTTTATTACCCCTGAAAAAGATATGGAAATACAAGAAGCACTGGGCGCTGACATAATAATGGCGTTTGACCAATGCACAGAGGCGGGCGCGACTTATGCACAGGCGGTAGAGGCAAAAAGAGTTACTAAAAATTGGCTAGAAAGATGCTACAAAGCACACACAACCACAAATCAAATGCTTTTCCCAATAGTTCAGGGAAATATGTTTAAAGATTTAAGAGAAGAGTGCGTTAAAGATTGCCTCCCTTATGCTAAATGTGGTATTGCAATCGGAGGTTTAAGCGTTGGAGAAGAAAAAAGTACAATGTATGACATTCTTGACTTTTTAAACCCACTTTTACCTAAAAATCAACCTCGTTATTTAATGGGGGTAGGTTCGCCAGATTGCTTAGTTGAGGGATTTGCGAGGGGCGTTGACATGATGGATTGCGTTTTGCCTACGCGAATTGCTCGAAACGGAACCTGTTTTACAAAGAAAGGCAAGATGGTTATAAAAAACGCATCATACAAAGAAGATTTTAGACCGATTGAAGATGATTGTGATTGTTACACTTGCAAACATTATACAAGAGCATACATTCGACACCTTATTAATGCAGGCGAAATGCTAGGCGCAGAATTACTTTCTATCCACAACTTGCGTTCTCTTACTAGACTTGCTCACGAATGCAGAGAAGCAATTTTAGGCGGATATTTCAAGAAATTTAAGGAAGAATATTTGGCAAATTATGACCTTTCAAAATCAACTTTTTGATTTAAAATTTTCCTGTCAGCTTAATATTTTATAAATAGTTGAGCACATTTTCAGTGCTAGTTAATTAAAATAAGAGAATAAATTGGGTTTTTATTCTCTTTTTTGTTGTTTTATTTGACTTATTTTTGACCATAAGTTATACTAGATGTAGTGGTTTAACCACTATTAAAAGGGGACAGAATGAACATATTAAACATGTTGTGTTCTTCCGCTGTAACGGTCGGGATTGTTACCGGGATTGTTGCCATTATCGCAGGTGGCGCACTTGGAGCAGTTCTATATAAGTTAATTGCAAGCAAAAAACTTGGAAAGAGCAAGTCAAATGCTGTAAAAATTATTGAAGAAGCGTATGCAGAAGCGAAGAGCATAAAAAAAGAAAGCCTTTTTGAAGCCAAAGAAGAAGCACAAAAAATTCGCGATGAGGCCAATGAGGAAGCCAAAGAGCGTAGAGGCGAAATTCAAAAGCAGGAAGAAAGACTAGACCAAAGAGAAGAATATCTCACAAAGAAAGAGGTGTCATTAGACGCCAAAACCGAACAACTGGAACAAGCCAAGATTTCAGTTGAAAATGAAAAGAACAAACTTGGCGAGAAGATTAAAGAGCAAGATGTAATTAAAGAGCAAATGCTTGAAAAACTTGAAAAAATTTCAGGACTAAGCCAAAAAGAAGCAAAAGATTTGCTTGTTGAGAGCATTACTGATGATGCCAAAAAAGATGCAGGACTTATGGTTAAACGCATTGAAGATGAGGCAAAGGAAAAGGCGGACGCGCTTGCTAGAAATATTGTAACTGGCGCAATTCAAAAGTGCGCCACAGACCTTACGAGTGAAATGACTGTTACAACAGTGGCACTTCCAAACGATGAAATGAAAGGGAGAATTATTGGGCGCGAAGGCAGAAATATTCGCTCAATAGAAAGCGTAACAGGAGTAGAACTTATAGTTGATGATACGCCAGAAAGTATTACGATTTCAAGTTTTGACCCAATAAGAAGAGAAATCGCTAGATTGACTCTTGAAAAACTTATAGTAGATGGAAGAATTCATCCAGCAAGAGTTGAAGAAGTTGTTGAAAAGGCAACCAAAGAAGTAGACCGTGCCATAAAGGAAGCTGGCGAAAACGCTTGCAATGAAACAGGCATTTACAATTTGCATCCAGAACTTGTAAAAGTTTTAGGAAGGTTAAAATATAGAACTAGTTATGGACAAAACTGTCTGAAACACAGTATTGAAACATCAATCATTGCTGGGTTAATCGCGACAGAACTTGGCGCAAATGTTCAAGTGGCAAAACGAGGCGGGCTTCTTCACGATATCGGAAAAGCACTTGATCATGAAATCGAAGGGACTCATGTTAAGATTGGCGTAGACCTTACAACAAAATACAAAGAATCAAAAGAAGTTATTCATTGCATTGAAGCCCACCATGGGGATGTTCCATTTGGTTCAATCGAAGCCATCATCGTTCAAGTAGCTGATGCCATATCGAGTTCAAGACCGGGCGCAAGACGCGAGAGTTTTGAAAATTACATCAAACGTCTTGAACAACTTGAAGGTATTTGCAATGACTTTAAAGGTGTTGAAAAATCTTATGCTATTCAAGCGGGTAGAGAGGTTCGCATAATTGTAAAGCCTGAGGTAATAAGCGAAAGTGATGCTATCTTCCTTGCTAAGGATATTACAAAACGCATTGAGAATGAAATGCAATACCCAGGACAAATTAAAGTGGTTGTTATAAGAGAAAATCGTTTTACTGAAACTGCGAAATAAACAAAAAAAGATATTTCTTGGATACAGGGAATATCTTTTTTAATATGTGGAATTAAGTCTTTAAAAAATTGGTTTAATATTTATAAAATTATTCCTATAAAATAATAAATAAAATCGCTCTTGAATACATTATTGTATGAACAATTTTATAACTACATTATCTAATTCTTTTTCATCTTGCGTCTGGCTCGCGATACTACTCGTAGCGCTATGTCCATTGCTCGAAAGCAAAATAGCTTTGCCACTTGCTTTAAACAGTGCTATTTGGGCAAGTAGCACATTAAAACCATTAACAGCATTCGTTTTATCTTTTGTTGGTAGCAGTTTGCCTTGCTTTTTTATGATAATCATTACACGCAAACTAAAATCTAAAACAACTGGATTTATATCTAGTAAGTTTACAAACAAATATCAAGCAAAGGCTAACAGCATAAGTAAATTTTCTAACTTTCAAAAATATCTCGCCTTATGTGCTTTTTCGGCTCTGCCACTTCCATTGACAGGCGTTTGGTCGAGTAGTGTTATAGCCGGACTAACGGACTTGAAAGTTGGCAAGTCGATTTTGTCAATCCTTTTGGGCAACTTGTTATCGTGTGGCATTGTTATGTCATTATGTTGTTGGTTTAAAAATTCAATAGGAAATATTTGTTTAATTTCTATAAGCATAGTAATTGCATTTCTAATGATAGACCTTATCGCAAATCTGATTAAAACATTGTACAAAAAGGTAAAGGAAAAATCAAATCATGTTGCAAGTTAGAAGAGAAGTAAAAGACTCTTTTGAGATAAAGTGCCTCCAAAAATGAGACAACTAAAATAAAACTCATTCCTTCATCACAAGAATAAAAAACAAATTTATTAATTATAAAAAACACCTCCTATGGTTTTATCACCACAGAAGGTGTTTTTTGCTCGCAAGAAATTTACAAAGAGATGAATGCTTTCTTTCACATAATCTTTTATTATAACTTAATTTCTAAATCTCGCTTATTAAATATTTAAAAATCAAAAGCATTTAAATATTGTTAAATGGCAATCTTACTTCCATTTTCTAATAAGCAATGACCTTTTTATGTAATATCTAGCAGGAATTACCGCCAAGATAAACACGATTGGCAAAATTAAAGTTGTTGCATACAATGAAAATTCATTAACTGCCATTCCAAAAGCGAAGTTTAGGCCAATACATAAGCATATCAATGCACCTGTAATGGTCCAAATTTGCCATTGTGGAAGAATTTGTTTAGGCAACCAACTCTTGTACTTAATCATATTGTAAGTTTGGATACTCACATCGACAATCAGTAGTGCAGGGAGTACAATATACAAGAAATTAAAAGTGGCATTCAACATAGTTGATTTGAGAAGACTAATATAAGTAATCGTCGAACCAAGGCAGGCACAAATAAATGTAATCAAACTTGCTATAAAATATAGTTTGTTGGTGTTATGGGAAGTTTTTGTGCTAGGTTTTTCATATACATCAAAAGAAATGTTTTGATTCTTATAAAAATCTTTTAAATCGTTATAATCATATAAGCAATCTTCGCGCTGCTCCTCGCTCAAAGAACCCTTTGTTTTAGCATATAATTTAGAAAGAATTTCTTGATGGGACGGATCAATAGAGGAGTCTCTCTTAGGTGCGGGAAGTTTTTCTTTTCCGTTGTCAGGTAAAATTTTTAATCTAGGAGGCTCAATCTTTCTAGGTTTTTCAATGCTTGATGCATCAACATGCGCCACAATAAATTTGCCATCATCAATCTTTGGCTCTTCCGTTTCTTTTAACTTGTTTTCGCCAGATTCTGTAATTGAAACATTGCTTGAATTATTTTTCTCGCTTTCAAGTTTGTCCTTGTAGTTTGTAAAACGCGCAAAAGAATCTTGACTTTGGTTATATGAAGTTCTGTTTTGCATTAAAGAATTTTTAAACTCTTCCAAATTCGCCTTTCTCTTTTCGGTAGAAGAGGAGAGCAGTGGTGCTTCCGCAGCGATAGAAATTTGGTCTTCTGCAAAACTCTTTTTCTTTTTATAACTATTTATGTCTTTTGAAATATCATAAAGCCTTTGATTGTAGTCTGCAACTTCCTGTTTATTCAAAAATACAGCATCATCCTTATTCTTTTCAACGCTTTCTTCATCTTTATTTTCTTCAACTTTGTCAGCGTTCAACAAAGCGTTTTTTATCGAAAAAGCATAATTATTTTGTTTGTTGTCGCTTTGTTCTACATAAGAGGACTCATTTGCAACCGCAACGATTTTGTCATCTTGGTTTTCGTCTTCGCGCTCAGTGATAATAGTGTCTTCACTTGGATAAGCATATTCTTCATTTTCAAGAGGGGATATCTCGTTATCATCCAAGGTTTCGCCATAAAGTTCGACACTTTCTTCTATTTCATTTTCTGCATTATTTTGCTCTTGTGCAACAAGGTCTTGATTACCAAATTCATTTTGATTTTCGATTTTCATTTCGTCAGCATCTTCTTGCTCTACATCTACACTTGAAAAATCAAAGAAATCACTATTCTCATTTAAATCATCTCGCTCTTTATTTTCGCTTAAATTGCTTTCATTTAAAGCAAGACTCTCATCTAAATCATTATTGTTGAAATTGTCGATTGAGCTTTCGCTTGCATTGGTTACATTCATATCAATAGGGGCTTGCTCTTTTACATCTACATCTTCAAATTCACTAAAAACATCTATATTATTACGCGTAAAATATTGGTCTATTTCATTATAAAAAGCGCGCCCTGAATCAGTAATGGAGTAGTATTTGCGATTTGGCCCGAGTTCACTTGTTTTTAAATACGAAGAAACATAACCTTGCTTTTCCATACGAGTAAGGTTAGAATAAACGCTAGGCTTTTTAAGATTCACTTTCCCGCCTGATTTTGAGTTGATTTCTGTGATAATGTCAAGACCATAGAAATCTCTTTCAAGCAAGCAGTTGAGTATTAAGTAGGAAAGTTGACCCTTAGCATACAATTCCATGAAAAATCTCCCTTTATATACTCAAATTATAATAAATATAGGGTGTAAAGTCAAATTATTTTTTAATATTTTTGCGCTATTATGCATCGCATACTAGTGAAAACATAATATGGGAGAGGTTTGTGCTTTTTTATATAAGGAGTATAAATTTAATATAAAAATTATTTTTTCTCTCATTCATGGGTAGTTGAGTTATAAATAGAGGGCTTTGAGAAATATTCATCCGCTTGTAGGCTTTCAAATAGAAAATTGCAAAAAGTATTAAATTGAGGTATAGGAAATATGCGCAATTATACACAAATCTTGTACTTAATCATATCAAGAAGAAAATACAACATAACAAACCACACAAAACGTCCAATTTTTAATGTGGGGGATTGAATGGAGATGAACAAAAAGTTTCTATCTTTCTTTTTTTGAAACATAAATAAAAGAGGGGACTTGCAAAAAGCCTCATTTTTATTAAAAATTGATAGAATTTACCCATTTATATCTATGCGTAAAACACAAGTTTTACGCAATTATAGTCGCATACTAGCAATGTTTTGCCGACTATTATGTTATTTTATTATAACCATTTTATTTGACGCTCATATTTTAATTTATTGGTCTTTTATCTACATACTAGTTCAATCATATTTTATTTTTGATATTTTATCTGGTTTAATTCACTTTAATAATTTTAAATTGCTTAAAATCTTAAATATTAAAGATATAAATCATACTAAATAATTAAATCGCCGAAAACCAAAATTTCCGTTTAAACATAAGTGTACCCACCATGTTTTGCGCCAAATTTCATAATCTTACAATATATAAATTTATGCTTTGCAAAATTACTGATTATTTGATATAAATTCCATCATTCTAGTAAACCCGTATGTTTCTTCTCCACAAACGCTATCCGTAAAAATCGTTTTTTCCGGATTATTTATAGAAGGCGTATTTTTTATGGTTTTTATTGATAAATAGTTAACGACTTTAACAAAAGCTTTATAAATATCTTCCCCTTCAAATAATTCGTCTGGAACGCTACACAAAACCGATTCCATATAAACTTGATTTGGCAATCTATTGTTTGCATTGTAAAATAAAACATTAAATATTTTCAAAATTTTAATAAAGTTTTCGCCAGCATTTTTTATTTTTGTATTTAATGCTTCACACCTAGCATTTAAATCTATGTCAATAAAGCCTTTTCTTTTCCCAGCATAATATCTAAATAAACTCTCGTTACTATTCACTAGATATATTTTTATTTTGGTATTTGCGCCAAAATCTTCTTTGCCAAGAATTAAAATTTCATTTCCATTTAAATAAATCAAAGAAGTCGCTGACAGTTGGTTAGACACAGCCTTTTGAAAATCAACACCAAGGTCATAGATGGAATATTTGGACATATCCTGTGGTTTTGAATTGTCAACTTCTACTTTGTCATCTTTCTTTTTCTTCTTTTTTCTTCTTTTTCGGCGATTTTGCCATGCCAATTTAAACCTTTGCCAAAGCTCTCTCCAAAAATTGGTCTTTTTTGCAGTGTTTAGTTCTAATTGTGCATTTTCTATACCCAAAAAATATACAAATTGAGAATTATCACAAAAAGCACCGCTTAACAATTCGTTTACCGGTTGAAGGACAACATTGTTTTTTGTAACATAAGAGACCTTTTCAGCCAGTTCTTCAACGCTGGCTGAAACTACACTTCTTACTAAATTTTGCGTCCTTTCAAGATAAATCTCATTGTTTTGCGATGCTATGCTATTTATAAGATTTTTGGAAATTTGAACTTTTGCCATTTAAATCCTTTTTATTTTTTTGGTAAAATTTTATCTTTTCCACCCATATAAGGTCTTAATGCTTCTGGTATGCTGATTGAGCCATCCTCATTATAATTGTTTTCAAGGAAAGCAATAATGGCTCTTGGTGAAGCCAAAACTGTATTATTAAGAGTATGAAGCAGATATGTTCCCTTTTCTCCCTTTGCTCTAATTCCAAGTCTTCTGGCTTGTGCATCACCCAATGTTGAACATGAACCAACTTCAAAATATTTTTGTTGTCTAGGACTCCAAGCCTCAACATCACATGATTTAACTTTAAGATCGGCGAGATCCCCAGAGCAACATTCTAGCGTTCTTACAGGAATATTAAGGTTTCTAAATATTTCTACCGTAAATTTCCACATTTTTTCATACCAAGACATACTATCTTCTGGTTTACATATAACAATCATTTCTTGTTTTTCAAATTGGTGAACTCTATAAAGTCCTCGCTCTTCAAGTCCATGCGCGCCACCTTCTTTTCTGAAACAAGGAGAATAAGATGTCATTGTTATTGGCAAATCACTTTCTTTAATAATTTGGTCTTTAAATCTTCCAATCATTGAGTGTTCGCTTGTGCCGACCAAAAAGAGGTCTTCGCCTTCAATCTTGTACATCATGGCTTCCATTTCAGCAAAACTCATCACGCCATTAACAACATCACTTCTAATCATGAATGGTGGTATACAATAAGTAAAGCCTTTATCAATCATGTAGTCTCTTCCATAAGCAATCATTGCTTCATGAAGTCTTGCTGCATCACCCAAAAGGTAATAGAAACCATTTCCGCTTGTTCTTCCAGCGCTTTCTTTATCGAGACCGTTTATAGACGCCAAAATATCTGCATGATAAGGAATTTCATAATTTGGGACTGTCGACTCACCGAAACGCTCATTTTCTACATTTTCGCTGTCGTCTTTCCCAACTGGAACGCTGTCATCAATAATGTTTGGTATAGACATCATCAACGATTTTAATCTCGCAGAATAAGTTTCTTCTTCTTTTTCTATCTCTATAATTCTTTCGTTATTTTTTACAACTTGTGCCTTAATTTCGCCAGCCTCGTCAATTTTCTTCTCTTTCATGAGTTTTCCGATTTGGCTGCTAAGTGTATTTCGGCTTGCACGCAAAGTGTCGCCCTCTTGTTTAAGTGCTCTAATTTTGCCATCAAGATCAAGTACTTCATCTACATAGGCAAGTTTTTGATCTTGAAATTTCTTTTTGATATTTTCTTTTACAAGTTCAGGGTTTGTTCTAATTAAATTAATATCTATCATATGTTCACCTCTTATAAGTATAGATAAATTATAAATCTATTATTGACAACAAGTCAAATAATTTAACAAATTTTTACAGTCTTTACCATATTTAATGGGAATTTAAACGGTTTTAGTGGCTAGTTTTTGAGTTTTGAATTAGGTCGAGTCCAATTTAAGTAAACTCAATAATAATTTTACGCATAGATGTTTAAAATCATTTTGAATTTTATTTTATTTATGATACAATCGTGGTATGACAAATATGAATTATTATCAAAAACGCGACCTTCAAAATAGATTAAAAATGGCAAAATATACCGAGCGACTCCCCGACTATTGCCTAGATTTTTTTATAGGCATCGAAAGCAAGACTTCATCACTTACTCGATACAATTATTCTTTGGATTTATTTGTGTTTTTTAACTATATTTCCCAGTTCGTTTTCAACAAAAAAGAGTCTGACATTACCCTAGAAGACCTAAACAAAATTAAAGCAAGAGATATAGAACAGTATCTTTCATATTTATCATATTATGAACTCAATGGAAAACTATATAAAAACGATGAGAAAGGCAAAGCAAGGAAACTTGCCGCTCTTCGAAGTTTTTTTAAGTATCTTTACAATCATGATATGATTATAGGAAATGTTGCCAGCAAAATAGAAACCCCAAAACTCCACGATAAAGAAATTGTGCGACTTGAAAAAGATGAAGTAACTCGCCTGCTCGACACAATAGAAAATCCATATACATTTACCAAGAGACAACAAGAATATAACAAAAATACTTTTGAGCGGGATAATGCGATTGTAACCTTATTTCTTGGCACAGGCATAAGAATAAGCGAACTGGTCGGACTTGACCTCAATTCATTTGATTTTTCTCAAAACGCTTTTATTGTAACACGAAAAGGCGGAAATCAAACTATGCTATATTTTTCAAATGAGGTTGCGCGCGCTCTTAAAACGTGGTTAGAAAAACGCGCTACTCTTGGGCTTGATAAAGATGAGCAAGCAATGTTTATAAGTCTTCAAAACAAACGAATTTCTGTTCGCGCAGTAGAAAATTTGGTTAAGAAATTTGCAAAAGTAGCAAGTCCGCTAAAAAAAATAAGTCCACACAAACTGCGTAGTACATTTGGTACTAACCTTTACAAAGAGACCAAAGATATTTACATAGTTGCTGATGTTCTTGGACATAAGGATGTTAATACTACAAAACGCCACTATGCGGCAATAAGTGAAGATATGAGAAGAAATGTCGCAAACGTGATAAAACTCGGTAGAGATGAACAAAACTAAGCCTTTTTAGGCTCGCGAAGAAATTTGTAAATGAAGTGATGTCTTCTCTTTATTCGCAAGAAAAACTCAAATAAGTGAAGATTTTCTTTTAAATCTTAACAGCAAACTTAAAATTCATATAAACAAATTATCAATATTTTAATTTTTGTGTATATAATTGTTTTTACTGCACACTATAAAGGTGTGAAGGAGATATGCTTCACATTAGAAGAAGCCACACATCAATATGAGTGTGGCTTCTTTCTTTTTCCGCTTTTTTACTTTTTGGACAAAACGGTGTTAGAGTGTCATTATGTTTCCCCACATTAAAGGGCTAGTATGCAATGCATACTAGCCCTATTTTTCGGGCTTATAGTCCCTGATTTATTTGTAAATTGTCTTTTATGACTATTTATTGTGGGTGCTTTTTTAAATTACAGAAGTTTTATTTTTACATTTCCAACTGTGAAAGCATCCAGTCGGTATAAACCCCATAACCTTTGGTTGGATCATTTAGAAATACGTGTGTAACTGCCCCAACAATCTTTCCATTTTGCATAATAGGAGAACCACTCATTCCTTGAACAATTCCACCCGTCAGATTTAAAAGTTTATTGTCAATAACTCTAAAAACTATGCTCTTCTCATCTATTGAATTCTGATAATTTGCTTTTATAATTTCAATTTCGTACTCTTCTCTAATTCCACTTACACACGAAACTATCTTTGCTTTCCCCGGTTTTATACTCAATCTTCCGCCCAACTTTGCAGAGAGATTATGGTCTATTAATCCCGAAGTATTTTCTAGTTTCCCATATATTCCCTGTTTTGTGTTCTTATAAATTTCTCCCCTTGCATTCTTTGGAACAAAAACACATCGCAATTCGCCGGGGTCATTTCTTTGCCCTTTTTTTATTCCAACCATGTTGCATTCATAAACCTTTCCATCCTTAACCGGAATTACATTTTCGCTTGACCCATGAGTAATTGCGTGTCCTAAGGCTCCAAATAATCCGTTTTGTTTAACAAAAGTTAGCGTACCAACGCCTGACATACCATCTTTGCCCCAAATTCCTAGACGATATTCGCCTTCCTTGTCTTTTAGAAGTGGCACAACTTGCTCTAATTTGTGGTTGTTTCTGACAATTTCAACTTTCACTTGACTATCAGATTGTTTTTTTAAAGCCGACTGAATGTCGTCTAAACTAGAAATATCTGTCTGACCAATTTTCGAAATTATATCTCCATTTTTAAAATAATTATTTTTCACCATTTCGCCTTTGCTTTCGTCAATCGTACAATTACTTACGACCACTGTTCCATCACAACTAACAGCCAAACCAACAACCTCACCCCCGACAAAGACCTCTTCTTCGGGCAGTATTTTGGCCTTTATTTTTTTCACGGGTATGAAACCAAATAGTTTTACAACAACAAAATTTTCATCACTGCCATTATTATCTATTGAAGTCTGTTTATCGTTAATTGACAATTTCACAAACTTACCAAATTGCTGTTCGCTGTTGGCAGTTTGTATTTCATCATAATTGACATAAAATTCATTAGGAAGAGCCAAGCAATCTTTCAAAGATATCTTTATAAACTCAACGCCTGTACAAAGCAAAAGAAGTAACATAATAAGAACAAATCTCTTTTTCATTTTTCCTCCGCAAAAAAAGACTAACCAATGTTAGTCTCTTCATTTTTCGTATTTAAATACTATATATTTTTTTAGTATAAATTTAATTGGTTACTTTACTTCCCCGCCTTCAAGCGAAGTTCTTTTGCTTGGTTTAATGCAGTCTCGCTAACAGATTGCCCAACAACCATTTTAGCGATATTTAAAGGAATTTCGTCCCCCACCAATTTGACAACACGCGTTTGAGTAGAATTTTCATCTTCAAACTTGCTAACAAAGAAAAAATCATCACCGTAGCAAGCGACTTGTGGCAAGTGTGTTATACATAAAACTTGCGCAAACTTTGTTAAATTGCTTAATTTTTTCCCTACAATATTGCCAGTTTCGCCAGAAATACCCGAATCTATTTCATCAAATACGAGTGTTTGCGCACTTCCTATTTCAGCAAATATGTTTTTAACAGCAAGCATAAATCTGCTAAGTTCTCCGCCTGATGCAGTTTTAGAAAGAGATTTAACCTCTTGTCCTTTGTTTGCGGAGAACACAAATTCAACTTTATCTGTGCCATTTTGAGTAGGCTCTTCGAGTTTTTCAAAATTAACAGCAAATTGACTTGATTTCATTCCTAGTTCTTTAAGTTCACAAACAATTTTCTCCTCAATGTCTTTTGCGACCTTTTTACGAAGAAGAGAAAGCGTTTCACAAGATTGCATAAGTTCCAAGTGAGTTTTTTCGTATTCTTTCTGATATTTAGAAAGTAAAAACTCGCTATCTTCTAGGTCATTTAACTTTTGTTTTATTTGAGAGAGGTATTCAAGAACTTTCTCAATACTTCCACCATACTTTTTTGTTAAAGACTTAATCGTATCATTTCTTCTATCAAGTTTGTCAAACTCTTTCTCGTCATATTCGGTTGAAGCTTTAATGTCCAATAATGTTTCGTAAACATCTTCAATTTCATATTTGGCGCTTTC
The DNA here is from genome assembly GCA_934771475.1 of uncultured Clostridia bacterium. Lineage (GTDB taxonomy): Bacteria > Bacillota > Clostridia > Christensenellales > UBA1242 > Caccovivens. Next base: position 82,368 of record CAKVMD010000001.1, read on the forward strand.
AAGTCGTTGTCTGCATTGAGCAATATTATCAAAATTTGTAATAACAGTTAAAGAATTGGCAGCATTTTCAAGCGACGACAAACAACTTCCAACATTTCCGCTTAAATACTCCTCGCAAGCACTGACAGATTCATAAATCTTTTCACTTGAATTTAAAAATTTTAAACGGTTTGAAACCTCATCTTCTTCTCCAATTTTAAGATTTGCTTCTTCAATTTCATTTACCTGATATTCATAAAGAGATTTCGTGCGTTCTCTTTCAAACTCATCTCCGCCCAAAGAAGCTATTTTTCCCTTTATATCATTGCATTGAGATAAAAGTGTTTTAACAATTTCTTTTTGTTCTTTTATTTGTGCGCCACCGAACCTATCAAGCATGGGAAGGTGCATTTTAGGGTTTAAAAGTTCTACGCTTTCATGTTGTGAATAACTATCAAGAAGGCACTTGCCTACCTCTTTCAAAACCCCAGCAGTTGTAGGAAGCCCATTTACGCGGACAGAAGATTTTCCATCAGTTGTTAATGTCCTACTTAAAGCAACTTCATTTTCCTCAACCCCAAACTCTTGAAGTCTTGAAAGGCAATAATCACTCAGCCCTGTAAAAACAGCATCTACGCGCATTTGCTCTTCCCCACTTCTTATAAGGGTTTTGTCGGCTTTGGCGCCTAAAACAAAATTGAGTGCATCAAATATAATACTTTTACCGGCACCGGTTTCTCCTAAGAGAATATTCAATCCCTGTCCAAATTCTATATTTAAATCTTTTATAAGTGCAACATTTTTAATAGAAATAGATTCTAACATATTCACCTCCTACAAAAGCATATCGTTAAGTGTAACGACAGCCTCACTTGCAGCGGTTGTGCTTGGGAAAATAAGCATAACAGTGTCATCACCATTTACTACGCCCATAAGAGAAGATATGTTAAGTTTGTCAACGAAACTCGCAATTCCTCCGCCAAGTCCTTTCATGGTTTTTATAACAATCAGGTTCAGCGCGGGTTTAACGGAAATAACTGCTTCTTTAAAAATAGATATGTACTTATTTGAAACAACATTTTCCTCACCGCCCACGAAACAATATTTATACTTGCCAGATGATGAGAGAATTTTTGTTAAACCCAGTTCTTTAATATCTCTTGAAATTGTCGCTTGGGTTATATCAAAATCAGCATTACGAAGCTCTCTTGCAAGTTCGTCTTGCGTTTCGATTTCTTTGGTTGAAATAAGTTCTAGAATTTTAGACTGTCTTGCACTTCTTGCCATCGTTTTCTCCTTAAACGCTACATACGCCTATTTTCGGGGCTTATAGCGATTATGCATATTTATAAATTTATACATATACACTCATTTTTGATTATTATACAACATTATTTATAATTATGCAAGCGATTTTTGTATATTTATTCACGCGTTTTTGATATATATTTCATCTTTTGTATTTTTATAAAAATCAAATTTATGATTAAACACTTTTATGCATATTTCGCTTACCACTCACCCACCCTACGCACGGGTAAAATGTAATGCGACAACCAAAAGACAATAAATCAGCAATGGGCCTGTTTGCATTTCGCGCAAAAAAAGCATTAATCATTTCATTCATTTGCCCCTCTGCTCTCTTAATAGAAAGCCATCACCTCGTTTCTATTTTCATGAACACAAAAAACGCTAGGCGATTCCACCTAGCGGTCTATACAAAATGATTAACATATTTTTTATTCTATGACAATAATTTCCTCACCAGCCAAGCACTCTTCCACAAGCTCATCAACATTAATTCTCCCCTCTTCTTTTAAGCAGGCTTTTAAAGTCGGCTTGATTATAGGATTTTTTGGCAAGAATACTGTACAGCAATCTTCATAAGGTAATATGGATGTTTCATAAGTATTTATGTTTCGAGCCACTTCCATAATTTGCTCTTTATCCATTGCAATGCAAGGTCTAAAAATAGGAACCTCTTTAAGCACTCCACCAGTTACAGTCATGCTTTGCATTGTTTGGCTGGCAACCTGCCCTAGACTTTCACCAGTAACCACGCACCCAAGTTCATACTTTTGACAAACCCTCTCTGCCACCCTCATCATAATTCTTCTCATTATAGTTATCATGTATTCTGGATTGCAATGCGTATGTATTTCTTCTTGAACTTTTGTGAATGATACGCAATGCAACGAGAATTTTCCAACATAAGGCACCAGTTCTTTCGCTAAGGTTATAACCTTTTCTTTTGCAAGAGTCGAAGTGTAAGGATAACTGTGAAAATGCAATGCATCAATTTTAAGTCCTCGCTTCCCGATCAAATACCCAGCAACAGGACTATCAATTCCTCCTGACAAAAGTAAAAGCCCCTTTCCAGCGGTTCCAAGAGGCAATCCTCCTTGGCACTTAATATTATCAGCAAAAATATACGCCTTTTTGTTTAGCCTTATGTCTACATGAACTTCTCGTTGTGGGTTATATAATTCCACATTTGCGTCTGGACAATTTTCGAGCAGAATTCCTCCCAGCATTGAAGCGAACTCCATAGAAGAATAAGGAAAGGTTTTATCTGCTCGTTTAACGAAAACTTTAAAAGACTGACCACCCACATTAATTTTGTTTACAGCATTTTCGATGGCGCTAGGTTCTGCCTCCACCTCTTCCGCGCACGAAAGACTGTGAAGTCCAAAAACTTTTGTTAATTTGTCAACTATAACCTCTTCCCTCTCAAAAGGATAACCACTAACTACATATCTACCAAAAGTTTTTTCAAATTTAAACTCCTCGCCCGAAAGTGCATACTTGATATTTCGTATCAGCGTACTTTCAAAAATGTTTCTATTGGCGCCTTTTAGGTACAACTCGCCAAATCGCAACAGTATTACTCTCATTTAACTTTCTCCCAAATTTCATGATATGTTTTAAGGATTTCTTCACCCGCCTCACAAACTTCTTTTTCGGTCTCATAGCCCCCAAAAGAAATTCTTATATGCGATTTAATTTCGTCCTTACTTAGCCCCATACTTTCAAGGGTGCGATTTCCCGCTTTTTTAGTAGAGCAAGCACTTCCCTTACCGACTAAGATCCCCTTATCTTGCAAAACCCTCATAAGAGTTTCTCCATTAACGCCAGCAAAACTTGCACTCAAAATATATGGACTATCAGTTTCTATAATCTTGATATTGGCGTCATTAGATAAGATTTGCGACATTAAAGATTTGAGATTTTTTGTGTGATTATAATTTTCCTCTTCGTCTATCTTTTCTATCGCACATTTCATTGCCATTATCCCCGCAACATTCTCTGTGCCAGAACGATATCCTTTTTCTTGTCCGCCACCAAACACAATGTTTTTAAGAATTTGAGGATTTTTGACATATAACGCCCCGACTCCTTTGGGACCATGAAACTTATGCGCTGAAATAGTGTAAAAATCTATTCCACACATTTGTGCATCAATTTTAATTTTACAAAACCCCTGAACTCCGTCAACTTGCAATAGCGCATTAGGCGCATACTTGTTTCTTAATGAATTAACCCTTGCAATGTCGTTTATTGCACCCGTTTCGTTGCTAACGTGCATAACAGATATTAATCTTGTTTTGTCATCAATATTTTTTTGCAGGTCGGCATAGTCGATTTGCCCATTTTTATCTAGTTTGACAAATCTTACTTCATATCCTTGCAATGCAAGTTCTTTTGCTACATTATAAACGCTTGGATGCTCACCCGTAGAAAACACATAGTTCCACTTGCCATTCTTACGACTACCCATGATAGCAAGGTTGTTGCTTTCTGTTGCACCCCCAGTAAAAACAACATCTCCTTTCATAGCTCCAAGTTTATTCATAATAAGTTTGCGAGCGCTATCCAAGTCTTTTCCCACCTCAATAGCAGGCTCGTATCCCGCCGATGGATTGAAAAAGGTTTGGCAAGCATATTTTTCAATAACCGCCAAACACTCTTCAAACATTTTTGTAGTTCCCGCATTGTCGAGATAAATCATCTTAATACTGCTCCAAATCTAAACGCGAGTGATTTTGTTATTTTTTTCATAACACTTGTAACTTCTTCATCGGTCAAGGTTTTATCTTCTGGCCACAGTTTAACATTAAACGCAACACTCTTCTTCCCTTCACCAACTGCATCACTTCTGTAAATATCAAATAATTTTGCTTCATAGTAAAGCTTACCACAAGCAGATTTAATTGCATCCAAAAGGTCTCCAATCTTCACCGTTTCATCTACAACCACAGCAACATCACGCTCAACTATTGGGAATTTCGAGATAGGTTTAACATTGTATCTCTTAATAGGCAATTTAGCAAGATATCCCGTTTCAATCTCTCCATAGAAAATATCATGTGGAAGCGCATAGTTTTCCGCCACCGATGGGTGAACTTTTCCAAAACAGCCAACCTTATTGCCGTCAACAAAGATATCAGCTGATACTCCCGGATGAAGATATGGCTCTGTCGAACGCTCAATGGTTACGGTTCCACCAACTTTTGCAAGCAATGAAAGCATAACATCTTTAAGCATAAAGAAATCATATCCATTTTTAAGTACGCACAATCCTAACATATCTTTCTCAATCGCCAGTTCATTTTTCCCCTTTGACTGATAGGTTCGTCCGCATTCAAACATTTTAAGTTCTTTATTTCCAACTGAAAGATTATACGCAACATTTTCAAGCAAACTATGCGCAAGACTAGGACGCATACAAGAAAGGTCCTCTCCAAGAGGATTTGCAATCTTCACAAGGTTTGACCTTTCGTCTGAAATCATCAACTTCTCAGCCGTGTCAGATGGGCATAGCGTATATGAAATGTTTTCATAGAACCCTCTTTCTACAAGAGCATTTCGCATTTTACGCTCTAACCAAAGCTTAGGATTTTGTGCCCCCTCAGTTATTTTTGCATGGTCGAAAAGTTTATATTCCATTTTATCGTAAATATCATAACCATAAAGTCTTATCACCTCTTCGGCAAGGTCATTATTGTTCTCAATATCTTCTCTAAATGGAGGGACAATGCATTCAAGCCTATCCCCAGCAAGCGTTGTTTCTATGCCAAGGTTATTAAGAAGCCTTGCCATATCTTGACCTTTTATCTCAACGCCAAGAATAGAATTAATTTTGTTTACCGAGCCAGTTATTTTTCGAGGCTCATTTTTCTTTGAAGCAATATCGATAACGCCTCTAACAACCTTTCCGCAACCAAGTTTGCAGACCAAATGAAGCGCTCTTGCAAGCCCAAATTCAGCATTTGCAACATTAACACCCTTTGAGTACCTAGCTGAAGAATCAGTGCTTATGCCATACTTTCTGCTTGTTACGCGAATAGACTTCAAATCAAACACTGCGCTTTCAAGTACGCAAGTTTTGGTGTTTTCATTAATGCATGAATTCATTCCACCAATAATGCCCGCAATAACCATTGGTTTTTCTGCGTCAGCAATAACCATAACATTTTCGTCAAGGGTATATGTGTTATGGTTTAGCGCTTCAATGCTTTCGCCCTCTTTTGCTTGGCGAACATTTATTTTCTTGCCATCAATAAGATTTCCATCAAAAGCATGAAGTGGTTGCCCCATTTCAATCAAAACATAGTTTGTAATATCCACAAGTGTGTTAATTGGTTTTATTCCAACAGCATTAAGTCTAGCACGCATCCACAATGGGCTTCTTTCCAATTTTACATCGGTGATAGCAGACGCCATGTATCTATAACAATTTGGAGTATTTACATCTACATCGACAAAATTTCTTACAGTTTCTTTTGAGTAAATATCAATGTTATAATTGCAATTAATTTTTCCCATAGTTATGCCATAAAGCGCACACACTTCTCTCGCAATCCCTACAACAGACATACAGTCTGCTCTATTTGGTGTAATGCCAATATCAAAAACAATATCATTAAGCATCAATGCGTCTTCTATTGGTTGTCCCACTTTAAAATCATTAGGCAATATTAAAATGCCATTAACGCCAGCGCCTTCAAAGTAATTTTCATCAATTCCCAGTTCTTCGCCAGAGCAAAACATACCGCAAGATTCTACTCCGCGCATTTTAGCCTTTTGAATTTTAACGCCATTAACAAGGTCAGCCCCCGGCAAACTCACTGGAACAAGTGCACCTTCAAACACATTTGTTGCCGCTGTTATGATTTGGACAATTTCTTGTCCGATGCTAACCTGGCATACGACAAGCCTATCCGCCTCTGGGTGTTTTTCAATCTTTAAAATTTTACCGACAACCACATCATGCAAGTGTTCGTTTTGATAAATAATTTCTTCCACTTCCATTCCGGCAGATGTTAATCTCTTAGCGATATCTTCCGCTGGCGCCATGACTCCTGTCAATTCTTTAATCCAATTATATGTTACTTTCATATTTTCTCCTCGTTTTATAGTCTATTATGTTATGTTTTTATAACAACTACATACTACCTATTTCATTTGTTTTAGAAATCTAACATCGTTGCGATACATATTTTTAATGTTTGTAATTCCGTTTAAAATCATCGCAGTTCTGTCAAGTCCAAAACCAAATGCAAATCCACTATATTTTTTACTATCTATTCCCGACATTTCAAGCACCTTTGGATTAACAATGCCCGCTCCCAAAAGTTCTAGCATCCCCGTACCTTTACAAGTCGAGCATCCTTTGCCATGACAATTTGGACAAGAAACATCAACTTCAATACTTGGCTCAGTAAATGGAAAGAAAGAAGGTCTAAACCTTATAACTGTGTCGTCTCCGTACAAACGCCTCATTATGGTTGTAAGCATTGATTTTAAGTCAGCCATAGAAACATTTTCATCGACTACAAGCCCTTCAAATTGGTGAAAGATTGGGCTATGAGTTGAGTCGCTTTCATTTCTATAAGTCTTCCCCGGACAAACAATTTTGAAAGGTGGCTTTCTTTTCTCCATTTCTCTCGCTTGAACCGCTGATGTTTGGCTTCTAAGCAAAACATTATCGCTTATAAAAAATGTATCTTGCATATCTCTTGATGGGTGATTCTTTGGAATATTCATTGCTTCAAAATTATAATAATCACTTTCGATTTCTGGACCTTCAACCACTGAGAAACCAAGGTCAACACAAATATCACAGAGCCTATCTACAACCACTGAAATTGGATGCAGAGCTCCCAGCTCTTCCCCTTTTGCTGGCTCTGTTATATCAACGCGCTCCTCTTCAAGTTTTCGAGCGAGTTCTTGCCTTTTTAATTCTGCCTCCTTGCTTACAAAGGCGTCTTCAAGAGTCTTTCTAACTTCGCTCATAAGCGCGCCAACTTTTGGTCTATCTTCTGGCGACAAATCTCTCATGCCCTTTGATATGCTGTTGAGAGATCCAGTTTTGCCAAAAATAGCCCCCTTTATTTCTCCAAGCATCTTTAAGTCAGTAACAGACGAAATCTGTTCGACCCCAGAAATTTTTAATTTGTTAAGTTCTTCTATCATACTGCCCTCCTAAACCTAATCTAAATTTAGACTTAAACTAAAAAAGTTCTCCTCATCACTTAGGACGAAAGAGAACTTTTCGTGGTACCACCTAATTTCAGCTGTTATGCTTTTAACAGCCCTTATTTACCTTTAACGCAGGTTTTTACGACGCAAACTACTTTTGTTTTTTCGTAAGCGCAACTAGAAAGCGAATTCAACTGCCACCTCTTTGGTTTTCTTTCACCTACCAAAACCTCTCTGTAAAGCGTGCATCGGTTTACTACTCTTTCATCATCGTCTTTTAATATACATTAGTAATTATATATTGAGAGCGTTTTTAAGTCAAATGATTTTTAAATGTTTATCAAATTATTTGCATTTTTTGCTTAATTTTGATAGGATAAAATAAAAATGAGGAAATATGAAATATCAAACTTACATTGCTGGCAAAGATTCGGGCAAAAACATATATTACTTTTTAAAAAATAAGGGCTTTTCAGAAAATTACATTTCTAATCTGCGAAAAACTCCCAATTCTATACTCCTTAATGGAAAGATAGCAAATACAAGAGCGAAAATACTAGAAAACGACAAAATTGAAATTCTTTCATCTCCAAATAAGAAAACAGAAATTATGCCTTGCATACTACCACTAGATATTGTATTTGAAGACGCATACTACTTACTAATATTTAAACCAAGTGGTTTATCTTGTATGCCAAACAAAGCCCACTATAATCAAAATTTGGCTGGCGCAATCATTTCTTATATGCAAGAAAAAGATGAAAATTTTACGCTTCGCATAATAAATCGTCTTGACAAAGACACTGCTGGCTTTATATTAGTTGCCAAAACAAGTCTTGCGCTTCAAGAAATTAAAGATGTTTCAAAATCTTACCTTGCAATTTGTGAGGGAAAAATAAACAAAAATTTGGTTATAGATAAAAAGATAGAAACAATTTCTGCTAACGGAATAAATCAACAAAAAAGAGTCATATCTTCAAATGGCAAGGACGCCATTACTTATGTTTACCCTATTGCAAACACCCCATCTCACTCATTAATAAAACTCATTTTAGAGCATGGGCGAACTCATCAAATCAGGCTTCATTTATCTTCAATAGGACATCCCCTGCTTGGAGATGAAATTTATGGCAAAAAAAGCGAATTATTAAACCACACCGCGCTTATTTGCGATGAATTTTCATTTTTTCACCCATATAGAAATGAAACGCTAACCTTCAAGCACACACTCCCTTCCGATTTCAGTCATACTTGTGATATTTTGAACTTAAAATAAGAAATTTACCCGATTTTAAGTATTGACTTTTTGATTTTAGGTATTGACTTTTTACTCTATGTGCATTAAAATAAGACTACACAAATTTTTAGAACAAAAATTTATATAATCACTGAAAATTAGGAGGATTACAGGTTATGAAATTAGAAGATAAAAGAATGCTTGAAACCTTTTATGGTTCAAAGAAAAAGCCAACCTTGCTCACAGGGAAAAATCATTCAATAAAAACACACATAGAGTTTGATAAAGATACAAATACTTGTTATATTTATGAAGAATATTCTTTAACTGGGAATGTTACAACTCGTTATAAGAGAAAGTATGTATTGGAAGATATTTTTAATCCATCATCACTATCTTTGCAAGAGGTGAAAAGAATAACGACTCCTTCACAAAAGACCGAGGACTATTTAATGGAAATCTTTGATAGCGAAGATACCCTTGCAGACTCATTTCCACATACAACAATCGTACACAAAGTTTTTAATGATATAGAGGGAAAGTTAACAAAAGATGCAACAAGATTTTATGCGCCTTTAACTGAAAACCCTAAACAAGTATGCAATAAAAGACATGGATATTTCAGCATTTATAAAAATGGAGCACAATACATTATTGAATTTAATTTAAACGAAATCTTGCATTGCTTTAATAATGAAGGCATGAAAGCCACCCCAGCTAACGACTACGAAGAAACCGCAGACATTTTAGAAAGATTTCTTAATGTTTCAATTTATAAAGGAACAAGAAGAGTTTATAAAGAGAGACTCATAACTTCTTACGCTTTTAATTACTCTGACACAAATGATTCATACACTCTTGCTGACGGAACCACTCGTCCATGCCACAAAACAGAGTCATGTTCAAGCAATGGAGTCAATCCTCTTGATAGCGAAGCAATCAAATGCATCCTTGAATGGTGCTACGGACTTGAAAAAGAGAAAGATTTGTTAGCAAACACACCCGCAGGAGTATATGATGCTGCGAAAATGATAGTTAAACACTATCAAGAAGCTCAAAGACGCGCTTTGGAAGAAACTACTGAGCACGAACAAGTAGACGCTGATGATTCTTATCACGAGAATTTCTAACAGCACCCATATTTACGAAAAAATAAAAGGCAATGACATATTGCCTTTTATTGTTAAAAAACCAAATCAATTCGATTTGGTTTTTTCTTGGTGCAGGCGGTGGGAGTCGAACCCACACTCTTTCGAACTTGCCCCTTAAACAAGCGCGTCTGCCATTCCGCCACGCCTGCACGCTTCAAATGTTACTTTTTTATTATATTTATTTAAGATATGATTGTCAAGAGATTTTCGCTAATTTTTTCACTTTTTTTAATATAATTTTATCAATATCAATACTCTTTTATCTATATCGAATTTCAATTAAGATTAATTATCAATAAGAATTTTTTTTAAAAGTATTTGCTAGCACATAAAGGCTCAGTTAAACCGTTCCACCTCTTATAATTTGTGCATTTATCGTCTAATGTTTTGCACATTTGCCATTTTCCCTCGCCTATTTACACGTTTACAATTTTTTCCTCTTCTTCCTACTCTTCTATTTCTCCTCCTCGGCGCGAGAAAAATGAGCCTTAGCGCTCTCGCAAGGCTCATGGGCATCCCCAAGAAAAGTATGCCCGCGAGTTTTCTTAAAAAACTCGCTTTCTCGCGCCCCAAAGGCACATTCAAATCGTGTCAGATTATTTTATTGTCTAAATCATTCATGCTCATATGTCACAGCATCATATAATCAGTTTACGAAGTCAAAAAAGTCTTATATAATGCAATTTCTGGGTTGAAAATATGCACTACGCACTGTCCGTCAAGCCTTTAACTATGTAACATTACAAATTTTTAATATTAAAATCTTAACTACATATTCTTATTAAGTTCTTCAAATTCTTTAAGCCCTTTTTCGAATTGAGTTTTGCTTTCAGGGTCTAGTTTAAAAATAAGTCCAAAAAGTTGACCCGTATGCAATTTTTCTTCATTTGCTATATCCCTTATGGTTTGTTTGGCAACTGGGTCAGTTGTTTGTTCTAAATGGTTTTCATATTGAATTATTGCCTCTAATTCACCTATCGCATCAGCCCTTGCATTTTGAAGCGTCGTAAAAGCATTTGACCTGTTTTGGTTATTATCCATAATAGTAAAAAAATTTCTCATTGTTTCCTCCCTTTGTTATATATTCATCAAACCTATAAAAAGTAACAATAAGAAAATACTCGTTTTGCTAGCAATATTCTTACGTACAAAAAAAGAAGGCATAAAGCCTTCCTTTTTAGCAAACTTCTTTGATTTCCGCTTTCTTTATTATTTCTGGTTGCTCATTTTCAAGTTCAATAAAGTTTTTGGTTACAATAATTTTATCGACATCTTTAAAACTAGGCGCATCATACATCAATTTCGTCATTTTAGATTCGATTATTGTTCTTAATCCTCTTGCCCCAGTTTTTAATTCCATCGCCTTCTTGGCAATAGCGCGAACCGCTTCATCAGAAAACTCAATTTTAATACCATCCATTTTGAACATTAATTCGTACTGTTTGATAATTGAGTTTTTAGGTTCTCTTAAAATCTTTACAAGTGCCTCTTCTGTTAAATCGTCAAGCCCAACCACAACTGGTAATCTGCCGATAAATTCTGGAATTAAACCGAACTTAACTAAATCATTTGGTTGAATCTCTTTAACATAGTTTGTTTTAGCTTTATCATCCAAGTCTTTAATTTCAGCATTAAAGCCTAAGGTTGTGTCCGTCTTTCTCGATTCAATAATTTTGTCTAAGCCAACAAAAGCGCCACCACAAATAAACAAAATGTTTGTAGTGTCAATTTGTATCATTTCTTGATGAGGGTGTTTTCTTCCTCCTTGTGGAGGCACAGATGCAATGGTGCTTTCAAGAATTTTTAAAAGCGCTTGCTGAACGCCTTCCCCCGCAACATCTCTTGTAATAGAAACATTTTGGGTCTTTCTTGCGATTTTGTCGATTTCATCAATGTATATTATCCCTCTTTGCGCCTTTTCAATATCATAATCTGCATTTTGGATAAGTTTTAATAAAATGTTTTCTACATCATCACCTACATATCCTGCCTCGGTCAAAGTGGTTGCATCAGCAGTTGCAAAAGGCACTTTCAGCACCTTTGCAAGCGTCTTTGCAAGCAAGGTTTTCCCCGACCCAGTAGGCCCAACCATTAAAATGTTGCTTTTTTCTAGTTCGACATCATCTTGCTTATCTTTGATGCTGAAATTATAATTAAGCCTTTTATAATGGTTATACACGGCAACAGCCAGCACTCTTTTAGCCTCGTCTTGTCCAACAATATAATCATCTAATTTAGCTTTAATTTCAGCAGGTGCAGGAAGTTCAATTTTTTCAAATTTGGTGGACTTCTTAACCTCTGTAACAATTTCCTTGCAAATTTCTATACATTCATCACAAATAAACGAATCTCCACTTGGACTTGCAATCAACTTTTTTGCATCTCGTTGGCTTTTTCCGCAGAAACTACATTTGCATTCATTATCAGCCATTTTGCCTCCTAAATTTACTGCTTTTTGTTGCGAGAGACGAATATTTCGTCAATAATTCCGTATTCTTTTGCCTCTTTTGCTGTCATATAGTTGTCTCTATCGGTATCTTTTTCAACTTGTTCAAGGGGCTTTCCAGTGTTTTCGCTTAGCATGTGGTTCATGCGCTCTTTAATATATTGGATATGATTTGCTTGAATTTGAATATCACTAACTTGCCCTTGCGCGCCACCAAGTGGCTGATGAATCATAATTTCACTATTTGGAAGCGCAAATCTCTTTCCTTTTGTTCCGCCAGCAAGCAAGAATGCTCCCATAGAAGCCGCTCTGCCAACGCAGATTGTAGAAACATCGCACTTGATATATTTCATGGTATCATATATGGCGAGCCCCGCCGAAACACTTCCTCCCGGACTGTTGATATAAATAAAAATATCCTTATTTGGGTTTTTGCCTTCAAGGTAAATGAGTTGAGCAATAACAATATTAGCAACATTGTCATCAATTTCCCCATTTAAAAAGATAATTCTATCCTCTAAAAGTCTTGAATAGATATCATAAGATCTTTCGCTATTTCCTGTTTGGTCTACAACCATTGGTATTAACATAAATATCCTCCCCTTATTTATTTAAAATATTCACACGAAACAAAATTATAAATGCTTTTAAATGACGATGATACGCCCGCAATCTTTATCTAAAATTTAAATTTATCGAGCGAAATTTAGCATCTATTAAAAAACAATTTGTTTCCCTAAAAGAAATGGAATCACCCAAAACGAGTAATTCCACCTTAGGTCTAGTTAAATTATATGCTTTTCAACCGCGATTATTTTGTTTGAGATTTGATAAAATCCAATACTTTTGTCATAATTGCGTTGTTTTCAAAATAAGCATAGTCATTTTCGTTCAATCCTTTCTTAAAATCTTCAACGCTCATGCCATACTTGCTTGCATACTCGCCAATAATTTTGTCAAGGTCCTCTGCGCTAACGCTGATTTTGTTGTCAGCAATGATTCTTTGAAGAACAAGTCTTGTTTTGATATTCTTTTCAGCATCAAGTTTGCGCTCGTTTTTAAATTCTTCCTCTGTTTTTCCAAGGTAAGTTAAATAATCAGCAAGTTTCATACCTTGATGAGAAAGTCTATGCTCAAAATCTTCTACCATGTGGTGAACTTCATGGTCAATCATGCTTGCAGGCACTTCAATGTTTGCCTTTTCAGCAATATCATCAAGAAGTTTAACATCAAAATCTCTTTCAGCCTTTTCTTCTGCAACTTTCAAGAGGTTTTCCTTTATGGATTTCTTGTATTCTTCAAGAGTTTCAAACTCAGTTGTATCTGCAACAAACTTATCATTAATCTCTGGAAGAACTTTCTTTTCAACTTTTTTAAGAGTTACTTTAAATACTGCTGGCTTTCCTTTAAGATTTTCTGCTGGATAGTTTGCTGGGAAAGTAACATTAACATCTTTTTCCTCGTTAAGTTTCATCCCAACAACTTGGTCCTCAAACCCATCAATAAAAGTGTGAGAGCCAAGTTCAAGTCTATAATCTTGCGCTTCTCCGCCTTCAAACTTCTCTCCGTCAACATATCCTACAAAGTCAATAGTTGCGAAATCTCCATTTTCAGCATCTTTTTGCTCTTCAACATATCTTGCATGATTTGCTTGTGTGAGTTTCAATTCGTTTTCGATTTGTTCATCTGTAACTTCTGCCTTGTCTTTTTCTACCTTAATTTCTGCAAGGTTTGGCAAATTAAATTCTGGCATTAAGTCAAAAACTAAAACAACTTGAAGTCCTTTATCGGCAGTGAAGGAATTGTTTTCTACGTGTGGATGTCCTGCAACTGAAACTTGTGGGTTTTCTTGTAAAAACTTGCTGTATTCTTTTGAAACAACTCTATCGAAAGCGTCATCGAAGAAAACTGTATCACCGTAGTTTTGTTCAATCACTCTTCTTGGAGCATGGCCCTTTCTAAATCCTTGAATGTTGAATTTACCTTTGGTAAGTTCATAAACTTCGTTAACTTCCTTTTCCCAATCTTGCGCTGAAACAGAAATGTTTAAAACGCCTTGTTTTTCTCTTTTTTCAAATGTAAACATATTTTCTCCTTTTGTGGCGAAATCATCGCCTATTACACAAATGTAATGATAGCACACTTGCGAAGCAAAATGCAACTAAATTTGTTAACTTTAAGAAATGTTTGACAATTAAATTAAAAAATAAAAAGACTTTTCAAAATAAAGTCTTTTTGATTGTGTTGTTTGATGTTACTGGCTTGGTTTAGGCTTTGTTAGGTCGCAACTTGTATTTTCAAACGCCAAATCTCTTCAAAAATTCAATTAAATTTTCCCGCTAAAAATTAAAGAAAAACATATTACAATAACCACTGCCATTACTGCCATTATGGTTATCTGTTTTACTTTGTCGCCTACCAGTGTTTTTTTGAACTTTTTTATATAAACTTGGCTATTATTTTCAATATCCTCTCTTGTTGTAGAAGAGTAATTTATAAGTTTCGCCACATACAAATTAAATTTTTCGTCAAATAAGGTATAAAACTCATGCTTATAATCTAGCACAAGCGCAACTATCCAATAAACTAAAATTGCTATAATTCCAGTCAGTGCAAAATAAAGCATTCCTGACCAAAGTCCTGACAATGCTGAGCACAGGCCTATGAGTGCAACTGCACCAATGGTAACAAAAATATTTCTCATATACACCTTAAAATATGGACTAGTATGTTATGTTTTTATATCAATAGTAGACTAGTGAACTAGCCACCAATAATAATGGTTCGCCCCTGCAAAATAAACAAAACAACAATGGTTACAACAAACACAACATAACATACAACCCACGCTATATGTCGATGTTTTTGTACCCATGAAAAAGCCACAATAATACACAATAGATAGGCAATGGTTTGACCAATAATATTAAAAATTGCGGAAACAGAAGTGTTGTTTTTCAATACTAGTGTCAAAAGTAATGAAACCGCAATGCATCCTATGCCTATAAATGCAAAAAGTGCCAATAGCGAAGATGACTTTTTATTCTCGTTTTTACTATCCATTTTTAGTCCTTTTGTAAATTTTTGTTTTTATTTCATAATATAAACGGCAAGGTCAATAGTTTTGTTTGAATACCCCCACTCATTATCATACCATGCAACAAGTTTTACAAATCTTGGTGAAAGCATTATACCTGCATTCACATCAAAGATTGAAGTTCTTGCATCGCCTATAAAATCAGTAGAAACAACCGCATCATCAGTCCACCCAAGCACACCTTTCATTTCCTCGTTTGAGGCACGCTTGATTTCTTCCACGATTTCTTCATAAGAAGCGTCTTTTGAAAGGTTAACTGTTAAGTCAACAACAGACACATCAAGTGTAGGAACTCTAAAACTCATTCCAGTAAGTTTGCCTTTAAGTGAGGGAATAACCTCTCCAACAGCTTTTGCCGCGCCAGTTGAAGAAGGAATAATGTTGCCAGATGCTGCTCTTCCCCCTCTCCAATCCTTTTTTGATGGCCCATCAACTGTGAGTTGTGTAGCAGTTGTTGAATGCACAGTTGTCATAAGTCCACTTTCAATACCAAATTTGTTGTGGATGACTTTTGCAAGTGGAGCAAGACAGTTTGTCGTGCACGATGCGTTTGAAACTACACTTTCACCCTTGTAGTCGTTTTCATTAACCCCCATAACAAACATAGGCATGTTTTTACCCGGAGCAGACACAACCACCTTTTTTGCGCCTGCTTCAAGATGCATAACTGCGTCTTCATATTTGGTAAATTTACCAGTTGCTTCAACAACAACATCTACTTTGTTTTCGCCCCAAGGGATTAGTCTAGGTTCCTTTTCTCCATAAAAAGAGATTGCATTCCCGTTTACAATGAGTTTATTATTTTCTATTTCGCAAGTGCCTTTAAAGGCCCCATGAATAGAATCATGCATAAGCATATATTTACCATATTCAAGGTCAATAAAAGGGTCATTGATTGCAACCACTTCAACATCTTTTCTGTCTGCACAAACACGCAAAACCAGTCTTCCAATCCTTCCAAAACCATTAATTCCAATTCTAACTTTTTTCATATTACCCCCTTACTACTATTTTGACAAAACTTATAAATCTTAAAAATCTTTTACTATTTTATTGCGCGAAATCCGCTTTTTTGTTATATTTTTTGCCGACCTCACAATTAAAGCCTACCATAACCATCATCACACAAATAACCGCTAAGCAAATAACATCAAGGCAAACCAGCAAAAGTCCGCCAATTATATTCACCTTTGTAAGTAGACATACACAAAGCGAAGTAACAAGCGCTACGACTAACGCTACAACCGCAGTTATCGAGCACATAAGTATTGACTTTTTATCTTTTTCTGCTTTGACTTTTTCCTCTTTTGTCTCAATGCTTTCGGTTGTGAGCCCTTTCCACCTATCAACTCTCGTTGCGTAACTCAAATCGTGCGTTTGCGACAAAACAGCACCAATATCCTCGTTAAATTTTATAACTGAGGTGTCTCCCTCATAAAGTTTAACGCCTAAGCATAGTTTTAATATTTTTTGCCAGAGGTTATGGAAAAATTTACCAATCTTGCCTCTTTGCTGTTTGCAAACCGCTATATCTTCTTTGCAGGAATAAAATTTATTAAATTCTTCAATGGTTATTGGCTTTCTTAAAACCATAACCTCACCCTCCTGCAAATTTAACGACAAAGCATTTAAGATTTCCTCTCGCTTAGAATTGTCATCAAACTCAAATATAGTAATATTTTCACTTTCTGAAAATCCAAGTTGTTTTCTTTGAGACTTCCTAACGCCAACGCAAACCATAATTTCATCATCGCCATCAAGACTAGAAAGCAACTTATTAAACTTCTCTGCTTTATCCGTTATTGGGATTAAAACATTTAACATATTCACCTCAGTATTTTTTTATTCTTCTCGCGTGTCTTCCACCTTCAAAATCTGTTGTAAGGAAAACTTTGATAATCTTTATTGCTTTTCTTGGGCTAGTATATCTTCCTGATAAACAAAGCACATTTGCGTCATTATGGCGCCTAGCAAGTGAAGCAAAAGTTTCATTCATACAAAGCGCGGCTCTTATTTTGGGATTACGATTTGCAACAATGCTCATTCCTATCCCTGTCCCGCAAATGTAAATACCAACATTTCTTGGGTCTTCAAGAACCTTGGCATTCCCCGCTTTCGCAAAATCTGGATAATCATCAAGTTGTTCTCTTGAATAGCACCCAACATCAATCGCAATGATGTTTTCTTTGTTAAAAAACTTCTTTATTTCCTCTTTTAAAGGATATCCTGCATGGTCGCTTGCTAAAATTATCATATTACCTCCACTTTTTAATTAGTTCAACCAGTTTTTTTACGCCATCGTTTATCATCAGTGATACTTTTTCATAGACCATATCATCTCCACCATAAGGGTCTGGAACATCTTGCCCAATTAACGATGAAAAACTTATAACTTTATCACTCTTAATCATTTGTTTGTGTGCATCTGTAAGTGCAACATAAATCGTCTTTTTATCCGTCTTGTTTAATTTGACAGATTTACGACTTCGCAAAGACACTCCCATTTTTTTCAAAGCACGCTTTGTCTCACTTGTTACTTGTCCTCCGTTTGCATAAAGCCCGCGTGATGACACTTTGACATCTTCTATATTTTGCTCTTTTAGAAGTTTTTTAGTCAAAGCCTCAGCCATTACGGAACGACAAGTATTCCCCGTGCAAACAAAGCATATCTTAATCATAGCACCTCTTGCAAATTTAGTTTAACACAAAGATAAAAAAAAACAAAATAAAATTGCAAGTTAATACCTGCAATTTTTAATTTTTAAAACATTATTTCTTTAATAATTTTGTGGCGATTTTAGTTTAAATTCATTTTTTTGTTTTTCCAAAGTTTGTCAAGGTTGTATTTTTCTCTCATTGAAGGAATAAACGAATGAATGAGCACCTGACCAAGGTCGAAAATTATCCATTCCCCCTTGTTGAAACCTTCTGGCATTTCTTCAAGACCGAGTTCATTTGCAAGGTTATATGCAAACTTTTTATTATTGGTTACATTTGAAAGCGTAACGACAAAAATATAATCGTAGTCCTCTGTTTCTTTTGAAACATCATAAAGGGCTATATCTTTACATTTCTTTTCAGTTAAATACGCTTGTATTTCTTTTAAATTTTCCATAATTAACTCCCTAAAAGGTTTTTGCTTATTTAAGTATAACTTTAAAAAGCGTTATTGTCAATTAAAATACCATATTTACAATTAATATTCCCCCTTTTTCGCGATTTAAAATACAAAAATAGGTCAATAAATTAACATGAGAAAATTCAATGCTTTATTTAAAATTATTATAGAAAGTTTACTTATATTCTTAATCTTTTTTATTTGGCTCAATTTTTACTTGAAAAGTAGAACTTTTGCTTCCCTTTTATCCCTATTTTTAACTGCAATAGTAGAAGGAATTTCGCAAATGGCAAGGCGCACTAAAAACGATAAATCTTCACTTAGAGATAAAGAGCAAATTGAAGCCGAGAAAATGTTTATGTCTCTTGTAAAGAATGGTCAAAGTGTTGATTTTTTTGTTAAATTGTTTTCTTCTCGATATAACAAAGTGTTTAAAGAAAAAGGTGCTATTATTTTAGAAAAAAATGACGAAAAAATCGCCATTTACCCATTGCTAAAATTTCAAAAAGTCAGTCAAGATGATATTATTTCAGTGGAGCATAAACTTTCTAAACTTAAAACTGCAAAAATCATCATTATTTGCGGTGAAGTAGAGCCCAAATTAAGAGATTTTATCAAATCTTATTCAAAAGAAATCACGATTTTAGATAAATATCAAACTTACGCGTCTCTATATAAAGAATTTGATTTTTACCCTGAAATTGAAGATGGGATAAAGCCCATTAAACAATCATTTAAAGCATTGTTTGCATCATTTTTCAGCCATTCACACGCACGAGGATTTATTATTTCCGCAATTTTTCTACTTTTAGGCAGTTTTTTCACAAAAATGAACTTATACTATCTTATAAGCACTTCCATTCTCCTATTTTTTGGTCTTTTATGCCTATTTAACAAAAAAGAAAAGGTCGAGCCCTTTTCCTTTTAATATCTCAAAAAATTCAGCGGTTCCGCTTTACGCCCCGCACTATTAAACAAGTTCAATATGTTTAAAATCTTTTTTAGAGGATTTTCTGTAAATAATTACTTTCCCACCAATTACTTGTACTGGCTCAGCATTTGTAAGTTTGCAAATCTCCGCCATTGCTTCTTTTGGTGATAATTCACAGTTATTCAAAATGTGAATTTTTACAAGTTCACGAGCCTCCAAAAGCCCTTCAATAGTTTGTACGGAATTTTCACTGATGCCCTCTTTTCCTATCTGCATAACCGGTTCGAGTGCATTGCCAAGCCCTCTTAAAAAGGCTCTTTGTTTGGTTGTTATCATTTTTTACTCCTTTACTAACTCAAATAAATGTTGTTTTATTTTAAAAAATTTATTTTTTAATCAATGTGTTGTATCGCAGATTGTGTTGTATCGCAGATTTACTCATAAAATTCAAATTCAATATCTTTAATTTTGACAGTATCTCCGTTTTTAATTCCCTTTTCTTTAAGAAGGTCAATAACACCCATCTCTTGCAAGGTCTTTTGGAAATACGCAAACGACCTTGTATCTGAAAGGAAAACTCCCCTTACGAAATTGTCAATTTTGCCACCCGACACCACGAATGCGCCCTCATCATTGCGTTTAATTTCAAGAGACTGAATATCTTTCTTATCAAAATCAAACTCTTCCACTTGGGCAGGCGCTTTCTTTGGAAGCGTCGACAACTTTTCAAGTGTCTTTAATTTAATATTTTCAATACCTTGATAGGTCGCACCTGAAATTTCCATCGGTGTTACCCCAGTTTCTTTGATAAATCGAGCGCGTCTTTGCGCCAGTGTATCTTCATCTACGAGGTCAATTTTAGATAGAATTACTATTTGTGGCGTAGATGCTATTTCTTTGCTATATTTGGCAAGTTCTTCATTTATAACTTTATAGTCTTCAACAAAATCTCGTCCATCACTTTGTGATACATCAACAAGGTGCAAAATAAGCCTTACTCTTTCGACATGTCTTAAAAAATAGTGCCCAAGACCTTGTCCTTCACTTGCGCCTTCAATGAGCCCAGGAATATCAGCCACAACGAATGTCTGACCTTTAACTTCGCAAACACCAAGATTTGGATAAAGAGTTGTGAAAGGATAATTTGCAATTTTAGGATTTGCATTTGATATACACGATAAAAGCGTACTTTTACCCGCATTTGGAAAGCCCACAAGACCAACGTCTGCAATAGTTTTAAGCTCTAAAAGAACTTCTCTTTGCTTTGTTGCTTCCCCCGCTTGTGAGTAATGAGGGGCTTGTTTTATGGAAGATTTATAATATGCATTTCCATGTCCGCCTTGTCCGCCTTTTAGCGCAACAAAACGCATTCCATTTTCATGCATATCTGCAATGATTTTGTCTGTTTCCGTATCAATAATAACTGTTCCGCATGGAACTTTTATTAAAACATCCTTACCATTTGCTCCCGTTCTTAATTTTTGAGAACCGTTTTCACCATCACCAGCAACAAACTTTTTGTGAAATCTAAAATCATATAGCGTGTTCATGTTTTGGTCAGCGACAAAGATTATGCTACCGCCATTTCCGCCTTCACCTCCGTCTGGCCCTCCATTAGCGGTTTGTGCGTTACGCAAAAAAGAGGACGAACCATTTCCGCCATTACCTGCTTTTATTGTGATTTTCACTCTGTCTAAAAACATATTCTTTTCCTCTTTTCTATTTAAACTTTTACTTTTCGTACTTTTGGATTCTTCTTTTTTCTTGGTTATGCTAGATTTAATTCTGAAAATCAGGACTTTAAATCGAACTTTCTATGATAAAAATCGTTCAATCTCAATTTCAAAATTTTCCACCAAATCAACATATAGTATGTTGTATGCGCATTCAACACACTATTTATTGATTTTCGTGCAGATAGTAGTAAAGGGACATTTGTTACATTCTGGGCGTTGCGACTTGCAGATATATCTTCCAAAATGCACGAGTTGTAAATGCAATTTAGTCCAATCTTCGCGCTTAAAAGTATTCATAAGCGCTTGTTCACATTTGAATGGGTCGTCAGATTTTACAAGCCCAAGCCTGTTTGAGGTTCGCAACACATGTGTATCCACCGCAATAGCATCACCCTTAAACGCTTCGCCAATAACCACATTTGCTGTTTTTCGTCCCACACCGGCGAGTGATTGCAGCTCTTCTACGCTTTGAGGAACTTCCCCACCAAATTTTTCAATCAAATCTTTGCTGAGCGCCAAGATATTCTTTGCTTTATTATGATAAAAGCCACAAGAATGGATTTTTTCTTCCAACTCTTTTTGCGAAAGTGTCAGCATTTTTTGAGGCGTACCATATTCTTTAAATAGATTTCTTGTAACCATGCACACACGCTTGTCCGTGCATTGAGCAGAAAGCACCACAGCAACCAACAGTTGATATGGCGTTTCGTATTCAAGTTCACATTTGGGAGTTGGAAAAATTTTATCTAATTCTTCTTTTATTTGATTTGCATCCATTTATCACTCTACATATTTTACTTCATAAGTGGGAATAAAACGACATCGCGGATAGATGGTTGGTCGAATATAAGCATAAGAAGTCTATCAAGTCCACAGCCAAGTCCACTGATTGGAGGCATACCATGCTCCATTGCAAGCATAAAGCCCTCATCAAGGTCCATAGTTTCGTCATCACCCTGCTTTTTCGCTTCAAGTTGGTCCTCAAATGCCTTTCTTTGTTGTATTGGATTAACAAGTTCGGAATATGCTTTACAAAGTTCTGTTCCCATAACAACTACTTGGAAAACATCAATTATTCTTTCATCTTTATCATTTCTTCTTGCAAGAGGTATGAGAGATGCAGGATAGTTATAAAGAATGGTTGGTTGTACAATGTTTTCGCGAATTTTCTTTTTATAAACAAAGTCTACAATTTGGCTGATTGAATGATAATCTTCAAGGTCTCCCATTGTAAATAGCCCAGCAGAAACAATTTTATTTTTAAATTCCACTGGATCTGTTTCGGCAAGAAAATCAAACCCAAAGATTTCACGCATTGACTCAACATAGTTAATTCTGTCAAAATTTTCCTTTCCAAAATCAAGCACAACGCCATCTTTTTCTATTGTCGTTTTTCCAGTAAGTTCAAGGAGTAAATTCTTAATAAAGCCTTGGAAAAACTTAATATTGTCTTCAAAATTCCAATAGGAAGCGTACCATTCAACTTGCGTAAACTCTTGCAAATGTTGAGTATCCATACCTTCGTTTCTAAAACATTTCGCAACTTCAAAAACTCTGTCATATCCGCCAGCAATACACTGCTTCAAATATGTTTCAGGGGCAATTCTTAAATTGCATTCAAGGTCAAGCGCATTATGGTGTGTGTAGAATGGTCTAGCACTGGCTCCACAAACAGCAGTTTGGAGAATTGGAGTCTCAACTTCCAAAAAGCCATGTTCCCCTAAATATTTTCTTAAAAATGCAAGCAACTTGCTTCTTCCGATGAAAACCTTTCTTGCATCTTCATTGGTGATAAGGTCAAGATATCTTTGACGATATTTAGCTTCTGTATCGGTTAATCCATGAAATTTTTCTGGAAGTGGTCTAAGAGTCTTTGACAAAAGTGTGATTTTCTCGCATTTTACAGTAACCTCTCCGGTTTGAGTTAAGTAAACTTCCCCCTCGACACCAACAAAGTCCGCAATGTCAATCATCTTTTTGTAAAAATCATATTCCTCTTCACTGAGTTCGTTTCTACCAACAGAAACTTGAATCTTTGCCATTAAATCGCGAATTTGAATAAATCCAAATTTACCCATTACGCGTTTAAAAACAATACGACCCGCAACCTTAACTCTTTCGCCAACTTTTTCTCTCGCCTCTGCAATAGTGCAAGTTCTTTCAAATTTTTCTTTGTATGGAATTTCTCCCATTTCTTTCAAATCTTCAATTTTCTTTCTACGAATATCTACTTCGTTTGACAGCATTTGTGTATCAGCCATTTTTTTCTCCTTTGCTAAAAAGATACCATATATTTGAAAATATGTCAATTATTTGCACCTATTTTGCGTACCTATTTTTGTAATAAGAGTAATTTTTCTCTACTTTTTTTAAATAATTTTCAGTCTCTGAAAATGGGATTTTTTTCAATGTTTTGCCATCTTGCGAATATTCACTATTTTTAAGCCACTCTTTAACATTTCTTTGCCCTGCATTATAAGCACAAAGCGCGAGATTTTTATCACCAAATTGATTTATTAAATATGATAAATAATAAGTGCCTATTTTTATGTTGTACTCACCTTCTAAGAGTGCTCCGTCTTTATATTCTTCTCCCAGTTTTTCCGCAAGCCACTCACCCGTTGAGGGTAGAATTTGCATAAGACCTTGCGCACCTTTTGAAGATATAGCACTTTCTCGATAACCACTTTCTACATTAATAACTGAGGCAACAAGCGCCGGCTCAACGCCAAATTCTGCACCATATTCTTTAACTTCCTCGCAAAATTTCATAGGATAAAAATAAGCATAAAAAGAACCCAACGAGTAGGTCAAAATTATGCTTATAATTAAAAGAGAAAGACAAATGTATATATTCTTCACAATTATAGTTTATTTCGCTATAAAATAAAAATACACACAAGTTTTGTAACAAGATTTTAATAAATAAATTTAAATTGCTTTTGTCAATTTTTGTTTTTAAAAAACAAGTTTAAAAGAATAACAATTTTTAAAATAAGGACAATTTTTAGTTTAACAATAGCTCGCCGTCCTTTAATAGCAACCAAGCCAAATAGCCACAACTACTTTAAGGCAAGATAAATTTCATTGTCAAAAGCGCTTTTCTTTGACGACTTCAATATTTTCTTAAACCAAAAGCAAATTTTTCATATTCGTTCCAATTTTAATCTCGTTCCGATTTGCGAAACCTTGAAAAATCCGACAAACGAACGAAATGGCTTGCTTGCCAAAAATTGTCTTGCCAAAACCAAACTTTTATCTTGAAACTTAACAGAAATACCGCATGCTTGCCCCGCCTCTTTGGGAGTATTTATAATACCAGCAAAGTATCCTGCGGTTCTAAACATATTTGCAAAATAAAGCGTCTCATTTCGCGAAGAAAAAATCGCTAAAATATATGTCATGACCTCTCCTTTTATTCACAAATTCCCCTCTTTAACACTATATTGTAAATATAAAGGAATGTTTACTAATGATTTATTTAGACAATTCTGCATCGACTTTAATAAAGCCCAAAGAAGTTGTAAAAGCAGTCAATGACGCACTGCTAAATTTTAGCGCAAATCCCGGAAGAAGCGGACACCAAGCAAGCATAAAAACAGCATTAAAAGTTGAAAATGTACGCGAAAAAATAGCATCCCATTTTGGTGTAAACGAAAGCCAAAATGTAATTTTTACACAAAATTGCACCTCTGCTTTAAACCTTGCAATTTTAGGTTCTGCACGCAATGGAGGGCACGTAATTTGCACGGAAAACGAGCACAATTCTGTACTTCGTCCCCTTGAACATTTGAAAAAGACTGGGGTAATCGATTACTCTATTGCCTTTCAATCAAGTCCAAAAGGAATAACCGTAAACGATATAAAACAGCATTTAAAACCTAATACTTACATGGTTGTATGCAATTATATTTCCAATGTTAATGGTGCGGAAGCGGACATTCCGGCAATAGGCAAGTTTTGCCATGAGAACAATTTAATATTTTTAGTAGATGGCGCTCAAAGTTCTGGGCACAAAGCAATCAATCTTGAAGAAAATCATGTTGATTATTATACTATTGCAGGGCATAAAGGATTTTATGCTCCACAAGGCATAGGGGTGCTTGTTATGTCAGGCAAATACCGCCCTGAACCTATCACTTTTGGAGGCACTGGAACAAATAGTCTTGAACTGTTTCAGCCAGATTTGTATCCGGAACGACTCGAAAGCGGGACGATTTCCTCCCCTTTAATTATAGGGCTTGGAGCAGGAATAGAATTTGTAGAAAACAACTTCAAGGCAATCAATAGCAAAATTGACGATTTAACAACCTTTTTAAATTTTGAACTTAACAAACTCGGCGTAAAGGTCTACACTGAGCCTGAAAACTCAACAGGCGTTCTTGCTTTTAATATTGCAGACATCCACTCTAATGAAATTGCAAACATTTTAGACGAAAAATACGGAATTTGTGTGCGCGGAGGCTTCCATTGCGCTCCAATGAAACACAAGGCACTTGGCACGCTTGACCAAGGCGCTGTTAGAGTGAGCCTTTCTTATTTTAATACTTTTTCAGATATTCAAAGATTATTGTTCGCAGTCAAACACATTTTGAAAGCTTACAAAATCTAAATAATGCATTTCCACTTTACTTATTGCATTCACATATAAATAATTGGTTGAAAAATTCACTGAAAATTTTACCCTTGTTTGAATAAACATTAATTTGGTGTCAATACCACTTTGCACGGCCTATGCCGACTACTCCCACTGACAAAACTCAATTTAATACTTTTTGATAAAATTTACAAGCAGAATTTACAATCAGGCCAGCAACCAAATTTACATTTAAAATTCAATAGTCCCACTATTATGTAATCGTTATAAATAAATAACATAATAGCCCTAAATTTCCACCAAACAAATCAAAAAAGCACTAGTATGCAATACAGCATACTAGCGCTTTTAACGCAAAAATATAATAAGCAAAATCAGTTTTTTTAAACATACAAAGTCAATAAGAAACAAATATATGCTAAGAATTTTTCTGATTAATGTTATTTTTCCTCTTTTGGAAGAATTCTTTTAAGGTCAATTCTGCCTTTATCGTCTATCTTGATAACTTCAACTTCAACTTCATCGCCGATTTTGACAACATCTTCAACTTTCTCAACTCTCTTGTTTGAAAGTTTAGAAATATGAATCATCCCCTCTTTATTTCCTGCAAATTCAACAAAAGCGCCGAAATTCATAATTCTAACAACTTTTGCGTCATATACATCACCGACTTCAACATCTTCGACAATTCCAAGAATTATTGATTTTGCTTTCTCTGCCATTTCAGCATCTTGTGTAGCAATAAATACTTTGCCATCATCGTCAATATCAATTTTAACACCTGTTTGGTCAATGATTTTATTAATCATCTTTCCGCCAGTTCCAATGACATCTTTGATTTTGTCTGGGTCAATAGTGAAACTGATGATTTTTGGTGCATATTTAGAAAGTTCTTTTCTTGGAGCAGGAATTTCAGCAAGAAGTTTATTCATAATAAACATTCTTCCCTCACGAGCTTGTTTAAGGGCTGTTGTGAGAATATTTTTGTCAATTCCTTTAATCTTGATATCCATTTGAATTGCTGTAACACCCACTTCGGTTCCTGTTACTTTGAAATCCATATCGCCAAGGAAGTCTTCAAGTCCTTGAATATCTGAAAGAACTGCAACTTTGCCAGTTTCATCATCCTTGATAAGTCCCATTGCAATTCCGGCAACTGGGCGCTTAATTGGAACTCCACCATCCATAAGTGCAAGTGTTGAACCACAAACAGATGCCATAGATGAAGAGCCATTTGATGAAAGAACTTCACTTACAAGTCTTAACGCATAAGGAAATTCCTCTTCACTAGGAATAACAGGTTCAAGGGCTCTTTCAGCCAAAGCGCCATGTCCGATTTCTCTTCTTCCTGGACTTTTAATTCCTCTTGCTTCGCCAGTAGCATAAGCAGGCATATTGTAATGATGAACATAACGATTTACTTCTTCCTCGTCAAGTCCTTCAAGTTTTTGCATATCAGAAACTGTGCCAAGTGTTAGCGATGTCAATACTTGTGTTTGACCTCTTGTGAAGATACCGCTTCCGTGAACCCTTGGAAGAACGCCAGTTTCGCACCAAATTGGACGAATTTCAGTTAATGTTCTACCATCAGGACGAACACCTTTATTCAATATCTTGGCTCTAACCTTTTCTTTGGTCATTTTATAAATAACATTGCCAATTTGCTTTTCTTGTTCTGGGAAAATTTCAGCAAAATGAGCAAGAACATCTTCATTAAGAGCATCTTGTCTTGCTTGTCTTTCTTGTCTATCAAAAGTGTCAAGAGCGTAGTCAAGTTTTGCATCAGCGTATTCTCTAACAGCGCTATTGATTTCTTCTGGAACGATGTCATAAACAAGCCCAGTTGCCACAGGTTTGCCAATTTCAGCCTTTACGCCCTTCATGAATTTTACTATTTTCTTGATTTCTTCATGAGCGAACATAATTGCGTCAAGCATTGTTTCTTCTGGAACTTCTTTTGCACCCGCTTCAACCATTAAAACTGCTTCATCAGTTCCTGAAACTGTAAGGTGCATTAGAGATTTTTCTCTTTGTTCAAGATTTGGGTTAATAATAAACTCATTGTCCACAAGTCCAACTTGAACTGAACCAGTAGGCCCCATGAATGGAATATCTGAAATGCTTAAAGCAAAACTTGAACCAAGCATTGCAAGTGGTTCAGGAGCAATATCTGGGTCAACAGAAAGTGCGGTTGCAACTACGCATACATCATGATAAAAGCCTTTTGGGAAAAGAGGTCTTAAAGGTCTATCAATAAGACGAGAAGTCAATATAGCCTTATCAGATGGCTTTCCCTCTCTCTTTTTAAATCCTCCTGGGATTTTTCCCACAGAATACATTTTTTCTTCATAATCTACTGCAAGTGGGAAAAAGTCAATGCCTGGGCGAGGCTCTTTTGACATTGTAACATTAACCATTACAACAGTTTCTCCGCATCTTACCACGCAAGAACCATTTGCTTGTTCGCAAAGTCTGCCAGTTTCAAATGTAACTTCCCTTCCGCCAATGTTGATTGAATAAATTTTTGCGTCTTCTTTCATTTTTTCTCCTTTATTTTTAAAAAGGGGGCGACAAAAACATCACTCCCCCTTTTAATTATTAAATTATTTAACTTCTCTTATACCAAGTTCTTTAATAAGCGCTCTGTATGCTTCAATATCTTTTTCTTTAAGATAAAGCAAAAAGCCTTTTCTTTTACCAACCATTTGTAAAAGACCACGACGAGAATGGTTGTCTTTTGCGTTCTTCTTCAAATGTTCGTTTAAGTGATTGATTCTTTCAGTTAAAAGAGCAACTTGAACTTGAACTGAACCAGTGTCGTTTTCAGAAAGTTTGTACTTTTCGATAATTTCTTTCTTTTCCATGATTTCCTCCTATTTTTTATTTTGTCCTTTTGCGAAGTAAACCGTCAAGAGGTGTCGAATTTACTGCGACCAAGGTTTATCGACTTTGTTATTATAACAAATTATTCTAAATTTGTCCACAATTTTTTCAATATTTTTTATTATTTATAAAATTTTTTCTTTTTTTCAATAATTTCGTCAATGCGAGAAATGTAGTCTTCGATAAATTTGCAATTTGGCTCTCTTTCAATTCGGTTTTCAATATTAAAAACGCGTTTACTCATTGCCCCAGCGCCTACACCGATAACTGTAACCAAATCTTCCATGCTTTCAATGTTAAACATGCAAATATGTTCATCTCTGTAATACCCCACATTTTCAAGACCAGCCAGTTGATTTTTTTGTCTATACAGATAGTAAGGCTTATAATCATTTTCAAGTAAAACTTTCTCAGCGTAGGAAACCATTTTTGCCACTTCTTTCTCGTTTTTATCTTTTAGCGCCTCCTCGTCATCGCGAAGAAGTGCACCATTCTTTACCGATAAAGTATGAACAGTGATGTTGTGAGGATAAAGTTCCAAAAGAGTTGAAACAGTCCTTTTAAAAATGCCAAATTTCTCACCCGGGAGTCCTGCAATTATGTCCATGTTGACAACAAAGCCTCTTTCAAGTGCCATCGAGTATACTTCTAGCACTTGACTATTTTTTTGCTTGCGTCCAATACGCTTTAATGTTGCCTCGCAAAATGTTTGCGGATTTATTGAGAGACGAGAGACCTTGTGCTTTTTTAATACATCCAATTTTTCAGCTGTGATTGTGTCTGGGCGTCCACACTCAACCGTAAATTCATTAACTGGGAAATTAAGATGAGTAAGAAGTCTGTCAAGGTCATTTGCGCTAAGGACGGAAGGCGTTCCGCCACCAACATAGATATTTCTCACGATAAGCGCTTTTTCTCGTATTATTTCCTTTACCGCGTTTATTTCTTTAATAACAGCGTCTATGTAAGAAGGCACCTTGTCTTTTACTCTTTCAATTTCGCTTGAAATAAATGAGCAATACAAGCATCTTGATGGACAAATTGGAATGTTTACATAAAGGTCAACAAGGTTATCATTTTTTATTATCCCCTTTTGATTTTTTAATATTAAAGGTACAAGTCTTGCCTTCTCTTTGGATACAAAATACTCCTTTTCTAAGACATCTGCAAGCAAATAATCTTTTATCTCACCTTTCGCCACCAAATCTCTTGCAAACTTAGTTGGTCTTACCCCAGTGAGCGAACCCCAAGGAAGTGTCTTTTTCAAAAGAGGTGATAAAATCTGATACAAATGATTTTTCACATATCTTTTGCGAAGTGATTTATCTTGAAGTTCGCTTATATTACTTGGCAAAACATATTTAAACGAATAAGCTTTTTCTTTTCCGTCAAAGTTTACCACAAACGCATCTTCAATTTTTTCTCCTTGTCTTGTTTCAGTGTGGTCAATTTTAATGTTTTCTTCACCGAAAAGTTTGCACAGGTCTTGAAGTTCGG
This sequence comes from uncultured Clostridia bacterium, assembly GCA_934771475.1. GTDB lineage: Bacteria > Bacillota > Clostridia > Christensenellales > UBA1242 > Caccovivens. The sequence goes on from CAKVMD010000001.1 coordinate 112,522, forward strand.
TCAAATATTCTTCGTTATTTGTAGAAATCATCTTTCACCCCTATACACCTTGGAAATATTTTTAATTCCCTTTATGGCCGTCATTGCGCTTTCAAGTTCTTCCTTATTTTTAACATCAAGCACAAGCGTACAAAGAAATGTATCCCCAACATCTTTGGCATCAAAGCCTTTAATTCCAAGTTTTAACTTGGTTATGCTGTTTGTTATCTTTCCAATATTGTTATCCGACTTTTCTGCCAACACCTTAATTATTGCAGTAAACACTTGGTCTTTCTTTATTTGCCAAGTTGCATTAATAAGCCTTTCTTCTTCAAGATATTTAATGTTAGGGCAATTTGCTCTGTGAATTGCAACACCCTTTCCTCTTGAAATGTAACCTATAATGTCATCTCCCTCGATTGGCGAACAGCAACCCGCAAAGCGCACAAGCATTCCGCTGTCGCCATCTACAAGAACCCCTTCCTTGTTTCGTTTAAGAGTAAGAGTATCTTTTACAACCTCTGGGATAACCTTATTGGTTTTATCAAACACGCCTACAAGTTTATTTACAACCGATTGCGTGGAGATTGACCCCGAACCTATTCCCGCGTAAATTTCATCCAAATTATCGCAGTTATATTTTTTGAATAACTCTCCTATTGCCTCGTCTGTCAATAGTTGAGCGCTAGTGAAATTCTTATCTTGCAATGCCTGGGTAAACATACTCTTGCCAAGTTTTATGTTTTCCTCTTTTAATTCATTTTTGAAGAAGTATTTTATTTTGCTTCGCGCGTCTTGCGTTTTAACCACTTTGAGCCAATCTCTTGATGGTCCCTTTGAGTTTTGGTTCGTGATTATTTCAACTATATCACCATTTCGTAGTTGTGAGGTAAGAGGTTTGAGTTTGCCATTGATTTTAGCGCCCACACAATAATCGCCTATTTTTGTGTGAATTGCATAAGCAAAGTCAATCGCGGTCGAGCCTTCTGGGAACTCCAAAACTTTCCCCTTTGGCGTTTGACAAACGATAACTCCTCCGTAAAGTTCGCCTTTAAGGGTTTCAATAAAGTCTTGATTTGACATGCTCTTTGCGCTTTCAACAGTCTCTCTAAACCATGCAAGTCTGGCGTCTAGCCCATTCATTTTGCCTTTATTTTCTTTGTATAACCAATGGGCATAAACCCCGAATTCGCTGGCTTTATGCATTTCTTTGGTGCGAATTTGTATTTCCATTGGATGCTGATTGTCGGCAATAACTGTTGTGTGCAACGATTGATAACCATTTGGCTTAGGTGAGGCGATATAATCCTTTACTCTGCCCGCCATTGGCTTATAAATTCCATGGATACGCCCGAGCACTGCATAGCACTCTTCCACCGTGTTTACAATAACCCTCATTGCCAAAATATCGTAAATTTGGTCAAGAGTGTACTTTTTATTATGGAGTTTATTAAAAATAGAAGAAATATGCTTTATTCTGCTAACAATTTCACCATCAATTTTAAGTTCGTTAAGCATCCCTTGAATTTTTTGACGGGAAAGTTCGAGTTGCGCTTCGTTTTCTTCTCTCTTGCTTTCAATTTGGCGCTTTAAATCGTAATAATCTTCTGGAAACTGCAATCTTACCACATTGTCATACAAACTTTGTTTAAGTTTATCAAGTCCCAACCTTTCAGCCAAAGGAACATGAATATCTTTTACTTGTTCGACAAAAAGATTTTGTTTTTCAGTCAAGGGATTTTCTAAAACTGAGATGTCATACCCAATTCCAAACAGTTTCATCATCACAACACGCATATCTTTACTCATAACCAAAAACATACGTCTAATATCATCCACTTCTTCTGATACTGTAAGGCTGTTTATGTCCTTGATAACTTTAAAATCTTCAACCATATCTTTTGTTTCTTGGTCAAAATGCTGGCAAATTTCATCCGCTTGCTCGCTATTTGATTTGAAAAGTTGATAATTTAAAAATGCTAGTACTGAATTTTTGTCAAGTTTATAAAAAACTATGTTTTCAAGTATTCCATAGATTCTATCAAGATTTTCCTCTTCTTTAAGCATACGCTCGATGAGCGCATTTTCTTCTTCATTAAACGAAAAGTTGTCTTTTAAAAGCGCTATTATTTGCTCCGCTTTATTTATTTGCATTTATTCTCTCCCCCTTAAAAGTTTCTTTAATAAGTGCAAGACGATTGTATATATTCGATTCTGTCAGTTCTTTTTTCTCGCGTTTGTTGATTTTTATTATTATCTGTTCATCGCCCAAAATATTAATTATTCCAAGTTCGTTAAACACCAAAAGCGCCGAATAAAATGTGAAAAAGGATAGTGAATTTTCAAGTTCACACTTGTCATAAAGTTCAAAAACATTATATATAGGCTTGTTTGCTTTTAAACTTATTGCCTTAAATACTTTTGCAAAAGTATTGCGCGATAAATCTAGTCCGCTTAACTTGCGAACCTCACCTTCTTTTTCTAGTGGCAAAAAAATCTCCGCATCAGTAACTTTATTTAATGAAGAAATAAAACCTTCGTCAAGCACTGGTGATAAGAAAACGATTTTAGAAAAATTCTTTGCCCAATCTACACCCTTAGGACTTAACAACAAACTGTTATATCCAATCTCTTTATCATCATAAATGCCAAAGTGAAAAATTCGACTTGTGTTGTAGTTTTTGGCAAACTCGACATAGTCAAAACATGAATAAGTTACAAAGCAAGTTCCAAAAACTGTTGTTTCAGTCCCACTGACAAATGTCAATAATTCATCTTTTGGATAAAGAGAAAATTTTGCTGAATTTGAATTTTGGTTGTTGGAAAGTTGTGAAATTTCAATAGCATTGAGTTTTTTATATGCATCTGTCGCGATAAAACTTCCGCCATCAAAATCACTTACAACGCCCTTCGCGCCTTTGCCTTGAAATTCAAAAATGAAAGCCTTATTTCTAGCAAAAGAAATGTTTGCCATTTTATCAGCAAAATTAAAAAATGTTAAATTCAGTTTGCCGATTTTAAGCGAAGCGTGTTGCGGAAACTTTCTCATAGGTGAAAATGTTACATCCCCAGCCGAAATTCTAAACTTAGGTCTAGGGTTTTCACAACCAAATGGCTCTAAAAGTGCCATTTCTTTGAAAAATTGTGGCGTCATATCTTCTTCGACTATGTCTTGGTCGTAATATTTGATTGGGATATATGCCTCATCGTTTACATGATTTAGCGCAAAAGCGTTAATTTTTTGAACAAAAAGTTCATAATTCTTGCGTTTCAATGTCAGCCCAGCCGCCATTGTGTGTCCGCCAAATGTCTCTAAAATATCTTTAAGTGAAGAAAGGAGTTCATGAATATTTATATCATCAATGCTACGCCCAGAACCGCAAAGCAAATCTCCATCTTGGGCAAACAAAAATACTGGTTTATGGTACTTTTCAACTAGTCGCGAACAAACAATGCCTAACACACCTTTGTCCCACGCTTTTGACGCAAGAACAATTACGCGTTGGTTTTTGTGGTCCGCTTTTGCCAGTGCTTTTTGACAATCTTCATAGATTTTATTGCAAATTTCTTGGCGCTTTAAATTATGGTTTTTGATTACTTCTATATCTTTTTTAATTTTTACAGGGTCTGTCTCAAAATAAAGTTTTAATGAATCACCCGCATCCCCCATTCTTCCAGACGCATTAAGTTTTGGTCCTATCTTAAAGGAAATATCTGTCGCATTTGGACACGCCACATTTAAGTCGTATTCCTTAAACATTGCTTTGAGACCGACTGGCAAATACTTATCACACATTTTTAATCCGCGCGTTACAAGCGTTCTATTTTCATCCTTCAAAGGCACAATATCAACAATAGTCGCGATTGCACATATTGGCAAGTATTCTTCCGATTTAACTTTCCCTAAAAGGGCTTCGGCAAATTTATAAGCAACCCCAGTCCCGCAAAGTTCTCTAAAAGGATAACTTTGTCCCTCTTTTTTTGCGTCAATAACCACTGTATCAGGGAGTATTTCAGGGATTTCATGGTGGTCTGTAACATAGATTTCTATGCCCTTCGTCTTTGCGTACTCTACTTCTTGATAGCAAGAGATACCGCAATCGACAGTTATGATTAAGTTGGGTGCAAAAAGGTCTGCCACTTTGTCAATGACAGATGTTGTTAGCCCATATCCATCCACATATCTATTTGGAAGGTAATAGTCCGCTTTTATACCAAATTCTTTCAACGCTTTTAGCATGATAGCAGTTGCGCTGACTCCGTCCACATCGTAATCACCGAAAATAAGAACATTGTCTTTCATTTCACGGGCAAGTTTAACCCTATCAACAAGTTCCTTCATGCCATCAAGCAAAAATGGGTCATGGAGAACACTTGGATTCAAATACTCTTGAAACTCCTCTTCCGTGTTGACACCTCTTGATAAAATAAGTTCAGTAATTTTAGGTGTTAAAGAAAACTTGTTTGCAAATTGTTCAGTTTTTTCGGCGTCTTTGTTAAAAAATTTTTTAAAAATCATAATTCCGCCTATTCTTATGATTTAATTATATAACACCCGCCTTTCTTTGGCAAGCGTTTTTGCGCCTAATCGAAAAAAATAAATCGACAACTTTCGCGAGAAGGGCAAACTTTGAGCGCCCTTACAATGCGAAAAGTTTGCCCGCGTACACATTAGTTACACAAAAAAACGGGTCAAAAACCCGCTTTTTAAAATGTTATTAATCTTTATAAATAAGCCTATGGCAGTGTTCGCAAGAGAAAACCCCTTCTCTTTCTAGCACTGAAATTTGAGCATAAGGAAGTTCAATATGACAACCACCACAGCAATTTCCTTTTAAAGGCACAACAACAGGGAAAATGTTTTCTCTTCTGCGTTTAGCATACGCTTCTATGACTTTTGAATCAATTTCTTTTGCAAGAAGAGCCAATTTTACTGAAATATCCTTTTTCTCGTCCTCGACAGATTCAACTTCTTTATCATACTCTGCCTTGCACTGACCATACTTTTCTTTGCAAGCATTGAAATTTTTGATAGTTTTGTTAAAGTCTGCCAGAACACCATTTACACTTTCTGCAAGCGCAGTTAGATTTTTCTCTAATATTGCAAGATTTTGAGCTAGTTTATCTTTAACCATAGCCATCTTTTCAATTTCATCTTTTGTAAGGCTTTCTAAGTCTTTGTTTTCAAGTTCTTCAAGTTTATCCTCTTGAATTTTAAATTGTTTTTTAATTTTTTCAATTTCGCTAATCACATTGCCTGCTTTTTCTTCAAGTTTGTGTGAACGCTCTTGTGCTTGTTTCATACTATCAAACATTTGGCTTGCAGTTGCTTTATTTTTGCTGTCTCTTATACTTTTTTCAATCTTGAAAAGTTCACTATCAAGTTTTTGATAATCAAGAATTGGCTGTATGTTCATATTTCCTCCTAAAACAATTTCTAGACAACTTTGTCTAGTTTTTACTTCTATTTTACTTTTTAAAGTCAAGATTATGAGATAAAATCAATAAGTTTTTTGCTTCTATTTGGATGTTTAAGTTTTCTTAATGCTTTTGCCTCAATTTGTCTTATACGCTCTCTTGTAACAGAGAATTCTTTTCCCACTTCTTCAAGGGTTTTGCTCTTTCCGTCAATAAGTCCATATCTTTCGCGGATAACTTGTTGCTCTCTTGGGGTTAATGTGTCAATAACTGCAAGCAGTTGCTCATGCAAAAGTTTTTGACTTGCAACTTCCATAGGGCTTTTTGCAGACTCGTCTTCGATAAAGTCGCTCATCTTGCTATCATCCTCTTCGCCAATAGGTGTTTCAAGAGATACAGGGTCAAGTGCGCTTTTTTGAATTTCAACGACTTTGTTTTCGCTTATTCCCATAGCCTCTGCAATTTCTTCAAGGCTTGGTTCTCTTGAAAGTTTTTGAGTAAGTTGTCTAACAGTTCGCGAATAACGATTGATAGTTTCAACCATGTGAACTGGGAGACGGATAGTTCTCGATTGGTCAGCTATGGCACGAGTAATGGCTTGTTTAATCCACCAAGTGGCATAAGTAGAAAATCTAAACCCTTTTGTGTAATCAAACTTTTCAACCGCTCTCAAAAGTCCCATATTCCCTTCTTGGATAAGGTCAAGGAAAGACAAAGAGTTTGAGCTTGCCCAGCGTTTTGCGATAGAGACCACAAGTCTAAGGTTGGCTTGGCAAAGTTTAGTTTTGGCAACCTCATCGCCCTCCAAGATTCTTTTTGCAAGTTCGATTTCATTCTCGGCCGATAATAGAGGAACTTTGCCTATATCTTTAAGGTACATTTTGACTGGGTCATCCACTGACACGAAGCCTGAGTATTCAACAATATCTTCGGCTTGTGGGTCAACATCATCAGTCTTGATAATTTTAACCCCATGGCTTTCAAGTTTTTTTACAAATTTTTGAATTTCGTTTGCTGAAAGGTCGAATTTCAAAAGTCTAAAATAGACATCTTCTTCGTTTACTGAACCCTTTTTGACTGCCACATCAAAAATCTTTTTCATTTCAAGTTCAATTTTGTTATCTGGCATAAAATTCCTCCATATTTTTGTCTCTTATCATCTTGGTAATATCACTAATCTTTTGAACAATTTTCATCCTCTCTTCTTGCGAAGAAATGGTTTTAAATTCTTCAGCGAGCGCGTCTTTTTTACTTGTTAATTCACTGCTTGCAATCGCCCAAATACATTCTTCAAAATATTTTGCTCCACTTGCTTCATATCCAGCAAAGTCCATGTTTATTGTATCTTTTAAAATTGGCGTGTTGTTAACATCAAAATAGTCATAATATGACGAGATGCTTGTCCCATTACGCGCTTTATCAATGATTTCGCTATAACGAGGAAGCAACTTTGTATAATCAATTTTTTTATCAACAAAAGGCTTTTGATGAATAAGGCTTGCAAGAACAAACTTCACAGCCCTAATATTCCCATTTTCTCGGGCTGTTAGACCTTTTTCTTCCACTTTCGTTTCTTCTTTTTTTACTTCGCCTTTTATCTTCTCTTCATCACGCCTTAAAATGTCGATAGGGATAGATGTCAAATCGCGAAGTTTTTCAAGATAAGGCTCTTTTTCAGCCCCACTTGCAAGTTTGTTAATATGTACAAGGCAGGCACTTGCAAACTTCCCTCTTTCCTCCGCAGAGTTTAGGTCAAAATTTTTCTTTTCGTTTTCAATCAGATAATCTGTTACTGGCACTGCGCTATTTATTATCTTTGCAAGATAATCTTTTCCATAGGTCTTTAAAATCTCGTCTGGGTCCTTCCCTTCTGGCAAACTAGCAACCAAGGTGTTAAACCCTTCTTGTCTCAAAATATCTATGCTTCTTATGGTCGCTTTAACTCCCGCATTATCTCCGTCAAAGCACAAGACAATGTTATTGGTTAATTTTTTGAGTTCATGGGCATTTTCTTGGGTTAAAGCAGTTCCCATGCAAGCAACCGTTGTTTTAAACCCCGCCCTATGCATTGCAATAACATCAATTTGCCCCTCAACAATGATAATTTTGTCTATGCCTTGAGTTTGTTTCAATTTTTTAACAAGGTTTATCGCAAAAACAACTCTTCCTTTTTTGAAAATTTGTGTTTCTGCTGTATTTATGTATTTTGCAATGTTTGTAGGCACTAAACTACGGGCGCTAAACCCTATACATTCGTTAAATGCGTTGAATATTGGGAAAACAAGTCGCCCCGCCAATACATCATAAGTATGATTATTTTTGCATCCAATCGAACCGCCATCTTGCATCTCTTTATAAGTGTAGCCAAGCCCTTTAAGGTATTTAACGAGGTCTGTCCAATCTTTTGCATAACCTATTTTGAAATCTTCAAGTTCATGTCTTGTAAAGCCTCTTTTCTTCACATAATCTTGCGCGGGTTTTGCATCATTTTCGTATAAGTTTGCCATGTAATGTTTATAGGTGTCATCCAGCATTTTAAGGACTCTTTCGCGTGATTTTTTCTTTTCAATCACGCCTTGATCGCCGTTAAATTCTGGGACTTCCATTCCTGCATTTTTTGCCAAGATTTTAACAGCCTCGTAAAAGTCGCAACTTTCATACTTTTGAACAAACGAAATCACGTCTCCACTTTCTTTGCATCCAAAGCAATAAAAAAGCCCATCCCCCTCATCGACAGTAAAAGATGGCGTTTTTTCATTATGAAATGGACAACACCCCCAAAATTTACTACCCTTCTTTTCAAGGCGAACATATTTTGAAACTACGGAAACAATGTTATTTTTCTGTTTTAACTCGTAAAGCCAATCAGCAGAATACCCTCTATTTCGCAAACCCACTCTCCAAAATAATCTTTATAACCCTATTATACAGATATTTCTTGGATTTTCCTCTTTTTATTATAAATTTTTTGTAAAATTTTTATTTTTTTATAATTTTAGTGGTTTTACAGCCACTTTTAAGGCTTTTTAAGGGTTGAATAGAGCAAAAATTATCCATTTAGAAGTGATCAAAAAGATGACTGGGCAAAAAAGATGATTAAATAAGGCTATCACCAAGATAAACTGACGGAATTTTCCCTACTATAACGCTTTCACACACAAGCACCTCTTGACTTGTTATAAAATCTTGCGATTTTGTAGGCAAAATAAGCCCAAGACGGGTTGAAATTGTAAAATATAAACGATGTTGTGATTGGTTTATTCCGCAAGATGACAAAGAGGAGTAAATATTTGAGTTTACAGTCCCTATTGGCACGATTTTTATGCCTATTTCAGGACCCACACCATAAAGAAAGGGAATGCCAGTAAATGTGCCAAGCGCAATGCCAATCCCCTCATTTTTAAGAGCGTCAATTTTATTTTGGACTTCCTTTGTAACAAGCCTTACAAGTTCATTAACTTTTACCGTGTTTACTTCAATCGTTTCAACACTATTTTCACTTGAATAAGTGATTTTCACAAGGTCATTGTAGGACACTCCACCACCAGCCATAACATCTCCCACAACTTCACTTATTGTTGAAGTAGAAACGGAGCGCGCCTTTTCTTCACTTAATTTTGTAATTAAAGGGCACACAACTTGAAAATAATAAACACCTACAACAAACAAAAAAGAAAGGACAGTAATCCATGCTATCCTTCGTCTTCTTTTTCTTTTCTTTTTAGTTGAGTCATTCATGTTGTAATATATGCACACAAATTTAAAATGTTGAAAAATTTGACAAGTTACAATATATTGATAGTTGTATGCGCATACAAACTACAATATATCAACTTTTGGTCTTAGATTTAAAAATAAGCGCAACAATAAAAGCAAACAAAACTGCCGCTGCAATTCCGCCCGCTGTCGCTTCCAACCCTCCCGTGAAAGCTCCTAAAAGCCCTCGCGTTTGAGCACCCGCCATTGCACCTTTTGCAAGCGAAGCGCCGAACCCTATAATAGGAACATTTATTCCCGCCCTAGCAAAGGAACTAATCGGGTCAAAAATATTGAATGCCTGTAAAACAACTCCAATAAGAACGAATGTTACAAGTATGCGCGCAGAGGTTATATTGGTATAAATAATCAGCATTTGACCAATCGTACACACCAATCCTCCTATCAAAAACACCCATAAATAATACATATTTCCCTCCACTTGCCTTTATTTTTTAAGGACTATTTTTTGTTAGTTTTCACCCGAGACTTAATTTGGCTTTTCCCGTCTTCTCTTTCATGCTTTTCGCCTACACTTTCTTTCGCATTGTTTTCAGTATTTTTCGCGCGAGAAACACCCGTTTTTGACCCCATATCAAAGTTTTTGCCCTTGTTGTGATTTGCTTCGCTTTCAACAACTATCGCGTGGCAAATAGCAGGGATAGTTTCCCCTTGTTGAGACGCAGTAGGACTCATTAGCGCCCCTGTCGGCATAAACAAAACGCGTCTATATCCACCTTCTCGAAGCTTCTTCATAATAAACGAATTGAACACTGTCGCACTGCAACCACATCCGCTTCCACCCGAAAGTGTATTTTGATTTCTGGTAAAATACATCTGCCCGCAATCGTTATAATTAAGTCCGAGTTTAATTCCCTCATCTTCCATAAGGTCAACAAGAATTTCACTCCCTAATTTGCCCAAATCCCCAGTTACTATAAGGTCATAGTCATCTGGCGTTGAATTTGTATCACGAAAATGAGCAAGCATAGTATTCATGGCAGCTGGCGCCATAACCGCTCCCATGTCATTAACATCATTCACCCCAAAATCAATAACTTTTCCAAATGTTGCCATAGTTATTTTAGGTCCTTGCCCGTGAGCGGTAATTATACACGCACCAGCCCCAGTAACCGTCCATTGGGATGTTGGTGGACGCTGATTCCCTAGTTCCAAAGGAAATCTAAATTGTCTTTCAGCAGTTGAAAAATGAGAGCCCGTGGAACAACAAACCGTTTCAAAAAGTCCGCCATCAACAAGAGACGCTCCAATCGCCATACTTTCAGCCATTGTTGAACACGCCCCAAACAACCCTAAAAAGGCAAAATTAAAGTTTCGAGCCGCATAAGAAGAGGAAATAATTTGATTAAGAAGGTCCCCCGAAAGAAGCAAGTTCACATCATTAGGCTTTATTTTAGCGTCTTCAATAGCACCATTTATAGCGCATTCTAGCATTTTCTTTTCAGCCCTCTCATAACTTTTTTCACCGAAACTGTCATTTTCTATCACTTGGTTGAAATATTTTCCAAAGTTCCCCTTGCCTTCCTTAGGGCCTACAATAGAGTAACTTCCTATTATTGCAGGAGTATTTTTAAACTTTACCGTTTGATTTGCTTTCACTCTTTTCACCTCTTAAATAAATAGATAAATAATTCCCACCAGTACACTAGACACAATTCCTGACACAATAACAGGCCCCGCAATGGTAAACATTTTCACACAAATACCATAAATAATCCCCTCATGCTTAAATTCCAGCGCTGGCGAAGTTACCGAGTTTGAAAAACCAGTTATTGGAACGATAGAACCACCACCCGCAAATTTGCCGATTTTATCATACACTCCAAGCCCAGTCAAAAGCGAAGCAAGGAAAATTAAAACAATCAGTGTGTACGCCCACGCAGATTGTTCTGCCATATTTGGAAACCATAACAAAATAAGGTCATTTATACCTTGGCCTAAACAGCAAATAACACCTCCTACCCAGAAGGAATTAAACAAACTTGGCCACGCTTTTGTTTTAGGAATCTTAGCCTTAACATATCGGTTATACGCTTCATTTCTTTTCTTCTCGTCCATAAATCTCCTTTATCGATTATATATTGACAGCGAGAAACAATTTTAAACAGCAAAAAGATTATCTTTTAAAAAATTTCATTTTGCGGGCGCGTTTGAGCACTTTTTCGTTTCAAGCCTTACGCAAACACACCAGTCTTTAACATTTTGCAATTTTATGAGCACGCGAGAGAATAAATTTGCCAAAATTACAGACTATAAAGATATATGGAGGTTATATGAAAAAATTATTTTTATCCATGGGCTGTTTGCTTCTATGTTTACCACTTGCTGGCTGCTCCACAACCAGTGATGCCAACGTTTTGACAACTTTAAACAACCAACTTGACCGAGTTGAAAGCGTGGTCAGTTCAACGAGTTCAACCGAAGTAAATGCGGTTAGCCCATATACAATCAATCTAGAAAAAGGCAACTTAGTCAGTATGTACAAAGCCGAAGCATACGCAAACATGACAAACGAAGAAGAAATAAGGCAAGAGGTGCTTTCTCTAAACGCCAAACTCAAAAATTCTAACGCAAAATACAAATTAGGCAAGAGAAAAGCGGTTGCACTAAATAGTTTATCAAGCAATTTAAGCAAATATTTGAACTATCTAAACAACACAAAACCCGAAGTCAAAAACAATGTCGCCAAAATCACAAAGAGCACCACGCCCAACTCTTATAATGAGGAACTAACAAAGAGTTCTTATGTCGCACTTTCTAACCTTATGAACGAACGCTATGTATATCTTGATAACATATATTGTTCACTCTCACAAATAGAAAAATTACTTGCAAGTTCCACAGGCTCCCAAACTGAAAGTTCTGACAAAAACTCAACATCAAGCAACGAGTCTACTTCTACAAAAGAAGGAGCAAAAAACAGCACCGACAGCGAGACAAATGAAAATTGCAAAAACAATGATTGCAGTGGAAGTAGCACTCAAAAGTCCACTTCAAACTCTCGCTTTCTCCAACCAAACATAGACACTTTTAATAATTACAGAAGACCACAACCTAGAACCGGCGAAAAAGAACAAAAAGAAGTTGCAAATAATAACAATAATTCAAACAACTCCAATAGAACCGACAACAAAACTAGCACACAACAAAATGATGATACCACAAAAAATCAAAACAACAAAACTTCTAATATTGACACCATGCAAAACAGCAATTTACCACAAAACGTAACCACTCTTCCAAACAACGATGTAAACAATCCAGTCGTAACATCCCCAAACAACAACTTCCCATACGGAACGATGCCTTATAACACTCCCTATGGATACAATGGCGGTTATGGATACAACGGTTACAATGCTTATAATGGTTACGGATATGGCTACAATTACAGATTTAACCGTATAAATCCGGGGCGAAACACAGACACATTTTACCCTTACATGAGAAATATAGATACTTATAGATTCCCTCCAAATGTAAATGGGCAAGGCATAAATGGCTATGGCATAAATAGTACTGTTGTAAATGGAGAAGTTGCTCCGTCAGCGCAAACTGAAACAAAAGGGACAGAAGTTGCTACAACGGAAATTGAAAACTCCGGAAATGGCACCGATAAGCAAAAACAAACCAGCACCAACGTACAAACCCCTGCCAGTCAAACCACTTCAAATAAGAAATCTCAAACCGAGCAAAACAGCACTCTGAATGAAAAAGATTTTAAGTTAGATAGAGAAATAACATTATACCCTCGCAGACCACACTTAAAAGAGGTTAGATTTGACCAAGGTGAGGACGCGCCATTTGAAAATGCAACATTTCCCGATAAAAAGATTAAGGACATAAAAACAGACAAAAATAATTTAGTAGAAAATACAAAACAAAAACACATCTCAAACGAAAATGAAGCTCCCTTAAATCAGACAAAGCTACAAAGCGAAGTAATTAAAAATCAAAATAAAGATAACGATAAAAACTCTTCTAAACAAGACAATAATGATAATAACATTATAGCTCATTCTTCAATAGCCAAAACTGCCAAATCAAATTTGTCAATGACCTATAAAAACAATGAAAATGACAACGAAGAAAAAAGACATGTGATTTAATCATTCAACCTCATTTTCCATATCTTAAACACATGAAATACACAAATAGTAGGTAGTCTATCATACTACCTACTATTTATTGTGTTAGAATAAAGTCAAGCATTAAACTTGTTTTTCAAATTTTCCAATATTTTATTTTCAAGCCTAGAAACCTGCACTTGCGAAATATTGAGTTTTTGCGCAATCTCGCTTTGTGTTTTATCAAAAAAGTAACGAAGCATAATAATCTTTTTATCTCGTTCTTCAAGCCCGCTAACAAGTTCCTTTAAAGCGATATTGTTAAGCATTTTATCCCCAGCATCTTCTTCATTTTCCATCCTATCAGCAATACTCCCCGAACCATCTTCGTCATCAAGAGGTGTAGATAGTGAAACGGGACGATGTGAAGACTCCATCGCAAGCACAATCTCTTGCTCATCAACACCAAAGTGTTTGGCAAGTTCCTCAACAGTTACCTCCCTGCCACCCGCAGATGCAACATATTTATTTATTTGCAAGTTAAGAGTTTTCAGCGCCCTTGACACTTTTATAGAGCCATCATCGCGCATAAACCTTTTAACTTCTCCAATCACCATGGGCACAACATAAGTTGAAAACTTAACATTAAAGCTAGAATCAAAATTTTTAATCGCTTTCAAAAAACCCATACAGCCAATTTGATAAAGGTCGTCATACTCCACGCCTTTATCTTTAAACCTTTTGATTACACTTTTAATCAAATGCGAATTTTCTTCCAGCAATTTTCCTTTTGCCTCTTTATCACCCTCTTTCGCTCTGCCCACCAATTCTAAAATTTGGTCGTTTTCAAGCATGCATTGCCCCCGCAGACACGCCTTCAAGACGCTTATACAGAGTTACACAAAGCCCTCTATGGTCATTTTGAGCCACCTCAACATTATCCATAAAACTTTCCATAACTGCAAAACCCATTCCGCTTCTTTCTTCTCCCGGTTTTGTTGTAAAGAAAGGCTCTCGCGCTTTGGCGATATCTTTAATTCCAATCCCCTCATCTTTCACAACTATTTTGACAAGCCCGTCATCAAAATACTCACACGACAGCCACACCAGCCCATTACCATTTGGATAAGCATGCACAACACAGTTGGTTACAGCCTCTGAAACCGCGGTTTTAATATCTCCAAGTTCATCAAGATTTGGCTTTAAAGGCAAACAAAAACCCGCGACAACCAGCCTTGCAAACCCCTCATTAACAGATTGCGCTTTAAAAGATACTTCCATATAATTTAATGACTTCATATTCACTCCTTTAAACAATTTTAGGCATTATTTCATATAGCCCTGTCATTTTAAAAATTCTTTCCGCTTGTTTTGAGGGATTACAGATAAAAATTGGGATATTTTTGCATTTCATTTGTTTATACCGCCCAATAAGCACACCTATTCCCGTGCTATCCATAAATTCGAGCCCAGACAAATCAATAATAATTTGCGCAAAATCATGCCCCGAAAAAGCCCTTTCAAGGCATAGTTTCGTATGTGGCGCAGAGTATTCATCAAGCTCACCTTTCAGCACCACATATAGTGTATTGTTATAAACCTTGCTTTTAATATCCATTGCCCCTCTCCTTCTAAAAAGAGAATAACACTTTTTCAGTTGCCTTTTATGGCAGTCTCTGTCGAAAAAAGGCTTTTTATGGCACACAAAAAAGCACCGCTTATTAAAAGCGCCCGAAGGAACTTTAAGTTAGCAGTGCTTTCCCTTGCATTAGTGGTGAAAAACTATTATTTTCTATTCACGAGTTTAACAAAGTTAGATATATAAATTTTATTGACTATATTTGTCTAACAACCATTTATTTAATTTAAATAACTTTTCATTATATCTTCGCCAAAAAGTTTAAACCCGCTTTCAAAGCTTGTTCTTTACCCTTTTTGTGAGGTATGTAATAGTGCTTATTGTCTTTATAGAAGTTTTCACCCGTGTCAAAAAATTCAAAACTTACATTTGCCTCTTTGCATTGTTCACATAGGTTTTGCACCCATTCAAAATGTATTGGCCTAGCGTTTTTATAATTCTCTCCCGCACAGCAAACCAAATCAATCCCGCCACTTTTCAAGTATTTCAGCATATTAACCTTTTCAATCATTGGCGACACAAGCACAATTCTCTTTTTGCAAGGCAGGTCAATGAATTGTGGCAATCTTTCATCAATACGCCTTTGATTTTCGGCTGTTAGGTTAATAGAAACATTTTCGTAACCTTCACCCCAATCAGCGGGCAAACAATCCTTTATTCTTTCAACTCTTTTGGTAAAAATCGCAAATTTCAAATCTTTACGCGCCCTTATAATAGCCCAAGCATCCTCACGCCATTCATCAGCTTCTTCAATGAAAAAATCGGCAGTTAATGAAACACTGACCACTTCTCCACTCTTAATCTTGTACTCACCGCTTCTTGTTTTTGAAATAGGCAAAGAAAAACTGTTTGTTTTGAAAACTTTGTTTGAGTCAACCCCTCTTTCTTCATCAAAAGCAAACATATAACAATTTTTACAGCCTTCGCTTATCTTATGACACCCATGCCATGGATTCCACATATTATTCATATATAAATGATAACACAAAAATGGCAAATATGGCTATTTTTTGGCAAAATTTATCATTTATAGGCAAAAATAATTGTAAGAAATGGGCAAATTTTGCGTTTGTTGTGCAATATTAAGCAATATCTTATGAATTTTTAAGTATAAACTAAAATTTTCTAAATTTTTTTAATTTTTTTTGCATTTTTTCTTGACATAATTTTCGATTTATATTAAACTATCCTTGCAAACTTGCGTAACGGGGTGTAGCGCAGTTGGTAGCGCACGTGGTTTGGGACCATGGGGTCGGGAGTTCGAGCCTCTCCACCCCGACCATATACAAGTTTGTAGAATGTTTTGGGCCTTTAGCGCAGTTGGTTAGAGCAACCGGCTCATAACCGGTCGGTCCGGGGTTCGAGTCCCTGAGGGCCCACCATATTTACTTGACAATAGATATGGACAAACATTCGCCACAAATATGTGGCTCGGTAGTTCAGTTGGTTAGAACGCCAGCCTGTCACGCTGGAGGTCGTGGGTTCGAGCCCCATTCGAGTCGCCATACCCTTATGGGTAAACAGATTGATTTGAAAAAATCAATGCCCTGATAGCTCAGTCGGCAGAGCAAGGGACTGAAAATCCCTGTGTCGGTGGTTCGATTCCACCTTAGGGCACCATTCTGGTGGCATAAGTGGAAACGAAGCACTTAAATCTCCTAAAAGAGAGGGTTCGATTCCACCTTAGGGCACCAAAAGTGGCATAAGCGGAAGCGAAACACTTAAATCTCCTGAAAGAGAGGGTTCATTCCGCAAGTGGCACCATTCTGGTGGCATAAGTGGAAACAAAATTTCTAGTTAAAATTTTAATTCCACCTATGACATCAATGTGATAGCAAAAGTTCTACTTATTGCTTTATCACAAAATTTCATTGTTGAATTTGGGCTAACGCCCCAATTCAACACTCCCCCTTAATTTAATATGCTGGTGTGGCTCAATGGCAGAGCAGCTGACTTGTAATCAGCAGGTTGATGGTTCGATTCCGTTCACCAGCTCCACAAAGCACCTTTTATAGGTGCTTAATATTTATGGGTAGGTTGCAGAGCGGCCAAATGCAACGGACTGTAAATCCGTCGTCTACGACTTCGATGGTTCGAATCCATCCCTGCCCACCACCAAATTTCGCTATATGACTTTTATTTAAAGGATATGGCGATTTTTTGTTTTTGTAATAATATTTAATCAATCATAGCACCAAGCATTATGGATATAAAATTTCAAGAGGGTTTAACTTCATTCATAATGCATCGATTTTCTCTTATATTGAAGAAAACTCACATTTAACTGACACCATTTTAATTAAAAAACTGAGGACTTAGCACTTATAAAGAATTGTAACAAGTCATGACCAAATGCGGTGTCAATTATTAAAGTTTAATATTCCCAATCATTTTATTTGATTTTTGCAACCCTCTATGTTATCATAAATTACAAGATTTTAATCAAACTTTTAAAACCAGCACAGAAAAAACTGTAAATTAAGGAGTTATTATGATAAGAAAAGGAGTTTTAATCATTGGTGCAAGCAAAGGCATAGGCCTCACCATCGCAAGGAAATTTTCATTGATGGGATATGATATATTTGGCACTTACAATTCTAGTTCACCAAAAGATTTTGATAATATCAAAAAGAATTGCCCTGAAACAATAGTTGAAAGTTATAAATTAGATGTAAACTCCCCTTCAAATATTTCCACTGTATTTGAAAAAGTATTTAAAACTCACCCTTGCATAGATGCTGTAATTTACAACAGCGGTATATCTTGCGGAGAAAAAATGCTTTGCGATAATACAGATGAAGAAATAAACCAACTTCTTGAAGTAAACTTGCGCGGTGCAATTCTAGTAAACCGCGAGGCTAGCAAATACTTTTTGAAGCAAAGGCATGGTTCGATAGTAAATATTTCCTCAATATATGGAGTTTATGGAGGAAGTTGCGAAACAGTTTACTCTGCGTGCAAAGCAGGAATTATAGGTCTCACAAAGGCGCTAGCATTAGAACTCGGAAGTTCAAACATAAGAGTAAACGCTGTTGCTCCTGGCTATATTCAAACAGATATGACAGCCAATTATACTGAGGAAGAAAAAAATAGCATAATTGCTTCTACCCCGCTTCAAAGACTGGGGAGAACTAACGATGTTGCAAATGCAGTATACTTTCTTTCCAGTAATGAATCCTCATTCATAACAGGTCAAGTTTTAGAAGTTTCGGGTGGAGCAACTATTTTTAATTAAAAAATCATTGACTACGTTAAACCCCATTTCAATTTCGAAACTGTTGCGCACCTAGCGTTGCACCAAATTGCAAAGTTTCTTCAACGCTCAAAAACATCTATTTCGTTAGTTAAGTTCTGTATAACTAAAAAAGCATATCTAATCTCTATATAGATATGCTTTTTTAAAATTAAACAACATTATTGCCAAGCGGTTTATGTGTTAAAAATCAAATTATGATAAATGCAAATTATAAAATACACTTGCACTATAAATCATTTACAATATAAATCGGGCTAGTATGTTATTATAATATAACATTTACAGAATAGTCAATTAATCTTCATCATCCGGATTATAGAAATCAAATGCTTTCATAATTTCGCTCAAATCTTGTGTTGGACTTACAGCCTCTTTCAAGTCAAACCCAGACGATTGAATAGTGTTTACCCTTGGCTCCTCAGGGCGTGTGCTTAGAAATTTATCAACGAGGCTGTCGTATTTATCGCCTTCATTAAGTTCCATTTCGCAAACGGGTTTGATTTGACTTGGACGCTCAACTGCCCTTTCAACCTTAACCTCTTTTGGTGATGCCAAAGTCCTTTTATCTTGCATTTTTAAAAGCAATAATCTCATAGGGTCATTTTCTGTCCCAATTTCAATTATCTCATCACGCTTGGCATCATTTTTGGCAAGCACCGCTTCAATATCACCAACAATCTTTTTGTATGATGCTGAAAGAAGTATGCCCGGATAGCGTTTGTTCATATCTTGCAAAAATGATTGCAGATTAAGATATATCATTCTTAACTGTTCACCTCTCAACAGTTCGATATTTCTAGTCCCCTCATTTTGTTGTTTCTTGAAACTTTCAAGAGCAGACGCAATATTCTTTTCTCTTATTTCGACCTCTTCCCACTTTTGCTTAAAAGCCATAATTTTCTTTTCTGCTTCAAGCAATTTCAGTCTTTCTTCCATTAGTGTTTTTTCATGCTGTGCATTTAATGATTTAATAACCGCATCAACCTCTTCGCGAGTATACATTTGATTTAAGTCTGACATTTAAATTCACTCCTTATGCAAAACTTTGTGTTATCCAATTTCGCCATTAAAATTGACACAATTAAATGATTTACAGAAAATAGCATTTTGATAACACTTAGTGCGTATTCGTAGCAAATCTGGATATGTGCAAACAACAATTACGCCTTTCCCAATTGCTAGATTACAAAATACCTGCACACTAATAATAGCACACATAGGAAGATAAATGCAAGGAAAATATATAGCGATATTGCGTTAATAAGATAAAAAGCAAGGGCAAAAGTTGCGAAAAATAGCGAAAGGAAAAGCGTAAATTGAAATGGCTGTTTAAACGAGCAATAAGTGAAAAAACTACCAAAGGCAAACGACAATAGTATAAATGCTGGATACAGGTTGTATACGCCCATTTGTTTACTATAAAAATAAAACAAACCTATAAGAAGCATAGTTACGCCCAAATAACAAGTGCTATCCACCCGCATCAAATAGGCGCGCAAACAAAAATGCAAACCAACTAGTGTGCAAAACACAAAGAACCAATCATTGTAGCGTTTACGGTCTAGCGCTAAAAACAGGCTGACGCTGACAAAAACCACAAAGCATAAACAAAAAGACAATGCAAGAAGCGTTGTCTTTTTTACTTGAAAAATTCGCCCTCTCATACAAATATTTTGCACAAAAGGTTAAATTTTATGTCAGGAGATATTCTCTTTTGATTTTTTATGCTTATTTACCAATAACAAGGTAAGCATTACAATCCCGCCAACAAGAATTACTAAACTTAACAACTGGCTGACCTTGACGCTACCTAGATATAGGCTGTCGCCTCGTAACGCCTCTATCCAAAGCCTTGTAGCGCCATAGCAAATAAGATACAAACTCAACATAACTCCCCGAGTTGTAACCTTTTTATTTATTAAAACCATGAAAACGATAAAGATAATAAGGCACGAGAAACTTTCGTAAAATTGTGTAGCGTAGTGCCAAGCGCCATTAGTAAACATACTTATTGGGAAAAAGTGAAGTGCAGAATTTTCAACTTCCACCCCATAACAACAGCCCGCAAATATACAACCTATTCTACCCAAGCATTGACCGAGCGCCAAACTTGGAACAGCAACGTCGGCGACATCAAAAAAATTCTTTTTATGGATAAGGCAAAACAATGTAACCGCGATAGCTCCGCCGATTATACCACCATATATTGCCATTCCCCCTTCCCAAATTTTAAAAAATTGCCAAAAAGATGAAATTCCACCAAAGAAAATCACATAATACGCTCTTGCCCCAAGGATTGAAAGCGGAATTATATAGCACGCAAGCAAAAGAATATCGTCGCTTTTTAGCCCTCTTTTCTTTGCATTATAACACGCCACAATTATTCCCAGTAGCATACCAAGCGCAATCAAAAAGCCATAGTACGATATTTTCAAACTAAAAAATAGAAAATAGGTATCATAAAATCCAAACATACATTTTTATTATAAGCCTAAACAAAAGTCTTTGTCAAACGAAATTTAGCAAACAAAAAAAACAAACCGCCTTTTAGAGATTTAACTCACTCTTGCGGTTTGTTGTTAAGAAAAGCAAATGCTTTTCTTAATTTATTATGCGACAAGATTTTTCTCTTATTCACAAATCTTGCAAATTTTAAGCACTTTATCAATAAAGTATTCGTTTCTAGTGTCTAACTCACTATATCCAAACAAGCATGTAGAAGCATTCCCATTTTCAAATGCCTTTGCAATGCCTAAAAGTTTTTGCAAAATGATGTCGACATTTTCACGAACATCTCGTTCAAAGCAATCTTCAACCGATTTTAAGTTGTGCATAATATCGTTTGCGTAAACGAGGACATTTTCTCCTCGTTCAATGCAATTATAAGCATAATTTATAGTATCAATTACAAGGTCAAGGTTGTATCTTGCATCGCTACCGCTTACAGAAACAAATCTTTTATAACCACCAGCATTTTTAAACATTATCATATTTTCATACGATGTATTTAAAGCCAAAACAATGAGTTTCACATCTCTTTGTTTGCACGCCCCAGATAAATCGTCAAGAAAATCAGTTTCAAAAAGGTCCTCTTTCAAACTGATAGCGTTTCTTCGACCAAGCGTAACTTCATGCCCGCCAAAAGGCATCTTTTCTTTGCCAATTATAACCTCTCCGTTATTTACAGTGCAAGGCTCATAACTTTCGGCATCTATGTCATTGATAGTCAAAATTTTATCAGCAACATATTGTCCCTTTTCGCGTAATGGAGACGCTTCAACCTCAATAAAATCACCATTTGTAACCTTAGATGAGAATTGAATGTCGTTTCTTATAAAAATTCTTGATTGATTTGCATAGTCAAAGAAAGACACCATGCCATCAATCTCACGAGCGTACCCACTTAATTTTTTACTACCCTCCATTATCTTGTCAAAGTTTGGCAAAGTTTGTGCAAAACACATTACCCCTTCAAAAGTAGGTTTTACCTTGTCGTCAACCCAAGAAGATGTTACAGTTGTAGCAATTTGGTCAATAGAAGAAAGTTTTTTGAATGGTCTACCCTTGCGCTTGCCGAGAGCAGAAGGCTCCTCACCGCTTGAAACAATGTCAAGTATTAAATCAACTAATTCTTCCCTCTTTTTGGTTGTAGGGCTTTTAACTCCAAGTTCTCTCGCAAGACCACGGAGCTCAAAAATGCCTAGTGAGCGCACTAGGGTTTCTTTGGATTTTGCCCCATCAAATAAATAAGCCATTAATTCACCTCATAAAATTTATTCGACAAATTTCCCTTTTTTATACCCCAATTTTAATATAAGCGCCTTTTTCTTGTCAACTAATTTTACCAAAATGGCAAAAAACTTAAAACAAACCCTATCAAAAGCGCGAAACCAAACTGTGCGAATGAAATAGCAAGGTTTACTTTAACATTTTTGCGATTTGCTGTCCAAAGCACAATAAAACCTACGCCTGCGCTGGCAGTAAGTCCAGCAACAAGCGCTGGGAACATAAGGATATTTGACATATATAATTCTGTTAAAAATACCGAAGCCACACAATTTGGAATAAGTCCGATTACGCTCGCAAGTAAAACTTGCAAATATTTGTTTTGAGCAAAGAATCGTGTTAACCCGTCAAGTCCAACATACCCTTCAATTAAATTGATAGCAAGCGTTGCGACAAAAACATAGGCAATTATTATAACAGTGTGTTTGAGTGCGTCTAAAAAAATGTTGGTTGCACAACAGTGCGAATGTGAATGTGTATGCCCACACTTGTCTTCATGGGCGTGATGACATTCATGATTGTGTTCATGGTGGTGTTTATGCTCATCATGTCCTTCATGCTCATGAATTTCACTGGCGATTTCCTCTTCAGTTTTTTCACAAGCAGACAAGTTTTCGTTTGCATCGTGATACTCATTTAATGCTGGCTTTTTTCTAGTTATAATTCTAATTGTCCAGTCTACCAAATAACCAATCAAAATTGCATAAACGAGTTTTATAGCCATTAAAAGTAGAAGTTTAGGGATAAATTCTGGTTTAGAAATCATAAGAGGCAGAGCCTCATCGCTTGTAGCGATGAAAACCGCAAGAAGCGTCCCGACAGTAACAATTCTCTTTGAAAACAAACTACTCATAACCGAAGAGAAACCACACTGGGGAACACTTCCAAGCAAAGCACCCACAACTGGACCTGCCTTGTTTGTTTTGTGTAGAATTTTTGAATATTTTTCGTTGTCGTTATGAGAGAAATAACTAACTAAAAGATAGGCAAGATAAAGGACTGGCAAGACCATAATCGTGTCAATAGATGCATCTTTAAGTGCCTCCCAAAATATCTTCATTTTACCTCTTTTAATGTTTTTTTAAAATTTTTGTTTCAGCCTTTGCGCCGAAATTATTTTAATGCTTTATTGCTAAAATATTGTCTCTAAAAGTATTTAAATAGCGACTTTTTCAAACCATGTTTTACAAACAAAAACCTCACCGACCTCATCCATATTTTTAGATGAGGCAAGATGAGAGTTTATGTTGCACTTAGCGTAATTTCAAACTTTTCAAATAAAATCTTATTCGCCAACAGGCAAATCATCAATTTTCATTTGCTTAGTTCTCTTTCTTCTAATTTTTCCTTTTGCTGGCTCTTCTTCTTTTTCTTTCTCTTGCTTTTCTTCCTCAGTAGGCTCTTGAACAGTGTCAACTGGCGTTTCCTCTTGCCCTTCTTGCTCCTCTTCCTCAGTCTTTTCCTCAACTTTGGCGTTAGCAAGTTTTTCAGCCTTATACTCTTCCATTCTTCTTGCACTTTCTTGTGGAGAATAAAGAATTATTGTTTGCTTATCTTGGTATCCAATTTGACCATTTAAGTTTGCTGAAATCATACTCTTTCCAAGCATTTCGTCAATTCTGCCATTATTAAAAGTAGAAACTTCACTTGTATCGGCAAAAAGTCCAACATGACCATTGTTGATAGTGCCAATTTTGCCATCATTTAAAAGATAAGTTACGCTTCCGTCAAGCATACTTACAAGGTGCGCGTTGTTTATAATGCCAGTTATCGCTCCGGTTATCATTGTAACAATTCTTGCTTTGTCTCTAACAAACATGATTTCACCATTTGTCATGGTTGCAAGTTCACTTTTACCATCGACAAAGCGAATAAACCCGCCATTCATTGTGCCGATTGTCGCTTTATCTTGAACATAATCAATTACACAAGTATCAATAGTTGTAATTGAGGCTTTCCCACCAACGGTTGTGATTTTTCCACTTTTAAAAAGACCGATTTTAGCCTTACCACTAAGAGTCTCAATTTCTCCATTTTCAACCATTTGAATTTTGCTTTTTCCAGAAATTTCTTTAAATGAGCAATCAAAACTTTCAAGCACTATGGCACTTCCGCTCAAAGAAACATTTTTACATTTACTTAAAATATGCACGCCAGAAGAAAGAGTAAAATTTGACTCTTCCTCGTGAATAATAGGATCTACGATTTTTTCTTTTTTCTTAAAAAGACACATTGTTTCCTCCCCGCCACCCAATATAGGGCACTATTTCATAGTAATAATAACATATAAAAGATTGGTATGCAATCAAAATTCAAAGATTTACAAAAAATATTTTAAAAATCGCGCTCTCTTTGGTTGACTTATCAACTTAACTTGCATATAATCTACTTGTATTATATGAATAATAGTCTAATTTCATCACTTTTACTCTTTAAGAAGAGTTTTTATAGTTTAGTAAACAATCAGTGCCAAAAGTTTAATTTGACAAGCGCTGAACTTTTTTTGCTTGGCATTCTATACAAAAATGGAGATATGCACCAAATTGAAATCGCAAGAAACATGGACTGCGACAAGGCTCACATTCATAGAATAACCTCAAAACTCGACCAGAAAGGTTTTATTGAGTTTATTGATTGTCATCATGGCAAAAATCAAAAAGTACACTTAAAAGATGAGGGGCAAAAAATAGCAAAATCATTTGATAGCATTATTGCCTCAGTAATGGAAATAATCTATAAGGATGTGAAAAGCGAAGATATTTCGTTGACTGCAAAGACTATCGAAAAGTTTGCAAACAACATACTTGACTTTAAAGAAAAGGAGAAAAACAATGTTTAAACTATTCAAATACACCAAAGCAAAAGAGTGGCTCTTATTGTTTCTCTCTCTGCTGTTCGTATGCGGTCAAGTATACTGCAACGTTGCAATTCCAAACTGCACGCTTGAAATCAGCAATATGCTTATTTCTATTTCTACAATCGTATGGAAAGATATGCTTTTAGCCTGCCTTAAAATGCTTGCATTTGCAGTTGGGACAATTATTTGCTCCATTTGCGTAAACTTTATCATCACTTATGTTATAACCTCCCTCCTTGCAAGAGTAAGAGGCAAAATCTTTGAAAAGGTCAATGCTTTTTCTTTTCAAGAAATCAATCATTTTTCAATACCTTCGCTTATCACTAGGTGCACCAACGACATAACACAAGTACAACAAGTCTTAACCATGCTTTTAACCATGGGCTTAACCGCTCCACTCACCGCAGTTTACGCCATTATAAACATTGTCAAAATTTCATCACAATATGGCGTTGGGAAACTTGCGTTAATCAATGTGTTTTCCGTACTTGCAATATTGATTGTGGTTTTGGTTATTATTTGCACAGTTATACCAAAGTTTAAAAAGATACAAAAAGCAACAGATAAACTCAACCTTGTAACGCGTGAAAGTTTGACTGGCGTCAAAGTTGTTAGAGCAAACGGAAGTGAAGGCAAACAACTTGAAAAGTTTGAAAAAACCAACAAAGAATATTCTAAACTCGACCTTTTTACAAGCATTGTAATGAGCGCGGTTGACCCAGCACTTTCGCTTATCATGCAAGGCACATCACTCGCCATTGTTTGGGGAATTGGTCTGTTAATGGGTGAAAATCCAAGTTCAATTACCGTTATGAACACTTTCACACAACTTTCCATTTACATTATCATGGGCTTTACTTCCCTATCAATTATTTTTACAATGATACCTCGTGGTAGCGTTTCAGGAAGACGAATTCGCGAAATTTTGAAAACTCCACTTGCTCTAGCCGATGGTTCCGTTTCCGAAAGTTCAAGCGCAGGCGCAAGAGGCAGTATTCGTTTTGAAGATGTTTCTTTCCGCTATCCAAATTCAAATGCTGATGTTTTGGAACATATTTCCTTTGAAGCCAAGCCGGGTGAAACGGTTGCGTTTATAGGCTCAACAGGAAGCGGGAAAAGCACACTTATCAACCTTGTTCCAAGATTTTATGACTGCACCGAAGGAAAAATCTTTGTAAATGGTCTTGAAGTAAAAGAATTTTCTCAAAAGGCGCTCCATGACATAATTGGTTATGTTCCACAAAAAGGGCTTCTGTTTAGTGGCACTGTCGAAGATAATGTTCGTTACGGGAAGGAAGACGCCTCACAAGATGAGATTGAAAAGGCTATCGAAATTTCTGGCTCAAAATTTGTATACAATTTCCCAGAAGGACTTAAACATCAAATTTCCCAAGGCGGTAAAAATGTTTCTGGCGGACAGAGACAGCGTCTTTCAATCGCGCGCGCAATAATCAAGCGCCCTGACATTCTTATTTTTGATGACAGTTTTTCTGCCCTTGACTACAAAACTGATAAAGTGGTAAGAAAACGCATCAATAAAGAATACAAAAACACCACAAAACTTATAGTCGCACAGCGCATTGGAACGATTATGAATGCCGATAAAATCATCGTTTTAGATGAAGGGAAAATTGTCGGCATAGGAACGCACCAAGAACTGCTTAAAAAATGCAAGGTTTATAAACAAATTGCATTATCACAACTTTCAGAGGAGGAATTGAAAAATGAGTAAGAAAAAACAAACTACCTCTTCCCCTTCTAAAAAGACCAATAATAAGCGCTCGTTTAAAGAAATTTGGAAGAAAATTTCACAACATAAAGGGCTTTTTGTAACCGGTATTATATCAGCAGTTGTGTCTGTTGTTTGTGGGACGCTTCTTGGAAATCTTTTCTTGCGCGAGTTTATGGCAACACTTATTGAAGGGCACTTTGACACTTCAACAGTAACAAAATATGGCTTAATAGTTTTGGCGTTATTTCTCGTAGGTGCTGTAACTGCGTACCTCGAAAATTTTTGTATGTCAAAAATATCCGTAATAGTATCAAAGGAATTAAGAAGCGAAATTGCAAACAAAATAAACAAACTTCCTTTAAGTTATATTGACAGAAATAGTTACGGAGACCTTCTCTCCCGTATGACGAACGATGTCGACACTGTTGGCACAACTCTTGAAAGAACACTTTCTAACATCGTTTCCGCCTCTGTAACAATTTTGGGCATTCCAATCATTATGTTTATAATAAGTTGGCAACTCACCCTAGTATCTCTTTTGCAAATTCCACTCGCACTGCTTGTGGCATTCATTATTGTTAAATACAATCAAAAATACTTTGTAAAACAACAAGTCGACCTTGGAAAAATCAATGGTTATATCGAAGAAAACTTCTCTGGGCACAATGTTGTTAAGGCATTCAATGGTGAAGCAAAGGCACAAGAAGAGTTTAACAAAATAAACACTGACCTAAAAGTTTCTTCAAGAAAAGCGCAGTTTTATTCTGGGCTTATGCACCCTATTATCAACTTGGTAAGCAATATTGTTTATGTGCTCATTTGTTTGGTGGGCGCTTACATCGCGATAAAACATAATGACGCAACATTTCTTGCAACAATCACTGTGTTCATGATTTACTCAAAATTATTCAACCAACCTATTTCAACACTTGGCTCTATTTCAAGCACTTTGCAGTCTACTTTTGCCGCCGCTGATAGAGTTTTTGAATTTTTGTTTGAAAAAGAAGAACCAGATGAGAGCGATAAAACAATAACCCTTGAAAATGTCAAGGGCAAGGTAGAATTTAAAAATGTAAATTTTGGATACGCCCCTGATAAAGAAATCATCCATGACTTCAACTTTACAGCAAAGCCGGGGCAAAAGATAGCCATTGTTGGGCAAACCGGTGCAGGCAAGACCACTATGGTAAATCTTTTAATGAGATTTTATGAAGTAAACAGCGGGCAAATATTGATAGATGATGTTCCAACCACCGAAATGAGTCGAACTTATGTGCGCTCGCTATTTGGCATGGTCTTGCAAGAGACATGGCTTTTTGAGGGCACTATAATGGATAACCTCAAATTTGGCAGACCAGAAGCAACTGACGAAGAAGTCGTAGAGGCTTGCAAACTAGCCAATGTAGACCACTTCATTCGCACCCAAGCAAATGGATACAATATGTTTTTAACCGAGGACACAAGTATATCTGCCGGACAAAAGCAACTTTTGACTATCGCGCGCGCAATGATTCAAAATGCACCAATGTTAATTTTAGATGAAGCAACAAGTTCGGTTGATACAAGAACAGAAATTTTAATTCAAACCGCTATGGATAGGCTTACAAAGCACAAAACAAGTTTCGTCATTGCTCATAGACTCTCTACCATCAAAAATGCTGACCAAATCATTGTTATGAAAGACGGAAATATTGTCGAAGTAGGAAAACATAAAGAACTTTTGGCAAGAAATGGAGTTTACACTGACCTTTATCAAAGCCAATTCGAAACAAAAGAAGAAGAATAAGGAGGACAAATGAAAGTTTTAGAGTTAAAACACGTTTATAAAGACTATAAACTCGCAAACAAAGAAAAGTTCCGCGCACTAGACGAAATCAACATTTCGTTTGATAAAGGCGAACTTGTTTCTATCGTTGGAGAAAGCGGAAGCGGGAAAAGTACTCTCATGAATATTATCGGCGGGCTAGATAGTGATTATGAGGGCGAAATTTACATTAATGGAAAAGACCTCAAAGGTTTTAAAGAAAAACAACTTGATGATTATAGAAAGAAAAACATTGGTTTTGTTTTTCAATCTTTCAACCTCATCCCTCACCTATCGGTTTTAGATAATGTAACCATTCCCCTAACCTTAACAAATGAAAAAGATGAAGTAAAAAACAAAAAAGCTATGGCTCTTCTTGAAAAACTAGGATTAAAAGACCATGCAAAAAAGCGTCCTAACCAACTTTCTGGCGGGCAAAAACAAAGGGTTGCAATCGCAAGAGCGCTTATTAACGACCCCGATATTATATTGGCGGACGAACCTACTGGCGCACTTGATAGTTCAACAACCTTACAAATTCTGGATATCTTAAAAGAAATCGCGGACGAAGGCAAACTCGTTATAATGGTTACCCACTCCGAAAAAGTGGCAAAGATTTCTTCCCGTGTGGTTGAAATCGCAGATGGAAAGGTCATAAAAGACAAAATCAATCTTAAATACCAAAAATCAACTACAAACGAAATCATATCTAGTGATTCATCTGCAAAGAATGATTTAAAGCCTAAAAAAGAAGGACATCTATCTTTCTTCTCGGCGCTCAAACACTCTATTCACAGTATGCTTGCAAGCAAAGCAAAAAACATATTGATGGCAGTCGGCGTCTCAATCTCGCTAATTGCAATGATATTGATGCTTTCTCTCGGCGCGGGACTCACTGGATATATAGGCGACCTTGCAGAAGACTACTCTAACCCAACCTATGTTACCCTATCCAAGAGCGGGAAAGACCGAGATGGAAACGAACTTTCAGGTAGTACCGACCCAACTAAGATGTTTGTCCCAAAGACTTTCAGTGAGGACGATATTGATGAAATTATTTTAGATTTAAATAATCAACTTACCGAGGCTGGAAAATCTTTTCAAATTGTTAAAGATGGTGAAAGCGCAAACCTTTCTTATGGTTTCAGCATGATGAGCATGACCGCGGGACAAATCATTTACGACCCAGAAACCGGAAATGATGAGGATGTCTCAAAAAATGCGATTATGTACACTTACACTACTCCTCCATATTATGGCGAGCACAACTTACTTTCAAGCAAGGGACATTTGCCTGGAACTGGCGAAATCTTGCTTTCAGGCGCGTGCCTAAAAATGTTTGGCGTGCAAGAATACAACGATGTAATTGGGAAAGAAGTTACTTTAAACATTAATTTCGCTCTTGGTGAAGACAACTATATAATAAGCAAAAAAGTAACCGTTTCAGGAGTTGTTGATGTTTCACTTTTTAATGACTATCTTGTTATGTACATTGATTATGGATATTTTAACAGTTGCATTAAAGAAGCACAATCTCTTTCTGGAAAAGAGCAAACTGGCATCTCTCCAAGTCTTATTTTCATTCATACAGATAGTGAAAAAACAACCGACTTTTTAAACAATTATGTTAAAACTCACCGCCATGACCTTTCGGGTTCAGTCGAAGAACAAATGGTTGCAATGTTCCAAGAAATGATGTCAACATTTTCAATCGCTCTTGCTATAATTTCTGGCATAAGTTTGTTTGTGGCTTTAATCATGATTTTAGTCGTCCTTTACATGAGCGTTTCAGAACGCACTCGCGAAATAGGAGTTCTTAAAAGCATTGGAGCAAGACGAAAAGATATAAGAAAAATTTTCTCAACCGAAAGTCTTTTAATTGGATTATTTTCTGGACTTTTTGGATGTGCTCTTGCAGGTATCTTTGGATTGATTTTAAAAATCGTACTGAAAGCCGTGTTAGGATTTGCCCCTATTGCTATGCTTTGGCAATACTTCCTAATTGCTCTTGGAATAAGCGTTTTCATAAGCGTGCTTGCTGGACTTTATCCATCTTCAAAGGCATCAAAACTCGACCCAGTAGACGCTTTGAGACACGAATAAACTTGCTTGTTTAAATTGTTAAAGCACTAGTATGTAATTGTTATAAAATAATAACATACTAGTTCACAAATTATCATAAACAAAAGCAAAATCTTGCTTGAAATTCAATTTTATAAGCATAAAAAATCACCAGTCAAAACTGGTGATTTTCTTTTATGTAAAAAGAGAGTAAAATCCCCCTTTTTATTTGAAGCACGCGCAAATGATTTATGAAATATTCCTTTTTGTTTTTTAATCGTCATTATTATGCGTTTCTTCTAACTCGCTAACGTTCTCGCCAGAACTCTCTTGCTCAAACTGCTCAAAAGATTTGCCATTACGGGCTTCATTGTCATCTAATTTTGTGTCATTTATTTCCTCACTTTGCAACTGCACCTTTTCGGCATTTTTGACATAAACCAATTCCTTTTCTATTTGATTTATCCCAAGATTGCACTTTGTTTTTCTTCCAATCAAAAAGTGAATAAAAAACAAAAGCGCGCCTGATGTGTTGCAAATCATGTCAGTTATGGTGTCGGTAACTATTGGAGCGCCATACCCCTCTATTGGCACGCCTTGCATAGTTTGTCCCAAAAGTCTATCTATACTAAATTCCAAAATTTCCCACAATAGTTCAAGCGAAAGTGAAAAGAAAAAACAAAATAGGGCTATTGTGATAGGATTTAATTTTTTATAATCTTGGCACAAGGAAATAAGAAAAATTGCAGGCATAGAAAAGACATATCCGAAAAGCACATGAATGATTTTATCATATCCGTTAAATGTATAATAGACTCTTAAAAGAGAACCAACAAATCCAGCCAAAATGATGTAACTGACATAACATATCGTTACCACGTTCGACAGGCGTCTTCCAAAAATTAGTTCAATTAACAGCGGCAAAATGAAAAGCACTTCCATAACAATGGATGTCATAAAGGTTCTGCCATAATCCCCTCTTGCCACGCTTACAAACATAATTGACATACTAGCAAAAAAGAAACCAAGCATCAAAACAAGATTGATACATCTAAGTATCTTCTCTCGTTTGTCTAATGATGCAAATGGTTTCCAATTTCTTTTCATATTTCCTCAAACTTTTTACATTAATTTTAATTCATTTTCAACGCGGACAAGGCTTGCTCTATTTGCTTCCAGTTTTGCTTTTTCTTTTTCTACCATTTCAGCAGGAGCCTTCGCAACAAAACCTGTATTTGAAAGCATTTTTTCGCTTCTTTGAATTTCAAACTTTAAACTTTCAATTTCTTTTGTAAGTCTTAACTTCTCTTTTTCCGCATCAACAAGTTGCCCCATAGGTAAAAATGCTTTTACATTTGCGCAAATAATTTTCGCACACTTCTCATCGGGCTCTTTATCAACGATTTTACACTCATTGCCGAATGCAAGTTTTGAAATTTCTTCGAGATTTTCTTCGATTAATTTATCCTCTTTTTCTAAGCATAGATAAATCGTTGTGCGCTTATTGTCTGGAACGTTAAATCCAGCCCTTGCATTTCTTATCGACCTAATGAGTTCGATAACCCTTTCAAAGTCGTTTGATAATCCCTTTACTTTTATTTTTGTAGGGAAAGGTCTTGTCATAATTGTATCTTGTGCATTTGGCATATTTTTATAAATGTATTCGGTAACAAAAGGAATGAATGGATGGAACAATCTCAAAAGATTATCAAAAACGAAATTTAAAACATTTTGAGTTGTATTTTTTCTTTCTTCGTCCTTACCATAAAGGTCGACTTTGCTTAACTCTACATACCAATCACAGAATTTCGCAACAGTAAATTCTATAAGGTTGCTTGTAGCAACACCAAGAGCATATCTATCAATATTTTTAGTAACTGACTTAATAAGGTTGTCAAGTTCGCTCAAAATCCACTTGTCTTTTGCTTTAAGTTTTAATTTGGCAATATCAACTTCCCTCATACCCTCCAAATTTTGGATTACAAACTTACTAGCATTATAAAGTTTATTAATGAAAATCTTGGCCTCTTTGGCTTTTTCTTCGCCATATTTAATATCAGTCCCCATGCTCATACCATTGATAAGGCTGAGTCTTAGAGCGTCAGCGCCATATTTTTCAATCATATCGATTGGGTCAATTCCGTTTCCAAGGTGTTTTGACATTTTAACGCCATGAATATCACGAACGAGACCATGAATAACAACATCTTTAAAAGGAACTTCACCCATAAATTTAAGCCCAGAGAACACCATTTTCGAAACCCAGAAAGTGATGATGTCATACCCAGTTACAAGAGCAGAAGTTGGATAATAATATTTCAAATCTTCGGTTTGGCGTGGATATCCAAGGGTTGAGAATGGCCAAAGTGCAGATGAGAACCATGTGTCAAGCACATCGTTATCTTGCTCCAAATGTGCATCCCCACAAGTTGGGCAGGCTTTTGGGTCTTCTTCCGCACAGAAAGTATGCCCGTTTGCGCACGTGAACACTGGAATTCTATGACCTAGCCATATCTGTCTTGAAATACACCAATCTTGAATATTTTCAAGCCAATTAAGGTAAGTCTTTTCATATCTTTTTGGATGGAATTTGAGGTCCCCATTTTTAACTGCTTCAATAGCAGGCTTTGCAAGTTCTTTCATCCTTACAAACCATTGAGTTGAAATTTTTGGCTCTGTGAAAGTCCCGCATCTTTCGCAAGTGCCCACTTGGTTTTTATATTTTTCCTTTTTTACAAGGTAACCGCCCTCTTTAAGTGCTTTTTCTATCGCTCCTCTTGCTTCAATTCTATCCATGCCAGCAAATTGTCCTGCAACAGCGGTCAACTTTCCGTCATCGTCAATACAATTTACGACTTCAAGGTTATGACGAAGCCCGACTTCATAATCGTTAGGGTCATGAGCAGGAGTGATTTTAACAGCACCCGTACCAAATCCGATTTCGCAATATTCATCACCAATAAGTTTTATCTTTTTGTTTACAAGAGGCAATATAAGATCTTTTCCAATTTGTCCTTCAAATCTAGGGTCATGAGGGTTAACAGCCACTGCTGTATCACCAAAAAGTGTTTCAGGTCTAGTTGTCGCAACTGTAACCTCTCCACTACCATCTGCAAAAGGATAACGAATATACCACAAAAAAGTGTTTTGGTCTATATGTACATTTTCATTATCAGAAATTGTTGTCTTACAACTTGGGCAATAGTTTACAACTCTTTTGCCTTTATAAATAAGACCTTGGTTATAATATTCACAAAATACATGTCTTACCGCGTGGTTAAGATTGTCATCCATTGTAAAGGCAAGTCTTGACCAATCACAAGAAATACCAAGTTTTTTAAGTTGGTCGCAAATAACATGAGTATAATTATTATACCAATCCCAGCCTCTGCGCAAAAATTCTTCTCTTCCAATACCCTCTTTTGTGAGTCCGTTGCGTTTTATGTCTTTAACCAACACTTGCTCAGTTGCAATGGCGGCATGGTCAGTCCCAGGAACCCAAAGAGTATTAAACCCCTGCATTCGTCTTGTTCTAACCAAAATGTCTTGAATAGTGTTGTCAAGCGCGTGTCCGATGTGAGCTTTACCTGTAACATTTAAAGGAGGCATCACGACAGAAAAATGCTCTCTTTCGTCTGGCTGAGTCGTAAAATAATTTTTATCGCACCATTCTTTATAAATTTCCGCTTCAAACAATTCTGGTGTGTATGATTTATCCATTTTTCCTCCTAAATAAATTAATTTAAGTATATATAATAATCGCGAAAAATGCAAGCAAATTCCCCATTAAACTAAAAATCGCAACAAAAAAGAGTGGGAAAATCCACTCATTTTAGTTTTGCTTCAACTTACTCAACAGTGTTTTCAGTTTCAACAGGTGCATTTTGTTCTTGTGCCAATTTTTTGCCCACTTTGAGATCAATAGCTGTAAGCACGATAAGAGCAATTTCAACGATTGATTGAA
Source organism: uncultured Clostridia bacterium (assembly GCA_934771475.1). Classification (GTDB taxonomy): domain Bacteria; phylum Bacillota; class Clostridia; order Christensenellales; family UBA1242; genus Caccovivens. The sequence continues at coordinate 146,862 of CAKVMD010000001.1, forward strand.
TAAGCATTCCAATGAAAAGTTCGCCCTGAGAAGCAAACATTACCATTGGGAAAATCAAAAAGAATGTTGATACACTAACAAGAACAATGTCAGTTACTCTAAAAGCCTTTGCGAGTTTCGCACTCTTCACAACGCCACAAGCATTAAGAAGTGCAACAATGCCAAATGCAATAACTATGATATTAAACACAAATGCAAGAACAAGTGGAATTGCGAACATCATAACACCAGCTTCTTCACTTATCAACGCAAATAACACACGCATGAAGTAAAATGTAGAAATTCCAGAGTTAATTGGCAAAAGCCAAAGAAGCAAACCTAGCCCTGCAAGTCCGAGCACAATGCTACTCAAAATTACTGATTTCTTTTTCATCTCTCCCTCCTTTATATAATTATACATTTTACCCTCACCGAAAAGTCAAGCAATTTTACATTTTTCACCAATTTTTATTATTTTTTGCTATTTTCTTAAAGGATTGCAAATAAAAAACACGATTTTTAATAAGACAAATAGTAAAAACTATGCAATCTTTTCTTTTATTGCAAAAAAACATGATATAAAAAGACTTCTCCATATCGAAGAAGTCTTTTTAAAATTTAAAAAATTTTATTTTCTTGTGGTAAGATAGTCAAGTGTTACAACAGTGCAAGTTCCAATAGCAAGAATCATATTAATGATGTTAGCCCAGCCATTTTTGTATTCAATCGAAAGAACACTTATATCTTTAAGATATACAGCAAGACATATAACGCCGATTATCCCAGCAAGCGCCAAAATCCAAGATGTGAGCATATTAATTGCTCTTAACACCCTAACATTTTTTATAACGCCAAGTGCTCCTAGCATATTTACAACAGCAAGTAAGAAAACAATCGCAGCAGTTATAAACACAATCAAAATCATTATTCCGGCGACAGTTGCAGAAGCCTTATTGCTTACATCAAACATCTCCTGAATTGTCTCAAATCCATTTTTTGAACCTGTAAGGCTACCGGCTTTGCCTGTATAGTGAGCACATGCATAAAATATCATAGTAAGTGCTGAAAGTAGCAAAGCAACCCCATTTAAAATGACTGATTTTGTGTTAGACTTTTTCTTTTTCATTTCTCCTCCTTTATTTTGATTTTACCATGAACAAACCGCCTTGTCAAACAAAATTCAGCAAAGTTTTTGGACATTTTTAAAGCCAAAGTCTATTTTGATAACATAATTGAAATATTTATAAACATTTTTACTCAAAATATAGTAAAAAGCAAAAAAAAGTTAAAAATTTATTAAAAATATGCAAAAAAATAGTTGCATTTTCTCAAACTTTTTGGTATATTAATAAAGCAAACCTTAACTTATTGCATATAAAGTAATAGATAAGGCGATTTACGCGGGAGTGGCTCAGTGGTAGAGCGTTGCCTTGCCAAGGCAAATGTCGCGGGTCCGAATCCCGTCTTCCGCTCCATATTGGTACCATCGCCAAGTGGTAAGGCAAAGGTCTGCAAAACCTTTATTCCCCAGTTCAAATCTGGGTGGTACCTCCATGAGTAAAGATATGCAACCATGAGGGTTGCATTCTTTGTTTTTAGAGGTATATTACAGGCAAAATGCTGACAAAAAATATCCGTCAGACACCATGCCTTGACAATCCCCCGCTCACCAGTTACGCGAATTAATTGTTTCGCGAAGCGAAAACTTAGAAGAATGTGTTTTTTGATTGCAAGCGCTAGGATAATATTAATTTAAATTGTGATGCTCCTTTAACTTAACTATTGAAAATTGAATAAAAAACATATGCCGATGTGGCGGAATGGCAGACGCGACGGACTCAAAATCCGTTGAGGGCAACTTCATGTGGGTTCGACTCCCACCATCGGCACCACACAGGACTAATCCGAACCACCACAAAAGTAAGTTCGGATTTTTTACAAACGAAAACTTTGGATTAAATTTTAAAATTGGAGATCGCAATGAAAAATATAATTATTGTGGATATGCAAGAAGGTTTTATAAATGACAATAACAAACATTTAGTTGATAAAATAAATACATATTTAGCATCTAATAAATTTAATAATATATTTTTCACACGATGTATTAATAACAATGAAAGTCCTTATATTAAAATTTTAAATTGGAATGGTATGACAAAAATTGACGAACAAAAATTCATTGTCAACATTCCAAGAAAAGCAAAAATTTTAACAAAAAATTGTTATGGTATTTCTCAAAATGATATTGATTTGTTTAGAAGTCTAAATATAAATGAAATTGAAATTTGTGGAACGGATATTGATGCTTGCATTTTGGCAATCGGATTTAATTTGTTTGATAATAACATTAAGCCAGTTTTTATTAAAGATTTATGTGGGACATCATCGAAAAACGAAAATATGATAAAATATGCTTTTGCAATAATAGAAAGACAATTTGGAAAAGACAGTATTAAATAATAAATTGATTCGGACAAATTACTTGTTGGTGCACCAAAATAAGCCATAAAAGCCTTTTAAAAAGGCTTTTTATTATAAAAGAAAACCACCTATTTTACTGGTGGTTTTTTGATTATTATATTTTGCATCTTGAATTGCAACAGATGTAAAAAATTTGATAATCTTTCGACAGATTTTGAACCAACTTTTTTGCGATTTCAAGTTTTTCATCATCAAGATTTACAAATGTATCATCCAAAATCACAAATGGCTTTTCCTTTTTATAAACCTTTGTTATAAGGTTTATCCTTTGGCAAAATGAAAGTATATCTTGAAGTCCCTGAGAAGAATATTCAAGTTCTTTTTGTCCATAAACAGTGTTTTCTTTAACCCCTAGACTGCTATCGACAACATAGTCCTTTCCGCCAAGAGTAAATTCGTTTAAAAGGGCTTTAAATTCTTCGTTTAAGGGAACTATAAAGCGTTTTGAAACATTTTCTTCGGCATGGAGTAAGGTTTCTTTTGCAATACTTAAAAGTTCAATCTTTTTTAAAGTCTGAGAATTTTCCTCTTCCATTTTAGCAATATTGTAATTTAACTCTTCCTCTTCATTTTCAAGGCGAGAAAGGTCTTTTTCGATGTTTGTTATATTCGCTTTTTTAGTCGCTTGGTCAACTGTTAAAGCATTGATTTGAGCGTTTATTTCACTGTTATCTTCAATTTCCTTGTCAGTGGTTTCATAACTCTCGATTTGGCTTTTTAATGCTTCTATTTCCTTGTTAATAAAATTTATCTCACCCGCATAATCCCGCGATAAGCTCGTTTTTTTAGGACGCTTTTTGACATAGTGTATGGTTATTATTGTTCCTAAAAGCGCAACAACCGAAGCTCCCACAAGTCCAACAATAAGATTTATTAAACAAAGTGCTCCAAATCCCGCCAAAGCAAGTAATGACAAAATCACCGACAAAACGATTGGCTTCTTGCCAGTTGGCAAAGTGCGCATTTGTTCTTCTTCGGCATTTTTATCTAGGAGCGTTTTACTTAGGAGTTCAGTTTTTGATTGAAGTTTGTTTTCAAGCACCCTTTTTGAATTAATTTGCTCTTGAAGAAGCTCATTTTTTGTATTAATCAGACTTAAAACACGATCTTTTTCTTTTATTTCAAGCCCCTGCTCTTCGGTTTCTTTTAACAGTTTTTGATAGTTGTTTTTTTGCACATTTTGATAAGCGATATTTTGTCCAAGTGCAATTTTTTTGCTCTCAATTTCATCTTTTTTATAAAGTTCTTTTTTGGTTTGAGAAATCTTGGCATCTATAATCTTTACTGCCTTTTCAAGATTTGCTTGGTCGTCTTGAAACTTGTTTGCTCCTGTAAGCCCTGCTCTTATTTCGCCATTTTCACTTGGCAAAAAATTAAGTTGAGGAAAGAATGCGGTGATTTCGAATGTGTCTCTCCCCACTCCAAATACCACCTCACCAATCTCACTCGTTGGATTTGGTGCGACTTTCATTGTTGTTAGATTAAGCAATTCTTGACTGTCTCCCTCTGGGGTTTTGCCGAAATACCTGGTCAATCTATATGGTTGATTTTGGTATAAAAACTCTACATAGCCACCATAGTTTCCGCCTTGCCAAGGCAAATATCGGCTACGCTCATAATTAAATGCGTTTCCTCTCGCCTTAGCGCTCATTCCAAAAAACATTGCCTTTAAAAATGCGCCAAATGTGCTTTTGCCCCAACCATTTGGATGACATAGTTCATTTAAATTATCATTCAAATCAAAATCTAACTGATGAAGAGCGCCGAAAGAATCAATATGTATTTTAGTTATTATCATATCGACAAATCCTCCCCTTTAAGTGCCTCTATGCCAATCAAGCAAACAGCAGTTTTGTCTTCATCTGAAAGTTCACTCTCCTCTACTAGTTTAATAAATTCGGCTTTGAAAGACAAACTTTCCTTTTTAAGTTTTTCTATGTCAATTTTTAACCTTGTTTTATCAACAATTTCAAAATAGAACTGTTCAAAAAAAGCATTTTTTATCATTGTCAAGTTTTTATCTTCGTCCTCTTCAAAATATCCTGAAAGCACTACTCTAACAAGGTCATATTTTCGTACATTATCGCGAGCAAACGCCTCTCTAATCTTTTCAATTATTTCGCGTGAGTCCCTTGCGTCTGCTTTGTCTACATTGCATATTTTGTAATATCTACCTTTTAGTGGACAAAATTCAAATTTAGTTTTATCATCTATTGATACTTTAACATATCCTTTTTCATCGCATTCATCAAATCCATTTGAAAACAAACTTCCACTATAAACGAAACTTTTCCCGTAAAAGTTAAATGCTTTATACGAGTGAATATGTCCCATTGCGACATAATCGAATGGCAAATCAACATAGTCCTTTATGTCGATAAAGTCGTTATCATTTGCGTTTTCAATGTTGCCATGTAGCATAAGGATGTTTTTTCGAGATTTATCTAAGTTTGCACGGATGATTTTGCTATCTATTGCAGACCAAATATCAACATTTCCAACCGAAATGCAAGGTCTTGTTTGGTCAAGAATAACAAAGTTGGCAGGTGCTTGTCCCTCCCATTTTTCGTCATGATTACCTTTAACATAAATTACTGGGGATGCAAAATTTTGAACCATATCAAAAAAGTTTTTAACTAATTTTTGCTGTGGTGCTTTTGAATGAAAAAGGTCTCCCGCTATTAAAATAAATGAAATATTGTTTTGCCTTGCTTGCGAAAATAGGTCTTTAAGCGCTTCTAGTCTTTCACTTTTCAAAAGTTCTTGCTTTTCTGCATTTAGCACCTTGTTTTTGGCGCCAATATGTACATCGGCTATATGTAAAAAATTCAAATTCCACCTCTTAAAAAAATTATATCAAAATTGTCATGACTTGCAAAGCAATTTTAGCAAAAAAAACGCGCTCTTTGGCACTGCTTCCCATTAGCGCGTTTCTTGCGATACCTTTTTGCATTAATTTCTTAACGAAATTTATGCTGCAATAGTAAAAAGAGATACATTTATTCTTCCATTTGAAGTGAAAATAATTTCTTTTGTACCACCATTTACAACAAGAGGGTTGGAATATTCTTCAAAAGGCTCAACCTTTACATCTTTTGTGCGAAGAGCACCATTTAAGTCATAAACATTCATTTTATAAGACAATGATGGCAACAAGTGAAGATTAATTTGACCTTTGGTCGAAGCAAGTTTAATTTCATTTGCAATCACATTGCTAGCGTAAAAGACTTCAATTTTCCCCGTTGTTGATTGAGCGAAAATGTCTTTGCCTTTTGTGTAAACATAAATATTGCCACTAGTCGTCTTTACCCACGACTCTTTTGCGATTTCTTGTATATTGATGCTTGCACCTTCGCCTTCAAGGTATGCTTGCCCGCCTATCTTTTTGAACTCAACGTAACTGTTTCCTAAAAAAGGCAAACTGACATCGTCAGTTACCACATCCACCACAAATCTTGCATTTGATGCTGGAATTGCAGGATTGTTTGAAATAAGAGAGCCGATAATGTTAGTAACTCTAAGTTCACCACTTTTCACAGTAAGATTGAGATTCCCTGTAAACGAATCAGCAATAAGTTTTCCGTCATTTAAGGTAATTTCACTCTTCCCAAAAGAATAAAGGCTACTTGCTGTGATTGTTCCGTTTTGAGTGCGCACAGAAAGGTCGTTTGAAACCGTCAAATCATCAAAAATCTTTACGCTCCCCGATTGCGTCCGAGCAGTGAAATTATCAAGGTCGGCAGAATCTATACAAGGATAAACATATACTTGTCCTGAACCAGTTTGAACAGTAACATTGCTTGGGTTAATGTTTGGCAAAGAGTGAGTTTTTGAGGCATTTTCTTCATTAACAGCCCTTTGATTTCCGATAAATATAGTACCTGACTGTGTTGTTAAAATAAATTCTTTTCCAGAAATATCATGAGAACCATTTTCTGTGTCATAATATGGCACATAAAAGGCTATTTCTATATCCTTTTGGAAGAAAAGTGAGCCTTGTGGTTCTTTTATCGAAATATCTAAAATTTTCTTACCATTTTCTTCAACAGCAGAAATAGAATAAGAAAAGTCTGTGTTTTGTGCCGATTTTGCAAAGCCTTTTGCGTAAGACTTAACCACAACAGCGACATCTTCCACGCGAGGATTTTTTTCAATTCGTATATTTGCATAATTTGAAGTTATGCGGACGATATCTTTTTCGCTAAAATTAATATCCGTGCTAGATTTAGTAAGTTGATACTCAAATGGAGATGTTATGCTGTATGTAAAATATTTATAACCCATAATCACTTTAAAAGGTTGAAAAATCATGACAACACATATAATCAAAAATGCCGCCACCACAGATAAAAGTAGAATTAAAAGATAAGTCCCAAAGCCTTTTTTTACATTACCTGCCATATTGCCTCCATATATAATTATTTTAGCACGATTTATTGCTTCTTGCAAGATTTATTTTATTTTCATTTTTTTACTTAAAAAGTTATTAAGAGCACTTTTATGTTACAAAAATTTTACCGCTTTTTAACAAAGCATAATTAAGCGAAAATACAGCCCTGTTTTTTAAGCGAAATTAATAATAAATTTATTCCAAAATACCCTTTATTCTTCTTACACCGGCAGAAACAGCCTCTTGCTTTGCAATTTTAAACTTTTTAAGCTCGCGAGTGTTTTTAACATGTGGACCCCCACAAATTTGGAAGTCTAAATCACCAATTTTATAGATTGAAACAATTTCATCATCGCTTGCTTTGTGTACACCATAAGCGCCTTGTTTTAAAGCCTCAGCAAAAGGAAGTTCGACCTTTTCAACATCAATTTCACGCTTGATTGCTTCATTTACAAAATTTTCAAGCTGTGCAATTTCTTCATCAGTGAGTTTTCTATCAAAATTAAAGTCGAGGCGCAACCTTTCTGGGGTGATATTGCTACCCTTCTGCTCCACGCCATTGCCGAACATTTTTCTTAGCCCTGCAAGTGTCAAGTGGCAAGCAGTATGCAAGCGCGTTGTCATTTCTCCCGTGTCAGCAAGTCCACCTTTAAATACACCTGCTGAAATTTTAGATTTTTCTTGATGCTCTTCAAACGCTTTTTTAAAGCCTTCTTCGTCTACTTTATACCCTCTCTCCTCAGCAAGTTCTTTGGTAATTTCAAATGGAAAGCCAAAGGTGTCAAAAAGTCTAAATACTGCTTTGCCAGAAATTATATTTTCTACTTCTTCGCCCTTTAAAGCAGCAAATTGTTTATGTTTTTCTATGCCATTAATAGTTTTTTCAAATTCTTTTCTACCGTCTTCGAGAGCCTTATTAAATTTTGCCATTTCCTTTTGAAGTTCACTTACAATAAAGTCTTCTTTCTTTACAAGTAAAGGATATGCCTCGTTATACACGTGCTCTATATAAATCTTTGCGATTTCTACAAGTTTATTAAGTCCTAACCCTATTTCGTTCGCATATCTAACTGCGCGTCTAATGAGGCGTCTTAAAATGTAGCCAGCGCCAATGTTTGAAGGTAAAATTCCGTTTTCATCACCCATAAGCATAACAGCAGTTCGAGTATGATCGGCAATAATTCTCATTGCCCTTGTAACGCGTTTATCTGAGCCATATTTTATTGAAAGAGCATTTTCCATGCAATTTATAACGCTCGCAAAAACATCTGTCATAAAGACATCAGTAAGTCCGTTAACATACATTAAAAGTCTCTCAAAGCCAAAGCCAGTATCAACATTTTTGTTTTTAAGAGGTTCAACCTTTCCATCTGCAAGTTTTTTATATTGCATATAAACATCATTGCCGATTTCAACCCAACGCCCGCATTCGCAAGTAACATCACAGTGGTCTGAGCATGGTTTATCATAACGAGGATAAAACCATTCATTGTCTGGCCCACAAGGCGTGTTTACAGTCCCCGGCAAATCCCACCAGTTATCTTTAAGGTAATAAATGTTTTCTTTTTTAACTCCCGCATTTACGAGGCAGTTTACAGCCTCATCATCTCTTGCAACATCGTCATTCCCAGCAAAAACGGTTGTGCAAAGTTTGTCTTTATCAAATCCTAGTTCTTTGGTTAAAAATTCAAAACTCCAAGCGGTCTTTTCTTTTTTGAAATAATCGCCTAAACTCCAATTCCCCAGCATTTCAAAAAATGTGCAGTGGCTTTCATCTCCAACTTCCTCAATGTCAACAGTTCGTACGCACCCTTGAACATTACAAAGTCTAGTCCCCTTTGGATGTTTTTGCCCGAGCAGGTATGGCATAAGTGGTTGCATACCAGCAACATTAAACATAACGCCAGTTGTACCATCACCAATAAGCGAAACTGCGCCAATATCGACATGTCCTCTCTCTTTATAAAAGTCTAGCCACTTTTTTCTCAATTCTTTGCTAGTAATTTTCATATTTCCTCCGTAAAAATATTATAAGTTTCTTTATTAAATCTTAACGAACCAAGTTTAGCACTTTTTTTGCTAAAAATCAAACTTTATAGCGCTCAATAGATTACTTCTTTTAAATAAAGTCCACAAGCAGGCATAGTTTTGCCACTTTTGGCCCTATTGCCAGTAGCAAGTGCTTCTTTAACATCACTTTCGCTCAACTTGCCCTGAGCAAAATCAACCATGGTTCCCACAATAATGCGAACCATATTGTAAAGAAAACCATTGCCTGTAACCTCAACAAATATGTGCTCATCTTGCCTTTTAACTGTGATGCCAAAAATTGTTCTCTCAAAAGATTGCACCTGAGTTTGAGAAGAGCAAAACCCTTTGAAGTTGTGCGTCCCCACAAGCATATCTGCACATTTTTGCATAAGGATTGTGTCTAGCGGCTTTTCTTCCCTACTAGCATAGTCTTTTTCAAAAATCCTCTTCTCTTGGGAGTTTAAAATCTTGTAAACATAAGTCTTTTTATGGGCTGAAAATCTTGCATGGAAGTCCTCGCCGGCGACTTTCACATTTTTTATTTTTACATCTTCTGGAAGAGCGCGGTTTAAAATCTCCTTAATCTTTTCGGTCGGCAAATTTAAATCAATTTCAAAGTGCGCCACTTGTCCCAGCGCGTGCACACCGGCATCGGTTCTACCACTACCAAAAACTTCCACCGCTTGCTTTGTAGAGGCAAATATGGCCTCTTCAATAACGCCTTGCACGGTTCGCATATCGGGTTGCTTTTGCCAACCAGAAAAGTCCTTGCCATTGTATTCAATTTCTAACATAAACTTGTTCATAGACTTATTATAACTAAAAAATATATTTTTGTCTATAAATATCACTTTTTTTCAGCCCTTTTATTTCAATTTTTCAAAGTTAAATCTTTGTTTGTTTGACTTTTATGCGCAAGAAATAATATACTTAAACTAGAAATCTTTATTAGGAGCAAAAATGAAGAAAATTATTTGTGATGGGGCAAGCGCGGTTGGTAAGATTGCATACCAGTTAAGTGAAGTTATTCCAATCTATCCTATAACCCCTTCAAGCCCTATGGCAGAATTTTGTTCAAGAGAAAATTCTCTTGGCAAAAAGAACATTCTTGGAGAAGTTCCAAAAATGATTGAAATGCAAGCAGAGAGCGGTGTTGCTGGAACTTTGCACGGTGCAGGGCTTTCTCACGCACTCACCTCAACCTTTACTTCAAGTCAAGGGCTTCTTCTTATGATGCCAAATATGTTTAAAATTGCGGGAGAAGGCTTACCTTGTGTTATTCATGTGGCAGCACGCGCGGTTGCAAGCCATGCGCTATCTATTTTTTGCGACCATAGTGATGTTATGGCTGTAAGGTCAACAGGTTTTATAATCTTAAATTCCTCTTCTGTTCAAGAAAGTGCAGATATGGCCCTCGCAAGCCACATGCTTGCACTAAAATCTCGCCTCCCTGTCCTTCATTTTTTTGACGGGTTCAGAACAAGCCATGAAATTCAAAAAATCGAAATGCTTGACGAGAATGAAATTTCATGCCTTGTAAAAGATGAAATGTTATCTTACAAAAATTCGTTTAAAGAGGCTTTGTTTGGTTCCGCTCAAAATCCTGATGTATTTTTCCAAAATCGAGAACGCATAAATGGAAAATACGCTCTTGTCGCACCAAAATTAGAGGAAGTTTTTGAGCAAATAAATGCCTTGCGCAAAACCTCATATAAACCTTATGAATATTATGGTTGTGCGGATGCTGAAAAGATTATTGTGGCAATGGGGTCGTCATGCAAAACTATTGAAGAATACATTGACTTTAACCCACAAGAAAAAATTGGGCTTGTTAAAGTGCGACTTTTCAGACCTTTTGTTGCAAGTGCATTTTATGACTCTTTGCCAAAAAGCACAAAAATTATCACTGTACTCGACAGAACAAAAGAGAATGGTGATATTGCACCTCTTGCACAAGATGTCCTCTCCTCCCTCTATGAGCGAAAATCAAACATTAAAGTTTTACATGGGCGTTATGGGCTCGGAGGCAAGGACTTTACGCCAAGCGATGTGAGAGCCATTGTTAAAAACATGACAACAGCGAAGAAAACTAATTTTTCTGTTGGCATTATTGACGACCTTACAAATCTTAATTTGCCTTGCGAAAACTACAACTTGCCTTTAAACGGAAAATCTATCAAGATTTTTGGGCTGGGAAGTGATGGAACTGTTTCGGCCAGCAAATCCACCGTTAAAATTTTAGGTGAAAACTACGCCCAAAACATTCAAGGATATTTTGAATATGACTCTAAAAAATCTGGCAGTCTGACCATTTCCCATTTGCGAATTTCAAAGGAGCCTATTAAAAGCGAGTATCTTGTGAATGAGGCCGATGTTATTGAGATAAACAATTTTTCGTTTGTTCACAAATATGACTGCCTAGACGGATTAAAAGAAAATGGCATTGTTTTAATCAACTCCATCTTTTCGCCAGAAGAAATAGGCAAAGTTTTACCAAAAAAATATTGTCAAATTTTAAAAGATAAACATGCCAAACTTTTTGTTATAAACGCACAAAAAATCGCCAATGTCTGCGGGCTAGGCGAAAAAATCAACATTATTATGATGAGCGCACTTTTTAAAGGCGCGAACCTTCTTTCTCAAAATGAAATTTGTGATAATATTTCAAAATACATTCATTCAATGTTTGCTCAGAAAGGTCAAGACGTGGTTGACAAAAATTTAAAAGCCATGAAAATGGGACTGGAAATTAATGAAGTCAATGTGCAAACCCTTGAAGGAAAAGACTATCCAGTAGAGAAAATTAGCGATAATGAGTTTTACACTCAAATAATGCAAAAGATAAGCAAAATGAAAGGCGGAGAAATCCCAGTTTCAGAGTTTAATGAGGATGGAAGTTCTCCACTTGGCACAAGTAAATTTGAGAAACGAAACATAGCCTTCCGCCTGCCAAAATGGATAAAGGAAAACTGCGTTCAATGCGGTCAGTGCACTCTTGCTTGTCCCCACTCTGCTTTGCGGGCTTTGCTAACAGATGAAAATGATGGGTCGTTTGTCCCAGCGCTTGGACTAAAAGATAAATTTTATAAAGTCTCGCTTTCTCCGCTTGATTGCACTGGGTGTGGAGTGTGCGCCAAAACCTGCCCTGCAATTAAAAAAGCGTTAGAAATCTGTGAAACCGCTGACATGCTCGAAGAGAAGAAACAAGAGTTTGCTCGCGATGAAAAAGTTTCGCTTTCAACTCAAACACTTTTCTCCCCTCTCACTCCAAAAGGGCTCCAATTTAAAGAAAGCCTTTTCAAATTCCCGGGGGCTTGTGCTGGTTGTGGGGAGACCCCTTATCTTAAAATTTTGACCATGTTGAATGGGTCAAACATGATGATAGCAAACGCTACTGGTTGCTCTTCCATTTATTCAGGAACCTATGGGAGTTGCCCTTACGAAAAAGATGAAAACGGCGGAATTTTGTGGGCAAATAGTTTGTTTGAAGATAACGCAGAATTTGGGCTTGGGTTAAAACTCGGCAACGAATTTGGGAAAAACAAAGATAAACCCGTTTGGATTGTGGGAGGCGATGGCTGGGCTTATGACATTGGGTTTGGTGGACTTGACCATATTTTAGCAAGCGGGCAAAATGTAAATATTTTGGTGCTAGACAATCAGACATATTCAAACACTGGTGGACAACAAAGCAAAGCGACTCCAACAGGCGCGAAAGTAAAATTCGCCGAGAACGGGAAAAAAGAACGCAAAAAAAATCTTGGAGAAATTGCTCTTTGCTATAAAGATGTTTATGTAGGGCAAATTTGTTTCGGAGCAAATATGGCTCACACAATTAAAACTCTTCAAGAAGCGCAAGAATATAAAGGCGTTAGCATTGTGATTGCATACTCCACTTGTGTAAATCAAGGGTTTGATATGTCAAATATGACAAGCGTTATGAAAGAAGCCTGTGAAAGCGGTTTTTGGCCAATTTATAACTATTATCCAGACACAAAAGAAATTAAATTATTAAGTGATTTTAATGATGAAAAATATTATGCTTTTTTGAAAAAAGAAAGACGTTTTAATTCTGGCGAAAACGCCCTAATTGAAAGGCAAATAAATGATTCAAAAGAATTTATTTCTTATTTAAAAAATAAGCAAAAAAATGGCAACTAATTTGCCATTTTTTTATTTTTAGAATATTTTTTATTATTTAATATTGCTTTAATTTTTTATTTTGTTTTTATTAAGATTATTTTAATATATAATTTGTTTTTTCATTAATTTTTTTAATATTTTTGATTATTTTTTTAGAATTTATAAACCATATTTTTTTAGATTTTTTTCAAGCAATGATTTGACCTTAAATGGCTGGTTTGCCATGCCTTGACCATGTTCACAATTTGGCAAAATAAGAATTTGACTATTAAAAGAAGGCAAACCCTCTTGTAAAGAATACGCCATTTCAATGGGCACAATTTCGTCTTTTTCGTCATGCATTATTAAAATTGGAATAGAAGATGATTTAACATTTTCAATTATTTCATTATCTTTAAAGTTTATTTCTTTTGTTGTTTTCAAGAATTTAAAAAACGCTTTCTTTGGTGGTTTAATTTTGCTTTTACTTATTATAAAGGAAAGTTCGCGCCTTATGCTATCATAAGCACTTTCGCATATAACCATTTTAACATTTTTAGGGAATTTATCGAGCACTGTTAAACTTGCCACTGCCCCAACGCCAATCCCATAAAGAACGATTTTATAATTTTGATTGATTGCACAAATATGCTCTATCCATGCAAGCAAATCTTCTCCTTCTTCTAGCCCATAACTACACTGGCCACCGCTAACTCCGTGTGCCCGCAAATCTATTGCCAAAACATCATAGTTTTGCTGTAAAAAATAACTACTTAACTCCCACATTTGTCCATGGTCAGCGCCAAAAGAATGTAATAAAATGGCAAGTTTGTCTAACCCGTTATTTTTGTATTTTCCCTTTAATTCAACTCCCCTAGACAAGCATTTTATTTCTGAAAAGCCATCAAATTTAGACTTATCAGTATCTTTGTTTTCTTCCAAAAATTTTTTATTTCGCGCTTTTAAAAATTCACCTTTTCTTGAAAAATATTTATGATAAAACAGATTGAAAAAAACAAGATAGCCACCGAGAGCAAACGGGATAATTAAAAGTAAAACAAGTAATATGATTAAAAAAATCTTCATTCAACAACCACTGCTTTTACGCTATCACCCGATTTGGCATCCTGATAAGAAAGCCAATACCCAAATCCCTTTGGATTTTTTTCGTCAAGCGGAAACCAAACTGGATAGCCCGAAAGTTCTTTTGGTGCAACCTCTTGATACACTCCTGGCACTCCATAACAAATATATTTTATCTCGTCCTCATCACGGATAATACCCACCACATAATACTCGCCTTTATCAATTTTAACTTTTGTCCACTTTGATTGACTAATTAGTGATTCAAGATAACTTTCCTCCTCACCGTCAGCAAAAATCTTATCAAGATGCGCTTTCATTTCATGATAGAAATCCTTATCTGTTTCCTCATCATTTTGCGCCTCGTCCGCCTCTTCTTTGTGATTTTCTTCATAATAAAGTTTATACTTGCAAGCACTGCAATCTTGCCCACAAGAAGAAGTACAAGCCATTGATTTATCTATTTCATTTTCAATTTCTTGTTTTAGGTCGTCATCGTAATCTATTTCTTTGTCATCAAGGATTTTTTCAACTTCCTCTACATTTTTTGCATCTGGCAAATTTGCAAAAGCCTCGTCAAGGTTATCTTTGATTGCGGTGGACGAATAAAGAATCGGTTTTGCTTCCCCGCCTACAAAGTTTAACATACAGCACGAAAAATCAAGGGGTAATTCCTTCATATCTAAGTTTAAACTATAAACCATACCTCCAAGATATATCATTCCCGCTTTTGTAACTTTATGGTCGTGATAGACTCCAAGAGTTACAATGCCTTTTGGTTGCTCATCAAAATTATATAATCTCAGTTTTCCGCTGGTGGTGTTTCCGTTGCATTCAAGCGCTAAAAGCGCCTTTTTGTCATCGCCATGAAGTGAATTTAAAATAACATTTTTCTTGTATACCATAATTATCCTCTTAGTATTATTATACTTTGAGCAGTCTATTTATGAATTTAGAAAACTGTCATTTAATAAAGAGATTTGTCATATATTGTCAATATTTTTAAATGTATAAAACGCTGTTAAAAAAGTAAGCCCCATGATTTACTTTTGTTATATTACGTAAAAAAACACTTGCTAATTTTTACTTATAGCAAGTGTTTTTATTTTTTTAAAAAGAATTATTTACCAAGTTTCTTAGTGATTTTCTTTACAATTTCTTTTACGCTAAAACCAGCCTTTGCGTAAACCTCTTCACCTTTTCCACTTCCTTGGTAGTTTTCAACGCCAATCATAAGCCCGTCATCACCGATGTATTTATACCAAGATGAGTCATTTGATGCTTCAATCGCAACCCTTAAAGCCTTACCCTTTTGTATAACCCTTGATTTGTATGCTTGTGGTTGTTTGTCAAAAATTTCCATACAAGGCATTGAAACAACCGATACAGACATCTTTTTGCCAAGTTCTTCATAAACTTCAAGCGCAAGTCCTACTTCTTTGCCACTTGCAAAAATTACAACATCCGCATCTTGTGCGTTCTTTAATACATATCCTCCGTTAAGTGCACCAGTGAAACTGCTTTCTACCACTGGCATAGCATCTTTTGACAAAACCATTGCAATAGGCTGTTTGTCTGTTAAAGCGACCTTATAGCCAGCCAAAAGTTCGGTCCCATCGCAAGGACGGAATACATCAAGTCCGATAATGCTACGAAGTTGACCGATTTGTTCAATAGGTTGGTGCGTAACCCCATCTTCTCCTATCGAAATAGAGTCGTGAGAAAAGAGGTAAAGGACATTTGTACCCATGATAGCTGACATTCTTATCGCAGGGAGCATATATCCAGAAAACCCCAACATTGTGCTACAAAATGGCATGAAATCTTCATACAAACTTATTCCGTTACAAATGCCAGCCATTGCGTGCTCTCTTACGCCAAAATGAATGTTTCTTCCTCGGCGATTGGCACTACTATAATTTCCACCATTTTCGATATATGCTTTTGTTGAATGCATAACATCGGCAGTACCTCCAACAACTTGTCCAAGTTTTTGAGCAATTTCGTTAAGGATAATTTCGTTGACTTCGCGTCCGCTCATCCCCTCCCACTTGTATGCAGATTTGAGCACTTTTTCAATATCAAACTTTTTCCTATCAAAAAAGATTTCAAATTGTCGGTAAAGTTCTGGGTTCGAGTTTGCATATACGGCCAACTCTTGGTTCCAAGTCTCATGAGCAAGTTTACCTTTTCTTGCGCTTGCCATGCAATAGTCTCTAACATCAATAGGGACATAAAAATTTTCAAGCACTCCCAACTTTTGGTTAAATTCTTTGAGTTCGTTTTCAGTTAATATTCCACTGTGAGCAGATGATGTGCCTTCTTTTGTGGTTCCTATTCCGATAGTAGTTTTAAAAATGATAATTGTTGGTCTAATTGATTTTTTAGCCCTTGCAATAGCACGAGAACAACTTGAAACGGAGTTTCCTTTGTTGCATTTTATAACATTCCAACCCATTGCTTTAAATTTTTTAGCAACATTTTCTTTGTTTGCGATAGCAAGCGAGCCATCCATTGTAACATCATTTGCGTCATATAAAAGAATTAATTTATTTAAAGCAAGCGTTCCTGCAAGTGAGCAAGCCTCTTGTGCCACGCCTTCCATAAGACAGCCATCCCCTGCAACGCAATAAACATAGTGATTAATTATAGGAAAACCCACACTATTAAAGCGTTCTGCCATCATTGTTTCAGCAATCGCCATTCCAACAGCGTTTGCCACGCCTTGTCCAAGAGCCCCAGTTGTGGCTTCCACTCCGTCAGTAACTTTCACTTCTGGATGTCCAGGTGTTTTTGAGCCTAGTTTGCGGAGAGATTTAAGGTCTTGAAGTGAAACATCAAAACCAAAAAGCGACAAAAGAGAGTAATAAACTGGGCAGGCATGTCCAGCCGACAAAACAATTCTATCTCTATTCATAAAGTCGGTATCTGAAACATCAAAATTGTAATGGTCTTTAAAAAGAGCCAGCATCATTGCGCTCATGCCAAGGCTTGCACCCAGATGTCCGCTTTGAGCATTTGTAACCTGCTGTGCAGTCAAACTTTTAACATAATTTAATGTTTTATTTGTTAAATTCATCTTAATCTCCTTTTAATTGGGCAATTATGCCCGCCACTGCATTCTTTTTAAGTTTGCTATCAAGAAACACAATCTTATCTGATTTTTCAGTTAAAAATTGGTGTCTAAATTTATAATCAATCTCATTAATCGTCCCTTCCGCAAAATCATGAGGCAGAAAAACGTAACATACGCACGATTTTTCAAACAAATCGAAATTATCCTTAAATAGGTCGAAATTTATAGATATGACTGCATTTTGAAACTCACTCATTGATGAGATAACGCCTCGTTCTCTCTTTTTAAGGTATTCTATGCCACATTTTTCAAGCACTTCTTTTGGGTTTATGAGGTCATACACCACCATATCTTTGGCATCTAAATTATACATATCCAGTTTACTCGCAAGCGAGACAGCCACTCCCTTGCAAAACTTATCCGCTAGGGAGACAAGAACAATGTTTTCGACCTTGTTTAAATCTTTCATAAGTTTAGTTTATCATATTTTGCCATTTTCTACAATCATATTGGCGTCTTTTCTTAAAGGTTTTATTTGAAAATTTATTCCCCAAACAAAACAAACTGCCAAAATTGTCAGACTTGCCAGTAAAGGCAAATCTTTATTTAAGTCGGGTTGACCACTCATAACTATTTCACCGTTCACCACAGACAGAGCAAAACACCCTAATTTTTTGGTCGAATAGATTGTACAATTTTGGGCGTATAGTCTATTCAAAATTTCAATATTTGGAAGTCCACTATTATTTTCTCCCACTGAAAGAATAGCATACTTTGCATTTACTTTTGAAAGGAATTCTTCACTTGATGAAGTTTTTGAACCATGGTGTGAAATCTTTAAAACATCACTTTTTAGTTCATCGCCATACTCCCTTATAAGATTTTGCTCTATGTTTGAGGTCGCATCCCCCGTCAATAAGAATTTTTTGTTTTGAGCTGTAAGCATTATCACCGCGCTGTAATCGTTAGAAGCGGTATAATTGTCAGCCTCAGGAGACAAAAATTCGAGTTTGTAATTATTGCCGCCTAGCATGATGCCTTTTTCATTAAATTGAAAGTTTACATTGTTTTCATATAAAGATATGGTAAAATTGTTAAAATCTTCGGTGTTAAAAATTTGGTAGGAATTAACCGCTAGTCCCCTTTCTTGTTCATAAGCCGAATATACTTTTGGGCGAAAAACTTGTCCAACATTAAAATTATTTAATATTTTACTTGCACTGCCAATGTGGTCTGCATCTTGATGCGTCAACACAAAATAATCAATTTTTGAAAGTTTTTCTTTTTTGAAAAACTCGCTAATATATCCTTTTACAATGTTATAATTCTCACTTTCGCCACTATCTACAAGCAAAACCTTTTTGTCAGGCAATTTAATTAAAAAGCAGTCTCCTTGCCCAACATTTATTACATGGAATTGAAAATCATAACCATTGAATGCGTCTACATATCCTCTGTTACAAAAGTATAAGTAACCATTTCCAAGAATAAACGCAACAAAAAAGAGAGAAACGAAAAAGAAAGACAAACTTATTTTTAAAAATATTTGTCGCCTCTTTGCGTTTTCCTCTTCTGTTCTTATCCTCTTGATTGACTTTTCTTTCATTTAATCTATATACTGAATGTCATAATTTTCTAGTTTTTTTCGTTTTGTTTTTCGTTTGAAAAGTTCCATAATTTTTGGCATCATGTCAATAGTGGTCTTGTATCCTTCTTCTATCATATCGTCCATACCTTCGGTTTTAGTAGATTTAAAACGCTTAGTTTCAGGCGCGATGACAACATCTGCTGTTACATATCCTCTAACAGCATTGCTCTTCATAAGTATCCGAATAGAACAAGATAAGACATCTAAAAGTTTTGTGCTTTCAGTTCCATAAGTTCTTGATTTATTAACATCTACTGCAACAACATAATCGCAACCATAATGGCGAGGAATGTCGGCAGGTATTGTGTTTTGAAGTCCACCATCGCATAAAATTTTATCGTCATAAACAACCGGCTGAAAAACAAGTGGAACAGCACAACTTCCCATAACCGCTTTTGCCAAGTTCCCCTTTGAAAAGCAAACCTCTTTTGTTGTCTTAATATCGACAGCAATGATAGAAAGAGGTATTTTTAAGTCTTCAATGTTAATATCGCCCAAGTTTTTAGTGATAATCTCTCCTATTCCGTCCGGCTTCGATGGCGTAAAAGGAATTATATTTCTTCTTATATCTTTTTCTTTAATGGTTTTGCAAATTTCATACATTTCTTTGTAAGTATAACCAGCCGAATAAAAAGCACCAACAAGACTCCCCACGCTTGTTCCTGCAACATAATCAAACTTTAAGCCAAATTCTTCAAAAGCCTTTATTGCACCGAGATGGGTAAATCCTCTTGCTCCACCTCCGCCAAATGCTATACCAATTTTAGGTTTTCTAAATAACATTACTTCTCCTATAATTTATCACTTATATTAACAAAATTTGCGAAACTTATTGCTTAGTACAAATCTTGCAATGTCGCTCTGTCTATGCTTTCACAAATCTTTTGCTAATGCAAGTGTTTAAAAATTAACCGCATCACTGTTAAAAATATCAGTTACCTACTTTTTTCTTTTCTCCCCGATTGCCGACAACTTCCTTAAATCTTATTTGAAGGAAGCAAAATGATTGCAAACTCACATATTAAATTGAGAATGCAACTTACTTTATCATCAGCCACTTCCAATTTGGGTAAACATCAGTCTTACTTGTGAATATCTCCCAAGACAAAACTCCGTTAATATAAGTATAATTAAAATGGCTAAAAAAACAAAAAGTTTTACGCGTTTTTCATTTATTTAGAATAAAAAATTGTCAAAAACACTCTAAAAATAAAAAAATAAATTAATTTATAAAATTACTTGATTTTTTAGAAGATATTTGATAGAATAATCATGCTGATTATGGCCTCTTGGTCAAGCGGTTAAGACGCCGCCCTCTCACGGCGGAATCAGGGGTTCGATTCCCCTAGAGGCTACCATAACACAATTCATGAAAAATACCATTTATTTTTTTGTTTTATTTATTAATTAAAGGAATCGAACCCTTGGGTTCGTGGGTTCCCTAAAAATCGTCAGATTTTAAGGGTAAGGTTCCCCTAGAGGCTACCATAACAAACTAAACGAAGGAATATGTCCTCCGTTTTTTTAGATATAATTCAAGAACATTGAATGTTTTCTTATTTTAAAATCAAATGAAAATTAATTTATCTATCATTTTCAGCTTTAATAGATTTTAGCAACCAAATTGGATTAAAAGACTAATAATGGAGCATTTTTATGACAAACACACAACTTTTAAACGCTATAATTGAAAAATTAGAAAATTCACATATAAATTTATATCACGACATTTCAAAAGTAGATGTTCAAAAATATATTTCTTCATTAAAAGGCATTGATAATCTTTCCTCCATTGAGTTCGATTATGAAATGATGAAACTTTTCGCATTATTTAAAGATGCACACACTTCCTATTATACACCTTGGAAATCTTTGGATAAAAAATTAAAATTTTTAAATAACAAATTTTATGTTTATGAAAACGAAAAATACATTGAAATTGTCTCAATAAATGGAAAATCTGTCGACGAAATATATAGCAAACTAGTTCCTTTAATGAATTATGAAACAAAAGAATGGTTAGATAAAAAAATTGACATAAGCATAAACAATAGATATATTTATGAAATGCTTGGTTTTGATATTAAACAAGACCTCATTTTCACCACAACTACAAACGAACATATAACAGCAAAAATGATTGATAATAAAACATTGCAAAATAATAAAGTTCGACCAAAAGCATATTCCTATCAAATAATTGACCATGAGATTTTGTATTTTAGATATCGTGCGTGCAGAGAAGACGCAAACTATTTATTTGCTCAATTTATTTCTGATATAACACAAGAAATAGAAAATAAAAACTTGAAAAAATATATTTTAGATTTAAGAGGCAATGGTGGTGGAAATTCCGAAATATTAAATTCTTTTCAAGCCTTAGTAAAAGAAAAGCAACTACAAGGAGTTTTAATCATAGATAATGGAGTATTTTCTTCTGCAAGATTTGCAGTCGCAAGATTTAAAAAAGAGTTCGACACGCCGCTCATTGGAGAAACAACAGGTGGAGCAATAAAATCTTATGGTCAGTGTCTACCATTGAGCATTGAAGGAAAACGCTTTTCTGCATCACAAAAATATTTTAATTTTTCAAATGTAGCAAACTACGATGGCGGGTTTAGACCTGATATTTATGTTCCTACAACAATAGACGATATCAATGACGGATATGATAGACAACTTGAAGTTGCACTAGAAACACTAAAAAACTCCAATAAAAAAATTTAAAATATAATCTAAAACTTCTTCTACACCCGTTTATAGCATTATCTTCATTGTTTTTCAACTCTCGCTCAGCGAGAATTTGTAAAATTTGATGCTTTGGGTTTGAAAAATAAGGGACTTTTACTTAAACTGCATTGCAAAGTTATTACATCTAAAAAATAACCTCATGCGCAACATTACTATTCATAAAGAACATCGATCACACACATTTATGCTTAAAAACATACATACAATACGCAAAGTTATTATGTCTAAAAGCACCACCTTCGTACACGAAGTTACTATTCCTAACTGCATTAACAAAGCAATTTTTGCGCCTGAAAAAAGAGCAGTACAAAAAAGAGCAATTTACATTGCTCTTTTTTATATATGTTTAATTTTTTAAATCAATCTTTGTTATTTTAACAATATCTTGTCATATTCTAACAAAATTTAGTTATTTAAATATTTAACCAATTATTGATTTATTCTGCTAAATCTGTATCTACGGTATCAAGTTCAGGTTGTTCGTTGGCATCAGTAGTGTCATCATCTTTTACAAGAATTGGCATAACTGAACGATAGCGTTTAAGTCCAGTACCTGCTGGGATAAGTTTACCAATGATAACATTCTCTTTAAGTCCAAGGAGGTTATCAACTTTACCTTTAACAGCAGCATCGGTAAGAGTTCTTGAAGTCTCTTGGAATGATGCAGCAGAAAGGAAACTTTCCGTACGAAGAGATGCTTTTGTAATACCAAGCAAGATTCTTCTAACAGTTGCTGGAACTCCACCCTCTTGAAGAGTCTTTTCGTTTTCTTCATCACATTTGTAGATGTCGACAACTTCACCCGGAAGAAGGTTTGTATCTCCACTAGATTCAACTTTTACTTTTTTAAGCATTTGTCTAATTATAATTTCGACATGCTTGTCGTTAACAGTAACTGATTGTCCTCTATAAGTGCCAATAACTTCTTTAAGAAGATACTCTTGAACACCTTTAACACCCTTAATCATAAGAAGGTCGGCTGGGTTTACAGCACCTGCAACGAATTGAGTTCCAGGTTCAACAGTTTGTCCATTTTCAACAAGTACAACTGCTGGTTTCTTTGCTTCATATTCAATCTCATTGCCATCTTTGGTTGTAACAGTGAAATAGTAATATTTGGCATCTTGTCTAATTGCAAGTTTTCCTGCAACTTCACAAAGAGCAGCTTCACCTTTTGGTTTTCTTGCTTCAAAGATTTCTTCAACTCTTGGAAGACCTTGTGTAATATCAAGCGCAGAAGCAACACCACCAGAGTGAATAGTTCTCATGGTAAGCTGTGTACCAGGTTCACCAATAGATTGAGCAGCAATAATACCAACTGCTTCACCAACATTAACCATACTCTTATTTGCGAGGTCTCTTCCATAGCACTTTGCACATACGCCATGTTTGCAACGGCAAGTAAGAATATTTCTAATATTGACTTGTTTAATTCCGACTTTTTCAATTTGTCGAGATTGCTCTAAGTTAATCATTTCGTTTGCTGGAACAATAACTTCGCCAGTTGTTGGATTTACAACATCATCAACTGCTACTCTTCCATAAATTCTTTCTGCAAGTCCTTCAATTACATTGTTTCCATCCATAAGTGCTGTAACTTGCATACCTTTTACCTTTTCTCCAAGGTCTGCAAAGCAGTCTTCAGTTGTAACTACAACATCTTGGCTGACATCAACAAGACGACGGGTAAGGTAACCAGCATCGGCTGTTTTAAGCGCTGTATCGGTAAGACCCTTTCTTGTACCACGAGTATCAAGGAAATATTCGATTGGTGTAAGTCCGTGAACGAAAGATGACTTAATTGGGACATCAATCTTTTCACCAGAAGCGGTTGTCATAATTCCGACCATACCGCAAATAGAGTTAATTTGGTCTTTGTTACCACGAGCACCAGAAACGAACATAATTTTAAATGGGTTGAAATCATCAAGAGACTCGATGAGTTTAACTTGAACCTTGTCCTTTGCATCGCCCCAAAGAGCCATGTTGTTTTTAACTTTTTCGTCATAAGTGATAAGACCACGCGTAAAAAGTTTTTCGTTTTCGATTACTTTTTGTTCAGTCTCTGCAAAGATCTCAGGCTTTTCTTTCGGCTCTTGAATATCAAATACATTAACAGTAAGAGCACTCAATGTAGCATATTTGTAACCAGTTGATTTAATTCTATCCATGAGTTTAGCACATTCGCTTGTCCCATGTTTATCATATCCTCTTGCAAGAATTGCTTGAAGAGTCTTTTTACCAACAGGTTCGTTGAATTCAAGTTCACAGATATTATCTGGATTAGTTCTATCAACGAAACCAAGGTCTTGTGGAATTTGTTCATTGAAAAGAATTCTTCCAACAGTTGTTTCAACAAGTTTTGTGTATTTCTTTCCGTCTACTTCCTTTTCAAGTCTTACTTTAATAAGGGCTTGAATATGAAGATTTTGTGTTTGATAAGCAATAATTGCTTCCTCTTTTGAAGCAAACACACTGCCTTCACCAAGCACGCCTGGTTTAACCAAAGTCATATAATAGCAACCCAAGATAATATCTTGTGATGGAGTAATAATTGGTTCACCATCCGAAGGTTTAAGAAGGTTGTTTGATGCGAGCATCAATGTTCTAGCCTCTGTTCTTGCGTCAAGAGAAAGTGGAACATGGACAGGCATCTGGTCTCCATCGAAGTCGGCGTTGAACGCTGCACAAACTGATGGGTGAAGTTTAATTGCTCTACCCTCTACAAGGACAGGTTCAAATGCTTGAACTGAAAGTCTGTGAAGAGTTGGAGCACGGTTAAGAAGAACTGGATGGTCTTTAATAACTTCTGAAAGTATATCCCAAACCACTGGTTTTTCTTTTTCAATCATTCGTTTTGCTGATTTAATATTGTGAGACTTATTAAGGTCTACAAGTCTGTTCATAATGAAAGGCTTGAAAAGTTCAAGAGCCATTTCTTTTGGTAAACCACATTGGTACATTTTAAGTTCTGGACCAACAACGATAACTGAACGACCAGAGTAGTCAACACGCTTACCAAGAAGGTTAAGTCTAAATCTACCTTGCTTACCACCAAGCATAGCTGTAAGTGATTTAAGGTCGCGTTGTTTAGAACTTTGAACTGCTTTACCGCGTTTACCATTATCAATAAGGTTATCAACTGCTTCTTGGAGCATTCTCTTTTCGTTTCTTACAATAACATCAGGAGCGCCAAGTTCCATGAGTTTTTTAAGACGATTATTTCTGTTGATTACGCGTCTATAAAGGTCGTTAAGGTCGCTTGTTGCGTATCTTCCGCCATCAAGTGGAACCATTGGACGAAGGTCTGGTGGAAGAACAGGGATAACATCAAGAATCATCCATGTAGGGTCATTCCCGCTCTTCAAGAAAGACTCAACAACGTCAAGTTTTTTCATTGCTTTAAGTCTTCTTTGACCTTTAAGAGTTACGAGTGCTTCTTTAAGCATTTTCTCCTCTTTTACAAGGTCAACTTCACCAAGAAGGCGTTTGATAGCCTCTGCACCCATACCTACTTCAAAAGCACCTTCGCCATATTTTTCAAGAGCATCGTTGTATTCTTTATCAGTGATTACTTGTTTATATGTGAGGTCTGTCTTTTTAGGATCAAGAACTACATAGCAAACATAGTAAACAATTTGTTCAAGAACTTTTGGTGTGAATTCAAGAAGTGTTCCAATTTTAGATGGAATATTTCTAAAAAACCAAATGTGAGAGCAAGGAGCAGCAAGTTCAATGTGTCCCATTCTTTCACGGCGCACTTTTGCTCTTGTAACTTCTACTCCGCACTTATCACATACAACGCCTTTATAGCGAATTCTTTTGTATCTTCCGCATTGGCATTCCCAGTCTTTTCTAGGTCCAAATATCTTCTCGCAGAAGAGACCGTCTCTCTCAGGTTTTTGCGTTCTATAATTGATAGTTTCTGGTTTTGTAACTTCACCATGAGACCATTCTCTAATCTTTTCAGGTGAAGCGATTCCAATTTGAATGGAATCAAAGTTGTTTAATTCAAACATATCAAATCCCCTTTTCCTAGATTATTCATCGAAATCGCCGAAGTCATCGAAAATATCAAGATTGTCAAGGTTGTCATTCTTGGTGCTTTCTTCAAAAACTTCTTTGAAATCTTTGTCGTCTTCTTCTTGCTTGTTAGAAGATGTATCATTTAGCCCTTGTTCAAAATCGAAAATTCCTTCTTCAAGGTCTTTTTCGGTTTCCTGAGCCATTGTATTTGTTTGGTCTTGTTCGTCTTGGCTGAGTTCTCCAAGAGAAATCTCTTTATTACCCTCTGTCAAGATTTTAACATCAAGTCCAAGTGCTTGCAATTCCTTAATGAGAACCTTAAATGATTCTGGAATTCCCGGTTCAGCAATAGGCAAGCCCTTAATAATAGATTCGTAAGTTTTAAGACGTCCATTAAGGTCATCTGACTTAACTGTAAGCATTTCTTGAAGAATATGACTTGCGCCATAAGCTTCAAGAGCCCAAACTTCCATTTCACCAAATCTTTGACCACCAAAGAGTGATTTACCACCAAGTGGTTGTTGAGTGATGAGGGCGTATGGTCCAATAGAACGAGCATGGATTTTTGAGTCAACCATGTGTTCAAGTTTAAGCATGTATTTCATACCAACTGTTGAAAGTGTATCAAAAGGTTGTCCTGTTCGACCATCGAAAAGTTGAACTTTACCATCTGGGCGGAAGTTGTTTTCAATCAAAAGTTGTTGAATTTCTTGGGCAGTAGCACCATCAAATGCTGGTGTTGCGACTTTCCAACCAAGGCTCTTTGCGACAAGTCCGAGGTGAACTTCCATAAGTTGTCCCATATTCATACGAGATGGGATACCAAGAGGGCTAAGAACGATGTCAAGAGGTTGACCGTTTGGCATATATGGCATATCTGCTTCTGGAAGAACGATAGAAACACAACCTTTGTTTCCGTATCTTCCGCACATTTTATCGCCGACAGAGATTTTTCTCTTTTGAGCAACAGTTACTCTAACCATCATTGTAACGCCTGGTTCAAGGTCGTCTTTATTTTTCTTTGAGAACACTTGAACATCGACAACGACACCACCCTTACCATGTTGAACACGGAGAGAAGTATCTCTAACATCTCTTGCCTTATCTCCAAAGATGGCTCTTAAAAGTCTTTCTTCTGGGGTAAGGTCTGTTTCTCCTTTTGGCGTAACCTTACCAACAAGGATATCATTTGGGCGAACTTCTGCGCCAATTCTTACGATACCATTTTCGTCAAGGTCTTTAAGTGCATCTTCACCAAGGTTTGGAATATCACGAGTGATGCATTCGTCTCCAAGTTTAGTAGTTCTGCATTTAATTTCGTGGTCATAAAGTGTGATTGAAGTGTAAACATCATCTTTAACGAGTCTTTCGTTAATGATGATAGCATCTTCGAAGTTTTGTCCTTCCCAGTTCATGTAACCGATAAGAACATTTCGTCCAACTGCAAGTTCGCCTTTATCAGTTGAATATCCGTCAGTAAGAACATCTCCCTCTTTAACCTCTTCGCCTTTTACAACACATGGTTTTTGGTTGAAGCAAACATCATCGTTTGCCTTTGCGAATTTTGTAAGAGTATAAATGTCTTCTTGTCCATTTTCAGCAAGAACTCTGATTTCGTCTGCTGAAACATAACTTACTTTACCTGCGTGTTTTGCAAGGATAACCGCTCCACTATCGCGTGCAGCGATTGCTTCCATACCAGTTCCAACGATTGGAGCTTCTGATCTTAAAAGTGGAACAGCCTGGCGTTGCATGTTTGACCCCATAAGACAACGCTTAGCATCGTTATCGCCAACGAATGGAATAAGGCTGGTTGCAACAGATATGATTTGTCTTGGAGAGCAGTCAACATAGTCAACTTTCTTTGGAGAAACTTCTTCAATTCCCGCACCATGTCTGCAAGTGATACGCTTATTGATGAAGTGTCCTTCTTCGTCAAGAGGTTCAATAGCCTCAGCGATGTAACTATCATTTTCAACATCAGCCATTTTATAAACGATGTCTTTTGTTACAACTCCTCTTTCCTTATCTACAACTCTGTAAGGTGTTTCAAGGAAACCATAGTCGTTTACTCTTGCATAAGTTGCAAGTGTGTTTATAAGACCGATTGATTGACCTTCTGGTGTTTCAACTGGACAAATTCTTCCGTAGTGTGTGAAGTGAATATCGCGGATTTCAGGATCAGCCCTTTCCTTTTTAATACCTCCTGGTCCAATGGCCGAAACACGGCGTTTTTGGGTCAACCCAGAAAGAGGGTTCTTTTGATCCATAATTTGTGAAAGTTGTGATTGAGAGAAGAAATCTCTTAATGCTTTATTAACAGCCTTTGGATTCATGATTTGTGAAGGTGTAACCTCAACAAATTCTCTTCCTTGAAGTGTTTCTTTAACATTGATTGAAAGTTTTGTAACACCCTTTCTAAATGCATCGCAAGTAAGTTCTCCAACAGTGGCAACGCGTTTGTTTGAAAGGTGCTCAATCTTGTCAATCGTTCCAATTCCTTCAAGGCAGTCAAGGTAGCAAGAAATTGTTGCCAAGATATCATCCATTGTTAAGGTTGTGATAACAAGGTCTTTTGCGTGCTCTTTGATTGCTTCAATTCTCTTTTCCTTTGTTTTGTTTTCTTTGAGAATTTGAGTGAGAACTGGATAATAAACATCCTCGTAAATTCCGTATTCTTCTGCATTGCATGGGAATACTTCGCTTAAAGTAACTCTTGCGTTACCTCTCATGAGATGGCGTTTGCCATTGATTTGAACCCAAACTTCGTTTACGCCTGCATTTTGAACTTTCTTTGCACTTTCAGGTGTAAACTCCTCACCTGCTTTAACAAGAAGTTCATCGTCAACTATAATGTTGTCAGCATTGATAAGACCGACAAGTCTTTCTTTAAGTCCAAGTTTCTTATTGAATTTGTATCTACCAACTCTTGAAAGATTGTAGTAAGCGTCTGTGAAGAAAGATACATTCAAGAAACTTCTTGTGCTTTCAGCCGAAGGAACATCGCTTGGACGAGTTTTTCTTGAAAATTCGATAAGTGCTTCTTCTTGTGTGGTTTGAGTTTCTCTATCAAGAACATTCTTAATGTAACGATTGTTTCCAAAAAGTTTTAAAATTTCTTCATTTGTGAAACCAAAACATTTAAGGAAAAGTCCAAGACTGATTTTATTCTTTCTTTCAAGAACGATTTTGAGGTTTTCATTTGCCCCTTGTTCAATTTCAATCCATGCACCATGAACTGGAATCATTTGTGCGCGAAGTGTTGCGTTGTTGTCTTTGTCCCTAGACATATAAACGCTTGGTGCACGAACAATTTGGTTAATTACAACTCTTTCAATTCCGTTATAGATGAAAGAGCCTTGTTCTGTCATCATAGGAACATCACCCATGAAGACCTCTTGCTCAACCGCTTGTCCAGTTTCTTCTACAACAAAACGAGCCTTTACTTTCAAAGGTGCCGAGTATGTTGCTCCTCTACGCTTGCATTCTTTAATATCATATTTTGGTTCTGCAAAAGGAAGAATTTCTGTGATATAAAGTTTTGCTTTGCCAGAGTAGTCTGTTATAGGGAAGAATTCATCAAGAACTTTTTGAATACCCTTGGTGAGAAAATCCTTATATGACTTCTTTTGAATTTCAAGAAGTGGTGGAACTTTGATAAGTTCCTCGCAATGACCGAAAGTATATCTTTCTGTTTTTCCTTGCTTGATTTTTTTGACATTTACAGACATTTGCTTCTCCTTATTTATTATCTTCTGCTAAAAGTAAAAAAAGGACTATGGCACACAAAAAATGCCATAAAGCCCCTTTTTTATTAAGTTAAAAAACTTCACACTTCGCCACAGTTGACATATTCATTGTAATTATAGCAAAACAATTTGCATTTTGTCAACCATTTTTTAGCAAATAATTCTAATAATATACTATAAAATTTCAAAATTTCCAAACATTTTAGAGCAATTTGCTAAATTTTCACAAAATTTTTATTTTTCTTGACTCAAAACATAATATAAAAATTTTAAAACAAATTTTATTGTCGGCAAAGGTAGAGGCGCGTATATAACGCCTCTTTGCCACTTTTATTATAGTTTTTATTTGCCAAGTGTTGCTTTATTAAGCCATACAAGGTTTTCTGCTTTTTCTATTGCAAGCGAAGTAAATGTATTCCAAGTATCGAAGTTCCAAACCTCGACAGGTTCTGAATTCCATGATGTACGAGCCGTTTCACTAAACACATCTACATACGAGTTCTCATTGACACCAGTTTCACTCCCTTTTGAACGAGTAATATTATCGTAAACATTTCGTTCAGCATCGCGATACACTTTAAGTTGTTTGAAGTCGTTTACACTCGCTGTGCTGTTACCATCAAGTCTAAGTCTAAGGTTCTCATTTTCGTTAGTGTTTTTAATCCTTTTCAGCAATGTAGTCGAATCACTCGAACTAAACATCCATGTCTCTGAGGAGGTTTCATTTGTAAAGCCAACCTCTCTCACTATATCCTTTACTCGAATTACCTGGAGGTCAGGTTTTTTGTAAAACAAGTTATTGCCATACACATATCTATTAATAAACAAGTTATACATTATGTCGCGCTTACCTTCCAAAGTAATAGTATCGTCATCAATAGTTTCTTTACTACTCTTTGCACTTTGGCCATAATGGTTTACACGAAGTTCTATATTTGCATCTTTGGTTTTTGTTCTAAATCCTATATAAGAACCTTGCTCTACATATTTCCCACTATCAGTCCCAAAATAGTAAACATTTGTTGCGGTAACGCTAGTGTCAGTGGCAGTGCCAGTGCCAGGATGTTCATCAACTGTAAACTGAACCGTCTTACCGCTTGGTGTCGTATAAGCCCCATCCCCATAGTCTGTCAAATCACCGATTGCGCGGGAATCATAAATTTCAGCATCGATAATTGAAGATGTGTAGCAATAGGCAAGTTTAAGAGCATTACTGTTAAGTCCTACAAGCCCGCTTACATAGGCGATAGAATCAATTCCAGAAGTGCTAGTTCTTATTTTAATACTTGAATTGCAATAAGAGTTTGTGATTGTTGTTGGAGCTTCTGTTTGTGCAATTATTCCACCCACGATTGGAGTAGCTGTTTGCCCAGCAACATTGATTGTGTCTGCGTTGATAGCGCAAGAGTCCATTCCGAGTGAGGTCATAACTGTTCCAACTGCCCCACCCGCAAGTTGTCTTGCATAAACATCTGCGGTTGAAATGCAATCATATATTCTTGATAATGATGCGCTCTCCGCCAAAACCGTTCCAACAAGTCCGCCCACAACTTGAATATAAGCTTCATTGTGGTTAAAATTATTGACATTTAATGTTTGATAAACAACTGCATTTTCAATGGTTCCACCTGCAAGTCTACCAGTAACACCACCAACAGCGTATGGCACTCTTGCAGTTACATCAAATATGTTATTGTCTGTTCCGTTATCCGAAACATAAGCGTGAGAAAGTGTTCCTACAACCTCGCCAGCAATAAGACCTGCATAAAGGTTTGATTTAATTGTTGCCGAAGTCTTTACATCAAGATATGTATAGTTTATGTAAGCATCTCTGCCGACACCACCATATACAAAGCCCGCTTTGCCTCCAACAACAGAATCAACCTTGACACTTCTTGCGTTATAAAGTGTTCCTGTGCCGAGGAAACCAGCAATAGAGCCAGCATAAGAGAAGAATCTCTCATTTGTTGATGTCTGATTATAAACGGTTTGGTCAGAGGCAATATAAGCACTTGAAGCACTCATTTCGCTGTAAACATCGGTTATTTCATAAGAGATTATAGCCTTGCCGACAATACCGCCAACAAAGTTTGAACCTAAAACGGTACAGCCATTTGCAGAATATGGTTTGACTGTTATTCCATGCAATTCACCATATCTCAAAACACCTGCAACACCGCCAACGCTTGTGGTTTCGCTGAAATTCATTCTTTCAATTTCTAGGTTAAGGTTCTTAATAGAACCGCGTCTCATTTGAGAATATCCAACCCCAGCAAACAACCCCGCACTGGCAAGCGCTTTGTTAGATTCAAGGCTTATGTTTGAAACGGTCATCCCGTTTCCTTCCATAGAGCCCGCAAAAGTTACTGTATAAAGATTTGAAAGCCCTTCGTAAGAAGTATAATCAATATCGCTTACAAGTCTGAAATTAGAAATGTTCAGCCCCGACCTAGATGTTGAAGAAAGGATCTCATCCTCCATAGTCTTTGCATTATAAATAAGTCTTGGATTATGGATAGAACCGCGTTCTGGACAATCTTCTTGGTCAGTATAATAATAAGTTATATCACCCGTCTCTTCATTTACAACAGCAGTATCAAATATTCTGCGAGATAATGTTTGCGTGCTAGGATTAACAAGTTCAAGTCTACCTTTTGCAAAATCAATATAACAGTCTGTAATTTCTCCAATAAAGACAAGTTTGCCTTTGATTGCTTCTTCACTAGCAACAGTGTCTCCACCGGTAACTTTATACTCTACAAAATCACTGCTTGTTGCTCCGTTTGGGAAGAACCAAACTGAACTATTTTCCATGGATTGTTTGTGTGCATATTCGCTGAATTTGCTGTTTGAAGTAGGGTCAAAGTTTTCAACTGTTAACGCTTCAACTCCGTCAAAGTTTAAGTATTTAAGGTCAACATTAATCTTTTTACCCGCATCACTCAAATAGTAGCAATTAGCGAAACTTCCCGTTTTATCTTCCAGTTTGTTTGTTTCAGCAAAACCAGACGAAGAGTCTCGATTGCTTGGAAGGAGAGAAACTGAATAACTATTTCTTATTTGTCCGCCATTTTGTCCGACAAAGCCTGAAATTTTGTATCCCATTCCGCCCTCTGTTGAAACAATGCCTTTAAGATTAATATCAGTATAGCAGTCGCTTATTGAGCCAGAGTTTTGATAAACAAAACCAGACGCTGAGTAAGGCGAAGAAATAATTGAGGTTTTGTCAACGCCCATACTTCCTTCTGTATATTTTATTTCAGAAGAAATCACGCTTGTTGCACTTTGTTTTCCTCTAACAAAACTTGTAAGAATTTGTCCAGTTTCTCTGTTTATTACGCTTATTCCGGCAACCGCGCCAGTCTTAGAAAGAACATTTGTGATAACGCCCTCTTTGAAAGCACAGCCCGAAATCTTTCCATCGTTGGCTCCTGTTATTCCACCGATGTTGAATGGTGCTTGAACATTACATTTTGCAGTTGAATTTGTAATAAATCCTCTGTTGCTTCCAGCAATTAATCCAATGTAACTGTCAGCGGTAAGGCTTGCACTTGCATTTGGTGCATACACAGAAAGATAACTATCACCTTGTGTTTCAACTTTGCAGTTTGTGATTGAACCCGCGTTATCTGCAACCACTCCTCCAAATGTGAAACTAGAAGCGGTAGTTTCAAAATATGTTAAGCGAGTTACAAAGTTCGAGGATTTCCCAATTCCGTTTGCTCTAAGGTCTGCACTTGTGTCCTCTGACTGATAAGAAATTGTAAGATTTTTAATAATACTTCCGCTTGCAAGGCTTGCAAATGGAGCAATCATTGAAGCATCGCCAACATCATATTTGCCATTTTTGAAAATAAGTGAAAGCCCATTTCCGTCAAGAGATGCAAACTTGGTTGTAATTGGAGAGAATGCAGGAACTATTTCTCCTGTTTCAACAATAGTTTCTTCCTCGTTTGGAATATAGATGTTGTTAAGAAGAATGTAGTATCCACCCTCTTGCATTTTCAACAAATCTCTGTATTCAAAAATTGGAATAGGTGATTGATCACTTGAAGAAGTATAAACATTTAAAGCAAATTTTGTTTGCACTAAATACTTATCAATTACAATGCCGTCTGTATATCCGCCACCAGATTTAGCGTTATACACACCGTTTTTCACCTCAAATTCGCCCGAGTAAGTAATGTAATAGCCCTTCTCAATAGGTTCATGAGTTTTAATTGGAGTGAGTTTATAGTTTTTATATTTAAAGTAATAGTTATGCGCTTCGTCAGAGGAAAGAGTAATTTCCAATCCATTATCTTGCGTTTTTCCGCTTTCAGGCGCAGAACCAGAGGTGTTTAAATTGGTTTTTGCAACCCAAACACCGTTTTTCACCATGCTATCCATGAAAGACTTGACTTTTGAAGCAATTTCGACATCATTTGCATCAAATTCAACATAGTCATAAAGGTCAACTTCAAATTTGAGTGCCGAACCAATTTGTACATTGATTATGCCATCTCCCATTCCAGCAATAACATCTTTATCTTTATCCTTTGAGCCATTGAATGTAACTACATATTCTTGAACTTGCACTTTCATATTGTCGACAAATTCGACTCTGTCTTCATCATTTGTGCGCAATGTAACGTCGAATACATAAGAACCAGTAGAGGCATAACTTACTTTATTTGAAGTTATTTTTAAATAATATACGCTTCCACGCTTTTCAATTATTCCAAGGTCGGTGTTACTTGAAGTAAGAGTTACAAGGTCTTTATCATAACCGTATGTATCTATATCAAGTTTATATTCAAGTCCTCTTGCAACTGCAAAATGATCTACGTCCACTTCCTTGTCTGCAATGCTTACTTTTGCATAATATGGAAGTTTAACAGTAAGAGGTTTTGTTACAGGCTCAATGGCCTCCTCGCCATCTTTAAATACACGCACGACAACTGTTGAAACGGTGTCATTGTCAACATTTTCTGTGCTAAAAATGTAATTGATGTAAATAGAGCCATTAAATTTTTCATACTTGTTTTTATTGTCTTCGCAAGTTGAATACAAATTAACAATCTCTTCTTTTGTCAGTTTGAGACCTTTGTTTGTACGCGAACCTATGATTTGGGTATCGTCAAAAATTGAATCCCCACCATCCGTGCTTGATTTTCTGGCAGACAAGCCAAACACAGCAGAAGAGTTACCAGCCAAGTAATTTGAATCAGCATTTTCCACTAAAATGTAATCAAATTCCCCGTCTATTGGTGCCATAGTGATTGCTAAATGCCCCATTTGACCTGGCTTTATTATCTCACTTGCCGAAGAAGTGCTTTCATCATTATAGTTTGTAATGCTAATAGTCCTTACACTTGTTTTTTCAAGAGTAACTGGCAAAGGAAGTTTAATTTGGTAGTTTGTTTTTGTGCTAAATGTGAATGTATAGGTTTGATATATGTCCTTTTCCGCTCTATTTTTGAATACTTCTGATTCAGTATTAACGCTTATTTCAAGCAAATAGTTAAAGGTGTAAACATTGTTTTTCTGGTCAGCGTTTGGATTTTGACATTGCCATTCGACATTAAATAGGTAATCAGTTATTGATTTTTCATCTTTATCTAAGCCTTCACTATCATGCTTAACGACTTGAATTAAAGATTTATTTTTATCAAAAATTTCAAGAACGATGTCTTCATCGCTGGCAGTTGTGGCAATAGTGATAGTGTCATTTATTTTGGTGCTAGAATAGAAAGTAACTTCATCAAACACAGTATTGTTGATACTTATAGCACCCTTAGTATATTTTGCTGTTACAGACGAAAGCGTTTTGTTTACTTTGCCTATGTATTCATACTGGCTGTTTCCCTCGGTAACAGCAAATTTTAAGATAGGAGAAATTTCCAGAGTATAAGTTACATTTTCGCTAATACCACTCCCCTTGGAAATAGTGATTTGATTGCCTACTATTTCTATATTAACTATGTTATTAGCAGATGTGCTGGTTTCATTATTTCCAGTTGGTGGGGTGTCGGTTTCAACCACAACTTGTGCAGTTACAGCGTCAGTTGATTCGAGAGCAATCTTAACATTACTTAACATACCCTCGCCATTTTTGTCAAATGAAACCGATTGCTCATCATTATCATTTGGAGCATATTGTAGTCTATAATCTGGCAAAACGAAAAGGTTTGTAAGATTGTTTGCAATAATAGAAATTTCGCTCTTGTCAATTTTTGTGCTTTCATTTGATTGCGTTGGATAAACAATCGACTCGCTTAATAGTGAATTGAAATAATTTACAACATAGATGTAAATTTTAAGTTCATTTGCCTCGTTTAGAATACTGGTTGCTGTTATTGTTGCAACGCCAGTCCCCTTTATGGTAATAGTGCCATTTCGGTCGATTGTCAAAACTTCGGGCGTACTGCTTGCCAGCGTCAACTCACCAAGTGCCTTTACTGGATAAAACTTATGGCTTTGTGGAAGTGTGTTTAATTTACTGTTAAGTTCTTTCTGAACTTCACTTCTGTTCACTCCCTCGGCAACCGAAGAAATATCAAAGTAATAAGCGTAAAATGCATTGTTTTTTACATTTTTGCCATCAGCGCTTTTATAGGTCATTTGGTTGTTAATCGTTTTATCGCCAATGCCATAATTTACTGAAATTTTACTTATGTCAAGAGTAAAGTAAACACTTTGATATTGTTGGTTTGTTGTTTCGGTGTTTTCCTTTCCTACAACAATGTAATCACCAAAATATTGATTTTTTGTCGTAGCGACAATCTCCCTTTTACCGTCGTTTGTAGCTATTTTCTCCCTTGTAAGGAATGTAATAAATGCTTTGGCACTTAAAGCTGCATCATCATTAAAGAATGTTGTGTTTGTAGATTGACCAAACATGATACGATTGTAGTTTATTTTAAAACTTTCAAAGGTCGCGTCATTATTATTTTCGCTTGAAAGAGGTAAACTTGTCCTATCAACAATAATCATAGACGCTTCTTTGCCAATCTCTCCATTTTCAACCGCTTGCAATGCGTATGCCGAATAACCGGAGTCTGCCGAAGTGTGGTTTGCAATTCCAGCGACATTGCCATCACTTCTTAAAAACATTCTCGAAGTTACGCCGACCAGTGTAGAACCAATATTGTTTGAATTTCCTGCAATACCACCAATTTCATCCCTAGAAGTTTGCGCGGAATCTCCTTCATAACCATTTGCTATGATTTGACCTCCAACAACAAGCCCTTTCCCAGCCTCAAATTGGACATCATTGCCTTCCCAGTCCGTTATTGAAGCATCATAAGTCGCAAAAGTAACAAATTCTATTTGATTTTTTGCTTGGTCTTTTGTCGCAACACACCCCGTGATAAGACCACTAAGGTCATTCACTCCTGCTACACCACCAACCTTAAATTGTGAAGCCGAGTAAGTTGTAGTAGTACCACTTATCGTTTTATATTTTACAGCGTTTAAGTTTGCATAAGCAAAATAGTTTGTATAGCCTATAAATGTTGTATCTTTTTCTGCTTCTACCTTTTGAATTTTTCCACTGTTGCGCCCAGCAACACCACCAAATTCAATAACGCCTCCCAAGTATTCACTGCCCGTTTTCTCATCATATCCTACCACTTCGAAATTATCTATGGTGGCAACCGTTTTATATGAGTTATAAGGACTAACGCCTTTGTTTGTTAGAGAAACAAATGAATAATCTTGAATAATAGTTCCGTTGTTATGTCCAACTACGCCACCGATGTATCCTGAATACATGTGTACAGAAGATTTTGAAAGGTTAACAGCGATATTTCTAAGAGCGCCATTATTTTCGCCCGCAACAAGCCCGACACGGAGGGCCTTGTTCTGAGCGCCATCATCTTTGCTTCCAATATTAATTGCACCTGAGAAAGTAATGTTTTCTATGTAGGCTTTACTTGCAATTTTAGCAAACATTCCGCCAAAATTGTACTCACCCTCAGACTCTACTTTTTCAATTCTTATACCAGTGATTTCAGCATACTGATTTGTTCCAACAATAGATCCTTTAAACTCTTGCATTGGGAAAATGTCAGAAATACTTGAAACATCAATAGTTGTGCCGAGTTTGTAGTGTGCATTGAAATCAAAGTTTACAAAGTCTTCTTCACTAGTTAAAGTGTAACGATTGTTTTCTGTACCGTTTTCAAATTGAACATCAATACAAATTTCTTGTCCAACCCTATCTGCACGCAAAATTCCATCTTCAAGCCAGTCTTCTGCGACTATGTAAAGTTTTGCTTTCATAACCTTGTCCACGCCACCAGCAATCTTAGCAAAGTCAGTGTTCGCTGATACCGTAAACATGAATTTATTGTCGCTTTCAACTCTTTCTACCTTAAACATTTCATAAGGAGTGTCATTAATAGAAATAGAATTATTTTTGAAATATGCAACCAGCGTTGGGTTATTGGCAACCTTGCTGTTATCCGCAAATGCTACAACCGACGCCTCTTTTTTAAGAGCAGAAACGCTTATTTCAGTTGTGGTTGTTGTGAGCGTAACATTTGATACTTCTTCATATCTAGTAAATCTAATGTTGATTGAATAAGAATATGTTTTTCCGTATTGAGTAACCCTTGCAAGTATGGTCTCTATTGCAGAGTTTGCGTTTTCAATATATTGATTTGCGGTGTAAGTCAATGTTCGCATATTGAAATAGCCATATTTTGTTTGAATTATTGGGTTACTATCGTGTCCGTAATAAACATTTTTGTTATACTCCCAAGAGATATAACTTTCTTTAAACTTGTCTTCAATCCATGAAGGTTGAGTCTCGCCCTCATTTTTAGCGTAAAATAGATATGCGTCTTTATTGTTGACGGATGCAAGGAAAGAAACCATTCTCAAACTTTCATTTTGTGTGTTGTAATAAACATTACAGTTTGTAGCCTCTTGGTCCTTGACATCAGTATTTGCGCTTTCAACATTCTTCTTAATGTTTAATTTATCAATATAGTTAAATGACACAAAGTGAATTGTGAAAGTTTTTGTTTCCTCGACTTTTACAAAGTTTTCATCAATCTTATAGCCATAAACAGTAACAGTTAAATCTTCTGCTCCGTTATCCCCGCTTAAAAGTATGTCAAAAGATTTTTGCGATTTATTGATGTTAGAAAGGCTAATATTGCCCGAAGACATATCAACTTTTTCAACACTAAAATCATTAATTGCCTTTGAAGCAGGATTTTTGTTGGCTACAATTTGAATATCAAGTTTATCATTTGCCTTAGATACATCATTCTTGACGAAATATTTTATTCCGTCAACCTCTTCCATGCTTTCGCTTCCAACGAGGTTGCTGTCTGCGTTTGTCGTGGAAGTCCCAATACTTTCAAGGGCTTCAATAGCGACAATTTTTATAGTTTTGCTTACGCCATTATCAAGTCTAACGAGATATGTGCCTTCGCCGATTAAATCTCTGTCCAAAATCGAAAATCTAAGTTCATTATTGTTGCCACAAACATTCATTTCAGGCGCGAAAGTTGCAACATTATCTCCGCTTAAATGATAGAAATAAAGTTTAGAAAAACTTGCATCCGCCTTTAAAATTTGAGTTGCATCAATTTTATCAGTTTCGTTAATATTTATAAACAGCGTATCATCAACATACTTGTCATCTATTGTTATATTTTTAGCGCCATCTACAATTTTATATTTGATAGCGAAAGGTCTCTCCTCGTTTCGTCCAAAAACATTAAAGCAAAGATTTACATTTAAATCTTTTTCTTCGCTTGCTGGGCTATTTTCAACCCCTTTTATGTAGACAGGCTCTTCCAAATCTCTTATCAAAAGGTATTTGTTTGCACCATTTTGCTCAACTAAGCCTTGAACTTGTGAAGAGCTATTATAAATTTGTCCTTTATATCTAAATTGCAAATCGGCAGAACTTGTCAAATCAATTTTAACACTCGCACTTGCATCGCTTGGATCTACCGAAAATCTAAATTCTTGCCAACCATACATTTCTTCTTTGTAATAGTTGTAAAAAGTGTACAAACCAGTTGCAGTTGTATTTTGCTGATTAACCATCAGTCTTTGAGGGATAACTCTTATTTCTACTGGGATTTTTAAAGTAAAATCAACAGTTGAAGAACTTAATTTTTCGTATCCTTCATAGTAAAATTCAACATTATAATAAGTGTTTACATTTTTACCGCTACTGCTTGAAACTTCTATATAATAGTCAGTTGTACCCGCGCTTTCATCGTTAACAGTTTCGCAAATTCTGCCACTTAAAAGGTTTGTGTCCTGAGCAAAAACCCTCACGCTCATAAGCGAATTTGTTTTTGTTGTGATTTTTAAATAGGCAACTTTATAATTTTCATAAACTTGTGCAGTAACTCCACTTCGCTTTGAAGTGAAACTTGGAACAAGTGTTAAACTATTTTGGGCTTGCCAAGTTGAATCAAAAGTTAAATTTTCATAATCATAGTCAGTGGCAAATTTATCATTTGGAGTTTCTTTGCCCGCATTATCAACACTCACCTTTTGATAAGCATATCCAACATTGTTGTTGACTGCGATATCTTCAAAAACTATAAATTCGCGTTCACAAGATAAAACGCTTTCACTCTCTGCTTGTTGACCGCTATATATTGCCACAAAATAGAACTTATCACCAGCGGAAACTGACTTGAAATTTGCAAAATTTGCAGTGCTAATGTTTTCAATTTGAGCAAATCTATAATGCTTGTTTCCTGCCAAATCTACGCTTGGGTTATTACTTATAGAATACTTATTTCCCTCTTCATCAGCAAAGAGCAAATAATCTTTTCCTCCCTTAGAAATCATAGACACCGAAACTAATTCATTCGCAAAATTTGCATCGCTAGGACTAAATTTTAAAGAATTTTCGTCAAGGCTATTTGACCCATTTTTTTCACCAAAGAAATAGAATTTCATAGCAGTTTCAGTCGTGTTTTCTCCAAGGTCAAAATGATTTACTGATGGAGTCAACTCACTTGATTTTGTTACAAATAGTTTTTCGCTTGTAGGGGTTATAGAAGAGGCAAATTCTTTTACATTAATTTCAATTTCAGTCGATTTATTGCCATCAACAGTGGTAACTTTTAGTCCAACAGTTCCGCCTTTAAGACCACTAATTTTATATTTTGTAGAATAATTTTGTCTTGAAAATTCCTCTACCGAAGCAACTTTACAAGCGACTTCACTTTCACCAAGAGAATAAATAAGTTCATTATTCATCCCTGATGTTGGATTTATAATTGTGAAATCAACATATTTTTCTTCTCCAACATTAAGGTCGAGTGAAGTGATTTCGCCTTGACCATCACTGCAAATAAGAGATGTTTTTGAGTAGTCTGGTTTGCCACAGCCAACAAAAAGGAAGTTTGCCAGTGCAAACAATAGTCCAAATATTATAAAACTAAATTTTTTAGTTTTTGCCATATTCCACTCCTTTTATTTTCTAATGCAATGATGCTGTAAAGGTTTTATCTTGTTATTTTGTGCTTTCTTCGCCGAAGTTGTATTAAAATTACATAAATTAAAATTTCATTTCCCCCCGTCTGTACAGTTAAAGTCTTAATTTTCAAACGGAGATTAGTTTTACTTAAAATGGAGAGCGGGATAAATTTCTTATCCCGAATTTCGCCACTAAATATTTACTTATTTTTTCTTAGTTTCAATGATTGAACTTACATAAGGAAGTGCTCTAATTTGAACCATAGTTCTTGCCGTTGGACTGGTAATAACAAATGCTTGTCCCACGGTCGCACTTACAATTTTATTTCTTTCCTCTCTATTGATACCGCCCGAGTTTTTATAAAGTTCGACAAGGTCGTTTACATCATTTGGCGCGAGTGAGAAAATGATAGAATATTGACAGGCGTTAATAACCGCAGTTGATTGACGCTTGATTTCATCACTTCCAACAAAGTCGTTAATATTTTGAGTAATAACAATCTGCATTCCGCCATACTTTCTAATACGTTTAGCCATGGAAGTCATGAAGTTAAGCGCGATTGGGTATTTAGGGTTAATGAAGATATGCGCTTCATCGACAACAACGATAACCTTTCTGTTTGTGCGGTGAAGTTCGTTGTAGTCCTTGTTGTTAATAACCTCACTTTCAATATACTTAAACACCAAAAGCATTTGTGCCGATGTCAATTTGTCATTGTTTCCAGCAATCAACGATTGGAAGTTGAAGCAAACAAAATTTTCGTTTGTTTCAATAGATGTTGGTCCATTCCAAAGGTTTGAGTTTCTTCCGCCTCTTGCAAATTTTCTTATGTAAGCTTCGGCAATTCTTAAATTGTTTAACAAGAACTCCTCTTTTGCCTCTTTGAGTTTTTCTTGAATAATATCATACAAATCGTCAAAAGTTGGATAATCCTCTGGTTTTAACAATTTAAGGTCGGTTTGCTCGTTAATGTTAAATCTATTGTAAAGTTCAAGAACGAGGGAGTTTACAAGCTCAAATGCATCCGATGAAATTCCGTCAAGAATGGTTCTAAAAAATTGTTCAAGGAATTGCAGGTG
Source organism: uncultured Clostridia bacterium (assembly GCA_934771475.1). Classification (GTDB taxonomy): domain Bacteria; phylum Bacillota; class Clostridia; order Christensenellales; family UBA1242; genus Caccovivens. The sequence continues at coordinate 188,726 of CAKVMD010000001.1, forward strand.
TTGGTTGAAAGAGTCGTCAATCTTTTTCTTCTTATGGTTTTCGTCCCCAACTATTTCTTCTTCGTCATCCTTGTCAAGAGCACGAATAACGTTGAATGGGTTTATGATACCTTGAAGAGAAGAGCCAACATCAATCAATTTCCCTTTTAAGTTGCTACAAAGAGAAGCATATTCCTTTTCAGGGTCGCAAATGAAAATCTTAGTGTTGTCTGCCGCAAAGTTTGCAAGCAATGTTTTGGTTGCGTAAGATTTACCAGAACCAGACTTTCCAATAATCATCATATTTGAGTTAACGCGTTGAGCATTTCTTGTAAAGAAATCTACAAAAACTGGATATGAGTTATCTCCGATATAGAAACCTTTTTCATCTTGGAGTTCGCTTGAAATGAATGGGAACACGCCAGCAAGTGTGTAAGTTGGAATTCCGCGTTGGAACTCTTTAACATTGTCGCGCATTGAAATTCCGCTTGAAATGAAGGCATCAATTTGTCTACCAAACATTTCAGTGTATTTAAAGCCCTCTTGTTTCAAAACTGCTTTAACATCTTTTCTGGCAGCGTCTTCACAAGTTATGTATGTTGAAACATCATAAAGTTGTTGGTTTGAGTTTTTGAGTTCAACAAGCAAGTTTCTTAAAGTGTCGATATGAGTTTGAATTTCAATCTTCGCACTGCTTCTACCCGTTTTGTAGAGTTTAGTCTCCATATCCATGATGGCTTTATCAATTTTACGCTCACTTTCATACTTAGGCGCCTTTGAAAATTTCATAACAACCTTGGTTCTGTCAAGAAGGAAGAAGGATGCTCCCCATGCATTGCCAACTTGAAGTGGATAATCAGTAATGGCGAAAGTTCGATAGTTGTTTCCATCAATGTTATATTTTCCAGACGAAAATTTGATTTTGTCAGGCGTTGCCCAATTAATGTACTCACTCATTGGAACGCTTTCAAGTTCACGCTCGTTAAATTGTCTATTGTAGTTTGCTCTTAAAAAGATTGCAAGTTCTTCACCAGTTAGTCTCTTGGTTGTAACTGGGGTAAGCGCAGTTGCAAGACATGAAGCCATACCGCTAACTGTGTTTTCAAGTGCTTCCTTATCTTTTCCAAGCACAACTATGTAAAAATAATCTTTATAGATTTTGTCGGTTCTGTTTTTATATTCCAAAAATTGAACGCGCTCTTCAAATATTCTTGCTCTTGCATCAATTTCATCTTGCGACATCTGTTTGTCATAAAGTTGGTCAAGAAGTCTTTCATACTTTTTTGTTTCGTTGTAAGAATAATTGTCAAGCACCATGGCTTTGTTGATTTTAACAATTTCGCAAACTTGATTATCGTCAAGTCTTCTAATAGCATTTGCGAAACCTATATCAATAAGGTTGTTTTGACTGTATTCATTTAAAAGTTCAAACAGCACTGGGCTTACTTCAAGGACTTCCGCAAAATACTCACCATAAGAAATCATTCTATCTTGATATATCCCCTCAAAAGGAATAATATCTTTTATGTTTGGTTTACCTTTGCTAGGATTTTTTTGATAAAGTTTTTTCTGCATTGAAAATCTTATCAGGTGTGTCATGGTTACATAAAGCCTATCGCTGTCGGCAATCTTAAAAAACATAGAAAAAGCAACAATCGCCCAAACGATTGCAACCCAAATATGCCCTTCAAAGTTTGAAGCGGCAAGAAGCACTAAAACAGCAACTGCAACGATTGCGATTATAAGATCAATCGCCGTGAAGCCACGCACAAATTCAAGTTTAACTTTTGTCTTTTTTGGAATTACTCTAACCATGGTTAACCTCGCTAATTTATTTTACAACAAAATATATTAAAAATACAAACGAATAAACAAGATTTTACATAAAAATATATATATTTATTTTATTTGCAATATTTTGTGCGAGGCAATTTGTATTTTCGCGCGTAATATTTTTAAAAAATTATTTATTTTTTTATTCGCTTAAAAATAAAAGCATATTTCCTTTTCCGTGAGAAAGGGCTTTGTTAATTAATTTTTTATTTATTTTTTCACCTTTTTTCGCAATTATTTCATTATTTAAGCCAAAAAGATTTTCTTTTAATGTTTTTCCTAAAACGCTATTGATATTCCCCATGAATTTAACTGGCTTTTGAGATGAAACAAAGTCTTTTTGCGTAGAAGGGATTTGCGTTATTTTAACTACGCGGTTATACGACTCATTTTTTGGAAAAGCCAAACTTTTCTTTTGCTTTTTTCGCTTTCCTATAATGATGCAACCTTCTCCCGCTCCGACCACTTGTCTTGCAAGAATTTCCGCCTTTTCGCAGATAATTTTCTTAACCTCATTTCGCTCAAATTCTACATCCTTTATGCTTCCCAAAAAGACGCCTTCATCAGTGAAAACTTCTTTCCCTAGTAACGCAAAATTTGTAAGCAAAATTAAAGGCTTGACCGCCTCTGAATTTTCAACAACAATGCAGTCTTTTCCGCGTGAATAAATATTACTTTCTTCAAGCATAAACTCTTCTTCGCTTTCTTCATCAACCACCACAAAACCCATAAAGCGTTTTAACTCTTTATCAAATAATCCATTTAAAATATATCCTATTTTTTCACCTTGCAGAGAGATTATTTTTTTTGAAATAAATGATTTAATATTTTCCATATAATAAAATTATTTTTTTTATTTTTTATTATGACTAAAAATTAAAAAAGTATTTTTTTCGACATTTATTTTCCCCTTGAAAATAGAGTAAAAAAATGAAAAATATTAATAATATTTTGACAAAAAAATATTTTTGTGCTAATATGACAAAATAAGGAGATAATATGAAAAAAAGTAACAAAGAAAAAAGTGCTAAAATCACAAAAGATATGGTTATTGATGATGTAATCAAACTTGATGAAAAACTTGGCGATGTCTTTATGGGATTTGGAATGCATTGTATATTTTGCCATTTAGGGCTTGAAGAAACAGTAGAAGAAGCCGCTATGGTGCACAATGTGGATGCAGATTTTTTAATCGAAAAACTCAACGAAGTTTATAATGAAAATCATAAGTAAAATTACTCATCCGCCAGTATTTTTCTTTCAAATCTAAGAAAAACGCCCTATTCGTTTGCACTGTTCTTGCGTGCATAAACGCGCATAACTCAAAAAGTTTAGCTCATAAAAAAAAGACTGCCTTTAATGGCAGTCTTTTTGTTTTTCATCACCTCTTTTTTCTTTTTGAAAACCTAAAATTTTTATCTTTTAAAAATAAAAAACTATAAAATTTTTTAAATTATTTCAAAATAAAAATCGCTTTTATTAGAGCGATTTTTTGTTTTATACTTTTGCCTTATTAGTCCTTAAAAAGGTTTTTGCTTATTTTATTAAGGAGTATGTCTAGCCCCTTTTTACTCTTCGTTGAGACAAGAACTTCATTATCTTTAATAAGCATAGGACGAGTTATTTTATCACACTTATTATAAACAACAATTCTGTTTTGAGTCGCACCAAGAGAGTCCAAAAGGTCATTTGTTACTTTCATGTTTGACTCAAATTCTTTAATGCCATCGCTTTCTTTATCAAGGCTCACATCCACCACATGGAGAAGCAAGTCTGCGTCAACCGTTTCTTCAAGAGTTGACGAAAATGCATCTACAAGTTGGTGAGGAAGGTCGCTTATAAAGCCAACAGTGTCGGTCAAAACAGCGTTTTCCCCTTCGCCCAAAAACAATTTTCTTGTTGTAGTATCAAGGGTTGCAAAATATTTATCATCAGCATAAATTTTTTCTTTGGTGAGCGCGTTTAACAGCGAACTTTTGCCAGCATTTGTATACCCAACCAATGCAATCTTAGGCACGGAAGAATTAAGTCTTTCTTTTCTTGTAGACTGGCGTTGCAATTTTATTTTTTCAATTTGTTTGGAAAGAGAATCTATTTCATTTTGAATAAGTCTTCTATCAAGCTCCAACTTTGTTTCGCCAGGGCCTCTCATTCCAACTCCGCCACTTCCAAACCTTCCACTGCTTCCACTCACTGCTGACAATCTTGGCAAGAGATATTTATCTTGGGCTAATTTTACTTGCAATTTTGCTTCTCTTGACAAAGCGCCTTTTGCAAAAATGTCAATAATAAGCCCAACCCTATCAACCACCTTTACACCAAACGCGTCTGCAAGGTTTTTCATTTGACTTCCTGAAAGCGGATAGTCTACAATAACAACATCAACAATTTCTTCACATTCGTTTATATAATTCTTAATTTCTTCAACTTTGCCCGCTCCAATAACTGTTGCTTTATTAAAATCTTTTATTATTTGATAAAAATCATGTACTACATTAAGTCCAGCAGAAAAACATAGGCGATTAATTTCGTCCAATTTTCTTTGTCTACTGTCATCCTTTTTAGTGCAAACGACCACCACAATGGCGTTTTCAACTACACTTTTTGTTTCTGTAAATTTAGCCATAGCCTATTATAGCAAATTTTCAAGCGAAATCAAACCTTTATGCACGCAAAATTTGCCCCGATTGAACATTAATCAAAATATTTATATTTTCACCAGCAGAATTTACAAAAGTAAACAACCAAAATTTGTCGCTATTATCTTTCGATGTAAGCACTTTTAAATAGCACTCCCCGTCAAGTTCACCATTTTTCATATTGGCAAGAAAATCATCTTTAAGAATATCTTTGGCAATAGCAAGCGCTTCTTTATATTTTACTTGAAAATCCATAACTTTAAGTTCAACCCTGCTTCCGCCATACGAAATACTAATGTTATCACTTTCTTTCAGTGCGTATCCAATGTCATTCACATACACATTTGACATAGGATTAAAATACAAAACAAGTGGTTTTGCTTCTCCGTTTATTAATAATTCAATTTCAATCTGTTCTTCCCCGTGAGAAGCATAAAGTTGAGCACAAACAAGCGAAAAATCGGTTCTTTCTCCGCTTTTTCCATCTATCACATACTCTTTTTCCCTCTCCCCAACAGAGATTGAAACATCTAAAAATTCATTTTCGCCAGCGAAATACAAGGTTGTGATTTCGCTCATCTTTTCGTTTAAATTGAGCTTTGCCGTACAACCAAAAAGTGTAAAAGACAGCACCGCTACTGACAAAAATGCAAATAACTTTTTCATAAAAACCCCTTATGATAAACTATGCTTGCAAGGTCTTTTTAATGATAAAGCCAAAGCAATTTAAATCGCTTTTGTTTGTTTTAAATATTTTTCTTTTGTTGCTTTCCCTCCACGATTGTGTTTGTCAGCAAAATTCTCATCAAGAACTAAACTAATTTTATCGTGCAAATATGGATTTATAGTTTTAAGTTTGATTGAAACATCACTATGAATTGTGCTTTTGCTCCGCCCAAAAATTTTTGCGGTTTTACGAATTGTGTCATGAGTGGCAAGGATATGTTCTGCCTCACGCGTTACCCTGTCAAAAAGGTCTTCTTTCATGAAATCCCTCCATGTTTTAATAACTATGAACCATTTTGACAGAATATGACATTTTACGACAAAAAAGACTTGCAAGTGGTAAACAACCCTTACAAGCCTTTATTTAATGATTTTTTAACTATTTTGTATATTCTTCGATTGCCTTAACAATTTGTTCAACAGTTTTAAGTTCACTAACTTTTTCGTCAGGGATAGAAACTTTAAACTCGTCCTCAAGACTCATTAAAAGTTCAACGATGTCAAGAGAGTCTGCACCGAGGTCTTCCATAATGTTTGAGTCTTCTTTGATTTCATCAACAGAAATGCAAAGTTGGTCAGCAATTAATTTTTTAACTTTTTCTAAAATCATACTTTCCTCCGCTTTTTATATTATAGCACAAGAAAAATGATAAGTAAACAAAAAACGCGATTTTTATCGCATTTTTCGTTTTTTGATTTTTTATTTAGTTTTCGCCTTAGTTTTCATTAACAAAGTTATTTAGATTGCAAATCCAGGTAATCATTTGGGTCAACATATTTGCCATCTCTTTGTAACGAAAAGTGAAGATGTCCACCCATATCGGCTTCACCAGTTGCGCTTTCTGACGCCGAACCAATCTTTTGTCCTGCTCCGACTTTATCCCCTACTTTTACAAGCAAATTTTCTGACAGAGAAGAGTAAATTGAAACAAGTCCACTAGTATGCTCGATTTTTATGGTGTGTCCATCCAAAATGTCATAGTCAACCGCGGTAACTTTTCCGTCAAGCACGCTGTAAACATCTGTTTTATCGCTGGCAAGGTCAACCGCAAGGTGCGCTTCCCATTGATTTAATGTATCATTCTTTTGTAGTTCTTGATTTGAAAAGTCTTTAACTAGCAATGCTTCTTGCATAGGCAAAGCAAAGTTTAAGTTTTCTGTGCTTGTCTCAACTCCCTTGCCAAGGCTTGCCATAAGCGTGAAAGTAAGAGCAACAACAAACACCATAAGCCCGATTGCGCAATACAATCCGTAAGTTTTGAAAAACTCAACAAATCTGTTCTTTCTTTGAATTTCCATTTTTAACCTCCTGCCAATTTATCGACCAAATCAAAGGGTTTTATGCTTCATTTTTTACGAATTTTGTCAAAAGCCAACTACAATCATCGGGAAACCCAAGATTGCGGTATCACCCTTTATAGCAAGTTGAAAGTTTACTTTTTTGCCATTAACAAAACAATTTTTGTGGTAATCTTTATAAAATCCTTCGTAAACAGAGTTTCCATCTATATCTTCACATCTATAAATTTCATCACAAGACCTGGCAAAACTAGAAAAATCAAAATCATTAAAATAGAAAATTACGGCCTTGCTAGATAAAAAATGCTTTTGCCAAGTTTTATCAGTAAAGGTCGAATAAAAATCATTTCCGCTTTGGATAGACTGGCACCCATCTATTTCTGTTTCAGCTACAAGAACCACTTTTTCGTAATTTTCAAGGTTAAAATTGTTGTTTGAAAGAAAAGGCAAAGCAAACAGCAAGGCAACCCCACAAAAAAAGGCAATCACATTTTTCATGTTATGATGATTGCCAATTTTTATATAAAAATAATGTCAAACCTCGTTAAAAAAGGTTGAAAAATCAATATCCCAAAGCGTTTGTGCAACATTTTTGTCGTCAAGACTCTCCACCAGCACTGTTAAAATGTATTTTTTGTTTGAATAAAGTTCTTCATTTTCATCGAGTATAATATTGCTTGCAAATGTCGCCTTGTTTTGTGGGGCAAGATAGCCATTATAGTAATAATATCCGTCTTGCAGATTATATTTCCAGTTTGGTGCAAGGTCAACATTGACATTTATAATCTTACTTTCAGTTGAAAAAATATAAATCTTTGCACGCAGGTACACATCAGTTTCTAGTTCGAGATTTTTAACAAACAAGTCTTGTTTCAACTTTTCGCCCGGCAAAAATGAGCCATCAATGTTGACCGACATTGAATTGGCTTGATTTTTTCTCATTTCAAGTTGCAAACTGTCCCCTAGTTTTAAATCGGTCGTAAAAGAACCAGTATTTCTATAATAAAACCCAGTAAAACCAAGAATTACAGATATGATAAGCCCAACTGCGAGTGCTACGCACGAAAAAATCCAGCCAAAATTTTCTTTACTTACTTTCATGTAAGTATTTTTGCAATTATGACTGGATTTTATTCAATTAATTCATTATAACAATTTACTCTTGTTTTTTCTTCGCTTTGCACGCTCTGTTCTAAACTTGTCTATTTGCTCTTGTTTGAAAACTTTACTTTCCTCTACAAGGTTATCTTTGCGAACCTGCCATTTGTATTTTCTGTTTCCATAAGCCATGTCATAAGACAAAATGCAAATTCCTTGAATGAGGTAAACATAGTATGAGTAAAATCTCCAAAGTAAAAGAACCCACACAAGGACACCTTCAATACTTACTACCGAAGCAAAAGCGGCTGAAAATGATATTTCATTAAGACCTGTTCCGCCCGGCATTGGGAAGAATGAGGATGAAAGGTCAACAAGTACTGACATAACAAGAAGTTTGATAAACATCGAGCCTTCAAGTCCCGGAACAAACAGTTTTACCACAAAGAATGGTATAGCATAATTTGCCATAAGTTTGGCAAGGCAGAATACAAGTTCAATCAAAAAGTCTTTTGGCGAACTTGCGTACTGCTTCATAACATCTTGAAAATCGCTTATATACTTTGTTATTTTTTCGTACTGTTTGTCATAGCTTTTGACGATTTTCATTTTATAAAGAAGTTTGAGCACCTTTACTACAAGTTTCTTGCCCACTGTTTTACAAATGCACAAAAATAAGGTTGTCCCCAGCACCACAGCCGACAAAACAAAACCGATAACACTCATAACTGAAACAAAAGTTCCATAACTCTTATCAACACTTGAAACTATCAAGCATATTAATGACACCAGTGTCCATGCAATTTGGCTGAAAATATACTTTGCAAGAGGCACCGAAAGCGCTGTATGAAGAGGCACTCCACGGTTTTTCAAATATGTTATTTGAAAAGGTTGTCCGCCTGTTGCCATTGGAGTAACACTATCATAATACCTACCAATTTCAGCAGTTTTATAGCCTAGTCCAAGCCTCCATTTCCCAGTAGACACTTTGAGAAGGTAAGAAATTGACAAGGTTTCGGTTGCAACAACAGCGCCAAACAAAGCGATAGTCGCAAACAATGATTTTATGTCAAGACGAAATCCCGTTATTGGAACAAGGGGTTCTTTTGAGATTTGATAGACTAAGATGCCCGCAACAACAGCAATATTAACAATAAAGAAAACTATGTTTATGATTTTGCTTTTTTTGCTACTTTGTTTAGAAACAGTCTGCTCATATTCATCAAACTTTTGTTTTTGTGCAGTTTGAGAGTCAACTTCGGTCTTTACTGTTGTCTTTTCTTTATCCTCTTGGGGTTTAACCAATTCAACAGAAGCGTCATCGCCTGATTGAGCACCCGTTGAATCTTGTTTATCTGTTTCTTCAAGAGCAGGATTTTTTTGTTCAATAAAAGATTGCTCGCTAGAAGCAACCAAAACATCTTCAATTAATCCTTTCTCTTCCTTTTTCATGTAAGACAATAGTAACAAAAAAGATACCTATTTGTCAAGAAAAGGTATCTTAAAATTTTAAATTATTTAAAAAGGTCGCTAAATCTAGAAGAATATTCATAAATTGTATAATCTTGTTTGAGCACGCTTAGGTTTGCTTGTTGATAACTTGTTGTGTTGTCGCTGTAAATTTCATCATACATAACATCAAAATAAGTCTTATCAATAAGCGGATTAACCCTTGTAGTATAGAGAACATTAACAGCATCTTCGCTTAAAGAGAATGTTGAGTCAATGCCTTCAAAAAGGTTTTTGCATTCGCCAGTGTAAATTAAAATATGAATACCATAATTTGTTTTAACATATCCAGAAACATCCCCGACTTTGGCGTTACCCTTGTTGAAAAGTTCTATTGCGCCATCGTTAAATGATGAAACAAAACTGTTTGAAATAAGGTTACCGTCTTTGTCAACGCCGATAACATAGTTATTTCCGCCTTTAAGCATACCTGGGTCTTCATTATATTCATAAACAAGTTTATTGATTTCATCTCCAACTTTGTTTACATCGCCAGTTGCTTGGGCTCTTGAAAGGCGTGAAGTGATATCGCTATATACCTCGTCAACTGAGGTATCTTTACTCTTTTCGCCATCATAGGTCTTTGTGCCATTGTTATAAATTCTTATAACTGGTTCAAGCGTGTTATACACACCTTCAATATTTGATTGATAGTCCTCATAAAGGCTTGGGTCTTTTGCGTCCTCATACTCTTTGGTATAAGCGTCATATTGTTTTTGTTGTGTTTCATCAAACTTAATAAGGATGTTTGCAACAGTGAAATATTTGTTATCTGTTGCGCCCTCTTTGAAATAGTACATTGTGTCAACTGAACCAGTTAAAGTGCTATCATAGTTTGAATCTCGCTCAATAACATATTGAGTATATCCCGCTCTGACTTTGCTAGCGTAAAGGTTTGCGATGCTTTCTGGGGTTACATTGGTGCTTTTATCGTCCAAAATGCTCTCGTTATATTTTGCGCAGACATAGGTCTCATAAACAGAGTTATAAAGCCTTTCTATTTCACGCATGAAAACATCTTTTTGGTCGGTGTTAAGCCCCATTCCATATTCATTGGCTTTAAGATTTCTATAATAATCTCTTAGAGCCTTCTTTTGCTCATCACTGTGAAGGCGTTGAAGTAAATTTGTATAGATAAGTTCTTTATCTTCGTTTTTATTTATATCCCTAGCATAAGTGTATGAAAATCCGCTTAAAAGTTTGGCAGATTTGTTTTCTCTTGTTATAGTTTTATCTAGTGCATTGTAGCTAGCATTTTTAGTGTAACTAGTTATGGCAACAGAATTTGTATCTTCTTCTTGTGATGATTTTTCTTCACCAACGATATCTTTATAGAAAACCTCGTAGTTTGCCTCAAAGGCATCTTCAACTTCACTGTAAAGATATGTTTTTTCTTTCTCACTTAGGTTTAAGCCATCACGAGAAATATTGAAAGTTCTTTCAGCAGTGTCAACTAGTATCTTTGTATTTTCAAGAGATGTAAGCATTTGCTTGTACGCTTGCTCTTTACTCATTCCATAATATTGAACATATTGATAGCCAGTTGTTTGATAGGCATACATAAGTTCTCGCTTAGAAATTTCATATCTGTGCCCGTCTTTTTCAACTGTTGCCACGATTTGAGTATAGTAATCTTTATAATTTGTGTCCACCAAAGAGCACCCTGCAAGAAGAGACATGCAAAGTAGCAAAGAGCACATTAAAAATCCAGTAATTCGTTTTTTCATAATTCTCCGCTTTAATTATAGACAAACTCGCGCGAGTTTATCCTCTTATACGATAAAGATAATACCATATCAGCATAAAATTTTTCAAGCATTTTGACGCTTTTTTTAATTTTTTCTTAAATTTATTGCCTTTTCAAACATTTCTGTAAGGGCTGTAACATCTTTTAGAACATTTTGAGAAGGCACAAACTTGATGCGAATATCGTTTGAAATAACAAGTTTGCCACCGTAAGAGGTCGCAACTTCTGCAAGGGTTTTGTCTATGACAACCTCACTCTTTTTAAGCACAACATAACATTCAAGTTTAGAAATCTTAATTCTCTCAACATTAAACTCACTCGCCTCATTTCGCATAAGGGCAAGCATACAAAGATTTTTGACTTCATTTGGAGCCTCGCCATAGCCATCATTTATGCTTTCAAGCAGGCTTTGCATTTCTTTTCTTGTTGTCAAACTGCTAATTTTTGTGTAAAGAGCAATTCTTTGCTCGCTATCCTCAACATAATCTTCGCTAACAAATGCGGAAAGGGCAACTTCAAGTTTAACATCACTCTTTTTATAAACCTTTTCGCCTCTGATTGATTTAACTTCTTCATCAAGCAGTTTAACATACATATCGTAACCAACTTTTGCAATGTGTCCATGTTGCTCACGCCCAAAAATGTTTCCTGCGCCACGAATTTCAAGGTCGCGCATTGCAATTTTGAAGCCACTGCCCAGCGCCGAAAATTCTTTCATCGCTTCAAGGCGGTCATAACCCTCATCTGTAAGTTTTTTATCCTTAATATAGGTAAGATATGCATAACTTAGCTTATCGCTTCTTCCAATTCTTCCTCGAAGTTGGTAAAGTTGGCTAAGTCCTAACCTATCCGCCTCTATTATAACCATTGTGTTTGCAAAAGGGAGGTTTATGCCATTTTCAATAAGAGTTGAAGCAACAAGGACATTATATTCCCCGTTATACAGCCTTTGGATAACATTTTCGAGGACTTTTTCGCTCATCTGGCCATGCGCAATGCCAACTTTTGCGTCTGGCAAAAGTGTTCGCAAATGGCAGGCAAATTCTTCAATAGTTTCAACCCTATTGTAAACAACAAAAGCCTGTCCACCCCTAGCAAGTTCACGAGATATAACATCTTTCAAAAGGTCATCACTTTGCTCTGCAATATAGGTTTGAATTGGCAATCTGTCGCGTGGGGGCGTTTCAATAATCGAAATATCGCGTATGCCAGAAAGGGACATATTGAGAGTTCTTGGAATAGGTGTGGCAGAAAGCGTTAAAACATCAATATTTCTGTGCGCATCTTTGATTTTTTCTTTATGTTCAACCCCAAAGCGCTGTTCTTCATCTAGAACTAATAATCCTAAATCGTGGTAAACTACATCGCTTGATAGAATGCGATGAGTTCCAATCACCATGTCGACTTCACCCTCTTGAACGCGCCTCAAAATATCCTTAACTTGAAGAGGCGTTTTAAACCTATTTAAAACCTCAACTCTCACCCCGAAAGGCGCAAGTCTTTCTTTTGCCGACCGATAATGCTGTTCTGAAAGTATCGTTGTAGGACACAAAAGAGCCACTTGTTTGCCGTTATAAATACACTTAAAGCACGCGCGTAATGCCACTTCGGTTTTTCCAAAGCCAACATCACCGCAAATAAGTCTATCCATAACTTTGTCGCTTTCCATATCTTTATCTATATCATTTATGGCTTTGAGTTGGTCCTCAGTTTCAGTATAAGGAAATGCATCAGCAAACTTCTTTTCAAGATATTCATCTCTTCTAAATGAATATCCTTTTACAAGTGAGCGCTCTTTATAAACTTCAACAAGACTTATAGCCATCTCGTGAATTGATGCTCTTACGCGGTCTTTTAACCTAGCAAATTCCGCCCCGCCAAGAGAAGAAAGTTTAGGCTGGGTTTCAGAGCCAATATACGCCGAAATTGAATTTGCTTCCTCGCTTGGAAGGTAAAGCCTGTCGCCATTTTTGTACTCAATAACGAAATAATCTTTTTCGATATTTGAAATTTTCATTCTTTCAATGGCTATGCATTTGCC
>CAKVMD010000002.1 GCA_934771475.1 uncultured Clostridia bacterium
CCTTATGCAACAGTTAAACATGGCAAACGAAAGAGTGAACTTGTAGAATTGACTTTAAAACAAGTCATGTTTTACAAATCCACTCCATGCCTTTATGTTTTCTATGCAAGTGGTAAGTACATAAAAATCAAACAAGATAGCGTTGTTTCTTATGAAGAATGTTAAAAGTGCGTTGGTGGGGACACTTAAAAATACTACCCACTACCACGGCTCACAGCAAGTTCCCCAAAACTAATGTTTGTGAGTCTCCTCCTCGGGCAATGGTGTAAAGCGCACGACTGGTGAAAGATTTAGTTCTTGTTCTTTTGCTGGTAGGTTCTAGTTCATTGCTAGATTGCTCGACCATAGGGTTTTATGTCCGGAAATAAAACTCTAAAACAACTAAATAAACCTGTAATTCGCAATAAAGGTTTGCGTACAACCTCGGTAGGTTAAGCCGACATGAGAAAATTAAAAAAAAAGAAGGTAAAGAAAATGGAAAAAAGTAAAGTAAGAAAAGATTTAAACGATATGGTTTCAAAGATTGAATTTGGAGCAGTTAAGGGAAGATATGGCACAAATTATATTGCTACGGTAACTCTATTTAATAATGAGACATTAGAATTTGCGGATAGCAATGGTGGTGTTTATGCTTTGTTTGACAGTTACAAAAAGTGTGGAATTTCAAACTTTCTTGTAAGCAAAAAACTTGTTGAGGAAGAATATCAATCTTCTTCTGATATAACTGGTGATGAAGTAGATAAGGCAACAGGTACATATATTTGTGTAGAATTTGCCCTTAAAGATGGTACAAAACAAAGATTATTCCCAAAGCGCAAGTTTGTTGATAGGAAAATAATTGACAACTATTATGGACTTTTTAAACAACTTCAAAGGGAGCAAAAAGCACAAAATAAACAATAAGGAGAATTATTATGCCAAGACAATTTAAAACAAAAAAAGGCACTACTACAAATATTTTTAATTCCTATAATTATTATAGGACGCGAGCAAAAAGAAGGTCGGAGTTACCTTTTGATAAGAAGTTCTTAGGTGGTTTATCTCAAAGAGACAAAGACCTTTTGAGAGGATATGGGCAAAGAATTGTTGAAGAACAGCAATCTTTTAAGTATCACAATCCTGATTACAGACGCAAGACTAATTCTGCTGGGTTTTAAATAAAAGATGAAAAACAAAATCAAGCACTTTGTTTGATTTTGTTTCTAGGAGAGGTTGACCGCCTTCTACTGATGAGTTAGGTCATGGAGGGTTTTTATGGTTGTTAAATTTAAAGATTTTATCAATTACGATAAACGCATAGGCAAAATGATTATAACAGGAGTCGAAGGTTCGGGGAAAACAATGCTTCTTGCACGTATTGCAATAGGCAAAATGTTGCATGGCTTGGAGGACTGTTGGAAGAGTTACGAAAGAGTAGAAGAATATAATGCACTAGGTTTTCATTTTACAACAGAATATGAACACTTACTCTTTTCTAATTTCGACGTAAATTGTTATGGGACAAACATTCCAGATAGAGTTAATTACAAATGTAACCCTTATCGCTTGGGGTTGTTTAGCCCTTATTATCAAACTGATTTTTATCCGCCTTATTCTCTTTTGTGTATCATGGAGGGATATAACTTTTTAAATTCCCAACTCTATGATATGTTTCCTGAGAACTTTAAAGGTTGGATGAGAACATGTAGACAAGCGGGATATGATTTGGTCGTTGATAGTCATGCTTTTATGGATATTTTTAATCAATTTCGTAAACTAACAAAGCGCTTTATTCACCTATATAAAGAGGTTGAAGAAATAAAAGACATCAATGGGCGAATTATAGACCATAAATTATACATTCGCGAGTTTTCAAATTATGTAGACGCTGAAAGATATGAGCAAAACGGAGTAATGAATAATTGCAAAGAATACGAACTGCGATTAGGCATGTTTATGTATCCGTGTTACGATACTGAGCAATGTCGATATTTACATCTTGAAGGGCGTGAGGAAGACGACTTTACCATCGAGCAATCATCCCCTATTACATCGATTGAGGACCTTGACCATATAGGCGAAAAAATGGGAATTTTACCACCCGAAGGCTTTTTTGTTGGTAAGTATGCCAGAGATAAATTAAAGAAAAAGTCAGAGCCTCAGGAAGATATACTAAACACGCAAATATTTTAGGTAAAAGGAGATTAAAATGGAAGAAAAAGATTTGTTCGATGGAACAAGTTCAATGGAGAGATTAAAGCAAAAAGCCAAATTGATTGCTGATTGTACTCGAATTTTTGCAGGCATTTCGAAAAACGATCGTGTTCTATCAAGAAGATTTAAAAGAAAGGCTTCTCGTACACTTGAAAACGATTTCATGAAAGGCCTTAAACAAATTGACAAGAAAATTCCTGTTTACATAGAAATGCCAAAACTTGAAAGTTGCGGAAATGGTATGTTTAAAGAGGTTGACCCCAAGACGAAAGAGCCAATAAATAACGAAGTACATGTTACTCCTTTGCCCTCGGCTTATGAAAGTAAAAATTTAGATAAAACTTTATCTTCTTCCGTCTCACAGGTCATAGAATACAATCAATAAACGGGGTATCTAGGGGGCTCGCCCCATAGAGTACTAGCACACTCGCGGAGAAATAAATAATCGAAGAGATTAAACAGGGCGACGAAAAAGACATAAGGCATACAGCCAAAATCACTTTGACTAGCCCAGATAATTACAATAGAGGCGTTAAATATGCTATGCCCCTTGGAATGCAGCGGATATAGCAGTTTAACCCTCACAATTAAAAATAAAAAAATAGCCCCGCAGTAGTAAGATAGTATTACCTTACTACTGCGGGCTATAATAGGAGGGTTAAAAAAATGGAAGAAATATTCCTTGAAAAAGAAAAAGAAGAATTTGAAATTGTTGAAAATCATGAACTTGAATTACAAGCCGAAAAATTAAATTCGAGAGTTCGCTGTTGGGTTGGGACTTGGAATAACCCAAAAATGACGGATGAAGAATTCTGCGAATGGTTTAAGAAGCTTGAAGAAAGAGAGCTTCTTCAATATGCAATCTTCCAAAGAGAAAAGGGAGAAGAAAAAGGCACAATTCATTTTCAGTTTTTCGTAAATTTTAAAAATAAACAATATTTTTCAAAAATCAAAAATGAATATTTACCCTATGGTTGTCATTTCGCTCCCATGCGCAGTGATTCCAATAGGTGTCGCCAATACTGCTCAAAAGTTGATACCAGAGTGAGCGGGCCTTATGAAATTGGTGAATATGAGCAAGAAGGTCAAAGAACAGACCTCTTGCGAGCAATTAAAATGATTGACGAAGGTCTACCTTTTGAGACTGTGGCACAAATATTCCCTACTCAATCAGTTATGTATGAGACTAAACTTAAAAATCGAGAAATGGAGAGAATAAGTGAAAAGTTTAGGTCTCAATGCAGAAATGTTGAGATAATATTCATATACGGACCGCCAAGAACTGGAAAAACAACTTTTGTTAATGCGCAAGCAAATTTTAATTTTAACGATATATTCGTTGTCGAGAACTATGGTGAATATATGTTTACAGGTTATCAAAAACAAAATATCGTGATATTCGATGAGTTTGCGGGACAAGTTCCAATCACACGAATGAATAAAATACTTGAACCTTTTCCAATTCGATTGAATGTCAAAGGTGGAGTTGTTCAAGCATGTTTCACCAAGGTTTACATAATTTCAAACTATTCATTACAAGAGTTGTATCAAGCCGAAAAAACAGAACAATATGAGTCATACAAAGCCTTTTGCGAAAGAATTAATAAAATTATTCGATTTGACTCTCATGGAAATCACCGAGTGGAACGAGATTGTATTTGGGAAGATTTGCCAAAAGAAAAGCAAACAATCCCCGGGCTTACAAGATGTGTGGTGGAAAAATTTGAGATAAATAACCTTGGTCAAAAGAAAATACTTTATTCAAAATATCACCCCGAGCAAATAGAATTGACAACGCTTTCTTCTCAGGAGGCGCAAGTGCCATGGGAGTAAATAAAAATTAACAAAAAATAAATTTTTAAAAGAAAAAATATTAAATAGGAGACTTATTTTAGTGAAAAAAAGATATATAAGTGTTAGTGATTTGGCTGAAATCGTATACAGAGAACTACATCATATTGATAATTTAAATATAGAAATAGAACATATTGAAAAAAGAATTACTTATCTTAATGCTTTACGACATTACTTAGTTCGAAGTGATTTTTGCCCAATGATAAAAAGAAAAATAGTTGATAGTGATATGTTGCTACAAGAGTTTGTAACGCCAATATTATTAAACGATAAACTTAAACATTATGAATTTATAGATAAAACAAAATCGAAAGATTATGGAGTTGATACGAACACTATTAATCTTTTATTGACTGATTTTTTAAAATTTGTTTGTAATTATAAAGGGCATAGAATTGGTGTTGGTGATTTCCTTGTTTCAAAATTTATTAGTGAAAGGTGTAAGTAACATGGAAGAAAAAGAAAAGAAAGCGATTGCTAAAAAATTATGGGATACCCCATTTGCATCCAGCAACTTACAGGTTCTAAAAAAATCTCAATTATTAATTTTAGTTAGAGAGATTTTAGATCGTATTGGATGGGAATATGAAGTTCAATGGTCTGAATTAGATATTAAAGATATATCGTTTGAAGAAAAATGCTGGTTAATTACAACACTCGACCCTGAATTTTTTGAAAATAAGGAGTAATTATGGAAGAAGAAAGATATATTTACACCAAAATAGATGGTTATTATTGGATTAAAGACACTAAAACAAATGAAAATTATTGTGCTAATAAAACAATAGTCAAGTTACTCAATCAGCAAGATGAAGAGATTGAAGATTTACAAAATGATAATGAGTGGCTTTGCGGTGAACGCCAAAAATTAAGGAAATACGTTGACGGACTTATTAAAGAGAATCAGCAACTCAAAGAACAATTAAAAAATGAAGAACAATCTCATGATTTGTGTATTAAAAGTTTTGAAGAAGAAACTGATAAATTAAGAAAACAAATCAAATTTGAAAGCGATGCAAGGAAAAGGTTCGTTGCAGCAAACCAACAACTCAAACAATCACGAAAACAACTTGCTGTTAGTGTGTTGGAAGAAGTAAATGGTTTACTAACAGACACAATTATTGAAGTTACAGAAAATGAATTTAATGCTGATAAACTTTGTTACTTGGAAGAAATATCTAGCAAGTTTAGCGAAAAAATTAAAAATAAAATAAAAAAATACTAGGTGATTAACCTAGTATTTTTAGAATTATTTGTAACTTTTTCTGTGTAAAAAGTTTAGTCAAAAGTTTAGTCAAGAAAGTCTATATTCCTTTATTTTAAATGATTATAGCGTTTTGAAATTTTGTCTCTTAATCAGGGGGTCCGGGGTTCGAGCCCCCGACAGTCCACCATGTAAAATTCCCCATAAATAAAGGGATATAGCGATTTAAGAAATCAACAACTCAAAAAATGACGAAGATTTTTGACGAAGATTTTTTTGAATTAGCAACTTTTTTTAGTCGAAAAAGACAGCAATCTATTTGCTGTCTTTTATTTGTTTGACAATTAATTATTTTTGTATAAGCCAACCTTTTTATTATTCACACAGCATGATTTACATAATTATTGACAAAAGGCTCTCTTGGGGGTATAATATTTGCGTTATGGAAGATAAATTGAAGTTAGATTTAACTAATAGTCTTAAAAGGTATGAGTTTAAAACAAAAAGTGCATATCTTAAATTTTTGCAAACAATATTTGGTTCGCTCAAAGAGTCTGGTGATTATGTCGTTTATATGCACCAAGTAACAGGGCATAGAACTTATTTTGAAGAAACCAAAGAAGAAAAAATCAGAGGCCTAAAAGTTTCAGGGCTGGAAATTACCCTACCATACATGGCACAGCCTATTACAAAGGGGCTCCACAAGAGTTAAATATTGAAAAAGACATCGCAGATTACAACTTTTTGAGTGATGTCGACCCAATCACCTCATTTGTGTTTGCTATTCCAAAATATATTACTGTGCACGGACAGAAAGTTGAACTTGCAACCTTTGACGGACTTGGGCTTGAAGTACTTGATGACAAAAATGGTCCCTTATACCAAGCGTTTGCCAGCAGGTCAAGGTTTGGAAGCGTGCCAAGAGACCCCATCACCAAGACTTGTCTACTAGATACCATGGGTTACTTCTGTCTGCCAAATTATTTTTGCCTTGGAATGCAAAACATCACCTCTAATGGAGAAAGTTATGTGTTTGAATTTAATCCTGACCATTTTTCACTTTTATCCAAGGAAAAACAAGAACAAATTTTATCAATACTTGAACAAGACGCAATCGACACATGCAAGAGATTGAATATCGACTCTGAAAAACTTTCTGACAATAGACAGCTCGCGAAATTAATCGTGGAATCTTACGATATTTTTGATAAATATTGTAGTGCAGATTTTGATTTTTATAACTAAAAGCCAATTAATTTAGATTAAAAACTAGGAATTTCCTAGTTTTTATTTTTATAAATATTAATTTTAAACTTCCGCGCTTTATTCTAATTTTAACTTTTTCAAATCTGCTTTATATCTCATTTTTCTCCCCTATTGCATATAATGTGTTAATAATACAGGAGAAAAAACATGAACTTGAATTTTTATGGTGGTTTTTCAGTAACTATCTTTAAACTTGATGAATAGCTAAGCCAAAACTGACAACTATCGTTTACTCACTAAAAATACAAAAACAAACTAAATAAGCCCGCATATTTTTGCGGTCTTTTTCTTTAATTTTATTTTGTTTTTCTATTATTAATTTAAGCATTACACCCAATATAGGCTTTTTGGTCTAGCGTTTAAAAAAGACAAATTAAACCTTTGATAATTAAATAAATTTTGATTTACTTTTAAGCGGTTTTATTGTATCATATAATTAACAAAATGGGAGGCTTCATGACTGACGAAGAAAAAGTTCAAATGCAAAACACGATGAGGACAGGTGTGCTGACTGCTTATCCTAAGATTTATAGTGATATTGATTACTCGCAAGAGATATTTTACAACGCCCTTTCTGTGGCAAAAGATTATGGCTTCACTTTCCAGCCAGAACAATTTGTTGCAAACATGGCGGTGGAGATTGAAGGAAGATACAAAGCAGTTAGTTCAATTTTGCGTTCTAAAATTTCAAAATCAAAAAGGACACTCGTAATCGAATTTGCAGTCGGGCTATCTCCTAGAAGACTAGAATTTTTAGAGCTTGATTATCTTGAAAGCGACTTTGAGCCGATGATGAAAATGAAAAAGCAAATTTACAAAAAAATGGGCTTTCAAAAGTTTGAAAAAGGATTATTCGCTGTCGATTTAGCAAACACAAAACAACTAAAATCATTTTTATCGAAAAAGGCAACTATTGAAAATTACGACCAAATTATTTTGATTACTGAGGGGTTGTTTTGGTACTTAAATAAAGAAATAATTACAGACATGACAAACGCTTTTAATGCCGTCCTTCAAAATAAAAATTGGATTTGGATTTCAGCGGACTGCCCTACCAAAGACAAAATAGAAGAAGAATACAGAAATGTTATTTCAAGATCAGCAAATGTGAAAAGAACAAAAACTTTTAGTGATTTCAATGATTTTTCTATCTTTTTTGAAAACCTCAATGTAAATGTTACGCGCAAAAAAATTATTGACTGCGTAAAGGCGAAAGACATTCGCTCGGCATCACTTTTTTCTATTAGCGCGGATGAAGCAACAAACCGACTTAATAAATATACTGATATGGCGATTATTTCACCAAAAAAGAAATAATGTTGTTGCAAAAATAAATTGCACAGATTAAATAAAAAACTCGACCTAGATTATAGGTCGTTTTTTGTTTCAGCCTTTTGCCGACCGAAAGACATCGAAAAAGCGCTTAGTCTTAACAAACCTTTTAAAGATTGCATAAAGTGTAATACCACAAGGATTTTTTATGGCAACAGTTAATGTTTCAACTTTTTCACAATTAAGAGATGCGATTGAGGACTCAACATCAACCGAAATAAATGTTACAAGCGATATAACCTTTTCGTCTGGCGGAGCAAAGGTAAATACAGCCAAAAGTAATTTGGTTATAGATTTCGGTGGGCACACAATAACAGGTTACAAAAGTGTCAATTTTACTGATACTATTTTTGTTTCGGCGGGGGCTCCCGAAGTAACAATAACCGTCAAAAATGCTATTTGGAATGGTTTTAACTATTACGGAATAGTGGGCGTTTATGACGGAAACACCCTTGTAACTTTGGTCCTTGACAATATAAACTACAAAGGGCCACAGTTAGTTTACAATAAAAACGGAATAACCAAAATAAACAACTGCGAAATCGTGATTGACAAAAATGAGTCAACAACCACCGCGCAAGAACTTTGTGAAGCAAACAGAGTTTTTATAAGTGGAAAGGTGGTTGCAAACCTAAACACCACTGCAAACGCTGTTATTTGGTTTACAAATGCAAACGCATCGCTCACTGTGGAAGAGAACTCCTATTTTGAGGTGAATGCGCTTTACACCTACTTTCTATACACCGACTCCTCTCCCGCACTTACTTTCAAGAAAAATTCTACCACTTTCATAAACACTAAAAATGGATTATTTTATTCGTCAGGCAGTGGCTCGCACATTGCGTCATCTTTTACGCTTGAAGAAAACGCAACCTTTGCCTCTACTCAAAATGAAAAGAACTCAACTCCAATGTTTAAATGTTTGTCTAGTTTTTCACTCGGCAAAAATTCAAATTTTTCACTTTTCTCGCCCGCCACAGGTTCAACCGCATTAATGTATTTTGGGCAAACTGCCCTTATCACAATTTCCTCACCTAAAAGTGTTGTTTTATACAACAATGGAGGAAATATATTTTCATTTCAGACTGGTAGCGCCTCAGCACCTAACACAATTACAATAGACGCCGAAATGATGCGATTTTGGAGCACTGCCAAAACTCCGCTCGCAGATGCGGGAGGCTTTGATGACGAGCCAACATCTTCCTATCATAAATCTCTTTATGCAAGCAATCTCAATGTAACTTTTAAACTTTCTAACTCTCAATTACTAAGCGCTGATAATAATCTCGAAGATGGCGATAAGGGCTATCCTTTAAGCACCTCCACACCTCTAATGACTTCAAAAGTTATCGCCATGGGACAAATTCCGCTTTCTCTTGACAAAATCAACGACCTATCGACTGCTATCACTGGCGAAGCCCGACCATCTGCCAATATGAAAGTGTCCTTTGATGACAAAACTTTAACAGAAAAATCGGGCGAAAATGGAGATTTCTCGATTGCTTTGGATGAGCGCTTAGCAGTCGGCACCCCTGTCAAAATTGAGATAAACAAAAATTTTCTAACAAAGTCGCTGACCGTTACAAGTGAAGGAAGCGTGTCGATAACCAGCCTTAAATCTCTCGATTTTTACGCTTTTACTTCTCCCCCAAACACAAACATAATTTACCGCATTGATAATGATTGGGAAATAGAAGTAACTGATACTCGAACAACGGGCGGGCTGTGGTATCTATACGCTTACATCAACGCACCTCTCACTTCGGGGACTAACACACTTGATGACGCGTTAATGATAAAAAATGATACCACCACATTTTTATCTCAAAAGCCTCTACAAATCTATATCGGAAACCCCGCAGGCACGCAAAAAGTAACCAAAATAAAATGGGAGGAGATGAAAGGATTTCTTCTTTATGTCGAAGCAGACAAGGCCTATCCAGCGGGCAAATACACCACCGAACTATTTTGGCAAGTTACCACTGCTCCGCTTGAATAACCGTGGCAAGACAGCAAGTTTTTATTTTTAAAAACGCTTAAAATTTAGACAAACAAAAAAGAAGTCAAGCACTTACAATTTGACTTCTTTTTTGGCGTAAAATAAAATATTTATAGTTAAAATTCTTTGACAGAAATAAGATAAAAGTTTTACATCCAATATTATTTACAAAAATCAAAAATAGAATTTGCATTAAACTTTTTATTGTTACTCACATTTAAGAATTTTTGGCAACTTGAAAGGTTATTGTTGATTTTTGCCCATCATTTAGACTTGGCAAATCAACTGTAAGAGTGCCACTTTCGTACTTAAAATTGGAGTTTTGAACATTGTCAATTTTTACCCCAAAATCATTATCAAATGTAACTAGCGCTGTGTCGAGAGTGTCAGTTATTTTACAACCCGAAATCGTGCTACCCGACTCATTATTAACTTCAATAGTATAAAGAAGAGGTCCGTCGACCCAAAAACTTTTGTCAGCCGTTTTGGTAACGGTCAAGCCTTGGACAATGGTGGTTGTAACTAGGTTGCTTGTAAAATTAATTGGCGTTTGCTCATCACCATAATTTGCATTAACGCTTGCTTTATTGGTTAAATTTATGTTTGGCATTTTTGCTCCTTTTTGCTAAAAACTATCGTCATAATATTTTATGAATAGCTTTGTCAAAAAGTGCATATTCTGCGCCCACAATGATTACGACTTTACTGCTCGCCCCCAAACACTTAACTAGTCGCCAATTTCTTTTTCATCATACTCGCAATCAGATTTAGCCTTATGGGGCGTGTGGCGTTTTGTCCAATTTTCTGTTATTTCAACATAAGGACCGTCATTATAGAGATAGTTATAAGAATCTAAAAGATATTTTACTTTTTGAGCATTTCTTATGCCTAATTCTTTTGCGATAGTTTCTTCGTCAAGCCCCTTATCGGTCAAGCATTTTACCTCAGATATGACTTTTAAAAAGTGATTAATATTTTCCCCAACTTTTACAATAAGTCTTGAAATTTTCGATTGCGACAACCCCAAACTCTCTGCAATTTTTAATTGAGACTCGCCTTTTGAAAGTTTTTCAAACATAGTTCTTACATTTTCTGGAATTGTGGAATAAAGCCTTTGAATATCAGGAAATTCCTCCATCAATTCTTGTTGCTCATTTTCATACGATCCGTCAGATATAAGTTCTCCCAAAAACTTATCTTCATCAAAACAAATATCTGTGGAAATAGGCGCATCAAAACAAAGACTATTTGTAAAGGTTTGTTCCTTTTTTGAATTGTTTTTTCTAGTTAGCATTTTGACTTCATTTAACATTATTTGAGTAGCATAAGTTGAAAAATTATATCTGCCCGGCTCATAAGTCATAATCGCTTTATACAATCCAAACATTAACTCACTTTCATATTCGCCATGATTAAACCTTTCGTCAAAACAACTGTTATATTTGCCTATACAAAAGCTAATTAACCCTTGGTTTGCGCGAAAAACTTTTTCAAAAGCCTTTTCATCAGTTTTTGCTTTGATATAGTCTTCTTTCGTTAAATTTGCGTATAATCCACTCATTTTATTTCCTTTTATAAATTTCACATATGAAAAAGTGAAAAAATTTTTATTCTCTTTCGCTATCATTAGGTGTTCTATTGCCTATTAATTGGTTTCGCAATCTAGTTCTACATACTTTGTATGGATTATTTAACCATATTCTATTTAATTCTGGTTTTTTACCATCTAAAAACAAAAATTTGTAAATTTCTTCGTAGAAACCTGCAATTTCTGGTTTTGTGAATTGCAAAATTTCGGCAATTCGCTCTTCACTCACCCCTTGCGCATAGTATTTGTGGACAGCTTTCGCCCTCTCAATTATTGCTTTAATTTTTGTTTTAGCGTGAAGCGTAAGTTGAGACCCTCGTTGCCTTGTTAGTCCTTTTATTCTTGCAATGGAAACAGCATTTTTCCCTTCAAGTAAATATTCAAAAACTTCTCTTTCTGTGCCAGATAAAAGTTCAAGATAATTTTTAAGATTTACCTTTTCTTCCAAATAACTATACTTTTCTTTTTCAAACTCGCCATCCTCAATCATATCTTCCCACTGAGGAGCATCATCACTAGAATCCCCAAATTGAAACAAGCCTTCAAGACTGAGCACATTATTTCTGTCGCTAAGGTCAACGCTATAACCTCTGTTTCTATTAAATGTCTTAACTTCATTAATCATGCAGTTAATGGCAAAATTTCCAAAGGTATATCCCATTGATGGGTCAAAGTTCATTATTGCTTTAACAAGTCCATCGCGAAGAGCATCCTCATATTCATAGTCCATAACTCTACTGAGTTTTTGCACCATATTAAAACACAAAGGGATAAGTTTTTGATGCGCCAAATAGACTTTTTCAAAAGCCTTTTCATCAGTTTTTGCGTTAATATAATCTTGCTGTGTTAATCCTTTGTAATCTCTCATCGTGCCTCCACCTTCGTTTCTTATAAGTATATTATACCATATATCCCTCTTCTTTTCAAGAGCGATTTTGACTTTGCTTTTCTATGCTTTGCTCATCGCCTCCTCCCCAAACACTCATTTCTTGATATTTTATTATGCGCTCGTACCCTCCGTTGCCTACAATTTTGTGTAAAAAAACGCTTTTTTCATGTATCTATATGTGTCAGACAAAAATCTTGCTTTTCTTATATTATCCTTGTTTCCAAAAAGAGCAACAGTATCTTTGAAATTATCATTTGCAAAAACTTTTCACAAAAAAAGACGACTTAAACGAAAATTTCTTTAAAAGTCATCTTTTTCAAACAAATTTACTAAATATTTAGCGCTTACTCAACAATTATAACATCTTCGTTTACAGCGTCTTCAATTTTTTTCTTTGCATCCTTGACTTTTTTCCCAAAAGTAAAGATAAGGATAAGGTCCTTTACGCCTTCAACGATAAGTGAAACTCCTGCGAAAATCATCACTGCGTCAAAGGTTGAGAACATGATTGCAACGCCAAGGCCAGCAGTTAAAAGTGAGAGCAAGAACATTACAAACCAGCCTTTAACTTTTGCTCTCGCAAGAATGATGCTGTCAGTCATGGTGTTTATTGAATCAACAAGAATAAACACACCGAAAAGCACTGTCAAAATGCCTTGAACAGTTCCCGGATAAACAATGCAGAATAGTCCGCACATTGTCATAACAACTGCCATGATAAGCATAGGACTAGAAAGCAATCTATCTACCGCGAAGTATCTAACTAAAAGGGTCATCCCCATAATCAAAAGCGCTCCACCGAAGATATAGCAAAGTGCCGTTGCAGAAGTCGAAGGCATTGCAACACATAAAATTCCAAGTACAATGGTTAGGCATGAAATAACTACGCCGTCCCATTTAAGTTTTTTAAAAAATTCCATATTTCCCTCCTTACCTTATTATATCATTTTCCATTACAATTGCAAATCTTTTTTGTTAAATTTTATAATTCCCACAGTGTAAGTTACTATACCAATAACAAGAAGAATTGCAAATTTCCATAGATAAGTTAGCGTTCCACCCAAAATTGAGGTCGCATCAAAGAGCGTAATGATAGAAACATAGTTAAAGTATTTCATAGCGTCAATTCTTATAGCGCTTGGGATAACCGCTGAGCCGAAAAGCCCTAAAATTGTGGCAACCAAAAAGAACATTGTAAGTCCGCCACCCACAGAAGTAGTGTTTTGAGAAATCGTGCTGTCATTTAAGTAAAGTATTCCGCCAGCATAGTTGTTTATCGTGCCATTTATAGATTGGTTATAAGATAAAACACATGAATTCAGAGTAATCGTGCCTTTGTTTGCGACTATTCCGTTTCCACTTTTTGCACTATTGCTATTTATTTTTTTAGACTAAAACACTTGATAAATAAATTTTTATGTGTTAATATAAAATTGTAAATTTTTAAGGAGGAAGTATGAAAAAATTTATAACATTTATGCTTGTGGCACTACTTTTCCCTATAGGTCTTGCACTCTTTGGATGTGCAGGTGGGGGAAGTGAAGCAGATCATATTTATAATATGGTTATGTGTCAAGCAACAAACCCAGCTCAAATTGCAGTTATGGATGCAACTGAAAATGAGCACAGCACTTACATTTGGCTAGAAAGAGTTTCAACCTATCTTAAACTTAATGAAGGAAACTATAAACACTTCACAAAGGCAAATGGTTGGACTAAAAACGCTCAAAGTGAAAACAAACTAACTCAGGATGTTATTAACGATTTCCGTGATAGAATTGTTAATGTAAAAGCAAAAGATACCAAAGCACAATTCAATATTTATGTTCGTGATATGGATGTGCTTTCAGCATATCAGATGGTTGTTGAAGCAGAGCTTAACGATGATGATTACAAAATTATTTTGGCAGAAGACGGCAGTGGTTTGTATAGTGCATTCCAAACTAGATATATCACAAATAAAATTGTAACTGAAACTATTGATGAGCCTTATGCGCAACTTCTTCAAGATGTTGAAGGCTTTGACACAGTTATTGCTCAAATGAAAAAAGGTAATTATACTGCTAACCTTGGTGGTGATAATGAATATAAATATGTTTTCGCTGCTGCAACAAAATCAAATGTTCAAATATATCTTTATATCAAATCCGACCTTAAAACAAAACTTGATGCAAATGCAAGTATTGCAGGAAGCAAAATTTATCAATCTGCTGGTTTCATAGCAAGCCAAGATGAAGATCTTGTTAAAATCAACTTTGTAGAAAAACCACTCGCTGAAACTTATCAAAAATTAAGCGATGCCAATAAAGAAGTTTACAAGGAACTGTCTCTCGGTGAAAAATATTCACTCTTTACAAGAAGTGAAAAGCCTACACTTGTTATTGCTGGAACAAGCATTACTTCAATGGCTGGACTTAACCTTGTTGAAGATGTAACCAATGTTGAAGATATCCCTGAAGAAGCAAAAGCAATTGCTGGATATAGTGAAATTCAAAACGATACTGATAAACTCACCGCTTATAACCAATATCTCGAATATAAAGCAGTTTTTGAAGCTATCGAAAAAGTTTATGGACAAACTTATGACATCCTTTACAAAGACCACCCAAAATGTGGCCCTGAAGATGGCAGAGAAAGTTATTGGACAAGCAGATATTCAATTAAAGGAAAATGGCAATATCATCTTGTTCAAGACTTCTTCGCAAACAACGAAGCAGGTAAGAAAATCGGAATTTTACCAAGCGGAATTGGTATTGACAACTTCGTGTTCTTAGGATACAAATTCAATGTTGCTGGTTGGGACTCTTCGTTCTACAAAACATTCCCAGAAGACAGCACAATGTTTTTAATTACTACAACCCCTACTGCAAACTACACCAACTTTGGTTCTACTAGAGATTACATGATTGATGGTCAAAAGCATGACAATGCCTACACTTGGAACACATATAAAATTCACCAAATATTAGATCCTGACACTTACAATTACTACACTGTTGACAGACTTGGTAATGTAAAAAGAGAAGTTAAGTACACAATCGATGGAGTTGAAAAGAGTGTCTTTGTTGACTGTGGAGCAGACTTATCATCTGTTGAAGAACTCAAAGGTTACACATGGACAGATTCTCAAGGAAATGCAATTACTTCAGTCCCTTCTCAAAGCACAATGTTTACAAGTGCTTTATCAATCACTGGAACAAAAGTAAGCGAATAACTCAGGAGAAATTATGTCTAAACCTTTTAACATTTCAAGAGAAATTGTTGGAAAACTGGCACCATTCTTCTTGATTGTCAGTTTTCCACTACATATATTTTTAATCTTTGTTGATAGTTCTTACGACTCAATCAAAGTTTTTAAAAACCCATCTTACCTTTTAATGCTTTTTGGACTTGCATTTTTAGGTTTATATTTCATTTTTAATATAATAAAATATGCTCATGACTTAAAACACAAAATAAACCCACAAGAAGATGAATTCTTTAAAATCGGGAAAGGGTCTAATTGGGCAATCAAGCATCACAATCTTATTAAACTTATTTCAAGTTGTGTTTGCCTTATATCTCTGATATTCCCTGTTCTTATCGCATTGTGCAAAATAAAATCATTCTATTTCTTTCAAGTATATTTTGCAGTTTGGGTTGCTCTTGCCGTTACACTGATTTGCTATTTATTTAATGCATTGTTCTATTCAAAAAACAAAACGACATTTATAATAAGTGTTGTTGCCCTTTCAATCATGCTAGCATTCTTGATTGTTTCAGCAATTTATGTTTTTGATATGTATTTTGGCTTTAGTAACAACAAACGAATGGCTGACATATTTTTAGCCTTAGCATCTATCCCTGTTGTGATTCTTCAGTTTAAAGATACTGCTTATGATGATATAAAAAAATCAAAGCGAGGTGTAAATTTCCTTTTAGGTGTTATCACCCTTCTTGTGGCGATTGTAATTGTCGTCGCTAAAAACAAGTGCATATTCTATCTTGAAGATTACATCGCAAGGAATGGAACAGCAAACTTGATACATGACGCCATTCCTTATGTAAATATTCTTTTAAAAGTTTTAAAATGGTTATTCTTTGCCATTGTAGTAAGCACTATAGCTAACTGGACTTTTGGTCTTAGATATTATATTAAACGCAAAGATGTTATTGGATTTGTGGATTTGGCAGCATCAGCTTCTGCATTGTTAGTATCATTCTTTGCAATTTCAAAATTGATATCATATCTTGTTTCTCTTATTTGAGCAAACAAAAAAGCATGAAGATTTTCATGCTTTTTTGTTTATCCAATTCTTATTATCTCTTACTTTTTCAATCTGATTTTATTTATTGTCTTTCATTATTACTTTCAACTGGAACATTGATTTGAACTCTGGACATCTTTTCATCAATAAATCGTGGCTTAGGCCCATCAAGGAAAAGATAATTATAAACTTTTCTATAATAATCAGCAACTTCGCAAGACTTAACTTTTAAATGGTGTGTAACTCTTTCAATACTATAACCTTAACTAAAAGCAAGTTGACAATTTTAGCATTTTTAAGTCTTGCTTTCCCCCTAATAACTACGCTGGAAACCATTGCAACCGATATGTTATGCTCTATCACAAGTGGCATCAACCTCGCTGAAAATATGACTTGAAAGAAGTATTGTTTTCCCTCTCGCCTTTGCCTCTTTAATAAATTCTATAAAGGTCTGTTGCATTTCTATGTCAAAGACTCCTCGCCCCGAGCCATAGTCTTTTGTGAAATGTTCAACTTCTATTTTAGCCATTTTACCTCCTCAAAATAATAGACGGTTGTATATTTTGTTGACACATGTTCGTATTATATGGTATAATCTTCAAAGATGCAACAAAGATATTTGACAAATCAAATTTAGTGTTAGATATTTGACAAATTTGATAGTTGTGTCTATTAGGAGCATAAAAATGCAGGAAGATTATAAAGAAGATTTAAGGGTTGTTAGGACAAGAAAACTGTTATGCGGGGCGCTTTTTGACCTACTTGAAAACCAGCCTTTTGAAAAAATAACCGTTATGGATATTTGCGATAGAGCAATGGTTCATAGGGCGACTTTTTACAACCATTTTGAAGATAAAGAACATCTTTTGGAATACGCCATTGATGAAATCAAAGAAGCGCTTTTTTCAGCAAGCATTGAAAAAGAGGACTATTCTTCGCCAAAAGAAATGTATATGTCCCTTATTGCAACCGTTATAAACTTTGTAGAAAAAAACAAAATGAAAATTCTTTTAATTCTTAGAAGCAACAGCCTTGAAAAAGCAACCGAATTGCTTTTGACGACAATTAAGAGAAGTGTAAGTTATTTGACGCGCAAAAATAAGTATAAAGAAAACTATGCAATTCCAGTGGATATTTTAATTGACTTTTTAACTGGCGGTATCACAAATCTTGGTATAAGTTGGATAAAGTCCCCATCTCCATGCAGTAAGGAAGAACTTTTGCATTATTTTGATATACTTTTAAACGAAAAGATATTTTTAAAGCAATAACTTTTAAAAGATTTTTCATTTTTTATAAAAATATTTATATAAGTAAATTCATTAGGCAAATTCAGATTGGTTTATTTTTGACTTATTCATATTGACTTAATTATAAACATTTTAGCGAGATTTAATTTTATGTAATTAAAAATATCAGGCATTTTACCTGATATTTTTTGTTTAAATTTCTTTTAAGATTTCTCCTCGTCGAGCGTCATATTCCTCTTGCGTGATAAGACCGCTATCAAGCATATCTTTGAGATTTTCAAGTCTTGCTTTAATTTCTTCCTTGCTAAGTCTTGCAGGCTTTACTTCATTTGTTTCTGTAACGCTCACATTGTTGTTATTTTCAATAACCTCTGCTGCAATCTTTTGCTTTCCGCGTTGAATTCTGTTGAGTATACCGCTACAAATTGCAGTGTAAACAAGGAATAGCGCAAAGAGAGTATACATTGCGGGCGTAAACAAGAATGATATAAATTGGTCATTTATGAAAAGTTCAGGTGAGCCACCCGTTCCGTCTTTAATTGCGATGCAAAGCAAGAAACAAGTTACATAAAGGTCAACGAAAACATTGCTTATATACATGATAACTTGAAATACGATATAGTTTTTTTGATAGTTTATAATAGTTGTGGCGATTGTTTGTGCGCAAATAAATTGTATGGTAAGTATAAGCACAACTTTTAAGAAGCGAAGGCTTCCTGTAAGTCCTGCGGCACTTTCAGATTTTGCATTTTGATACATAGCATAAATTACAAAACAAGAAATAAGCCAAAGCAAAGCGCATAGACCGATTATTGCTAAAAACACGATTGATGTGATTCTATATTTATTGTTTTCAAGTTTTTTAATCCATGGCAAACACAATATAATTGATAAGCAAATTGTTGCGATGAGTCCGAGTGTAAGACTTACTCCCGCTGTTAAAAAGTTTTGTGCAAGCCCAACGACTAAAATTCCAACCGCTAGAAAAATTCCAACTAGGGCGACAGTTGTAAGGATTTTGTAAACTTTTCCCTCTTTCTCTCCCGCCGAGCTATGAAATCTATTATTAAAAAGACCCATAAAATTATCTCCTTTATATTATTATACATAAAAATCGCTTTTTGCCAAACAAAATAAAGCATTTGCGCCTATTTTTATCTTTTAATTTGCCAAAAATCAAATAATTTACAAAAATCGCCTACTTTTTCGCAATTTCAAGGCAAGGATAAATTGATCAATATTTTTTTACAACTCTTGCTATTCAAATTATTTAGACAAAAAAACACGCTGATTTGCGTGTCTTTTGTTGTCATTAAGCTTTTAAATATTGTGCCTTTTGAGCGTCTGTCAAAGTTTTAACGCTTTCGTTAGAGAGAACGACATCAACATATCCATTGAATGCGCCCTCTGCGGCACTGCTACTAACTTCACATCTTGCACCTGCAAAACTATATGTGTCGCCATCCTTGTTAAGAACAAGATAAACTGTGCTTTTGCCATCTACTTCTGTGCCTTCATATTTGATTTTTACAGTTGTGTCTGTCTCGCTGATTGAAACATTTGCATCTTTAAGTTCAGCAATCATAGCCTTTATATCGCTCGCATTAAGGAAATCATTTCCAATAGGAAGGTCTTGAAGTTGTCCCCCCTCAGTTGTGATTTTAGTTGCAACCTTAACATCCACTCCTTTGGTTTTTGTAGCAGAATAAAGCATTGTGTTTGCTGCTTCATAATATGATTGTAACGAAACACTTTGTCCGCCACCATTTATGGAAATAGACATATCAAAGTTCCCGTCAGCATCAATGTGCCCGTCAACCTTTATTGAGCCTGATTCTTCTCCCGTTGTAGCGTCCAAGCGCATTCTAATTTTATAACTGCCATTTTCTGCGACTTTAACATCGTCAAGCGTGTTTACATACGCAGAAGTTGCGCTTGCTTGTGTTGGGGTATAAGTCCCGTTAATGTCAACAAGTCCGTTGTCTCCGCCACCGCACGCAACAAGTCCAACGCTTGAACACATAAGTGCACCAGCAATAGCAAGTGATTTTGTAATTTTTTTCATATTTCTCCTCCTTAATTACATTTTCAGGTTATCACTTTTCATTTTCCTTGTCAAGAAAAATCAAGTATTTTTATGAATTAATACAAAGCATTGTTACAATAACAAAGTATTCTACAAATTTTTTCTTTTTAGGCAATTACAATCTTTCCGTCTAGCCAACTATTAAAGAAACCTTCCAAATTTCTGCGTGAGGAGGAAGAAAAACTTGCAATTATATCCGCTCGACTAGCCTCTTTAAAGGCAAATTTTTTATAAAAGTCTTTAAGTGCGGAAAGAAACTTTTTCCTTCCAAGTTGTTCTTCAAGGGTGCTAAACATAAGAGTACTTTTTGTATAGGATAAAGCCACATAATCAGGAGATGAGGCGAATTTATCAAGGCGTTTGTCCATAACCCCGTCCACTTTACCATAGACTTTGTTTTGAACCTTCTCATAGACCTTATAAGAGTTCAGGCACCCGTCAAGAGTCTCTTTATAGTCCACACCATAGTCCGTGTTATCTCTAAAAAACATAAGCGTAGACATTTCGGCAAGCCCTTCGTCAAGCCAAGCGGTTTCAAATTGGTTGTCGCCAACAGCTCCATACCACCACTGATGTGCCACCTCATGCACAATAATATAAGGCAAACTCTCCTCACCCGCATCATCACTTATCATAACAAGTCCGGGATACTCCATTCCGCCCTGAACAAAACTGTTTTTGACGACCGACAATTTCCGATAAGGATAAGCGCCGAAATTTTTAGAAAAATAATTCACCGCATCTTTTGCCACGATTAAGCACTCGTTTAAATTCTTGTCGTTATCATAACCATAATATTCAACATCGCAAACTGACGACATTCCACTTTGTGAAACAAACTTATCGCTCAAAACAATAGCAAAATCGCGCATATTTTCACCTGTAAAATTAAGCGTTTTTATTCCATTTTCACATTTCTCGCTCTTTTTTTCGCCAGATGAAGCGACTTTAAATTTTTCAGGGCAAGAAATTATAACATTATAAGAAGCCACTTGGCTATAAAAAGGGTCGCCAAAAGGTTGATAAACATTGCTATAAAAGCCCTTCCCATTTTCGTAAACTGAAACAATCGGGTAAAAATTGCCTAAATTGATTGTATTTTCACCTTTCCCCAATCTGTGGTTTATTTCTGCTAGTTTAATTTCAAATTCAATATCAATTTCAACGCTTTCATCGGGATAAATCTCGCTTGGAAGAGAAACTTTCATAAGTTCTTGCGTCTGTCCGTCAAAAGTGTAAGATAAGTTTTGTGCTCCACTTTTAACGCTCAAAATTTGAATTCCCCCATTGCTTTCTCCATTGTAATACGCCCTCTCCTCTTCCGCCACCGTTACAACACTGTTTTTATCTTTAAAAGCGTTGGCAAATAAATTAAATTGCAAAAATGAAAGGGCATTATCGCTACCATTTTGATAAATAACCTTTTCTTTGCCTTTAAGTGCATTTTCCCCATCATAACTTACCTCAATTTGGTAAGAAGTTTGTTTCCCTTTTTCGGTTTTCCCACACCCCACAAAAAGGAAGCCCAAAAACATCGCAAAGGCAAGCGAAAAAGTTATAAAATAAGTCGATTTTTTCATGTTTTAATATATGGCGCTATGCAAAAAGATATGAAAAAGTTGCAAATGCAATCTTTATTTTCCTCCGCTGTCAGCAAAAAGGTTGTCAAAACAAGATTAATGTGTTAAAATGTCGTTGGAGAAAATTATGAGTTTTTGTAAGTATTCAACCGAATTTATAGCAAGTTCTAAAACAGAGATAGACAATATTTTTATTAATGACTATCTTCCATTTGCACAGCCAGCTTTTTCACAAGTGTACATATATGGGCTTTATCTTTGCTCGTCAAACTCTTTTGACAACTCGCTTGAAAACATGGCAAAAACTTTGAACATGAGTGAAGATGATGTTTTGGGCGCTTTTGAATATTGGCAAGAGCAAGGTCTGGTAAATATAATCAAAGCAAATCCCCTACAAGTGTCTTATATCCCGCTTAAAAACGTGCTATCGGCAAACAAACTTTATAAGCCAGACAAATATGAGGCTTTTAACCGCCAAGCCGAAGACATCTTTAAGGGTAAACGAAGCATTTCCAAAACAGAATATGGCGAATATTATGATTTCTTAGAGCGCTATCATGTAGAGCAAGAAGCGCTTCTTATGATTATGCAATACTGCGTGGACACAAAGAAAAGCGCGGTGGGATATAATTATATTTTAACCGTTGCCAAAAACTGGGCAAACGAGGGCATCACCACTTCGTCCGCAGTTGAAGAAAGGCTTAAAACCTTTGAAGAAAATTCCGCAGACTTGGCGCTTGTTTTGAAAACTGCCGGCATT
Source organism: uncultured Clostridia bacterium (assembly GCA_934771475.1). Classification (GTDB taxonomy): domain Bacteria; phylum Bacillota; class Clostridia; order Christensenellales; family UBA1242; genus Caccovivens. Next base: position 22,249 of record CAKVMD010000002.1, read on the forward strand.
AAGCGCGGGGCTTATGTGGAAGAACGCAACCTTCTCCACAAGTGGCTGGAAGATTACGGGTTTACGCTTGACACAATTTTATCAGTCATTAAAACTTACCAAAAGAAAAATCGTTTCTCGTTTGAGCGAATTGATGGGGTTTTAACTAAGTATTACGAAATGAAACTTATATCCGTAAGCGAAATCGAAGCGTTTGAAAGCGAAAAAACTGAACTTTATTCTCTGGCAAAAGAGATAAACAAAGCTATTGGAGTTTATTACGAAAATCTTGAAGTTGTGGTTGAAAATTATATCCTTAAATGGATAAATCTAGGCTTTGACAAACAAACGCTTTTAGACATTGCGAATCTATGCTTTAAAACATCAGTGCGCACCCTTGAAGGCATGGACGAGAGAGTAAACAAATTTTATAAACTTGGCATACTGTCGCAAAACGCTTTCAATGAATATATGGGGCAAGTGCTTGCTGAGGATAACGAAATAAAATCTGTGCTTGCAAGCCTCAATATTTCTCGCGGGGTAACCCCTTTTGACAGAGCTAATTTCAAAACTTGGAAAAATGATTGGAAAATGCCTGAGGAACTTATTTCTCACGCGACCACCCTTTCGAAAGGCAAGGATAACGCCCTTAAATACATGGCTCGCATACTTGCAGATTGGCATGAAAAGGGAATAAAAACAGTCGAAGAGGCAAAGAAATCAACTCCCCTTGCAGTAATTGAGCAAAAATCACAAAATCACTCCAATTTTACAGGAAGAAGTTATACAAAAGGCGAACTTAACGCTCTTACACAATCTATCGATGAAATTGAAATTTAGGAGACGATATGAATTCAAAAATTCTTGAAAAGGCGCAACATATAATTGATTTAAGAAGATTTGACGCCGAAAACACTGCGGTTAACAATAAAATCTTAGCAATGCAAGACGAAGATTATAAAAAATTGTTTGCGCGTTACATGGACTTGATGATTGAGGACGCTAAGGCTGGCAGAGATGAGAGCGATGAAACGCTTAAACTTAAATCACAACTTGACCAAAAAGAAAAAGCGCTTGGCTTGTCAACAAAACCAAACTACCATTGCAATATTTGCCACGATTATGGAAGAATAAATGGAGAATTTTGCATTTGCTTAAAACGGGAGATTAACAACCTCTTAATTAAGGAAAGCGGATTTCACGAACTTGCAAGTTTTGAAAATGTGCGCTATGACATTTTTGATGAACCAGAAAAAATGAAAAAGTTATATTCAAAAATGAAAGATTGGTGCCATAGCGATTTCAAAAAGAATATTTTGTATATCGCGGGTGATACAGGTGTGGGCAAAACCTACCTTATGGGAGCAATAGCGAATGAACTTATTAAAGAAGGGAAACTTGTAACGCTCACCACCTCTTTTGCGATGAACCAAGACTTTGTAAAAAGTTATGCGCTTCGCAATAGTGAAGAAGGCAATGAAATTATGGATAAATACCTTGACACAGATGTGCTTTTTATAGATGACCTAGGCACAGAACTTCGCCGTCAAGACGTAACCAACAATTATCTTTACCTTGTGCTAAATGAACGCAAAATGAAAAACCGCCCAACTGTGATAACCTCAAATCTTACGCTTGAAGATGTTAGAGATTATTACGATGAGCGCGTTTTCAGCAGGCTTGTAGACCGAGATACTTCAATTTGCCTTTACCTTACTGGCAATGATTTAAGACTTAAAAACAAGTAGTACTTTTCACCCACTATTGAAAGACCTCACAAAGCGCTTTAAAAATAACATTTAAGCATGGCGCGCCTTAGTGAAAACATTTTGCGCTTTTTAACAAAACAATTTAAGAGGCTCAACTTAAAAGGCTCAACTTTACGCCATGCGCAAATGCGAATATATATTTCAAGGCGCTAGCGCGATACAACTTAAAACCAAAAAAGACTTTCTTTTTTAGATGCCTCAAAAGCATACAAATAAGAAAGTCTTTTTAATTTCTAGTCAAAAATTTTAAAAACAGTGGCAAATGAGAAAGTTGCTCTTTTTTTGTGCTTTTGTCCCCATGCCCGCTATATAAGGTTTTATAAGGTATGTCCTCGCTTTTAATCAAACTTGCAATCATGTCCTTTTTGCTTGAAAACACGAGGTCAATTCTCCCAAAACTTTTTTCAAACAAAAAATCTCCTGCAAAAAAGTTATCCTCTATTAGATATCCACATTCACAATGACAATGCCCAGGCAAATAAAAGGCATCAATCACAAATTCGCCAAGAACAAAACGACTGTCCCCATGGAAAAACTCAAAGCTTGAAAAATCAGTAATTATCTGCCCATTGTTTGAGCAAAAGGCATTTTTATCGCCCATTGTGAGTTTTGCATTTTCATGTGCATAAATTTTGCAACCAAATTCACGAGCATAATCTCCTGCAAAAAAAGAGTGGTCAAAGTGTCCGTGAGTAAGAAAAACTCCAAGAACCTTTTTATCCTTAATAAGTTTCTTTACTTCGCCTACACTTACGCCAGCGTCAATGATGACGCATTCGTTCCCCTTTTCAAGCACATAAACATTTGACTCATAAAGCCCAACCAAATTTAAAATTTTCATTCTGCCTCACCAAAAGTTTTTATCTTTTTTACTCAAATTTAAATTTTTTTCTTGTTAGATGTTAATTTTTGATAATAAATATTATTTACTTAAAACTATATACATTTTCAAACAATAATATATATTTTTTATTTATCTCTATTTCGAAATTATGTTGACTTAATTTCTTCAAAGATAATATTATTAAAAAAACACCCACACGGGTGCTTTGGCAGGGGTGGTAGGAGTCGAACCCACCTCAGGAGTTTTGGAGACTCTTATTCTACCGATGAACTACACCCCTATAAAAACAAGTATATTCTACAACAAAATAAAAGCCTTGTCAACCAAATTATAGCATTTAATCAACAAGACCTGCAAGATAATCAAGTTTCACATTAAAAACTTTCGCTATTTTTATTGCCACCTTTAAACTTGGTTTAGTCATGCCACTTTCATATTTCGCAATCGTTGAAGCGCTCACCCCAACAATTTCCCCTAATCTTTTTTGCGACATATTTTTTCTTAAAAATTTTAATCTTTCACCAAATTTCATGACAATATATTAACACAAAAACGAGATATAGTTTATGATTACGAAAAAGTCTCGTAATAATTAAAATGTGAGGTGAAATAAAAAAATCTCTTTCATTACGAAAAAGATTAATCTTCAAGACCCGCCAAGTAATTTAGCGATACATTAAAAAATTTTGCGAGCATAATTGCCATTTCAAAACTAGGGACGCATTTATTAGTTTCGTATTTGGCTATGGTTGATTTATCCAAATTGACCATTTTCGCCATTTCGACTTGCGTTAACCCCTTTTCTTTTCTTAAATCTTGCAATTTTTCGCCTAAACCTTCCATTTTTACCTCATTTCACTTTACATTCTGACAGAAAATCAGTAAAATGTATTTGAAACTGATTTTTAATCAGCGCGATATGTAATTTGTAAACTTTTTTCCTTGAAATGAGTAGTTTCATTTTGATTAACAAAAGATTATTTGTTATAATGAATTAACAATATGGCAAGAGATAGCCTTTTTGAAACTAATAAAATCAACTTGTTAGGTTAGAAATGTTTACTCTATAAATATCATAGACCAAAAATTAAGGACTTATGCATTTTACGCGTTCGTTTAAAATCAATAAAAAATAAATTTCTTTTTAGAGATTTGCGCCTTTTATTTAGTATTTTAATTTTCCTTTATCGGAAATTTTAATAGTATAAATAATTGACAAATTTCCGATAATGGAATATAATAAAAATACAAATTAGAGGTGTATTATGAAATTTGTGTCGGTTAGCGAAATTGCTAAAAAATGGGATATGTCAGATAGAATGGTTAGAAATTATTGTGCTCATGGGAGAATTCCCGGCGCATTTTTGACTGGTAAGACTTGGAATATTCCCGCTGATGCTGTAAAACCAGAGAGAAAATCGACAAAACAATTTAGCAACAATCCGCTTTTAAATATTTTAAAGGAACAGAAAGATATCAAACTTAATGGTGGTATTTATCATAAAACACAAATTGAACTTACTTATAATTCAAACCATATTGAAGGTAGCACACTTTCGCACGACCAAACAAGATATATATTCGAAACGAACACTATCGGTGTGGGCAAAAGCGCAATTAATGTTGATGACTTGCTTGAAACTGCAAATCACTTTAAATGTGTTGATTATATAATTGACAACGCCATGAAACCAATAACCGAGGCTATGATAAAAGAACTTCACTTTATTCTAAAAAATGGAACGAGTGATAGTAGAAAAGATTGGTTTAATGTAGGTGATTACAAAAAACTGCCAAACGAAGTTGGCGGTGAAGAAACCTGTCAGCCAGAAAATGTAAAAACTGAGATGAAAAAACTGTTATCTTCTTATAACGCTATTGAGCATAAATCATTCGAAAACATATTAGGGTTTCACAAGAATTTTGAAACTATCCACCCCTTTCAAGACGGGAACGGGCGTATTGGAAGGCTTTTAATGTTTAAGGAATGTTTAGCTAACAATATTGTTCCGTTTATCATTGATGAAGACCACAAATTGTTTTACTATCGCGGACTAAAAGAATGGGAAAACGAAAAAGGATATTTGATAGACACATGCCTATCGTGTCAAGACAAATATAAAAAATATTTAGATTACTTTAAGATTCATTACTAAGCGAGAACTGGTAAGTATCAACTCAAAAGAAAGTTGGCTACAAGAATATAGGCTAATCAAATATTTTTCAAATTATTCAAACTTGCACAAAGGAGGACTTATGAACCAAGACTACACCCCTATTTTTAATATGGCTTATGACTTTATGACTAAGGATATTGCCGAGCAAGTAGAGTTGCGAATTTGCGAAGATGACGACATTGTAAGTATCAATGTGGCACTTGCTCCATATATTCGCAACAAATATCTATGGCATCATCACGAATATTGCGATTTTCTTGCAAAAAAATTTAACCTTGTGAGTGTTCATCCCGATTCGCTTTCTCACGAAATCGTCAATGCTGTTTATAACCAATTAAAAGCCAAGGCTGATAAGTAGTGCACGATTGACTTCTTTCATTTTTTCGGCGCTTAAAGTGGTAACTTTTTCTTGAAGTCGCCTTTTGTCAAGAGTGCGTATTTGTTCCAAAAGCGCAACCGAATTTTTTGGCAAATTGTACTTTTCGGCTGGCAGTTCAATATGCGTGGGCAATTTTGCCTTTCCAAGTTGGCTTGTAATGGCAGACACAATTACTGTTGGAGAATACTTGTTTCCAATGTCGTTTTGCAAAATAAGGACAGGACGAACACCACCCTGTTCACTTCCAACAACAGGGCTTAAATCAGCGTAATAAATTTCTCCTCTTCTTATTTGGTCGGTCATTTTTCTCCTTGAACATAAAATCTTCTAGGTCTGCCCTTTCAAGGCAAGATAAATCTTCATAAACCTTGACTAATATTTCCCTTTCTATTAACATCTTATGCTCAAACTGTTCAAAATTTGCCTGAAAATCTTGTCGCAAAATTGTGTCTAAATTATCCTCATTATCGCGTGCATATTTTTCAAGTTCAGTTTTGTAAGACATAGCCCCTCACTTTTAAAATCTATTTTCAAATAGTATCTCTTTAAACATTTTTTATATACAAAAAAGTGGCGTCCTCATTTTTCGACTAAAGCGCCACTTTTATTTTTTCATATTTTTTAATGTTTTTTTAATTAAATAAATTTTGTATATTAGCGTATTTTAACAATTTTAATTAAATTTTTCATTTTTAATTAATTTTTTTGAAATTTTTATTAATTATTTCGATATTTTTATTTATTATTTGATTTTAGTTACAATATAACCGCAACTGCTGTTGCATAAAGAGGAGTATGTGAGAGACTAACTTCAATAGATTTTCCCTTAAAAAAATCTTCAAATTTTTCTTTTGCCTTGCCAAAAAGTTCTACATAAGGCTTTCCGTTTTCCTTATGGCAAAGTTTTATATCTTTAAAACTCACCCCGCTGTCCTTCCCCATTTCAAGGGCTTTCATGACTGCCTCTTTTACACAAAACAACGCACCTAAGCGCTGGCGAGATAGGCTTTCACAGGGTGATTTTTGAATGTATTTGATTTCTTCTTCAAAGGCAATTTTTTTCATAAAATTTTCAGTTGTGTCAAGCCTTTCAAGGTCTAAAATATCAATTCCTACCATTTTGAACCTCCTCCCATGCCCATCCTATTAATGAAAAATCAAAACCTTTACCAAGCATATGGTTATAAAATTTTTGTTTGGTTTTAGGGTCAAGTTCCTTCCCTTTCAAATACTTTTTAGCAAGTGTGAGGGTGAGTTCTTTCTCCTCGTCTTCGTCAATTAGGCTGGCTAGTTTTTCTTCGATGATTTCCTCGTTTATGCCTTTGCTTAAAAGGTCATATTTCATTTTTCGTTTACTTTTAACCGCGCTATAAGAGCGAATAAAGTTTTCTGCAAAACTTTCGTCATTAATATATCCATATTCTTTGAGTTTGTCCATTGCCTTATCGATGCAAGGTTTTGGGTATCCCTTTTCACGCAGATAATCTCTAAGCATTTTCTCGCTTTTCATGCTTTTTTCAAGCACTCCAAGGCTTCGATTAAAACAAGCATAGTCCCCGTTTTCTATCTTTAAATTATCAAAAAATTCGTCATCAAAACTTTGCCCCGTTTTTAAACAGTAACGCGCCAAGATTTCGGCTTCAAAAACGCCATAAAATTCATCATCTAGATAAAGATAATATCTTTCGCCTTTGCCTATCTTTTTTAAGTCTGTGATTTGTTTCATTTTTTCACCTAACCAGTGCGCCCGCAGTGCCAGCATAGGCGCGCAAAAGTCCACCTGCGCCCAGCTTAACCCCGCCGAAATATCTTACAACAATAATAGCCCTGTTTTGCAAATCTTTTTTCTGCATTACCGACAAAATTGGTCGACCTGCTGTTCCGCTCGGCTCGCCATCGTCAACCGCTTTTTCACAAAAAGGCGTTTTAAGCCGACAAGCCCAGCAAAAATGTGTGGCTTTTTTGTGCTCTTTTTTCAGTTGTTCAAGAAAAGATTTTATTTCATCTTCTCTCTCGCATTCAAGTAAGAACCCTAAAAAACGCGATTTTTTCTCTACAATTTCACAATTTTTCAAAAGCCTCATTTTAAGACAACCTTAACAAAGTTTTTCTTACCTTTTTTAAGGAGCGCACCGCCTTCAAGGTCGGCTTTTGTTATGTTAAGTGCAAATGTGGTTACTTTTTCACCTTTGAAAGTAATTGCTCCACCTTCAATTAGTCTTCTTCCTTCACTTTTTGATGAAGCAAATTTTGTTTGACACAAAAGGTCGCAAATGTTAAGTCCATTTTCAATTTGGCTCTCTTCTACCGCAAACTCTGGGGCATCGTCTCCACCTTGGGCAAACAAGTTTTCACTCATTTTTTGAGCCTCAATGGCGTCCGCTTCTCCACGAACGAACTTTGTAATCTCATAAGAAAGTGTCTTTTTCGCTTTGACAATATCCTCCGCAATAAGGCTTTCAATTTGTGCCATTGGCAAGTCTGTGAAAAGTGAAAACATCATCTTTACGCAAGCGTCTGGGGTTTGGTATACGCCTTGATAGAAATCGTATGCCGAAATTTTATCTTTACTTATCCAAATTGCTCCGCGCTCAGTTTTTCCCATTTTTTTGCCTTCTGGGGTAAGCAAAAGAGGATTCGTTGCTCCAATAAGGTCAATATTTGTGCCATTTTGGAAATTGAGTTTGCGTTGAAGTTCAACCCCAGCGACAACATTCGCCCATTGGTCTCCGCCACCATACTGCAATGTGCAACCATATTCTCTGTTAAGATGAATGAAGTCATAAGCTTGCATAGGCATATACCCCATTTCAAAGAATGTCAAACCGCCCTCTTGCAAACGATTGTCATAGATTTGGCTTGAAAGCATCTTGTTTACATTGAAGTGTGCACCAACTTCTCTCATAAAATCAATATAAGTGAGTTTATCAAACCAATCTGCGTTATTTACAATTATTGCAGGGTTATCGCCATCAAAATCTAGGAAAATTTTGAGGCTGTCTTTTATCTTTTCAATATTTTTTGAAATATCTTCCTTGTTCATAATCTTGCGCATTTCTTGTTTCCCGCTTGGGTCGCCAATGCACGCAGTTGCTCCACCCATGAGAAGTATAACTTTATGTCCGGCCTTTTGAAATCTTCTTAACACAGAGTATGGAACACAATGCCCAATATGCAAACTGTCCGCCGTTGGGTCAGTCCCCTCATAAAGCACAACTGGCTCACCACTTTCAAGGCATTTTTTAAGTGCCTCTTCGTCTGTGCACTGGTATAAAAGCCCACGCTCTTTTAAAACATTATATAAATTTGTATCTGTCATATTCCCCTCCTACATACAAAAAAGCACGCCATGTTTTTAGGACGAAGCGTGCACTCGTGTTACCACCTAAATTCGGTCAAAAATATAACCCTCATTTGCTTTTCGTAAGCATCAACGCAAGACTTGAAAAAGTTGTAATTCAAACAATTCCCCTTGAAAGGCTTTCACCAACCGCCCTCTCTCTGGCAAGCAAAAATTGTTCTACTGGGGCTCTTCCCCCATCTTGATTAAACATAGTATAAACATTTAAACAAATATTGTCAATATTTTTGCGGTTTTTGTTTGTAAAATTTTTGTCAATCGACTAAAATGATTTTGGAGGAAATTATATGTCTTGTCCTATGAATATCGAAGGCTTTGGTCCATCCCCTATCCCACAAGAGGGTGATTGGACATTTCTTAAAGAAATATCGCAAGTTTCTGGGTTTAGCCATGGCTGTGGGAAATGCGCTCCACAACAGGGAGTTTGCAAACTTACACTTAATGTAAAAAACGGAATTATTGAAGAGGCGCTGGTTGAAACTATTGGATGCTCTGGCATGACACACTCGGCAGCAATGGCGGGAGAAATTTTGCCGGGGAAAACTTTACTTGAAGCGCTCAACACCGACCTCGTTTGTGATGCAATCAACGATGCTATGAAAAACATCTTTTTGCAACTCGTTTATGGAAGAAGTCAATCGGCTTTCTCAAAAGGTGGACTGAGAGTTGGTTCTGCACTTGAAGACCTTGGCAAAACGCTACAAAGCAACGTTGGCACGGTGTATTCTCAAAAAGCGACAGGCACGCGTTATCTTAACCTTGCAGAAGGATATATTACCAAAGAGGCGCTGGACGAAAACGGAGAAATCATCGGCTATGAATATGTTTCGAGCGGTTCTCTTATGAAAATGCTGAAAGAAGGCGTAGAGCCAGCAGAAGCAGTCAAAAAAGCAACCAAAACTTATGGACGCTACGCAGATGGCGTTTCTTTCATTGACCCAAGGGAGGTGAAATAATGGACCTTACCACAAAAAACACGTCTATCAAAGAAACTCTTTTAAGGCACAACATCTCTTCTATGGAAGAGGTCGATAAGATTTGCGCTGAAAGTAGCATTGATGTTGAAAAGATTGTTAAAGGCATTCAACCAATTTGTTTTGACAATGCGGTAAAAGCCTATAAAATAGGAGTCGCAATCGCAATTAAAGAGCATATAACAAAAGCAACCGAAGTCGCACTTTGTCTTGGCGAAGGACTACAAGCATACGCGGTTAAAGGGTCGGTTGCAGACAATCGTCAAATAGGCATAGGGCACGGAAAACTTGCAAGTATGTTGCTAGACGAGAAAACCAAAAGTTTCTGTTTCCTTGCGGGACACGAAAGTTTTGCAGCAGCAGAGGGCGCAATCGGAATTGTTACAAGCGCTAACAAAGTTAGGGTTTCTCCTTTAAATGTTATACTTAACGGACTTGGCAAAGATGCAGCATACATTATTTCAAGAATTAACGGATTTACTTTTGTTCAAACTCAATTCGACCATGCCACAGGCGAACTTAAAGTTTTGGGTGAAAAGGCATTTTCAACGGGTGATAGAGCAAAAGTCAAATGCTATGGCTGTTACGATGTTGGAGAAGGCGTTGAAGTTATGAAAAGAGAAAAGGTTGATGTTTCAATCACTGGAAACTCAACTAATCCTATGCGCTTCCAACACCCTGTTGCTGGAATTTACAAGAAATGGTGCTTTGAAAACAATAAAAACTACTTTTCAGTTGCTTCGGGTGGCGGAACGGGAAGAACGCTCCACCCTGATAACATGGGTTGCGGTCCCGCTAGTTATGGGCTGACTGACACAATGGGAAGAATGCACTGCGACGCTCAATTTGCGGGCTCATCCTCAGTTCCAGCACATGTGGAAATGATGGGATTTATTGGAATGGGCAATAATCCAATCGTTGGAGCAACAGTTGCACTTGCGGTCGAGGTCGAAACAAAAAGCAAAAAATAGGCTCATCAAATTTACTTAAAACGCTGTTTGAAACCGTTTAATGATGATTTTTGGTGTTTTTAATAAAAATCTTCAATTTTTCGTTATATTTTAACTATTTTTTGTCTTTTCAAATCAAATCTTTATCTTTAACAAAATCAAGAAAAACTTACAAAAAAACAAGGGCGCTTAATAGCACTTAAAAGAGCCCTTGTTTTTATTTTTAATTTTTTTAGTTTTGAATTCTTTTGATTTTTATTTAAATTTTGTGAATATTTCGCACCAAATCATTGAGCAAAAAATGCTAACATTTTAAAGCGTTCTCATAATTTCTTCAATCGACATACTTTCACCGCTGACTGATTGTGAACCACCCGTGTAGACAACTTCATCTATGAGTTGTTTAAGCAAGTTTTTATCAACACCACTTTTCTTTTTGTTACTATCAACAATTTTTTGTATTAATGGCAACAAATCTTGTCCGTCCCTCGAACGAATGTCCAACGCTTCCATTATGTCTGCAATGTATCCGGCGTGATTGGTTGCTTTATAGCAAGCATTATTAAAAATATACTTTACTACTTCACCAACATCGCATAAGCCATGATAAAGTAGGTTTTTATAGTGTCCGTATGTAATAATATTTGAGAATTCTCCCCCAATTCTTACAGACCTTGCACCTCCTTTGTCGGGGAAAGCAACAAACCTATATGGGTCAGAGCGCTCATCATTATCTACATTTGAGCAATAATAACTAAATTGCCCACTTGCGTCCACTTTTGGATAAACTTTTGAAATGCAAATGTCAGGGTCAAATTGTTTAAACAAAAACTCAATATATTTAGAAGAGTACTTTTTGTCCCAGCGATTGTCTATCTTGCCTTTGAAAATAGGGAAATTTGCAACTTCTTCGACCTCATTCCTTCCCATTTCCTCAGAAAATAAGGCATCAATCATGTACGAAACCTCGTCATTTATATCAAAATATGATGTTTGTTCAAGGTTATCAGTCATAAAATTAATAGGTTTTAAAACAAGTGGCTTGTAACTAAGTATTCTATCACCTTCCATTGGATAGCAGAATATATTTTGCGTGTTTGAGTCTATTCCAATCACCACAACCTTTTGCATTCCGCTCACCCTAGAAAGCGAGTTAACCGCAATACCCGTATTTACATTTTCATAAACCCCGCCGACCATAATATCAATATCGCGAAGAGTTAAATTCATCGTATTATTGGTTGCAATTCCATGTGAGTTTGAAGTGAAAAAGATTTCGGTTGCCTCGTAATATTCATCAATGAACTTAAAAATTTGAGCATACGTTTCCTTTGTAAAAAACACATCGTCCGCCCAGTTGTGTTTTTCGCTCCTTATCTCTGCGACCTTCTCTGCAAAAATGTAATATAAATTGTCAAACAAGGCTGTTCCATTACTCATATATTTCGTGATTTGATTTCTTGAAATTAGGTAATTGTATATTGTTGGCTCTTCATCTTCAAATTCGCGCAGAACTTCTTGTGGCATGCGCGATTTAAGTTCCTCTGCCACATCAATCCTGCTGTTCATAAACATGATGAATTGCTCCATCAGAGGAAATTCATTGAGTCTATCTTCATTTTCAATGCTGTACTTCCACCCTTCCAAAGTTGGTTTAACACCTTTATCGGATACATTATCCTTCGTTAAAACGGTTTTACAAAAATCACGCGCTTTATATGAAACAACTGTCCCCGCTTTTTGTTCGACTCCATTAAAGTAATCCATCAAATTTTCATCATTGTGCCTTTCTCTTGCATCAAAGATAACTTGGTCTATTTGTATTATTTGAGGGTTTAGCATAACTTTGCTTTCTAATGTTTTATTTTCTCCTACAATATGCATCATTGGAAAAACAATTAAACTTTCCTTATCCCTACTAATTGCGCCAATTCTACATTTTCTTATTCCAGAAATATGTATTGTATCGTTCTTTTTTCCTTTTTGAGACACGGGTGTTCCTATATTAAGCATACACCAATAAGTTCCTCTAACAACTATGTCCCTAGCGGAGATTGCGCCATTTCTGCTTGCAAATACCAGCCCATCTTTTGCAACTTTTTTAAATAAATCAAGCACCGCAGTCTTAAATGCAAGTTTATAAACCGGAGCGCCGTCTTCACTTTTCAACAACCCATCTCGCATAGAGTCTATATCAAAATTATAAACCTCTTTAAGCACTTTTGCGATGCCAGCAAATTGCTGGTCGTCAATTCTATTTCTAGCCATATTGTTTTCCTTTTATATATCTATATTAGCATATCTGGAAGTTTTGTCAAGGTATTTCATCTCATTACTTTACAGTTTTTCCGCTTTATGATATAATATGCTTATGATACAAATAAGAAAAAGTTGGTACGACCTTTTAAGCGATGAATTCAACAAGCCATATTTCAAATCTTTGCAAGAATTTTTGAAAAATGAGTATTCTCGCTACGAGGTTTATCCAGAAGAGAAAAATATTTTCAATGCGTTAAATCATGTTCCATATGACAAAGTAAAAGTGGTTATTATTGGACAAGACCCCTATCATGAGCCTCGCCAAGCACAAGGGTTATCCTTTTCAGTGCCAGAAGATGTCGAAATCCCCCCATCACTGGTGAATATCATGAAGGAAATTGAAGATGACCTCAAAATAAATTGTTTGAAAAATGGCAATCTTGAACGCTGGGCAAGTCAAGGTGTTTTACTTTTGAACACGGTTTTAACGGTGCGAAGAGGTCAAGCCAACAGCCACAAAGATAAAGGCTGGGAGATTTTAACCAGAAAAATTATAGAACTTTTAGGCAAGCGCGAAGCCCCTATTGTTTTCTTGCTTTGGGGTTCATACGCACAAAGTTTTGCTCCGCTTATCGGCAGTCAGCATTTAATTTTGAAAGCGCCTCATCCTAGCCCACTTTCAGCATACAGAGGCTTCCTCGGTTGCAAACATTTCTCTAAATGCAACGAATTTTTGACTTCTCACGGGCTTACACCTATTGATTGGCAGTAAATATCTTTAAAAATAGAGAAACAAAACATATTGTAAGCATTTTTAGTTTAAATGCGCTCTAAAAAAGCGTTTGACTGACATTTTAGTGCGCACATTTAAAAATTTCCACTTAATTACTAAATTTTCATATTAAACTACTAAAAAAAAGACCTTGATTTTTAGTCAAATCAAAGTCTTTTTTATTTACGCGAGATCTATATAATCAAAGCTATGTTTACTTTATCTATATAGCTTGGCACATCAATTTTGAAATCATTATAGATAATTTACGCATTTTCAATTATGACAGCCTCATTCAAAAGGCGTCTTGCAACGAGTTCGTGATGACTCATGAGTTCAATGTCTGTCATTTCAAGGAATTTAATCACATCTTCAAATTCGCCATTTCCAGCTACAATTTCTTCTTTCGCGTCTGAATTCGGGTCGTTAACTTTTGGCGCTTTACCATAAATATAAGTAAGGCAAAGCCCATCGACATCCCTGTAAACTCTTCTTGCTGCAAATTGTGGATGTTTTGCATCTCCCTTATTGAAAAATGCTGTAATAGCAAAAGGTTCGCCAAATTTGTAAGCTACGCAAAGTCTATCAACAACTTTTCGACTTGCAAGTACATCAGCGGGAACCCCAACAACACCTGCAAATCTTTTCAAATATTTTTCAATGATTTCCTCTTGTTTGTCAAAAGAAATCGGTTTTGATGAAGAAACAACTTCTCTGTCCATTAAAGTTTTAACATGAGTTGTGCTTAAATCTTCAAAATCAGCATAATATCTTCCGTTATCTCCATCTACAATTTCAATCTTATCACCGTTTAAACGCAGTTCAACACAAATATTTTTATTCATTATCTAATGCCTCCCATTTATGTTATAATTATAATCTTAAAAAGCAAATTTGTCAATACCCTAGTTAAAAATCTAATATGTATAATTTTTAATTTGCTAACAAAAAAGCAGAGATAATTCTCTGCTTTTTTCATTTCATGATTTCAATTATTTTTACTCTTCGTCATTATTAAGAGAGTCGATTGCTTCTTGAAGATTTTTGATGTTTTCCTTAATCTCAGCGTTTTGACTTACAAGAAGGTTGTAAATCTTTTCAAGAAGAGGATATCTTTCTTTGTTTTTATCCATAACTTCTTGGCAATGTTGAACTGAAAGTTTAAGTCCATCAAGAAGGTCAAGGTCTTCTGCAAGTTTCTTTGCTTTTTCTTCATCAATATCAGAATAGTTGTTTACGCCATGAAGGAGAACTTCTTGTTTAGCAACAAGTGCTTCTTTTCTACGAAGTTTAACTTCATCTTTTTCAAGAGTCTTTTTAACTCTACGAAGTGGAATAAACTCTTTCTTGCTTGCGCGAAGGTCTTTCTCGTTTGCTTTAAGTCTTTCTTGTTCTTCTGCAAGTTTTGCAAGGAGTTCGTCTTTTGTGTAAGTTGATGCAAGAGCATTTTTATCTTGTGCCTCTTCGTATTGTGCTTCTTCAACAACAGTAGTTGCTTCTTCTTCGCTTGGCTCTTGTGCTGGCTCTTCTTGTGCATCCTCAGTTTCTTCTGCTGGCTCTTCTTCCTCTACTGCTTCTTCTACTGATTCTTCCTCAGTTGTTTCTTCAACATGAGCATCTTCGGTTTTCTCTTCAACAGATTCCTCTTCGGCCTCTTCCTCGTCCTCATCGTCTTGTTTTTGAAGAATTGCAAGTCTTTCCATCAAGGCTTGTTTTCTTCTTGCGATTTCAGCGTCAAGATCCTCTTGCTCTTCATTTTTTGTTTCTTCCGCAGTTTCTTCTGCTGGCTCTTCGGTAGCCTCTTCTTCTGTTGACTCTTCTTCTTTCTTTTCCTCAGCGTATGGGTCAAAAGCCTCTACTTCTGCACCTTTGTAAAGAAGTTCTTTAATTTCTGGGTCTTGTTTAAGTTCTTCTTTATTTTCAAGAGCTTCAATTCTGTCAACAAGTTCTTTTCTTTCTCTCTCTTGTTTTTGGCTAATTGCATTTTTATCCTTATTCTTGTCTGCAAGGCTCATAATAATGTCTGCAACAAAGTAAATGAGGAAACCTCCCGCAACAACAATTCCAAGAATGATTAATACTGTTAAAAACATAATTTTTCCTTCCTTTTTTTATTTTTTTTGGTGGAGACGGTGGGAGTTGAACCCACTTCCGAAAAATTTGTACAAAGCTTTTCTACATGTTTATCCTAAACTTTGATTTAACTCCAAATTAGGCAATAGGCAACCTTTTTGGGGCGATTCTTTGTTTTTGTGCAACCTCTATAAAGAAAAATTTAAGGTTGTAGAGCGCTTTTAATGATACCAACTTGTCAAACTAGCGAATTTGACCATGGCAGGCTAAACTATTGTTAACCGAGAATTTTGTTCGCTTAAGCAGCGCAAGCAAGGCTTGCATTGTTCATACGAACTACGTTATTGTTTGCGTTTATTTGCAAATCGCTTTTTAAGGTCAACACCGACCACATGCTTTACACTTTGACCAATATTCCCCGTCGAAACCATGACGCCCCCATAAGGGGTTAACATGACTTGACCACGCGGTCAATTTCTCGCTTGACAGCCTTATCTTTTAAAGTCTGTCTTTTATCATAAAGTTTCTTTCCTTTGGCTAGACCGATTTCAACTTTGGCTTTGTTGTTTTGCATATAGACCTTAGTTGGCACTATTGAAAAACCTTTTTCCATCGTTTTTCGCTCTAACTTTAAGATTTCTTCCTTATGAAGAAGAAGCCTTCTAGACCTTTTGGTTAAACTCTCCTTTGCGTCTTCATTTTCGCAAGGGGCAATGTAGCAATTTTTAAGCCAAGCTTCACCATTTTTAATCACAACGAAACTGTCGCTTAAACTCACTTTGCCTTGACTTACAGATTTGATTTCGCCACCTTTGAGTTCAATCCCTGCTTCAAGCAAATCTGAAACGAAGAAATCATGAAATGCTTTTTTATTATTTGTTATTATCTTCATCTCGCCCTCTATTATAACACCCTTTTTAGCCTTTTTCAATACCCAATCTTAAAAATTTTGCGTTTTTTTAGTATTTTTAATGAAAAAAGTCAAAAAATTGGTTAATTTTCGACTTTTAATATATATTTATTTTTTAATTTTTCTCTTGTTAATGAATTCTACAAATTCAAAGTCAATTTTTCTAGTAAAAATGTTTGCACTTACAAGTTTAACCTTAACTCTATCCCCAACTCCGAAAGAAGTGTGTTGCCCTTTGAGGCGAAGTTGCTTTTCAAACAGTAAAAAGCCCGTATCAGGCAAGTCCTCAACGCGAATAAGTCCCTCAACTGTGTTGTCAAGTTCAACAAAAATCCCAAAATTAGTAACCGATGAAATTGTCCCATCAAACTCTTCGCTAATTCTATCTTTCATAAGATAGGCGCGCCAAAGGTCGTCAACCTCACGCTCTGTTTTGTCAGCATTTCTTTCTGTCAGACTTGACTGCTCACCCGCTTCAAATGTGAACTCTTCAAGTTCTTCTTTGCGTGAAGAAGAAAGTCTCTTTTTCTTCAAGCATTCTTTTATAATTCTATGAATAGTAAGGTCAGGATACCTACGAATAGGACTTGTAAAATGACAATAATATTTGAGTGCCAAACCAAAATGTCCTAGGCACTTGTTTGTGTAGCGCGCCTTTTGCATACTTCTTAAAAGCACCTTGTTTACAGTCTCAGCATAAGGCATATTTGCGCTTAGTTTTATAAGTTCTTGATAAAACTCAGGTGTGATGATGTCAGGCACGCTTGGCGTACTTAGCCCCAAGTTTTTGAGGTATTCAATCACAGCAAGTGTTTTCTCTTTTCTTGGGCTTTCGTGTACACGATAAACGAAAGGGATTTTATTATCACAAAACTCTTTTGCAACCGCTTGGTTTGCAAGCACCATAAAGTTTTCAATTAAAACGTGCGCCTCGTTTCTTTCCCTTTTTTCAAAATCTACCGCCATACCCTTGTCATCAAATACAAATTGGACTTCTGGTATTTCAAAATCTAGCGTGCCGTTTTTTCTGTTCTTTTCGGTGATTGCCCTTGAAAGAGTGTTCATAAGAAGTAACTCTTCTTTAAACTTTTCATGCTTTGCATCCGCTTTTTTGCCACACAAAACTTTATATGCTTCTGTATAGTTTAGTCTGCCTTTGCTGTTAATCACACTTTCGAAAATCTTATGCGATTTGATATTCCCTTCTTCATCCACAAGCATTTCACAAGTAAGGGCTAATCTATCAACGCCTTCATTAAGAGAGCAAATTCCATTTGACAATTCTTTTGGAAGCATTGGAAGAACAGAAGTTGGGAAATAAACACTGGTTCCGCGCTTATACGCTTCTTCATCAAGAGCAGTGTCGTACTTAACATATTGTCCAACATCTGCAATATGCACTCCTAAAATATATCCATTTTCAACTTTTTCAATAGAAATGGCGTCATCAAGGTCTTTCGCGTCAAGGCCATCTATTGTTACAATAATTTTATCTCTTAAATCAACTCTTCCCTTGATTTGACTTTTTAGCACTTTCTGTTTTATGGCTTTTGCCTCTGCTATAACCTCGTCAGGGAAGGTTTCATAAAGGCCATGGTCGCGGATGACGGCAAGTTCACACGCTTTGACATCGTCCTCTTTGCCAAGGACTTCTAAAACAAGCCCAGAAACACTTGCCTTATTTCTTACAAGTTTGATTACAACTCTATCGTTTAAGTGGAATTTTATGCCCCCTTGAATTAATTTGACCTTAAATGGGATATGATTGTTATCGGGCTCCACAAAGAAATTTTTGCCAAGTTTTGTTACTACCCCCGCGATTCTTTCAACCTCGCTATAAACAGAAACAACTTCTCCGTCTTGTCCCTCTTCGCTTGAAGAAAATATTTTTACAATAACTCCATCGCCATCGATTGCCCCGCCAGTTTTATCTGCTGGAATAAAAATATCGTTTTCTTGTCCGTCAACTTCTACAAAGCCATACCCTTTACTATTGCCAATGTAGTGTCCGCGCAAATAACCGCGCGAAGGAATTGCAACAAACTTACCTTTTCTAATCTCAAAAATCTTGCCTTCGTGAAGAAGTTTATAAAAATCTTTTCGGATTTCCTCCTTAGGGAGTGAATAAGTCTTTTCTATAAAAGAAAAAAGATTGTCTATCCCTGTAAGGGCTAAACCATCTTTTGACAACAAATTTAAAATTTTTTGACTAGCTCTCAACCTCTGCTCCCGTAAATAAGTTCGCTCACAAAGAAAAGAATTATCATAACAAAAATTATAACCGCCATAGCAATCGTGATTCTTTTTAAGATTGCGTCGCGCGATGCACCTTTGTTTTGTGAATAATAACTTTCTTGGCTTTTACCAGTATATGCATCAAGTGCGTTTGATGAATCATTTGACTGCATAAGAGTTGTGATTGTAATCACGATAGAGCAAGCAACGACAATAGCAAATGCTACATAACGAAAAACAGGGCAAAATTTTGACCAAAAATCACTTACAAGTTCGCTTCCGTCGCTAAGCATAGAAATAAATCTGTTCATAAAAATCTCCTAATTAAATTAAAGTGAAAAACCAAATTGACAGCAATGAAAAGACAATCATGAAAAATATTTGTCCCCATTTTAAAACAATTTTAGTTTTGTTTATAGACGCTCTAAAAACATTTTGAATTAAGTAAAGCGCAAAGACAAGGAAAATCACTGCTAAAATAACCGTCCAAGTTTCCCCGAGACCATTTTTTATGCTTCTTCCCCAATCGGTAATAAAACTAGATAATAAACTGTTCATATAACCTCACCTTTTTAAGTATAGCATAAAAATAATGTTTTTTCAACAATTAAATTATAATCATTTTACCTAAATAGTCAAACTTTTATCGTGATTTTTATGGATTTTGGCTGAAAAATGTCCACTTTCTTCATTTTTCGATTTTTTGCAAACAAAAAAGATGACCTTTCAGTCATCTTTCTCGTGAAATTTGTTAAACATTTAACAAACGCCAGATTCTGCCGTTAAGAATCATAAGAACAAGGTCAACAATCCAAACGATGTTGAAACCAAAGATCAAACGGATAAGTCCAGCAACAATTTTGCCTTCTGTAAATCTTGTGATTGCACCGCAAATCCATGCAGTTACAGGAATGATAGCTAAAATAAGGCTAACCACTCTTCCAAGACCAAAATAATCTTTATTTGTCTTTGCCATATTTCCCCTCCTGACTATATTATATAACATCTTTTGCAATAATCCAATCGTTTTTTCAATTTTTTTTAGTTTTCTTGTCTTGACTTATCATTTGCTTTTAACCCCCTCTATGTGAAGCCCAATCCGCTCAATAAAAAAATAGTCATTCAAGTTTTTATCAAGCGCGTCATTCGAATGAGCACATACATAGATTCCACTCTCCGATTTTTTGGTTATAATGAGAGTATGGTTAAACCTTTCCTTGTTTTGCCTGAGCTGGATAATATCCCCCTCTTCAAGAGAGGCTATTTCGCTGATTGAAGCGAAAAGTCCAGCACTTTTGTCAAGCAAAAACTTTTGGAGCGCTTCCACCGAAGTCCAGCTTGGAGAGCGATAGTCTTTTGAAAAATAAAACCAACCATCCTGAGAATCAATCATCTCTCCGCCACCAGCAAGCAGACACTGAGAGATAAAGTTTGTGCAATCCCCGCCTATCCCACCAAAGTGATAAAAGTCGGGGTTTGCGCCTAGTGCCCATTTGTGCGCGTAAGCAACAGCATTACGCCGATTGTATGGGTTTATCATAAGTATTTATATGAAAAACATATCAAAAATGTTTGCTTTTAAAGAAAATTGTGCTATCATATAGCCATGCAGGTATAATTTAGTGGCAAAATGAACGCTTCCCAAGCGTTATTCGCGGGTCCGATTCCCGCTACCTGCTCCACAGACAAATCACTTATGGCACTTCGTAAGTGATTTTTTATTTTGTATAACAATTTGTAGTAAGAATATCCTATTGGATTAATGCAAAAAATCTTGTAATTTTTCTCATCTGATTTTCGATGATTATTTTAACCGATTTATTATTCAACCGTAACGCTTTTGGCAAGGTTTCTAGGTTGGTCGGGATTGTTACCTTTCATTATCGCCACAAAGTAGGAAAGTTTTTGAAGCACAAGCATGGTTTGCAAAGGCATAAATTCTTCCTTGCATGGTTTTACGCTTATATAAAAATCAATCTTTCCATCCGCGTTACTAAAAGGCGATACAAAAATCACCTTTCCTCCGCGAGCGTGAACTTCCTCGGCACTTGCCAAATTTTTTGAAAGCGTGGCTAGGTTTGTTGCGACAAGCACCGCATCGACCCCATTTTCAATAAGAGCAAGCGAGCCATGTTTGAGTTCTGCCGCACTCTCGCCACATGAGAAAATATAGGAAATTTCTTTCATTTTAAGAGACGCTTCAAGCGCGGATATATAATCCTCTCCTCTTCCAATGAAAAACAATTTTTCGCGCTTAGCAAGATGTCTAGCAACCCTTTTAATTTCCTCATCATTTCCATAGTCAAGAGTTTCTTCAAATTCATCAAGCAGTTTTTCAAAATCTTCGCCTTTTAAAATGTGAGCAATGATTAAAAGCGCAAGCACCTGCCCAAAATATGCTTTTGTGCTTGCAACCGCTTTTTCTTGCCCCGCACAAATAGGAAATACAAAATCGCATTTTTGAGACAATGTAGAATAAATGGTGTTGACCACACACGCACAAACTCCATTATGCGCCCTAACATATTCAAGAGCAGACAAAGTGTCGGCAGTCTCCCCACTTTGGCTTATGAAAAAACAAAGGCTATTTTCATCTATCGGCAAGTTTTTGTAGCAAATTTCTCCCGCTTTTTCAATGTAAACATCTTTATCAAAATATTTTCTAAATTGAGCCCCTGCCATAAGCCCAGCATGATACGCTGTGCCACAAGCAATAAAGTAGATTCGATTGAACCTTTCAAAATTCATGCTTTTGACTTGTTTTTGCACGCTATTTTGCGTGTAATGAGATTTTAAACCTTTAATAACCTTTTTTGAATCATAAATTTCTTTAATCATAAAGTGGTCATAATGCGCCTTACCCTCTTGCACAAATTCAAAATCTATTAATTTGGTGTCTTTTTGTATCAAAGCACCGTTTTTAAAAATCTTTGCCTCTTTCCCGTCAATATAGCCATACTCTCCGTCATCAAGGGCAATAAATTCTTTTCCATAAGGCGCAAACACGCTTGGGTCGCTTGCAATCATTCGCCCCTCAAAAACATAAAGTGGACTTTTGTTTTTGGCAAAATATATTCGTTCTTGCCCTTTGCAAATTATGGCAAAAGCGTAAGAACCCTCGATTGATTGCAACTTTTTGTGCAACAATTTTTCATCTATTTGCTCACCAAAAAATTTTGCCACAACTTCGCTATCCGACTGTCCATAAAACTGAGCACCGCTGTTATCAAGATTTGACTTAATATTTTGATAATTTTCAATTATTCCATTATGTACCAGCGCAAGATTACCTCCTTGCGAAAAATGCGGATGTGCATTTTCAAGTGATATATTTCCATGGGTTGCCCACCTTGTGTGCGCAATTCCTAGTCCGTCCAAAGAGTCATTTGCAACTAGTTTTTTTAATTCCTTAACATTTCCAAGCGCTTTCTTAGTAAAAAACTCGCCATTTGTCAGCACCGTCATCCCCGCCGAATCATATCCGCGATATTCAAGGCGTTCAAGCCCTTCTATTAGCATTTTAGTTACATTTTTGCCAATACAAGCAATAATTCCACACATAAAATCTCCTTTGTAAACTCTACACAATCACTATATGCAATGGCTCTCTCCCTTGCTTTAAATGATTAAACTAAATTGTTTAAAACAATTAAACAAGACATTTTTATGATGTCTTTTTTAGTAGACATTTTCTTTGATTTTTGCATACAAAAACAATGTTTAAGGAGATAATTTAACAAAAATGACAAAATTTTTAAACAAAAGGTCGTGTTTTATAGGCAAAAATGTGAAATTCGGCAAAAATGTAACAGTCTACGAAAACAACCATATCGAGGGCGAAACTTTTATTGGCGACAACTGCACGCTTTTGCCCGGCAATTTTCTGGTTTCGTGCAAGGTGGAAGAAAACTGTGTTCTGCACGCGTCAGTCATTGAGAAAAGCACTATTAAAAGCGGAGCAAAAATTGGCCCGTTTGCGCACATTCGCCCTCAAAGCGAAATTGGAGAAAATTGCAAAATTGGAAACTTTGTTGAGGTGAAAAAATCTGTTATTGGCGCGGAAACCAAAGCAAGTCATTTGACTTATGTTGGAGACGCTTTTATTGGCTCTTATTGCAATTTAGGCTGTGGGGTTATTTTTGCGAACTACAACGGAAAAGAAAAGAACAAAGTTATTGTTGGAGACAAAGTTTTTATTGGCTCAAACGCAAACCTTGTTGCGCCCCTTGAAATTGAAAGCGAAAGTTTTATTGCCTGTGGCTCAACCATAACTGACAAAGTGGGAAAAGGCGACCTTGCGATTGCGCGCGCTAGACAAACAAACCTTAAAGGTAAGGCATATAAATATTTGAAAAATTAGGAGGCAAAATGGCTACATATTTTGGAACTGACGGTATTCGCGGAGTTTATGGCGAAGACTTGTCATCACTTTTGGTACACAAATGTGGGAATGCTCTTTCTAGGCTTTGTAGTAAGGGTAAGGTTGTCATAGGTAGAGACACTCGCACATCGGGCGACCTTTTATCCCTGTCTTTTTCAAGCGGGTTGACTGCGGGAGGAGTCAGCGTGATTGATGTTGGAGTTGCACCAACTCCGGCTATCGCGTTTCTTACAAAACATCTCGGTTGCGACTATGGAGTTGTCATTTCTGCAAGCCACAACCCTGCTAAGTATAATGGGGTTAAAATATACGACCAAAATGGCTACAAAATCAACGAGGAGGAAGAAAAATCCATTGAAAGGCAACTATTCTCCCCTTTCATGGTTTCTTATGATAAAGTGGGTCGATATGAATATGCGCCCGCGCTTTTAAATGAATACAAAAAAAGTTTGTTGTCTTGCTCTGAACCTCTGGATGACCTCAAAATTGTTGTTGATTGTGCAAACGGTGCGACATACAAGATTGCAAAAAGCATTTTTTCTTCTCTCAAAGCCAAAACAATTTTTCTGAATGCACAAGGTGATGGCAAGGCTATCAACAATAGTTGTGGAGCGCTTTATCCTGACGCAATGATAAAAAGTGTACTACTAAATCATGCAGATATGGGGTTTGCTTTTGACGGAGATGGAGACCGCATTGTGGCGTGCAACGAAAAAGGTGTTTTGTTAGACGGAGACGATATACTTTTTATTCTTGCCACTCATTTGTCATCATGCAAGGGAGTTGTAGGCACAAGCATGACAAACAAAGGGCTTGAAAATGCACTTGCAAAGAAAAAAATCCCCCTTGCTAGGGCTGATGTCGGCGACAAATATGTTGTTGAGCTCATGAAAAACAAGGGTTATCCTCTTGGAGGAGAACCATCAGGCCACATCATTAACCACAACCTCTCCACCACCGGTGATGGAATTTTGACTGCACTGACTCTTGCCAAAATTGCAAAAGAAAGCGGAAAAAGTCTTTCAAAACTTGTAAAATATAAAAAATTCCCGCAAATTAATAAAAACATCAGCGTTGTTGATAAATTTAGAATTTTAAACAGCGAAAAACTTTCAAGTGAGATTCTTAACATCAGCCAATCGTTTGGTAGCGATGGAAGAGTTCTTGTAAGAGCAAGTGGAACTGAAAACAAGGTGCGTATCATGTGTGAGCACAAACAAAAAAGCACCGCCATTTCGTCAGCCACTAGGCTTGAAAGTTTGGTGCTTGAAATAAATAAAATTAACAGTTAAAGAGCTGGGAAATTTGCATAAGTTTCGTCAAAATCGTTTCTCATGGTTACATGCCTGTTTCCTTTCACCTTGCAAGCTCTTTCACTTACATTGCAAATCGCGTCCATTATCTTTTCACTTAATGTGATTTCAAATTGAGCAAGAAAATTTTTATACTTTAAATCTGTGTTTTCTTCGTTCCAATAAAGGTCGCTTATGTGTTGAAGAAGAAGCAATGCAAAAGCAAAGTTTTTAAAGTAGGCAAGCCCATCTAAGATACCTTGAAAATTGTAATTTTCATCAAAGTCTGCAAAGAACTTTTTGCACATTTCCACTCCGCTTTCATCTTGTCCCTTTACAAATTCTTCAACAATTTGCAATGGTTTTGGGAAAAACTCTTCCCTCTCAACCATAATATTTAAAAATGGAAGGTCAAGAGTTTCTTTCTTTGAATATGCATTTTTGATTTGTTGTTTTGATTGTTTTTCTAGCGATACTAGATATTTAATAAGGTGAGGCACATCAATAGCGTTGCATCTGCCCGTTTTGTAGCCACTTTCACTATCCTTTCTGCAAAGATATTGGTCGGTTTCGTTTTGAAAATGGAAATGCGGATAACCTGCAATCTCCCCAAATACTTTTTTTCGCCTTTCATCAATCAGCAAGTTTCTATGGTTAAAACCGTCATCATCAAGTCTTGCGAAGAGAGACAACTTTTTCTCACTTCCTTGAAGAAAACTATACATAGCAACTGAAAATCCGCGTTGTGCAATCGAGCGGTCATGTTCTACCGCCTCTTTTGAAAATTCACGCAAGAATTTTTTGGTGTCATTTATTCTAAAAATTTGTCTTATCGTTTTTGCAAATATGATTTTTCTGTCATAACTTACAAAAAACTGCGTGTCAATATAACTATTTGTGAAATTCTCATCGGCGTCAATGATTGGCTTGACATAATTATTTAAAAATCTATATGTTTGCCCCGTTTTAAAACCTTTAATTGCAATGCGAGATTTAGGACAACTAATCATTTTATGAAAATCTTGATTTTTAAGCAAAAAAGGATATGACTCATATTTTTTATGCATAAAGTCTTTCAAACTTATAGCGATTAACAATTTTTCAAATTCTCTTGGTTTAAATTGAAGTTTCGATTTGCTCGCAAGTGGATATGATTTTGTTACATAGTCATGAATTTCTTTTATTAGAATATCCTTAACCTTAGGACACTTTTGCAAAAGCTCGCTTATTCCCCCAAGGCGTCAATATCCCTCACCGCTTTTATGACGGCGTATGAATTGGCTGATTTGTGATTTTATTTCACTTTCAAGGAAAGGCTCCTTTTGCGCCACTCTTGTAGGTTTCTTTTTGTGAGTCCCCTGCCTGCTATTTATCTTTTTATTGTTGTTATATCCGCCAGCCATGTTTCCTCTCTAAAATCATTGTATCATAATTTCGACAATTTGCAACCCCAAATCTACAAAATCTTTTATTTTGTTAAATTATTTTGTGCCATGGTGTTTATGTGCTATAATTGGCGCAAGAGAGGCACAAATGAAAATTGATATAGTAGGAAATCACTGCACATGGACTAACACGCTTAACACAAGTTTTATCATAAATGATAATATGCTTTTTGATGTGCCAATAGGTTCATTTAAATCGCTTTATAATGATTATGATTTAAAAAATATTGACTATATCATAATTACGCATTTTCACTCCGACCACTTTTGCGATATTACCCTTGTTTTGGAAGTAATCGCAAAAATGGGCAAAAGCGTAACCATACTTGCCCCAAAAGGTTGCAAGCAAAGAATAGAAAGTCTTATGAGGTTAGTCGAGGTACCTCACCTTATTCCATATCTTGACACCTTTAATTTTATTGACGCTGAAAATGGCAAGATTGTAAAAATTGGAAACTATAAAATTAAGTGCTTTTCGGCAAAGCATGGCTGGCTGGATGCTTATGGATATTTAATAGATGACGGGAGTGTAAAAGTCGGCTTTTCGGGAGACACCGCAATGTGCAACAATGTTCGTAAAATAGCCAAAGCCTGCAAAGCGATGTTTATTGACGCTTCAAGCGTTGTGGAAAACGAAAAACATCTTGCCACATTTGAAATAAAGGCGCTTATGACCGATTTCCCCAAGACAACCTTCTATCCTGTGCATTTCTCGACCGCGTCTGAAAAATCTATATCTGAGTTTGGCATAAACAAAACTTATCAGGGACAAACAATAATAGTCGAAAATTAAAAAGCGAATCTATAATTCGCTTTTTTTAAAATATATTTAGCAAAAGTAGTTAAATAAATAGAAAAAGCACAATTTAAGATAAAATATAATTATTCATCCAAAAAATAAAATAATTTTAATAAAAATAATAAAAATAATAAAAAAATCTCAATAATTTTTAAAAAAATAATAAATTTAGAGTATTCCACAAATCGTAGAGCGTTTTAAATTGACTTTCTATCGCTTTTGGTTTATCCTCAAAAAAAGGAGTAAATATGCAAAACGAAATGGTAGGCAAAAAGATTGCCTCATTACGCAAACAACGCGGTTTGTCGCAGAAGCAACTCGCAAGAGAGATGAATGTTTCGTCCCAGCTGGTGAGTAAATGGGAAAATTCATTAAGCACCCCGGGGCTAGATTATCTTACAAACCTTTGCGAAATTTTTGAAGTTAATTTGAATTATTTTAGAGACGACTATGTTGAAGAGCCCGAAGAAAATGCTTCACTTTCTGTGAACATTTTTAACAAAACTTTTTGGGCTAGTTTAGCAGGGATTATTGGCGCGCTCCTAGTATTGTCGTTGTCGCTACTTACTATCTTTTGCTTTGTCCCTGCCTCTAAAAAACAAACATATTTAAATGAGGTTGACAATTATCTCGATAAAAATATGAGCCAAGACTATTTTAATATTTCCTTCACCTCTTACACAGACAACCAAACAAATGATAAAATCACCTTGCAATGCCTCAAAAATGGCGATGAAATAAGATATCAAATTCTTGATAAAGAAGGCACTTTAAAGGAAGGATATCAAAATGGACAAAAATTTTATCTTACAAAAAACTACAACTCTCTTGTAAAGGAATTTTACCAGCTCGAAAGCACAAACTTGCAAGACATTTGTGAAGGTTTGTTAAAAACTGCAATGCAAGACTACGGAGACGTTTCTCAATCACTTGATGATGTAGATATGAAATATATAAGAAAGACAAATTATGGATATTTCTATGAAACCACATGGAACACCTTAGACCTTGATTTAACTGATTCACAATTAAAAGTTTTTCTTCCACTTGGCACGCCAAATGGAAACATTATCATAAAAGACGGCAAGGTGCAACAAATCAACCTTAATGCAAACTTTAAAATTAAAGGCGAAAAACACAGTGTAAAAGTTGTTCAAGAATTTTCTTTAATAGTGCCAGAAATTGAAATCGACGAATCAAATTACACATTTACTTTTGAATCAAAAGATTCAATCAGCAAAGAAAGTTTAGAATCTATGATTGGTGAAAAAGTTGAAAATCAGTTAGATTATTTCCTATTCGATAAACTGGCAACAAATAATTATCAAACAATTGGTGATAGGATTGTAGTTACAAATCGCCATACAACAGACGCTTTGAGAATTTATAGCAAAACAGACTTTTCTCTTTTAAAACAATACACTGTTTCTTATTTCCCACAAGGCGAGTTATATCATTTATATGGTGGCTATGCCCTCATTTGGGATCCAACCAATTATGCAATAAAAAGAATTAATTTAGAAACTTTTGAGGAAGATACAATTTATTCTGGCTTGAGGGTACACACAAATATAAGTTTTAATGAAAAATATGTTTATGCGTGTTCGTATGAAACATCAGGGCAACTTTTAAAAATAGACATTGAAAGTGGGCAAATCGTAACAAGGCTAAGCGTATCAAACGATTATCCATCAAATGCGAAAGTGAAGTTTGTTTTAAATGATGGGACAATTTATTACGAATATAACAATGGCGAAATCAAAATTAAAAATGGCACCAAACTTATAAAAAACGCTGATTATTATTACGAAGAAGATGGCAAACTTGTCGCAGTTAAAAAGGATGACGATATTCAGCATTGTTATGTTTATGAAGGAGAAACTCTTGTGTCCACTTTTGATAAAGCAATCGAAAGTGTAAATCAAAGGAATATGCCTTACACTGATAAGAATTCAAATGCATTTACTTTTAATTCCCAAGCTTACACGGATTCAAAGGGAATTACGAAAACAATCGATAACTTTTACTTGAAAGATGATTCGAGCACAGTAGGTAATTTGCAATCCCCATACTTCCTTTTCGCAATTAAAGGAAAATTATTTTTTAGGTCTCCTGGCGCCATTGTGATTTATGATGAAGACAATTTAAAAATTCCATTATATTTCACTAACCGCGTTCCTTCATATTTGTCAAGTTTTGTTAGCATGAATATTATAAAAATAGAAAATCTCTTAATTATAGAATCGGGAATAGTATCGGCTGAATACGCTGTTTACAAAATACAATAGTAATAATTGCACATGATTAAAAAATCTTTTTTAAATAATTGGGCAAAATTTAAATTTTATAAAGAAGAGTTTTACACTCATATTTATAATTGCGCACAACAGCACTCTTTTCACTTATAAAATTCTATTGAAAAAATAAAAAAATCTTGGAAAAACATTAATTCCAAGATTTTTTATTAAAATTATTTATTTTTTTATTTATTTTTTTAATTTTATTTCATTTTTTTGACTTTTTTGATTAATTTTTCTATTTTTTTGATTTATTTTTTATTTATTTTATTAAAATTATTTAATATTTTTTTGAGTTATTTTAATTTATTAAATAATTAAAAAATTATTTTTTCATACATTTTTGCCACTGCGACAAAAGCGTTCTTAAATAATTAAAGCCTTCTTCAAATGGCTCGCCGCTTTCAAGAAGACAGTTTGCCTTGTTTAAAACTTGCAAAGGTTTTTCGCTATCTCCCGCCGACAAGAAATACTTATAATCTTCTAACGCACCCTTTTCACTTTTTAAAATTCTTCCTGCAAAAGACAACGCGCAAATCATCCCGGTTGCATATTTGTACACATAAAATGAACTGAAAAAGTGTCCAACCCGCGCCCATTCATACTTAATTTCGTCAATAAGCTTAACTTTCCCAAAATACTTTTTGTTGAGGTCGTAATAAGTGAAACAAACAAAATCTTTTGAAAGAGGTCTGCCACTTTCATACTCTTCATGCACTTTTGCCTCAAATTCAGCAAACATGGTTTGACGATAAATTGAGCCCTTAACCTCATCAAAAAATTTATTGTACAATGCAATCTTTTCTTCATTTGTCTGGGCGTTATTTAAAAGGTAATTCAAAAGCAAAATTTCATTTGTGGTGCTTGCAATCTCCGCCAAAAATATTGTGTATCCCGCTTTTTGACGAGGTTGAGTCTTTGACGCAAAAACTGTATGCATAGCATGACCGAGTTCGTGTGCAATTTCAAAAACCGAGCCAATAGTTCCATTAAAGTTAAGAAGAACATAAGGATGAACGCCGTAAACTGCATTTTCATACGCCCCCGTACGCTTTCCTTGGCTTGGCATCACATCAAGCCATCTTTCTTTCACTGCCTGTTTTAAAAGTGCGACATAGTCTTCACCGAGTGGAGAAAGCGCTTTGTAAACAATTTCCATTGCCTCTTCAAAAGTGTACTTTTTCTCGTTTTTAGTTTGAATATCTGCCATATTATCAAAAATGTACATATCTTTCAGATTAAGACATTTCTTTTTTAAGTCAAAATATTTAAACAAAATGTCAAGATTTTTGTCAACTTCGGTTAAAAGTCTATCATAAACCTCTTTTGAAACCTCTTCATCTTCAAGCGCCTCATTTAATGCTGATTTATATTTTCTGATTTTAGCAAAATAGCAATCTTCTTTCACATAATTGATGTAATTGTTGGCAAGCATATTGATACTTCTTCCAAATGCGCCATTATATTCTTTCATCGCATTTTTGCGTAGCGTCCTATCGTTTGAGCGGATGTATTCGGCATAAGACGAATGGTCGAGTTTGTGCTTTTTACCTTTGCTATCTAGTATATCGTTAAAAGTAAGGTCTGCATCACTAAAAAGTCTGCTGTTGCCAGAAAAACCGCCAAGGAAACTCATCCCTGACAAAAGCTTTTCTTCTTTTTTAGATAGCATATGGCTTTTTTCGCGCTTGATTGCTTCAAAGGAGCGCGAATAATCTTTAAAATCTTTGTCTCTGATTATGCTGTCTAAAAGTTTGTCAGAAAGTTCATGAAGTTCACTTGATACAAACGAAGTTTCTTCCGACAATTTTTGATATGCCATAGAAAGAAGTTCGTCTTTTTGCTGTTCTTCACTATTGCCTAAATCTTCATCACACTTTAAAGCGCAATAAAGAAAAATTGGTTCTAATTTCTCTTCAAATTCTTTATTTAGGTTAAGATAAGATAAAATTCTCTTTTTGTTGTTTAGTTTTCCTTCAAATTTTTTAACCGCTTCTGTATAATCTTCCATTGCTTTCAGTGCGGATAAAAATTCTTCTTCGCCTTTGCAAAGCGGAGATAAATCCCACTTATATTTTTCATCTATTTCATTTCTCTTTTTCATATTTAACTCCTTTATATATTTTAGTAAAATTCTAAAAATTTTACAACAAAAAAGACCAACTTTTAAAATTTGGTCTTCTTATAACTCAAATATTTATCTTGTGCTTGCAAATTTCGGGTCGCAAAAGACATTTTCAGTTGCCCGCCGAAAAACTTGCTATTATCTTAAAAAATATTTATCCATAAAAAACTTGTTCCATGGAGATTTTGCGGTGTCAGGAGCACAAGCAAAGGTCATTTTTTGCTTTGTTACTGGATGCAAAAATTCAAGTCTACCAGCCCATAGACCAAGATTTGTAGACGCAGAAGTTTTATCTTTGCCATATTTGTTGTCTCCCACAAGTGGACAATTTATCCCCGCAAACTGAACTCTAATTTGATGGCTTCTTCCGGTGATAAGTTTAACTTCCACAAGCGCCATGTCCTCGCAAGTTTGCAAAACCTTATAAGAGAGTTTTGCCTCTTTAACCCCACTCTCGCTTCTTGGAGCAATTCTCACAATGTTATTTCTCTCGTCTTTCTTTAAATAATGACAAAGAGTGTCAGATTTAAGTTGAGGAGTTTTAGTTGTAACCGCATAATAAGTTTTTTGCATTTGTCCATTTTTTATTTGTTCGCTTAATCTGCTAGCGCCCTTTGAGGTCTTAGCAAACACCATTATTCCTCCCGTAGGGCGGTCAAGTCTGTGAACCAAACCTACAAAAGCCTCGCCTTCTTTGTTATACTTTTCCTTAATATATTCCTTTACCATTGTAAGCATATCTTTGTCCCCCGATGCATCCTCCTGAGAAGGAACATTTTGCGGTTTCACAACAACTATACAATGATTATCCTCATACAAAACAGTTAATTTTCCCATATTTTAATACCTCTTGCCCCGCATGGAAGCACAATTTTTTCTTCTGTTGGAAGTCCAATTTCGTCTGCGTCAATTCCGCCCTCACCAAACACAAGCATTAGCAAGTTTGAAAGCACGCTAGCTTGAAGCCCAGTCGTATAAGACGAAATAAGCACAAAAAGTGGATTGTCCGACAAAACCTCTTTTGTGAGAGCAATGAAATCATAAAGATTGTCTTCCAGTTTCCACATCTCGCCATTTGTTCCTCTACCATACGATGGTGGGTCCATAATTATCGCGTCATAAGTGTTACCTCTTCTTTTTTCACGCTCTATAAACTTTTTGCAATCATCAACAATATAACGAATGGTGGTTATGCCATTTAATTTTGCATTTTCTTTGGCTCTTTCAACCATTCCCTTACTCGCGTCAATATGGGTTACCTTTGCGCCCGCGCTTGCACAAACAACGCTTGCACCACCCGTGTAAGCAAAAAGATTTAACACTTTAATCTCTCTGCCAGCGCCTTTGATTGCATTTATCATGTCATTCCAGTTCACTGCTTGCTCTGGGAAAAGCCCAGTATGCTTGAACCCCATAGGTTTAAGCGAAAAGGTTAGATTTCGCCACTTAATGTTCCACTCTTCGGGCATTTTATGCAAGAAATTCCAAGCCCCGCCCCCAGTCGAAGAGCGCTTATAATGAGCGTCAAGCCCTTTAAACTTTGACAAATCACTTTTTGCTTTCCAAATTACTTGTGGGTCTGGACGCAAAAGCGTATATTCGCCCCATTTTTCAAGTTTTTCACCATTTCCAGTTGCTATAACCTTGTAGTCAACCCAATCGTTTGCTATTTTCATAATTAGCACCCTTCCTCTTACTGCCAGTCTAAAAAATTCAAATTTCTTTCTATACAATTATACATGCAATTCTTCAAAAGTCAAAATAAAATTTGATATTGCCCAAAATTGCTTTTAAATATCAATAAAATAGAGAATGTAATGTTTACATTCTCTATTTATTTTCAACAAATTGTCAATATTTTATTTGTTTTAATCTCAGTGAGGCTTATTTAGCAAGAGTTACTTTCACGCTTCCTTCACCCATTTCAACGTCTTTTGAAATGACAGGATTTGAAAGTGAAGGCTTAATTTCCTTAATCAATACTTCTTGCATGATTTTATCCTTGAATTTATCGAGTACTTTTTGAAGATGAGCGTCATTTGTTTCAAAAGATGCCTCAATTCTGTCTTCAATCAAGAAATCTGCTTCTTTTCTTAACACTTGAAGTCCTCTTACAAATTCGCGATATTCGCCTTCCATAATAAGTTCTTCGTCAAGGGTTACATCAAGCACAACGGTATTTCCATTCTCGTGAGCAATGACATAATCGCCTTTTGGCTTCTTTTCAAGATTGAAAAGTTCACTATCAAGGTCGGTAAACTTACCAACGCTAACCTTTCCATTATGGTAGCCTTCCATAACAAGTTTATTTTCCTCGTCAGAAAGGTGTGCAAGAGTCTCTTTAAGGGCTTGTACCTCGCCTTTAAGAACTGCACCTGCTTTTTTGAAGTTTACTGAAAGATATTCATCATTGAAACGACTTTCATCCTTGACAACTTCAAGATTTTTGATATTGAGTTCTTCTTTGATAATACTGCCAAACTCGTCAAGAACGCGGTGAGCAAACTCGTCCCCAGTAACATACATAGTGCGAAGAGGTTGCTTAACCTTTATTTGATTTTCATTTCTGAGACGCTGAGCAATAGACATCACATCTCTTGCTTTTTCAGTGTAAGCGAGAATGTTTTCAAAGTGAAGAGGATAAATTTCTTTTGGATAGCCCGCAAGCATAACGCATTCGGCCTCGCCAGGCTCAATTTCTCGGACAAGATTTTGCCAAATATGTTCACAAACAAAAGGAATTATTGGAGTCATTATGCTAGCGCAAGACTTAATTGCATAGTAGAGGCACCAATAGGCGGTCATTTGGTCGCGCTTATTTTCGCTTTTCCAAAATCTCTTTCTGTTTGAACGGATATAGAAGTTTGAAAGGTCATCAACAAGTTTTTCAAAGTCTTTTACAACAAGATATGCTTTGTCCTCACCAAAATTTAGGTCGCTATCTTTGATAAATTTGTTTACGCTTTCAATAAGCCACTTATCAGCGACTTGAAGGTCTGTTTCCTCTGGCTTAAAATTCACAATGTCTGGGTTGTCGATGCAAGCGTAAGTGTTAAAGAATGTGTAAACATTCCAAAACGCCAAAAGTTTTCTTCTTGCTTCATCAGTGAGCGTAAATCCGAAACGCATATCATTGGTTGGGCTAGAAGATGAGAACAGATATCGAACCACATCAGCGCCCACATTGTCGGCAACCTTATCTGCTTCGAGAGTGTTTCCACCGCTCTTATGGAACTCACCACCCTTTTCATCTTTAACATATTGATAAGTGCACACTTTTTTATATGGCGCTTTGCCAGTGAGAACTACGCTCATAATGAGAAGAGAGTAGAACCATAGTTTAATTTGTTCAATCATTTCACAAACATAATCGCTTGGGAAATTGTTTTCAAAGAATTTTTTATCGGTGAAGTATTTTTTAGTGCTAAATGGGGTGATACCTGCGTCAAGCCAAACATCCCCGACTTCGGGAACACGAGAAATCTCCGCTCCGCAATCACATTTTATTTTGATTTCATCAATCCAAGGTTTATGAATATTTGGAAGGGCGTCAACCATTTCAGGATGAACCGCTTTTGCCTTCAATTCTTCTTTTGAGCCAATCACATGAACTTTTCCACATTTTTCGCAAACATAAAATGGAAGTGGAAGTCCATAAAATCTTGAACGAGAGATATTCCAATCGCCCATATTTTCAAGCCAGTCAATCATACGCTTTTTAGCGTAAGCAGGTTTAAACTCGACATCTTCGATAGCTTTTAAAGCGAGTGGACGAATTTCATCAATTTTTATAAACCATGCAGAGATAAGTTTGTAAACAAGGTCAGTTTTGCAACGCCAGCAGAATGGATAACTATGTTTATACTTATGAGCGTACAAAAGTTTTCCATCATTTTGAAGCCTATCTACAACCATTTGTACAACATCTGTTGTTTTCTTTCCCGCGAGAAAGCCTGTTGAATCA
Source organism: uncultured Clostridia bacterium (assembly GCA_934771475.1). Classification (GTDB taxonomy): domain Bacteria; phylum Bacillota; class Clostridia; order Christensenellales; family UBA1242; genus Caccovivens. The sequence goes on from CAKVMD010000002.1 coordinate 57,234, forward strand.
AGCATTACGCCCTGCTCGTTTATTGGGCAAATTTCAGGTAAGGAAAGGGTTTGCCCCAGTTCAAAATCTTCCGCGCCACAACCAGGAGCAATGTGAACCACGCAACTTCCCTCTGCATTATCAACCATATCCCATGCAACAACCTTATGTGCAAAATTTTGCATTTCAAGTTCTGGGAAGCAAGTTTCGTATTCGAGCCCAACAAGGTCGACACCTTTCATCTCTTTTAAAACTTTTGCGTCCCCTTTTAAAACGCACAATCTATCTTTACCAAGAACAAGTTTTTCGCCATTAAAATCCACCAAAACATAGGTAAAATCAGGGTTCACCGCAAGCGCAACATTGGCAGAAAGTGTCCAAGGAGTGGTTGTCCATGCAACAATTTTGAAGTCTTGCCCTTTCACTGGGAATTTGGCAAAAATCGCAGTATGCTCCACTTCATGATATGATGAACTTATTTCATGCTCTGAAAGACTGGTTCCGCAACGAGGGCACCAAGCCATAGGGCGATTTTTCTTTACTATCCACCCCTTTTCATCGCATTTTTTGAGAAAATGCCAAATTGAAGTGATATTTTCATCAGTGTTTGTCAGATAACTATGGTCCCAATCCATCCATTGCCCCATACGGATAGATTGATTTGTAATTTCGTTAGCAAAATAGTTCACTCTTTCCATACACTTATTAGTGAACTTATCAATTCCATACTGTGCAATTTCAGGTTTTCCGTTAAGTCCAAGTTCCTTTTCGACATTGACTTCAACCCAAAGACCTTGTCCATCAAAACCATTTTGATACATACAGTCTTTTCCCTTTAAAGCGTTGTAACGAATGGTGAGGTCTTTAAGCGTTCTTCCCCAAAAGTGGTGAATACCAAGCCTATTATTTGCTGTTGCAGGCCCATCCAGGAACTTAAACCTTTCATGCCCTTCATTCTTTTTGACTAATTTATGAAAACAATCGTTTTCTTTCCAAAAATTGAGCACATTATGCTCTAACTCAACAAAATTTGGCATTGCTTGTTCTTTTTTCATCATTTTTCTCCTTTTAAACAAAAAATCACACCAAGTTACAAGAAAACCTAGTGCGATTTTTAATAAACCACTTGTAAACTTCTAGCAGGCTAGCACCCACCTCTTCTATAACGGGAAGTCCCGACTTATGTTACTATTATTTCACAAAAGTAGCTCCAAAAGTGATAACCTTTTCCTTTCTTTTATTGCCTTGCACCAAACGGCAACTCTCTGTAAAATATTTGAAAAGGTGTTGTCTTTTATCCACGCTTTTTATGCAGTTATTTTAAATATTATTTTTTATTTTGTCAAGCATTTTTAATCTTTAACAAAAGTTAAATTATTTTTTAGCCTCTTCGGCTTTCTTTAAAATTTTTTTAATCTTTGCTCTACAATGTTTAAAGGCCTTTTCAAGGGAGCCTTCGCCGTAGAAAATCTTATAACTTTCGCCATAAGTGAACATTTTGTTAAACTCTTCTTCAAGGCTTGTTAAAAGTTTTTCTATATCTTTATTGTCGCATTTGACAGAGCACGCTTTTTCTCTTCCGCCGTCTAGCCAAATATATATATCTTTGACACAATTCTTTTTCTTTTCCATAATATCCTAATAATTTTCTATGACATTTTGTGCCTCAACAATATTTGATGAGGTCATTATGCCGATAGGCAATTCATTAGTTGTCCCCCTTTTAGTAAACAAGATTGCAAGCAATTTGTGATTGCTGTTAAACTCTTCAAGCGCATCTTCCACTGTGCAATCTTCTTTCTTTACGCAATAATAGTTCGTGTTTTCAATGGAAGAAAGCATATCTTCAATTTGGACATTATCCAAAAATGTCATTGGCTTTCCGCCAGAAAGCAAATATTGTCCCATGGAATTGATTATTTTTTGTCCATTTGCAACTCCAATAAGCGCGCCGTTTTTATATACTGGCAAGTTTGAATATCCGCTAGACGACATGAGCATAATAACATCTCTCATGCTTTTGTCGGCCGGAACCGTCAAAACATCCCTTATCGCTATGCTGTCAAGAGCGCGTGGAGGCGTGGTTATTAATTTTTCGATATGCTCTATGTTTTCAACCACGGAATTGTGAGGTTCGGCAATAACAAAATCTTCGTTATTATTGTGAACTATCGCATTTCTTAATCTTCCATAATCAATAAGGTCATCTTCGTATTTACGCACAGTATAATTTAGCGATGCAGTTTTTCTTATAAGGTCTGAAAAACCCATTGAACGGTGAAAATCATATCTTCGTTTGAGAGCATAGTCTATGTTATTATATGCATCCAAGAAGCGTTTTGAGTTGTTGAATAATTCCCTATCCTCCATACCTTCCCCTTTTAAACATATTTATTATAACATATTTGCCCTTGCAATTAAAACGATTTTGCGCCTCCACAAGTGGTTTTAAAAAGAAAATATTGATTTAACAAAATTTTACACTTTATTTTAAGAAATTCTCATTTTTTTATTGCAAAATTATTATTTTTTTGCTAGAATAATTAAACCGAGCTAGACGGAGAGTTAGCGGTGCTCTGTTACCCACAATCCGCTATAGTGGGGTTGAATGCTTTTAGCGGTTTAATTTTTGTAAATATGTGCATGATTTTATCGTGATGAAATTAAGGTCTTATGCAATCAAAATCTTTGAATCGTGTCAGGACCTGACGGTAGCATCACTAAGAGGACACTTTGGTGTGCCATGAGGTAACTTTGGTGGAGCGATAAAAGCGTGAGGCAGTTATGAACTTTTTATCAATAAAAGATGCTCGGTGCGTCTATTACAAGCGTTTGCTTGAATAAATAAAAAAATTCACTAGGATTTCCTAGTGGATTTTTTGTTTGGTGAGTTTTGGGCTTTGTTAAGATTTGCCTTATAGAGCGCTCTTGCCCCGCTCAAAAATCAGAAAATTTTACGAGTAAAATTTTGGTGCCCATAAGGGGCGCGCTTTGCGCAAGGCGCAAAGCATGATTTTTGAGCGGGTGCAAGAAGCGAACCTAAAAGCCCAAAGAAAAAAGTCATTTATAAGCCAAATATGTTTGGTTACTTCAATTATTTGTTTTTATCGGCAACTTTCTTCATTTGCCCTTTTGCTTTTTGCTCTAACTTTTCAACGCCTTCAACAATGGCTTTTTCGCCCTTATTGAACGCTTGCTTTGAGCATGAGGAATATTTATATAAAACCATTCCTGTTACAAGACCTACACCAAAGCCCATAAGCATCATAAAGTCTTTCATGTTCCCCTCCTTGCATTTAGTATCCCCCACATTGCGAAAAATATCCAATTTTGTCATGTTTAAGATAAACATTTGCCTTTTCATAAAAAGCCTACAAAAACGCTCTTCCTAAACGCTATCCTTGCGCGCCTAGTAAACAGTCTCTTAAACAGCACCTTAAATTATCAAACATACCAAATCTATTTAATAACTTAGCCTCGCTGTATAAAAAGATAACCCACATTAAGTACAAAAAGCTTCGATGATTGCTTCGATAACATCTTGTTTATAACTCATTTCTTATTAATAACAAAACTTGTTAAAAACAAAAAAACACGCATTTAAGTTTTAAATTAACCTTTTTATGCGTGTTTTTATGTATTTTAGTTAAAATTAACATTTGTTTTTGCAATTTAATTTGCAAAGCACCTTATTTAACTATTTCTTGTTTTTTGTAGTAGTCTTCAACTGCGTTTTTGATTGCTTCTTCTGCAAGGCTAGCAGAATAAAGTCTTGCTTCTGGGACATCTCCCATTTCGTCTAAAATATCTCTTGCAGTGATTTCAAGAGCGCGGTCAAGGGTTTTTCTTTCAATAAGTTCACAAGCAATATCGCTTGCAACTATCGTGCAAACCTTTCCATAGGCTTTAAACTTTGCAGTTTCAATTCTGCCATTTTCATCAACAAGAATGTACAGCCTTACGAGGTCTCCGCATTCACTATCGCCCGCCTTTCCGGTTCCGCTTGCGCCTCTTAGTCCGCCAGCGTGTTCAGGAGTAGCAAATCTTTTCATAATGGTTTCGTTAAACATAATTATTTCCTCCCCGCTTTTGAAAGTGCTGAAATAGACCTGAGTTTTTCAACCGCTTTTGAAAGCACTTCAATAACATAGTCTATATCTGCCTTAGATATATTTTTGCTGAAAGAAAATCTTAATGACCCGCGAGCGAGTTTTTCATCAAGTCCCATTGCTTCAAGCACATGGCTTGGTTCGATAGAATTTGAAGTGCACGCTGAACCAGTAGAAACAGCAACTCCTTCCATATCAAGAAGCATAAGCAAACTTTCGTTGTCTACCATTTCAAATGAAAGGTTTACAATTCCATTTACCTTTTGTTGTGGATGACCATTAACTGAAACATACTCAATTTTGTCTTTAACATTTGAAATAAAGTAGTCCCTTATTCCGCGAAGTTTTTGTTGATTAATAATAATATCACGACTTGCAATTTCCATTGCTTTACCAAAGCCCGCAATAGCAGGGACATTTAATGTTCCCCCTCTCTTGGCGCGCTCTTGGCTTCCACCTACGATAAGAGGTTCAATTTTAATCCCCTCTTTTACATAGAGGCAACCAATTCCTTTTGGTCCAAAAATTTTGTGCGCTGAAAGGCTCATTGCGTCAATTTCCATATCTTGAACATCAAGTTTGATTGCGCCAGCCGCTTGAACTGCGTCAGTGTGGAAAACTAGGCCATAATCATGAGCGATTTTGCCGATTGCCTTGATGTTTTGGATAGTACCAACTTCGTTATTAACAGCCATGATTGAAACGAGGGTTGTTGTAGGCTTGATAGAGTGCAAAAGTTCAGCGAGATTAACAAGCCCTGTGCTGTCAACATTAAGGTATGTTACTTCATATCCCTCTTCTTCAAGTTTTTTGCAAGCATCTAAAACTGCGTGATGCTCAATTTTGCTTGTAATAATGTGTTTACCCTTGCCAGAAAGCGCATGAGCAAGTCCAATTATTGCCCAGTTGTCAGCCTCAGTTCCGCCAGAGGTGAAATAAATTTCATTTGCCATTTTTGCATTAATTGCGTGCTTAATTCTATCTCTTGCTCTATCCACAATGGCATTTGCATCGCGTCCATAAGAATGAACCGAGTTGCTGTTGCCATAAATTGCGTTAAAACAAGGGAGCATTTCTTGCAAAACTTCGCTTGAAACGAAAGTTGTTGCAGCGTTATCAAGATAAATTCTTCTTGCCATAAAAATTCTCCTTTACTTAGAATATTTTACCACTCTTTGCTTTTATTGTCAATAGACATTATTCTCAAAATATCCTGCAAAAACTCAAAAAATGCTCAATTTAATAAAAAAATCATTAAAAAACACAAAAAATGGGCATTTTATACCCATTTTTATGAAATTATCTGAATTTCTTAGCCAAACAAGCTTACTTTCTACAAACGAAATTTTTAATTCAAAATATAAGTAGCACTGCATTTTAACCAGCAAAATAATGGTTGTTTTTTAATTTGGTTAATTATAAAAGATGGCTACATTTTGTCAAGTTCTTCTCTTACCTCTTCTTCTTGCATAAGCCCAACGTGTTTTGAAACCATTTGCCCATCTTTAAAGAAAACAAGTGTTGGGATTGAAAGGACGCCAAACCGTCTTGAAAGATTTTCGCATTCATCAACATCAACTTTGATTATTTTTTCGTCCGATTTGAGAGAGCCTTCCATGCGCTCAAAAATTTGTCCCATCATTTTGCATGGCATACACCAAGTTGCGAAAAAGTCAACAACAACTTTGCCTGATTTTACCTCTTCCTCAAAATCTTTTTCTTCAATAATTTTCATATTTCCTCCCTAATAATTTTATTTATCACAACACTTGCAAGTACATTTCCACAAACCGCTGGATAATAACTTATACTTGCGACCGGTTTCCCTTTTCTGCAAGGCGAAGAAGAGGAAGTTACAACTTCAAGTTTTTTCACTCCTCTTTCTTTGAGTTTTTTCCTCAAAACTTTTGCGAGCCCATCATCGTGGGTTTTGTAAATGTCTGTCAGTTTAAACTCCGGCAAATCATATCTATTACCTGCCCCCATCGCAGAAACTATTGGAATATTGTTTTCTTTGCAATAGCAAATTAGTTCCACTTTGTCCGCCACCGAGTCGATGGCATCAATGACAATATTACTTCCATTTACAAGCCTTGGGATATTATCTTTCGTTGCCATTTCTTCAAAGGTTTCAACTTTTGCCCTATTATTTATGAACATTATCATCTCTTTTAAAACATCAACCTTTGCTCTGCCTATCGTTTGGTCATTTGCGACCACTTGACGATTAGCGTTAGATGACGCCACTTTGTCAAAATCAACCAATCTAATACGCTCAATTCCGCCACGCACCAGAGCCATTACAGCGTGTCCGCCTACTCCGCCCGTACCAACAACCGTAACAAAAGTACGCTCAATTTTTTCAAGAGCGTCAGCGCCAATTAAAAGTTCGGTTCGCGATTTATCCATTTTGTCCTCTATAATACATATTTAGCAAGGTCAAATTTTTTCTTTGTTGATTTGAAGGCGTTTTGAACATACGCTCTGTCAATCTTGACATCAAACATTGGATGAAGACCAGTAGCATTGAAAGAAATATCTTCAAGCAAACTTTCCATAATTGTGTGAAGGCGTCTTGCTCCGATATTTTCGCTGGTTTCATTTTCAGCGACTGCCATAAGTGCGATTTCTTCAATCGCATCGTCAGTAAATTCAAGATTTATATTGTCTACTCTCAAAATTGAAGCATATTGCTTACAAATTGAGTTTTTAGGTTCTTTTAAAATGCGTTTAAAGTCGTCTGTTGTCAAACTTTCAAGGTCAACTCTTATTGGGAAACGCCCTTGCAATTCAGGAATCATATCTTCTATGTTTGCAACATGGAAAGCGCCCGCTGCAATGAAAAGAATAAAGTCGGTTTTAACATTGCCATATTTGGTTGCAACCGTGCTTCCTTCCACAATAGGAAGGATATCTCTTTGCACCCCTTCTCTTGAAACATCTTGTTTGTTTGAAGGACCTTCTCCGCCAATAATCTTATCTATTTCATCAATGAAAATGATGCCCTCTTCCTCAGTTCTTCTAATTGCCTCGGCATACACATTATCCTTATCAACCACCTTATCGCACTCTTCTGCAAGGAGCATATCTCTTGCCTTTGAAACAATAACTTTGCGTTTAGACCTCTTTTGAGGAAGTATTCCATCAAAAATTGAGCCTATACTCATTTCTGCGCCACCCATAGCAAGCATAGGTTTTGGAGATTCGGTTACGAAAATGTCAACTTGCTCATCTTCAAGAAGACCTTTTTTCAAGTTCTCCTCAACCTCTGTTCTGTCAACCGTTTGCCCTTGCGCGCGTCTTGAATCACAAATTGCATTTACAAGTTTTTCGTCAACTGCTGGCTTAACTTTCGACTCCATTTCATGATTCTTTTCATCTTTAACCATTCTTACAGCAACTTCTACAAGGTCGCGAATCATGCTTTCAACATCTCTGCCCACATATCCCACTTCGGTGTATTTTGTGGCTTCAATTTTGATAAAAGGCGCTTTTACAAGTTTTGCCAGTCGCCTTGCAATTTCAGTTTTCCCCACACCTGTTGGACCTTTCATAATGATATTTTTAGGAGTAATTTCTTCTCTCTCTTCTTTTGTAAGTTTGCTCCTTCTATATCTGTTTCGAAGTGCAACCGCAACAGCGCGCTTTGCCTTTGATTGGCCAATAATATATTTATCAAGTTCTTCAACTATTTCTTTTGGTGTTAAGTTCATTTTAAACCTCCTCAACTGTTACATGGTCATTTGTATAAACACAAATTTGTCCAGCAATTTCAAGCGCCTTTGTTGCAATCTCTTTTGCTGAAAGATTGGTGTTTTGTTTTAATGCTTTTGCGGCGGCAAGAGCAAAGTTTCCGCCCGAGCCGATTGCGCAAATGTCATCATCTGGCTCAATAACTTCCCCAGTTCCCGAAACCATCAAAAGTCTCTCTTTGTCAGCAACAATCATAAGTGCGTCAAGTTTTCTTGAAGCCTTGTCTTCTCTCCAAAGCCCTGCAAGTTCAACCGCACTTCTCATAAGGTTGCCAGAAAATTTGTTTAACATATTCTCAAATTTTTCACAAAGAGAAAAGGCATCACTAACTGAGCCGGCAAAGCCAATAACGACCTTATCATCGTAAATTCTTCTCACTTTATGGGCTGTGCTTTTAAACACCACACTTTCCCCCATTGTAACTTGCCCATCCCCAGCAATGGCGATGTGCCCGTCTCTTTTCACTCCACAAATTGTAGTTCCTCTAAACATACTTTCCATTATAATCCTCCTTAAATTTTGCAAGTTCCTCCATTGAACGCTTTGCAAAAATATCTACAATATTTTCTTTTTCAAGGTCAGCATCTGAAAAAATTTGATAATCTTCCAAAAAGCCACCCATAATTCTATCTTGTGTTGCTATCATTTTCACCATTTTGCCCATTGCGGTAAGCGGAGAAAAGTCGACCATTGCTCTTTCTTGCACATATTTCAAAACGCAAAGCGCAGTGTAAAGCCCGCTTGCGATGCAGTCAACATATCCACTGATTCCTAAAATCGACCCAGCAAAAAATATATTTTTATGGGCAAGTGATTGGTGATAATTATTAACCACATAAGGCGAAGAAATCTGGCAAACTTTAAGCATTTTTCCACTTGAAACAAGTTTGGCATCTTTTAAAAAATCAATTTTTGAAAATATCCTTTCTTGTGAAGAAATTGGCAAAGTGCTTGCAAGCCCAATTCCTAAAAGCCCTTTTGTAGACTTTCCAAACTTTACAGTGGCGTAAGGTCGCTCATCGGCAAAGTTGGGCACAGGTCGCAATGCAAAATCGCGAAGAGCATTTTTGCTTTCAAATGCAAGTTTTTCAATGGTGCCAGAGAGCATATCTTCTTTTAAAATCTCATTTTCTCTCACTTCGTCAAGCACGCCATTTATAAACTTTATGTACTCGTCATACCCTAGCCCCAAAAGTTTGTTTCCGTTTCGCTCCTCTAGTCCTATCCCACTTTTATCAAAAATAGGATAAAGTGGCATATACGAATGGCATAGCATTCCACCGAAAATTTTTACTAGAAAGTCGCTCATGCCCTCATCAGTATAACTTCCTGTGGCAATAACTGTAACTTCCCCCGGATTTAACTCATGCACGCAAGCGTTTATAACCTTAATATTAGGATGCTGAGATATAAGAGTCTTTCCGAGTTGCAAAATTTCATTTTCACATAGCCCTTGTTTTTCACCATAGCAAATAAGCGGACTTCCAAGCCCTTCAAGTTCTTTTGAAAGCAGTTTTTGTGTTTTTTCTTTGACAAGGGAGGCATTTTCATCAAAAACATCCTTTTCAAACACTCTTCCAGAGTCAAAAATATGAACTTTCACTCCATGGCTTGCCAAAAATAGCGCACACTCAATTCCGGCAAAGCCAGCACCAATAATGTTAACAAACTTTCTATTAAATGGCATATTGCTCCTTGCAACAAAGATTAGTTACATAGACAGCATAACACATTTTAACAAAATTTCAAATCATTTTAGCATATCTTAACTCTTTTCTTGTGTCGCATTTTGAAAATTGGTTAAATAAAGGCGAGCCTTTCTAGCTCGCCATCTATTTCTTTTTTAGTTAGAGTTAATTATTCTTTTTTAGCCATCTTGATTTTCAAATTGATTTCTTAAATCACTCAAAAAGCGCTTGAAAAAGCGCTTGAAGAAAAACTACTGCTCAGCATTTTCTTCTTGTGGTCTTTCAACCTTATAATCACAAGCATTATTAGAGCATTTTATAATCTTGCCTTTCTTCACAAGGTAGGCATTACATTTTGGGCATTTTTCGCCCGTTGGAATATCCCAACTTGCAAACTGGCAATCTGGGTATCTTTGGCAAGAGTAGAAAATTTTACCCTTTCTAGTTTTCTTCTCAACCATTTCAGAGCCACACTCTGGACATTTCCCAACGCTTTTCTTTTCAGTTTCAATAGGTCTTGTATTTTTACATTTTGGGAAATTTGAGCAAGCCAAAAACTCGCCAAATCTGCCTGTTCTTATAAGCATTTTCCCACCGCATTTTTCACAAACAATATCTGTTTCTTTTGGTGGTTCTCTTAGGCTTACACTGCTTTCCCCCGCTCTTACTAGCAATTTTTCAAAACCGTTCCAAAAGTTGTTTACAACATCATGCCAGTTTTCGTCCTTTGAAGCGATGTCATCAAGACGGCTTTCCATGTAGGCTGTAAACTTGACATTGATGACTGATGAGAAAAATTGGTCAAGGTATTCAGTGATTTTTTCGCCAAGTTCGGTAGGGATAAAATATTTTTTATCTTTTTCAACATAATGTCGGCTTGTAAGCACGAAAATTGTGGCGGCGTAGGTTGCAGGTCGACCAATTCCTTTCTCTTCCATTGCTTTAACGATTGAAGCGTCTGTGTACCTAACGGGAGGTTTAGTAAACTTCTGCTCTGGTATTATCTTATTGACTTTAAGAAGTTCCCCTTCTTCCATCTTTGGAAGTTTTCCGTCCATATTTTCGCTTTTTTCATCTTCAACAAAATCTTTATAAACTGCGGTATAGCCCGGAAATTCCATTGTTTTTCCGTTTGCTCTAAAACCATAATCTCCGCAGGTGAAGTTTGCTGTTACAGATGCATACTCCGCCTCGTTCATTTGGCTGGCCAAAAATCTCTCATAAATAAGTTTATAAAGTTTATAGTTTTCGTTTGTCAAAGTTTCCTTTGCCATTGCAGGCGTAATATCCATAGTAATAGGACGGATAGCCTCGTGCGCATCTTGTGCAGACTCTTTTGTGTGGTAAATATTCGGTTTTTCTGGGACAAAGTCGGCGCCATATTTATTTTTAATAAATTCAAGGCAAGCTGATTGAGCGTCAGTGGAAACACGGACAGAGTCAGTTCTTATGTAAGTAATCAGCGCAATCTTGCCCTCACCTTTTACTTCAACACCTTCGTAAAGTTGTTGTGCCGAAGACATGGTTTTCGCACTTGTAAAACCAAGTTTATTTGATGCATCTTGTTGCATTGTACTTGTTGTAAATGGCGCTGGGGCATGAGATTTTGTCTTTGCTTTTTTGATTTCTTTCACAAGGAAATCTTTTCCGTTTATGTTTTCAAGAAGTGCGTCAACCTCTTCTTTCTTTACTGGAACAAATTTCTTGCCTTTGCGTTGAACAAGGCTTGCTTTAACTTCTTGACTATCCTTTTGAAGCAAGGCTTGAACAGTCCAGTACTCTTCTGGCACGAAATTTTTAATTTCTTTTTCTCTGTCAACGATAAGTTTTAATGCAACCGACTGCACTCTTCCCGCAGAAAGTTTTGGCGCAATTTTTTTGCATAAAACTGGGCTGAGTTTATAGCCCACCATTCTGTCAAGCACTCTTCGCGCTTGCTGAGCATTGACAAGTTTTAAATCTATCTTCCTTGGGTTTTCAAGTGCTTTTGAAACCGCCTTTTTTGAAATTTCATTGAATTGAATACGACAAGGATTGTCAGCATTATATCCAAGTATGTTTGCCACATGCCAACCTATTGCCTCCCCTTCGCGGTCGGGGTCGGTTGCGATGTAAACTTTTTCAGCTTGGTTTGCTTTCTTTTTAAGTTCGCTTATAAGGGCTTTTTTCTCAGGGACAATTTCATATTTTGGTTCAAAGTTATTTTTGCTGTCAAGCCCAAAACTCTTTTGTGGCAAGTCGCGAATATGCCCTTTTGTGGCAAAAACTTCATAGCCATCGCCTAGATATTTTTTTAAAGCCTCTCGTTTTGCGGGGGACTCGATGATAACAAGTTTCAATTTAGCCTCCATTTGTCAGTCCAGTGAAATAAATCCACCTGGCATTCTTCTTATTAAACCACGAATTTCCAAAGTTGTCAAACAACTATTGAGTAAATTTGTAGATAAATCACAATTTTTTGCCAAAAAGTCGGCTTCTTTCATCCCGTCTTCTAAAAGTGAGATGATTTTTTGCTCGTCAAGCGACAACTGCAAAACCTGTTTTGGCTTTTCACTTGCAAGATGAAAATCATCCAAAATGTCTTTGGCTTCTGTTACAAGTGCGCCTTGTCCAGTTTTTATGATTTCATTGGTAAGTGCCGACAGTTCGCTGTCGATGTTCCCGGGAACTGCATATAAATTTTTGCCATATTCAAGGGCAAAATCTCTTGTGTGCAATGTCCCACTACCATAACTTGCCTCTGTTATTAAAACGCCATCACTTAACCCTGCGATAATTCGGTTACGCTGAGGAAAAGTGAATTTTGTGGCTCTATGGCAAGGAGAATATTCACTAACAAGAAGCCCTTTCTCAGCAATCTCTCTCGCCAAATCTTCGTGTTGAGGTGGGTAAATTTCGTGAAGTCCCCCGCCAAGCACTGCAATGGTTTTTCCTCCAACCTCCAAACATTTGCGGTGAGCAATGCTGTCAACTCCATAAGCAAGCCCGCTTATAATAGTAACTCCCGCACTTGCCACATCACGGACGAACCTTTCAGTAACAATTCTTCCATAAGGGCTTGGCTTTCTCGAACCAACAACAGCAAGTCCACCTTTTTCAAGCAAGGATATATCACCCTTACAAAACAAGAAGAAAGGTGCGTCATCTAGCCCCAGAAGACGACTAGGATAACGCTTATCCAATTTGTTTATAAGAATTATTCCCTCGTTTTCCATGTTGCGCAAAAAGTTTTCAACTCTATTTTCATCTGCTCGCTCACACATTTTGTCAAAAGCGAGTTTCGTGAGCACCTTTTCATCGAATTTTGCTTTACAAAAAGCTTTTATGGAAAGGTTATCCCCCATAAAGTTTAAAATTTGATTTATTTTGCTCACTGACAAGTCAAATTGAGCCAAAAATGTTAAAAATTTTTCTTTTTCTGTCATTAATTCTCCTAAGACCAGTATTTTCTATCCATAGAACGATAAGAAATTGCTTCGGCGATATGCTCTGGGCAGATCTTCTCACTCCCAGCTAGGTCAGCAATAGTTCTTGCCACTTTTAAAATTCTGTCATGCGCTCTTGCGGACAATTTAAGTTTTTCAAATGCAGTTCTCAGCAATAGTTCCCCGCTTTCATTAAGTCGGCAATATTTTTTCACCATTGCAACATTCATTTTTGCGTTGCAATAAATTTTGTCGTTTTTAAACCTTTCAAGTTGTATCCTTCTCGCCTTGTCAACCCTCTTTTTAATCTCGGCTGAACTTTCTTCTTGCTCTTCACTTTTTAGTTGTGCATAAGTAACATTGTCAACTTCAATATGAATATCAATTCTATCCATTATAGGTCCAGAGAGTTTTGAAAGATATTTTGCAATCTGTCCTGCACTGCAACGACATTCTCTGTCTTTTGAACCATAATTTCCACATGGGCAAGGGTTCATGCTCGCAATCAAAGTAAAATTTGCTGGATATGTAAATGTTGCGTTGCTTCTTGCAACTGTGATAACCCCATCTTCAAGAGGCTGGCGAAGAGTCTCAATGCTTTGGCGACTATACTCTGGAAATTCGTCAAGAAACAAAACACCATGGTCAGCTAAACTTATTTCACCCGGCTTAGCATTTGTTCCGCCACCCGTCAAACTCACCGTGCTGGCTGTATGGTGAGGACTTCTAAATGGTCTTTCGCTAACGATGCCTTGTTTGAGGTCAAGTTCACCCGCGATTGAATGAATTTTAGTAACCTCTAACGCTTCTTCAAATGTCATGTCAGGCAAAATTGAAGGAAAACATTTAGCCAGCATACTCTTTCCGCTTCCGGGAGGTCCAATCATAAGCAAATTATGTCCGCCCGCAGCCGCGATTTCAAGCGCACGCTTGCCGACTGCCTGTCCTTTAACATTGCAAAAATCCATACCGCGCGTTTTATCTCGCGCAATTTCGTCAAACTTGACAATTTGTGTAGGAGAAAGAGAAATCTCACCTTTTAAAAACTTAACAGTTTCAATAAGGCTGTCAACTCCGTAGACTTCAATGCCATCAATAAATCCCGCTTCCAAACAATTTTCCTTTGGCACAATAAATTTTTTGTAACCAAGTTTTCTTGCTGAAATAAGAAGAGGCAAAACCCCTTTTACCCTTCTCACGCTTCCATCAAAAGAAAGTTCGCCCAAAAAAATATATTCTTTTTCATTGCAAATTTTATTTGCTTCATCACACGATAAGATTGCAACCGCTATTGCAAGGTCGTAAAGAGACCCCTCTTTTTTAATATCAGCAGGCGCAAGATTGATTGTTATTCGCTTGCTAGGATAATCAAATGCCGAATTTTTAATAGCCGAGCGTACGCGCTCCTTAGCCTCTTTAATTGCTGTATCACCCAGCCCCACGATTTCAAAATGAGGAAGGCCATTGCTTACATCAGTTTCAACATCAACTTTATACCCTTCTATGCCTTTCAGCCCCAAACTCAAAACCTTTGAAAGCATAATTCCTCCTTTGTTACCTTTTAATTATACATATTTAAAAATTTTTTCCAAACTTTTTAAGCCTCAAATTTTAAGTTGCCTTATTTGCGACTTTTGTTCGCCAGTTAGCCTAAATGACTCACACGCTTTTTGAATAGATTTGTTTCTGACAAACTTATCATCAATGGTTTTGATAAACTCTTTCATGAAATCATAATTTATGATAAATGCCTCACTGTAACACCAAGCAATCGCCATTTTAACATAATAGTGGTCATTTACTGCATCTTTTAAAAGTTTAACAACATTTTCCGCATCGTAAGGCAAGTCATATTTCATAAGAAAGACGATGCCAGTGCGACTGATAAACTCTTTATCACTTTTAAGTAGACTTTTAAAATACTCCTTTTCGCTCTCCATTCCTTTGAGGCGTGGGACAATAGAATCTACAACCGCCCAGTTGTCAAAATAAGGAAATATTTGCTCTAAAAGCGCAATTTTCTCTTTTGCTAAGCAATTTTTGTATCCTATCATCATGCCTGCAAGGATAATTTCTTCATGACAAGCGAAACTGAAATCATTTAGCCCCACCCCTTCTTTGGCAAGAGCCCTAGAAAACTTATCAAGGTCGCAAGTTTTAATTCCCAAAACAGGCAACGAAGATTTTACAATCTTGCTATCAAACTCCGCTTTTTCTTTACTTGAATGACTAGCCAAAAATTCTTTAATATCCTGTATCATGTTTACCTCAGTTTAATTATAGTTTTTTATCCTTGCAATTTCAAATAAATTTTTAATAAACTTAACAATAAAAAAGAGGGCTTATGCCCTCCCTTTAATACTTATTTGTTGTCTGCTGACTTAATCTTAGCAGCCTTACCAGTAAGTTCTCTTACATAGTAAAGTTTTGCTCTTCTTGGCTTACCTTTTCTTACAACTTCAACACTTGTTACAAGTGGAGAGTGAAGAGGGAAAGTTCTTTCAACGCCAACACCATTTGAGATTTTTCTAACAGTGAAAGTTTCTCTAACTCCGCCATTTTTTCTTGCGATAACAACGCCTTCGAAATTTTGGATTCTTGACTTGTCTCCTTCCTTAATTTGAACGCCAACTTTAACAGTGTCGCCAATATTGAATTCAGGGAGAGTTTCTTTCATGTTTTCTTTCTCGATTTGGTCAATAATATTACTCATCGTCTTTCTCCTTTTATATATTTGTGCAGATGCACAGGTGTGAGATTTTAGCCTCTCTTTCTTGCTCTCTTACGAGCGGCTTCTCTTTTCTTCTTTTTAGCAACGCTTGGCTTATCATAGGCTTCTTTTCTTCTAATATCGCCAATGATACCGTCTTTTTGGCATTTTCTCTTAAATCTTTTAAGAGCGCTTTCAAGAGTTTCATTTTCGCCTACTTTAACAGTTGTCAAATCTTCTCACCACCTTCTAATTCAATAGTCCTATTAAATATATCATCTTAAAAGGGCTTTGTCAAGCAAAAACCCAAAATTTAATTTATTTTTAAGGCTTTTTGCCAGTAAAATCAAAGCGATTTCTTCTTTTTCACAAGTTTTGCAATGGCTCCATCTTTAAAAGGTCTTTTAATTTTGACATAAGCGATTTTATCAGTCAAATCTTCTTTTGATTTAACATAACACCTTATGTAGTTTCGCGTGTAGCCAGTGTAAAGCCCGTCTTCGACCTCTTCAAAAAGCACTTCTTCCAATTTATTTTTCTTTATGAAACTTTCTTTAAGTGATTTACTCAGGGCGTTTAGTTTACTGCAACGCTCATCTTTAATCTTTCCGTTTAAGTCCTTATAAAGTTTGCTCGCAATCGTGCCTTCTCTGACAGAATATGGGAAAATGTGAAGTTGCGAAAAGCCCACCTTTTTGCAAAATTCATAAGTTTCATTAAATTCCTTTTCGCTCTCCCCTGCAAATCCTACGATAACATCAGTGGTTATGCCGGCAAGAGGAAAGTACTTGCGAATAAGCGAAACGGAAGAAGCAAACTCTTCGGCTGTATAATGTCTATTCATGCGCTTTAAAACCGTGTTACTTCCACTTTGCAGAGAAAGGTGAAAATGTGGACAAAAGTTTTCAAGGCTAGAAAGCCCTTTTAAAAACTCTTCATCGACAAGGGTGTCCTCCATTGAAGATAGCCTTATTCTTTTGCCGAGTTTATCAAGTTCTTGCAGTAGCGTCAAAAGTCCCTTTACGCCATCTATTTTATAGTCGGTTACATTTATTCCTGTAAGCACAATTTCTTTGATTGAGTCATCAAGCGCGCCCGCTTCGGTGAGTATTGAAAATATGCCTCTTGACCTAGAACGCCCCCTCAAATATGGGATAATGCAATAAGAACAAAAGTTATCACATCCGTCTTGAATTTTTATGTAAGCACGCGTGCGCGACTGCATGGCGGTCAAATCGTCCTCATATTCCTTTGGAAGAGAGGCTAGTTTTTTGCGTGCACGCAAAACTTTCTTATCCCCAGATGCAAGTTTGTCAATATATTCACTTATTTTTATTTTGCCTGCTGTACCTAAAACAAGGTCAACATTTTTTTCTTCAAATTGCGCTTTATTATGCTCGCTTGCGCAACCACAAATAAAAATCTTGGCATTTTTGTTAAATTTTTTGCACCTTGCTATCATTTGGCGTGATTTTTTCTCTGCTTCGCCCGTAACCGCACAAGTGTTGATAACATAAACATCAGCTCGCTCTAATGCGTCCGTTACCTCATAGCCTTTAAGTTTTAAATTATATAGAAGTGCATCGCTTTCATACTTGTTAACTTTGCACCCTAATGTCATTACGCAAATCTTCATAACGATTTTATTTTAGCATTTCCACCGCAATAAATCAACTTTATTGGCGAAATTTGTCTTTCGTTCTAAATTCATTTTTGTTTTTGCGATAGATAGTAAAACCGTCCTTATCATCATAAGTGGCAAGCAAGATTTGTTTTATATCCTTTTTATTTTCAATTTTTAGTTTTTTGAATAGCCAATCTTTGTCTTTACCTATTTCATTAAGCCCCGACTTAGATATTCTTCCATCTGCGATGAGAACATTTTTAAGTTCGGGCTTCTTGACGATTTCCATACTTATATCTTCTGCCACCACTGGTCTATAATTCCCCTTTGGCAAAACCGAAAGTTTCCCACTTGGCTCAAATAGCGCGTAGGATACCTCTGTTATGTCAAAAAATCCCTTTTCACGCAACATACTCAAAAGGTCATTAATATCAATCTTGCATTTCACAAGTTCTTTATAGTCAATCTCCCCCTCGTAAATTAGCACGCTTGGTTTGCCTTTCAAAATTCTCTTAAAAAATGTGTTTTTTCTGCCAATAAGTGCAACTGCAAGGGCTAGCAAGAAAAATATCG
Organism: uncultured Clostridia bacterium; assembly: GCA_934771475.1. Taxonomy (GTDB): domain Bacteria; phylum Bacillota; class Clostridia; order Christensenellales; family UBA1242; genus Caccovivens. The sequence continues at coordinate 75,095 of CAKVMD010000002.1, forward strand.
TCATAGCAATAAGCGCATGATAGAAAGGGGCCTCGGTTTCGACTGACATATCCGCAGCAATCGACCCTAGACTTATGCCCACCACATAATCTATAAATTCAAGTTGAGCAATTTGCTTTTTGCCGAGAAGTTTTGAAATTATAAAAAGGTAGATAAACGAAACAAAGGAGTTTATGATAACCCAGTATATATCTTTAAGTCCAAACATTTTTACCCCTAAGTTTTATTTCCAAAAAAGGGGCTTTCAAACCCCTTATTTTACTGCGCATCATAAGTATCTAAAAAATGATGCTTTCCATTTTTGTCTTTATATGCAATTATTGTGTCAAGGCAAACATTTTCAACGCTTTTAAAAATATTCCCCTCTATGCACTCATCCTTTTCCTTCATGGCTTTTATAAGAGCCTTGGTTTCAGCGCGCTTTGAAGTATGCTGACTTTCTCCGCTCTCCACCTCTTCTGTAAAACGACAGGCACATTGCAGAAAATCAAGTCCATTATAATCTCGCCAATGCAAAATATCTTTTTCTCGAACGAGATAAAGTGGTCGAATTAGTTCCATTCCTTCAAAGTTTTTGCTGTGAAGTTTGGGCATCATTGTCTGGATTTGACCGCTATAAAGCATACCCATAAGTATGGTTTCAATCACATCGTCATAGTGGTGCCCAAGGGCAATTTTATTGCATCCTAGTTTTCGCGCCTCATTATACAAATACCCTCTTCGCATTCTTGCACAAATGTAACAAGGAGACTTTTCAATATTATGCACATTTTCAAAGATGTTTGTTTCAAAAATTGTAAGCGGAATGTTTAAGATTTTGGCGTTTTCTTCAATTTTTTGCCTGTTTCTTAGCGCATATCCGGGGTCCATACAAAGAAAAACCACTTCAAAAGGAAATTTTTTGTGTCTTTTCAGTTCTTGAAAAAGTTTGGCAAGCAGAAAAGAGTCTTTCCCGCCAGAAATACAGACGGCTACCTTGTCGCCCTCTTTAAGTAAATCATATTTATTCAAAGCCTCAGTAAATCGAGAAAAAATCTCTTTGTGGAACTTTTTTCTAATGCTTATTTCAACCTCTTCGGCTTTTGTCAAAACTTTTTCTTCTTTATCCATTAAAATGTCCTTTTTACCGATTTATTTTAGCATAAAACCCTTTAATTTCAATAATTTTTATTAAAAAAGTTGATATTTTTTGATTTTTCAATATTTTTAAGCGTGGCAGTTGAATAATTTTTCCTTTTCAAAACAACTTTTTTACACTTTTTAAATGCCTATATTCATAAAAACAATATGGAGGTATTTATGAAAATTAAAGCAGGCGTTGTCGGCTACGGAAACCTAGGCAAAGCAGTTGAAAGAGAACTTTTATTGTCCCCTGATTATCAGCTCGTTCAAACTTTTTCAAGACGCGATATTCCGCACACTTTGCCATATAGAAAATTAAGAGAATATGAGGGCGAAATAGACCTTCTCTTCTTGTGCGGAGGAAGCCAAAATGAACTTGAAGAGCAGGCTCTTTCCCTTCTTCCACATTTTTCAATAGCAGAAAGTTATGACAATCATGCAAGGCTTAAAACATTTCACGACAAGATTGATAAGGTGGCAAAAGATAATGGCAAAATCGCCCTTTCTTCTCTTGGATGGGACCCCGGACTTTTTAGTTATATGCGTGCTTTGTTTACAAGCCTTGGACTAAATCCATACACATTTTGGGGACCTGGTTTAAGTCAAGGCCACACGCAAGCAATCAAAAATATTAAAGGTGTTAAGGACGGATTGCAGTTTACTGCTCCTTTGCCAGAAGGAGAACAAAAAGCATTTAGAGGAGAAATCCTTGACCCTCACCAAATGCATAAAAGAATATGTTATGTGGTGGCAGACCCAGAAGATTATGTGCGAATTGAAGAAGAAATTAAAACCATGCCAGACTATTTTGTTGGCTATCCAACTGAGGTACATTTTGTTAAGCAAGAGACTCTTGACAAACTTAAAAGTTTTGCTCATCGCGGAAAAGTTACGACGAAAAACGGAATGATGAATTTTTCGCTAGAACTTCCTTCAAATCCAGAGTTTACTGCCAAAGTTTTAACAACATTTGCTAAAAATTATTTGCCACTTAAAGAACATGAGGCTTATGGCGCGTACACAATCATGGACTTACCGCTCAAAAACATTTTAAACGAAGACGAATTTGAATATTTGTAGGAGTTAATATGAAAATTATATTAATCGGCTCTTGCGGGAAAATGGGGCAAGAAGTCAAAAAAAATCTAGAACCGGGAGATAAAATTGTCGCGGAAGTAGACCAAAACAAACCACTTACAAAGCGAAATCTGCACGCAGATGTCATTATTGACTTTTCTTCCGCCAGCGATAGGAGCAGATATTTTGATTATGCAAAAAAGTGGGGTGTTCCATACGCCTGCTTTGCGACTGGGCTAACAGAAAATGACGAAAAAGGACTTGACGCTCTTGCGAGCGAGGTCAAGGTTTTAAAATGCAAAAATGCAAGTAAAGGTGTAAACTTACTTTACGACCTTACAGCCCTTGCCTGTAAAGAGCTTCAAGGAGCAGATGTTGTACTGACAGAAATTCATCACAAAGCAAAGAAGGACTCTCCAAGTGGCACCGCAAAAGAACTTGAAAAAATTTTGACTGAATATGGCGTCAACTACGAAACCGTCTGCCATAGGGTTGGCAACGAAAAAGGCTATCATGAACTCAAATTCTACCTTGGCGATGAAGTGGTAGTGCTTTCTCACCATGCATTTTCGCGTTCCATTTTTGCAAAAGGCGCACTTGAAAAAGCACGAAAACTTGTAGAAAGTGAGTTTTAAATCTATTTATAAATTCAAATCTTAGTAAATTTTAATGATTAAAAGAAATATTATTCTATCAAATACTATATTTCTTTCGAATATTTAAAAAAACATTAAAATATTGCTATATTTTCATATAACGATCTCATTATTCTTAAATTTTTTGAATCTTGCCCCAAGCAAAACCTATTTCGTTTGTGTTTTTCTGATGTGTCAAAAAAGAAAATTCACCAAATCTTTGGTGAATTTTCTTTTTAAATATTTTTTTACTTTCCCATACAAATAAACCTTAATTAGTATGAAAACAAACTATCAAGTTCAAACAAAGTTTATCGACATGCCTTTTCACAATACTTTAATCCCGCACAATTTTAAAGCAAAATCTTGCTATTTGAAAGAGTTCTTTTCATCCTACTTTCTAATTCTGTCAATTTGATAATCATGAACGAGTCCAAATAGATGAACTATAATTGTTTGTGAGATATTGAGCAGCAGTTGAACTATTTGATAAATCGCTAAAAGAAACTGATGTGCTGCCAGCTTTCCAACCTGTGGCATTCTTAAAAGTTACAGAAGTTAGAAGACTGCAATCTACAAATGCTGATGAATTTATCCATTTTAAACTTGAAGGTAATGTGATAGAAGCAAGAGCAGTGCATCCTTTGAAAACACCCCAACCAAACTCTGTCACGCCTTCTTCTATGGTAACACTTGAAAGTTTTGTGCATGCATAGAAAGCCGAACCGCCTACACTTTTGATATTCTCATGAATAGTTATAAATTTAAGTTGTCCACAATAAGCAAAGCAATTATCGGGAATACTCGTTACAGACTTTGGAATTTCTATACTATTAATCGCACTACTCCAGAAAGCTCCAAATTCAAAAGTATTTATCGTATCTGGCAAAAACACAGAAGTGAGTTTTGTATAAGCCATAAATGCTTTTTCACCTATAACCGTGACTTTATAGGTTTGCCCAATTGTTCCATTAGTTGCTGTGCCATCCGAAAGAGAAGTTTGATTACAAATGACTTCATTTGGAATAATAATTGAAGATTGTGAACTATCTGCCCCCTTGACAGAAGCAGTTTTGGCAGTGTTATCATAGGTAAATGTTAATTTCCCAGTATAATCTGTATCTTTTGGTGTAATGCGTTCCCAAGTATGCTCTTTGTAATTCTCTTTCAAACATGTTGCTGCTGTTTCCGTATTGGAAAGGCTTGTAGGATTTATAATTTCTCCGTCATAATTCCAATTATTGATGTTAGTCCCAAAGTTTGCAAACTGTAAATTAGTGCCGTCAAATGCAAGTTGTCCAATGGTAGAAAGATTTAATGAGAAATTGATAGTTTTAAGTCCTTGACAATATTGAAAAGCAAACCCTTCTATTGTTTCTACACTGTTTGGGATATCTATGCTTTCAATATCTTTTTGCCAAAAGAAAGCTCGGGCACCGATTATTTTAATATCATTTGGTATTTGTGATTTAGAACAACCGACTATCAATTTTTTATTTTCACGTTGAATAATGCAATTATTTTCGCTATAATAAATTGAATTTTCGTTTGCGACATTTATTTGAGATAAGCTTTGATTATTTCCGAATGAACTTCCATCTATAGATTGAACATTTTCAGGAATATACAAAGTAGTCAATTTGGTTAATGAAGAAAAAGCCCAATAATCTATTATCTTAAGATTTTTTGAAAGTGAAAGTTCTGTGACTGCCGAACATCCGTCAAATGCTTGGGCTTTTACATATAGAACACTGTCTGGAAGGATAATAGAAGTGAGTTTTGAGCAGTTATAGAATGCACAAGCATTTATTGTCTGGATTGTATTAGGCATGATTACTTTTGTTAAAGATGTGTAATCTTTAAACCCATCTGCCCCAATTTCGGTTACTGTATAAGTCTGTCCGATAGTTCCATTTGTTGCAGTTCCATCCGAAAGTGATGTTTGGTTACAAACAACATCACTTGGAATAGTTATTGAAGTTTGAGTGCTGTCTGCACCTTTCACTGTCGCTGTTTTTGTTGTGTTATTGTAAGTGAAGGTCAATTTCCCAGTATAATCTGTATCTCTTGGTGTTGTGCGCGTCCAGTTGTACTCTTTGTATCCTTTCGAGCCATCTCTCAATAAAGTAACATTTTTAGAGGCGTCTGATACATCAATGTCGCTTGCAGTTTTGGTTGCATCTGAATTATGGACTGCGTCCCACTTTACAAGGTTCTTAAATTTAATTGATTTTAATGATGAACAATTTTGGAAAGCAAAAGCACCAATAGTGTTCACGCTTGCAGGGATAGTAACATTGGTAAATTCGGCATTCGAGCAACCGTTAAACATTCCATATCCAATCGCTTTCACGCCCTCTTTAATGGTTACAGATTTAGCTCCCGAGCATCCTGAGAACACCCATGTTCCGACTGTTGTTACTGTCGAAGGAATTTCGATGCTTTCTATTGCAGAACAACCAGAGAAAACTTGTGTCTCAAATGTTGTAAGCCCTTCGTTAAGCGTAACACTCTTCAAGGTTGTAATATTCATAAATGCACGCGCGCCTATACTCTTAACTGTGCTTGGAATAACTACCTTTTCAAGTGTTGTGTAATCTCTAAATGCATCGTTCGCAATTTTGGTTACTGTATATTCGACTCCGCTATGCAAAATCTTATCTGGAATGTCGAGAACCGTGGCGGTTGTAGAGTCTCCTTTCGTAACTGTACAAGTTTTTGCACTTGTATTAAACGAATTAAATTTCATAGAGTCCGCATAGACTGCCTCGTCAACTGCAACGCGCTCGTTTGTAAGGGTGATATCTAGATTAAATGTGCCATCTGTTACTGGTTTCTTTACATCACTAACGCTCCAAACAAGTTTGATAACCTTTGTTCCACTCTTTGCAACAACTTGATTTGTAAAATTGTTTACTTGTACCCCATCCACTTGTCTAGACGTTGAGACATTGTCTGCTTGTATGTTTTCTACAAATGTTACCCACAATAATCGCTCATCGCTAAGGTTTGTGATTGTAATTGTAAGTTCTATGTTTTTATCAGCCTCAAAGTCAAGTTTCATGTTTGACCAAGACTCTGGTGTCGTAAACGCGGAAGTCTCGTAATCAAAATTCAATGTTTCAAGAGCGTTCTCACTTTTAGAACCGCTTATCGTTCCTGTTACCTGTGCATAAATGTTGGTTGCATTAAATATGATTTTCCCGCCTATTGGAACTTCTATAAGAGACAAAGCAAGAGCAACCCCCATAAGGGCTCCCCCACAAACAAACAAAAACAAAAGTATGTATTTTGATAAAAATTTCAACCCTTTTCTTTTGCTTTTTGTTTCCACTTTTACTCCTTTATTTTAATATGTCTAAATAAAATGAATATATGACAAAATCGTTATGTAAAAGATTGCACGACTTTTTACAACAATATTATATATTTATCCCCATATTTTGTCAACTTTTTATAAGCGTTATACTAAACATATTTTTTGTATCCATTATTAGTGCGCCCCTTTTCAACCATTTGATTGCACTGCACAATAGTTGACATAAATTCCCCCAAGTGTTATACTAACCATGTTTTCTAACAAACTATTTTCGCAACTTTGGCACTTCATGCCAATTAAACGCGATAAATGTGGCAAGCAAAAGTATACAAAACCAAAGACCTCCCAAAGTATACAAAAGTTTAAAAGGAGATTAGCATGAATCTTATCTTAACAAGTTCATTAGATTTGTATTATAAGGACAAAAATAGCAAAAAAATTGCACATGATTTTGGAAACAAAAATGGGATAAAGGATTTAATTAAAAAATTAACACCAAAGCAAGGCAATTTTGTATTTGTCGCAAGTGCGGAATCTGATTATAATGCAACAGATATTTATGCAAATTTAACCTTTGATTCCTTCAAACTTACATATCCTTTTAAAAATTACATTATCTTAGATGGCAGGACAAAAGATAGAGCAAAAGAAATTATCGAAAATGCCGACTTAATATTCTTATGTGGCGGACATGTTCCAACGCAAAATCAGTTTTTTCAAAATATTAATTTAAGAGAGATATTAAGAAACACCAATGCGTTGATTATAGGGCAAAGTGCAGGTTCAATGAACTCGGCAGATGTTGTATACGCCCAACCAGAACTTGAAGGAGAATCTATTGATCCATCTTTTAAAAGATATCTTAAAGGCTTAGGGTTGACCAGCATAAGCATTCTCCCCCATTTTGAGCAATGTATAGATGATGTGCTTGATGGTAGAAACATATTTAAGGAAATTTCATTGCCTGATAGCAAAATAAGACCGTTTATTGCTTACTCGGATGGCGCATTCATTTTTGATAACGGGACAAAACAAGTAATGCACGGAAAAGCATATTTGTTTGAAAATGGAAGTTATCATCAAATAACAAAAGACGATGAAATCACAGATATCACAGAGTTAGTAAATGACAAATTTGTCGACAATAATCATTTAATTAAAGAGTAAAACTAAAAATTTTACTCTATTTGCAGCCGTAGCTCAGCAGGATAGAGCGATCGCCTCCTAAGCGATAGGTCGGAAGTTCAAATCTTCTCGGTTGCACCAATTTAAATACTGACAAACTAAAAGTGCGCGAAGTTTAAATTCGCGCCAAATTTCACTAAAATTTTTCGATTTCTTTGTCTAAATCTTCTTTCAATTTGATATTTTTGAAATAGGTACTATTAGAGTAGCCAGATGATTTTGCATCTTCGCTTTTCCTTTTCAGTTCATTTATAACGCAATTTTGCAACATTTTATAAACATCATCATACAAAGAAATTAACTGTGAAAGGTCTTCTGGTAATTTATCATGAGATTTTAAATAAAGTTTCTTTAAACCATACAAAACAAAGAAATCTGAACTTATAACAAAATTATATTCAGGTTTATTATATAAATCTTTGGCTATACTTTCTTCTATTATTTCATTTCTTTTCTTGATGACTAGTTTTGATAATTTAAACAACTCTATTATATGGCTGTCTGTCAAATTATCGGTAAAAATCTCATCATACTTAGTAGAAAAGATGTCCTTTTTGTTGTTTCTTGCTTGCGAAGGGCACTCACAATCGAAAGCGTAAATACATTGAGCTATCTTTTCAAGGTCGATAACACGGTCTCTTTTTTCTTTTTCAAATTCTTTTGCTTTAATTTGATAAAAATACCCTTGCAATTTAATTAATTCTTGTAATTTTCTTTGTTTTTCATCTATTGATTTTATATCTCTGTTTGTTACCGCGGTTTGCGAATTGGTAAATTCAGCAACATTCGTGGAAAATTCGAGGTCATCAATTTCATAAAATCTGCAAAGCAAATAAATATTTTCAAGGTTTTGGAGATTTTCTTTTCGTATTTGGTCAAGACATCTTAATGTTTGTCCACCATTGACAACTTGCATCCCCTCTAATGTAACAACCTGTTTGATGGCAAGTTCAGATTTTTTTATTTTGCTACAAATAGTGGTCAAGCCATTATTATAATAGAAAAATTTGCACGATTCATTTTCGTCTTTGGCAGTTTTTATTATATTGGAGTTTATAAGGTTGGTTACTCCCTTGAATTTTCTGACATTATCTCTTAAAATCGAATCATTCAGTTCGTCATCAACCAAAGAATTTAACTCAAAATCAGTGCAATTTCTTTTTTCGGAATTGATAGAAAACAATCTAAGAAGTTCAGCTGCATTAACTTTCGCAATAAATCCATTAGCAACATTAAACATATCATTTTTTTGAATTACAATTTTCCCGCAAATGTTTGGCTTCGTCTTATTGCGGTAATCCTTAATTAAAGAATCACATCCAATAATGTTAAAAGCAACATTTCTGAACTTATGCCTCAAATCATTCAATCTTTTCGTGTCAACGCGTTCCGCTCCATCACTGCAAAAGAAAACATTGAATGCCACATTCTCGCTATTGTTATATCTCTCGCCAATTTCCTCTATCAATGGTTTTTGCTTAGAATTGAAAGACTCAATTCTTCCCAAAGGGTCTTCGGTCAAGTCTGTCAGTGCAGATTCTATTTTTGAAAGTTCAGTGGTTGGAAAAGTAAACGATGAGGCTGACTCAAAGTTCTCTTTAAATTTACAATTTACCAAATTTACTTCTAACTCGTCAGGCCCTGCATCTTGATTTAAATATAAAATATCAATACCTCTGTCATCGTGATTTTCTCCCCTCACTTTCAAGCTCTCAGAATCAGTTATGTAAGTTTGTGCGACATCATGATCCAGTTCAAACAGAGTTTCACAAACAAAATAATCCATAGCAACTCCGCTTTTGACTGCATGCTGTTTAACAATTTCATCAATCTTGCTTTTTATCAAATTATAATCCACTACTCTCATATTATAACAAACTCCTTATGTCTCATTTTAACATAAAATGTTATAAAATGAAAGAATTTATCAAAGAAGTTTGTTTTTTCTATATTTAAAATGTTTATTTTAAAATTGTTTTTTATTAATTATTTTATTTTTTCAAAGTTGATTTTATCAATATACCTTAATGCAAAGGACTGCGCCAGAAGCACAAGTGAAAAGACAAAGTTTATAACTCCCCCTATTCCCAAAGTATTCTGCGATGACTCCCCACGGTTTAATTCGGTCGTTTTTAACTTTAAACATATCAGCGTAACAAATGTAAGCACTACGAGAACAAGCGCTAAAATAAGTTGAAATTTTACAAGCATATCCAAAGTTTTTTGATTTTCAATAATATCAAAGTCTGCAAGGAGCAGGCAAAAACTTACAATGCCCATCACCGCAAGCACAGTTATCATAAAAACAATCGCAATAGATATTGTTGAAGCAATCGGGTCTCCATTTGGCGCAATAATCAGATTTATTCCTGTAAGGTTTTCGTTTCCAGTGATAAAATTAGACGCGCAAAAAATAAGCATCAGCAGGCTAAGCGCTGTCCCCACAATATGATTTGCAAGCATAAACATATATTTTTTGTCCATTTTGCCTCTATCCCTATAACAATCTTTGCCAAAAGGCAAAAATATAAACAAAAGAAAGCAAATATTTTGATTTTACAAAGCTTTTATGTTAAACTATTTTTAGGTGAAAAATGAAATTTTTTGATGTTATAGTTTTAGGTGGTGGGGCAAGCGGATGCGTTTGCGCTATTAGCGCAAGGAAAAACAGAAAAAATGTTGCGATAATCGACAGAGAAAATCGACCTGCAAAGAAAATTTTAGTTACTGGTAACGGAAGATGCAACTTGACAAACAAAAATATGTCAAGTACTTTTTTTAATCAAAATGTGGATAATTTTTTAAAAAGGTTTTCAAGCGAAGACACTATACAGTTTTTTAATGAAATTGGGCTTGTTTCATACGCGGATGATGAGGGGCGAGTATACCCCGTTTCAAACAGCGCAAAATCAGTAACCACGGTTTTGGAACTTGCTCTTGAAGAAAGTAAAGTTAAATTTTTTGGCGAAACTGAAATTGAGAGTATAAAAAAAGAAAACGAAAAATTTTTTATAAAAACAAATAATGGTGAATTTAGCTCCAATAAACTCGTTTATGCATTGGGAGGAAAAAGCATCGACTTTGCGAAGGAAGCGTTTGGGATAGAAATCTCTCCTCCTTACGCCAGCCTCGTAGCACTGAAAACATCACCAACTCGCGCTCTTTCAGGAAACAAGATTTCAAATTGTGCGGTAACACTTCAACTACCTAGCGGTGAAAAATATAAGGATATGGGCGAAGTGCTTTTTAAAGACAGCGGTTTAAGCGGAATATGCATATTTAATCTTTCAGCGTATCTTGCGAGAGCAAGAAGTTTTAAAGGAACGATTTCTATTGATATTTTTCCAAATAAAAGCGAAAAAGAAGTCGAAAACATTTTATTATCCAGAAAAAGCCTCCCAAGAAAAGTAGATCAGGTTTTTGACGGTTTGCTACTCCCCGCGATAGGTTATGAAATCTTGAATAGACTTAAATTAGATGAATCTCGTCCACTGTCAAGTTTGACAGGCGCCGAAATCAGCGCGCTTGCCAAGCTTATCAAAAACCTAACATTTGAGGTTAAAGGCGCCTACGACAACAACCAAGTTTTTTCGGGCGGAGTCAAATTGAAGTCGCTAACAGAAAACCTTGAAAGCAAAAAGATAAGCAATCTATACTTTATCGGAGAAGCGTGCGATGTGGACGGAATATGCGGTGGATATAACTTGCAGTGGGCTTTTACGAGTGGCAAAATTGTGGGAGAAAGTTTATGATAAAACTTGAAAATTTAAAAATTATTCCTCCATTTACTGACGATAAATTGGCGATAATTTGCGCAAAAACGCTTAATTTACCTCAAAAAAGCATAAAAAACATCAAAATTCTAAAAAAATCCATTGATGCGAGGCGAAAACCAAACATTTTTTATATTGTTTCGGCCGGCATTGAACTTGAAGAAAATCTTGAAAAAAGATTTGAAAACTTAAAATATGCTGAGGAAGATTTTTCACTCAGATACACACAAAAGGTTTCCAGCAAGCCACCTGTAATTGTCGGCTTTGGGCCAAGCGGAATGTTTGCCGGACTCGCTTTTGCCCGAATGGGATTAAAGCCCATAATCTTAGAGCAAGGGAAAAAGGTTGACGAAAGAGAAAAAGATGTCTTGGAATTTTGGGAAAAAGGAAAGTTAAACGCTTTTTCAAATGTTCAATTTGGAGAAGGTGGCGCTGGCACTTTCAGCGATGGAAAATTAAACAGCAATATTTCAAATCGTCATTGCAAAGCTGTACTACAAGAATTTGTTAAGTTTGGCGCGCCAAAAGAAATCCTGTACGAAGCCAAGCCTCATATTGGAAGTGATAAACTAAAAGAAGTTGTAAAATCTCTTCGAGAAGAAATCATATCGCTGGGCGGGCAAATATATTTTAGCCACAAAATGACGGACTTTAAGATTCAAAATAATCATATTGTTTCTGTTACCGCTCTTGACCTTAACAGCGAAAAAAGCATAGAAATCGCAACCAATCATCTTTTGCTGTGTGTTGGTCATAGCGGGCGAGATACATTTAAACTTTTATACGACAAAGGCGCAACGCTAACTCAAAAGCCTTTTGCAATGGGGGTAAGAATTGAGCAAAAGCAAAGCGATATAAACTTTGCTCAATATGGTAAGTGCGCTGACCTCTTGCCACCAGCCGATTATAAACTGGTAACGCATTTGCCAAGTGGAAGAAGCGTTTTTACATTTTGTATGTGCCCCGGAGGGCAAGTTGTGGCTTCTTCTAGCGAAGAGGGAAGAATAGTAACCAATGGCATGAGCGAATTTGCCCGCGATAAAGAAAACGCAAACAGCGCGCTACTTGTCAATGTTACGCCAGAAGATTATAATTCCCCTCACCCACTTGCTGGGGTTGAATTTCAAGATAGGTATGAGCGCCTTGCTTTCACTCTTGGTGGGAGCAACTACTACGCCCCTGCCGAAAGCGTTGGTGAATTTTTGGGGAGAAAGACAAAAACGAAAATAAATCCAACTTATCGCCCAAATATCACACTTACAAAAATAGAAAAGTGCTTGCCACCTTTTGTAACGACCGCGCTTAAAGAGGCTCTTCCCATTTTAAACCAAAAATTAAAAGGTTTTGCGAAAGATGAAAACCTGCTTGTTGCTATTGAATCACGAAGTAGTTGCCCGCTAACTATTAATCGTGATGAAAACTATGAATCTTCAATTCGAGGACTTTATCCTGTTGGCGAAGGCGCGGGATATGCGGGAGGAATAATCTCCTCCGCCCAAGACGGAATAAAATGCGCTGAAAAGATTTATGAGACTTTGTAAACTCCTCTTATAATTAGATTTTTTCGCAAAAAATTCACATTTTTTATTAAATTCTCACAAACTACAGTTAATTTTTAAGATTTCCATAAAAAAAGATTATCAATTAGATAATCTTTTTTGTTTTTTCTTCTTTTTTAATTGTCAGTTCAAAACAAGAGTTATACAATGTGTTTATAGGTTTTAAAATTTTAGGTTGAGAATATGTTGGCATCTTGTATGAACGGCGACTAATCTTCCCACTTCCAATTTACAACTTCTGGCATATCGACACCATACTTTGCAATATATTTTATATGTTTATCAAGAAGTCTATCCATTTCGTCAAGAACCTCTGAATATTTTTCTTGAAGATTAAGTTTATTGATAATCGCCTTTACAAGGTGATAACGGTCAATCTTGTTTTGCACTCTTATATCAAATGCGGTCGTGATTGTCCCCTCTTCTTCATAACCATGAATTTCTAGATTTTTATTTTTTCTTGACATTAAAAGACCATGAACAAATTTTTGGTAACCATGGAAATTGAAAATGATAGGTTTGTTTTTAGTAAAAATCTTATCAAATTCAGCCTCGGTTAGACCATGAGGATGAGCCGAATTTGATTGCAACTTCATTATGTCCACAATATTCACAAATCTCACCTTAACATCAGGCATAAACTTTTTCACAAGCGTTACACAGGCAAGCGCCTCAATCGTTGGGGTGTCTCCTGCGCACGCCAAAACAAGGTCAGGATTTTCTTCTTCTGCGCAAGTTGAAGCCCACTGCCAAATTGAAAGTCCTTTGGTGCAATGTTCAACCGCTTCATCGATATTAAGCCACTGATAAGATGGGTGCTTTGATGCAACAATAACATTAATATAGTTTTTGCTTGCTTGGCAATGGTCATAGCAAGAAAGCAAACAGTTTGCATCTGGTGGAAGATAAATTCTTACAATTTCCGATTTTTTGTTAGACAAATGGTCTAGAAGTCCAGGCTCTTGATGTGTATAACCATTGTGGTCTTGTTGCCAAATATTTGAAGTTAGAACTAGATTCAAGGAGGAAATTGGTGCCCGCCAAGGGAGCGCCCTTGTTATTTTTAGCCACTTAGCGTGCTGACTTATCATAGAGTCAACAACTCTTGCAAACGCTTCATAAGTTACAAAAACACCATGTCTTCCAGTCAAAATATACCCTTCAAGCCAACCTTCGCAAGCATGTTCGCTTAAAAATGAATCCATAACGCGCCCGTCAGGAGCAAGAAAGTCATCGGTTTTATAAATCGTCTCTTGGAAATTTCTGTTTTCCACTTCAAAAACGCTTCCAATGCGGTTGGAGTTGGCTTCATCTGGGCTAAAAATGCGATAATTATGGTTATCTTTATTTAAAACAAAAATATCACGCATATATTTGCCTAGTTCAAGCATATCTTGCTTTTTAACTTTACCATGCCCTTCGGTGTCGACTGCGTAGTCATAAATATTAGGCAAAATCAAATCTTTTAAAAGAAGCCCTCCGTTTGTAACGGGGTTTGCGGAAATTCTTTTATTCCCCTTTGGCAAAATATCCTTAATCTCTTGCAAAAGGCGGTAGTTTTCGTCAAAAAGTTCACTCGCATGGTAACTTTCAAGCCACCTTTTCAATATTTCAAAATGCCCTTCTTCGTCAAGAGTGATTGGAACTTGGTGCGCCCTATATGAACCTTCCATTGGTTTTCCGTCTACAAATTTTGGTGCTGTCCACCCCTTTGGTGTGCGAAGAACAATCATTGGCCAAATAGGACGACTATTTAACCTTCCATCTCTTGCCAATGTTTGCACTCTTTTTATCTCTTCAATGCACTTATCCATGGCTTTTGCCATTATAAGGTGCATTTTTTTGACATCTTCCCCTTCAACAAAGATTGGGTTCCAGCCATAACCTTTTAGTAAATATTCAAGTTCTTTTTTAGGCATACGCGACATCACAGTCGGCCCAGAAATTTTGTATCCATTTAAGTGCAATATTGGAAGCACTGCACCATCGGTTTTAGGATTTAGAAATTTATTTAAATGCCAAGATGTCGCAAGAGGGCCAGTCTCAGCCTCACCATCGCCTACAACAACGGTTGCAATAAGGTCTTTGTTGTCAAGCACCGCGCCCATTCCGTGAAGGAGGCTATAACCAAGTTCCCCGCCTTCATGCATTGACCCCGGCGTTTCGGGAGCAACATGGCTTGAAACTCCACATGGGAAAGAAAATTGTTTACATAGTTTAGTCATTCCCTTTTCATCTTCACTAACTTCTGGATAAACCTCGCTATAACGCCCCTCCAAATAACTATTGGCAATGAAAAAGTTTCCACCATGCCCGGGACCTGAAATATAAATCATGTTGAGGTCATACTTGCAAATAACCCTATCTAAATGTGCATATATGAAATTTTGACCAGGAACAGTTCCCCAATGCCCGACTATTTTTTTCTTTATTTGCGAGCGAGTCAATGGTTCTCTCAAAAGTGGATTTTTAAGAAGATAAAGTTGGGCAACTGAAAGATAGTTTGTTGCACGAAGATATTTATCTAAAAGTTCAAAATATTTTTTGCTATCATAAAAAGATTTCACTATTTATCACCTCAATTTTATTATACAATTATTATACATAATTTAATTTTATTAACAAAACAAAGATTATACATTTTAAAAGAGAAATTTAATTTTTATTTATTTTATACCGCCCCATAAACAATTTTATAAATAGTGCTGAAAAAATTGAGAACCGCTGACTAAAATTTTAAAGTTGACCACCCCCAAAATTTCCCTTTAATGGAATTTATCATCAGGTGCCCCATGTCGCAATAAACCCTCGCATCATAAGACCAGTAATTTAAAACAAATAATTTAAAACAAACAAAAAACGCCATCGATGGCGTTTTTTGTGATAATTTAAGATTTTCTACATATTTTTTGCTAAAAAACTTAAAATTTTGATGATTTTTATAAAATTATTCTCTTTCGCTAGGGTCAAAGTCCCTTTCAAATCGCAAGGCTCGCTCCCTCATTTTTGCTTTTTGTTTGGAAAGTTTGCGTCTTTCAAAGCGCTCGCGCTGTGAATGATATTCTTCTCTATCTTCTCCAGCATGACGGCTTCTAGAATATAAAACATGACCGGATATTGTTAAATCATCGTTTACTTGCACTAAAAGTTTTTCTTTTTGTCCAAGAGAGGCAATAACATCTCCATAAAGACTAAATCCCCATTTTTCTTGTTCAATATATAGCCCATTAGAAAATTCCTCTATTGGAACATTTATCCTAAATCCTGTCTCATCGTCTTCAAAAATGCAGTATCCATTTTTACTATAATCAAAGTCGCAAAGAGTGGCGTTAATCATGCGCCCTTCACTATAATAGTGGCTGGCAAGAATTGAGTTAAAGTCAATTTCTGCTTTATCAACTTCCTCGCAAGTAAAGTTTGACTGTTTTGCGACCTTTTCTACTAATGAGGCCGAAAGTGGTTTCTTGCCTTGAATGAAAGCAAGGATATTTTTTATATTCACATAATCAGTAATTCTTCGTATTGGGGAAGTAATGTGCATATAGCAATCACTTTGAAGCCCAAAATGAGAATATTCATATACGCGCCCATTTATGCTGTCAGAGGCAACGGTTTTTGTGAGTTGTGGCGAACTTTTTGCTCTGGCCTGTATACGAGAAAGAAACTTTCTATACACATCGTTTTTCGCACCGTTTTCACTTTTAACAAGGTCGAAAATGCGGTTGAAAGTTCCGGGCGTAACTTCCGAAACAGCATCAATTTTTTCTTCAAAACCATAAAGAGGCATTGTTTGCAAAAGTTTTACTAGGGAAACAATATCTTCACCACCATTATTGCCGTTAGGCGAGGCGTGCATTCTGTAAATAACATCCAAATTCTTTTGTTGAGCAAACCTTGCATTTGCTTCGTTTGTCATAATCATGAACGCTTCAATCACATCTTGATAATAAAGTCTTTCTTCTGTTTCAACCTTTATTTGTCCGTCTTCAATAGTTATTAATCTTTCTTTTTCGTCTGGAAAACGAACCATATCTCGGCAAGCAAAGCCATATCTTATTGCATCGGAAACTATTTGCCCTAATATCACTTGGCAATAAACAGCTTCATTTAAAATTTCTTTTCTTAATTGTTGAGTTTTGCCGTCAATAATGGCTTGGGCTTCATTGTAAGACAGTTTTGCCCTGCTTCTTACGACCGCTTCCATAATTTTTGGCTCGCCTTTTTGTCTGCCCGTTACTGGGTCAATCACAATTTTTGTAACAAAGGCAAGTCTATCTTCCCCCGGCTTCAAGGAGCAAAGGTTGTCGCTGAGTTGTTCTGGCAAAATGTTGTAGGCTTTGAAAGGGCTATACATAGTGTAGCCACCCTTAAAGTAAACCTGTCCAATACTTTGCAATTCTTCGTCCTGTAAGTCATCCTCTGTCAAATCAAAATATCTTGGAACATCGGCAATCGCTGTATAAAGAATATAATCGCCATTTTTAGCAATTTCACAATAAACTGCGTCATCCATATCTTTGCAACCTTGTGGGTCGACAGTTATAAAGTCGAGGTTGCGAAGGTCATCAATAATATCCCCGTTTGGAAGTTTAACTTTACCTGTGCCACACTCTTCAAACTCAACCTTTTTAGGAAGCGCATCTATTTGCTCTTTTAAGGACTTAGGACAATTATCACCCCATAAATCGCGCGCAATTCCGCCATGTTGGGCAACTGCGTCATCAAATTCTTTTAAAATGGTTTCTTTTATAAGTTGATTTGGAGTTTCAATAGTCATAATGCCTCTTTTATAGTTAAAGTTTAATATATTCGACAAAATTATTCAATACTTTTTTTCAAAATTTTTGTGATTTTTTTAATTTTATTTATCTTACTTGAATTTTTTAAAAAGATATGCTATAATTTATATAGAAGATGCAGTATTCTAGTCATCTTGTCATGTTAGGAAGACGAAATTTTATGGCGTCGATTGGCATATCTGTGAAGTTTCTGGTGCTTGCTTTGGTTGCCCAAACTGGGGCTGGTGCTGGGAGTTAAGATTATTGGGCGAGCTATAACGGCATATAGCAGATGACCCAATTTTCGTGGAGACCTGAAAGGGTGCAAAATTTATTTTTCCACTCTCCAGGAGAACCTGCATTGCGGTAAAAGTCGTGTGCAGCGTAGCCTACTTTGCGTGATTATATGGGAATAAGGTTTCATCAAGATTTATTCGCGCGCGAGAACAAATCTTGCCTTGCCTTTGAAACTATGATTGCAAAACAAGGGAATAACATAGATGGGTGTTAAGGAAAACTTCTAGACTGTTGCATTTGCAAGTATTATAGGGATTATAGTGTGTGCTGAGTGGCGATTCGGTGTTGCGCCTCGCTTAAAAGGAAACTGCTGTTTCGGCGACGAACAGTGTGGGGACGGGAAATCCGACCGAACCTATGACACAAGGTTTACTTATAATGCTGTCTTCAAAAGAGTCTCATCAGGGGCTCTTTTTTTGTTTGTGTAAAATCTTGAAATTTTAATAAAAATATGCTAATATATATACTAATACGAAAGCATAAGGCATAAATAAAGCTAAAAACTTTCAATACACTAAATTAATGAGGGAGTTTTCATTCAAGCGCTGGTTATTTGAATGGAAACTCCCCTAAAAGGAGTAAAACTAACATGAACCCCTGCCCGAGGAAGAAAAAAATTAAGGGAAAAGTCAAAAATCATTCTGCAATAAAGTGGCCACTTGCAGTGCTTGCAATTTCATTTGCTATATGTATGTGCTTTGGTGTGCTGAGCGAAATCTCGTTATCTAGCGCAGGAATTGCAGTGTCAATAGTGGTGATACTTGTCTTTGTTTTTATTGCAATAGTTGCGGATATGCTGAGCGTTGCAATCACCGCTTGTGATATGAAACCTTTTAGGGCTATGGCATCAAAAAAAGTGCGCGGAGCAAAGGACGCAATTAAATTAAAGAAAAACGCTGACAGGGTTGCGAGTATTTTTGGTGATATAGTGGGTGATGTATGCGGTATTTTATCGGGTGCGGCTGGCGCAACAGTTACAAGCGCCATAATAACCAACAAAATCACTGGATTTTGGGGAATTGTTATCGCTTCCCTTGTGTCGGCAGTAATAGCAGCCATAACTATTTCAGGAAAAGCCTTTATGAAACGCTATTCCATGGACCATGCGGAGGCAATCGTGATGCGCTTTGCAAAATTTTTAAGCTTCTTCCACTCAAATAAAGATAAACAAAAATCTAAAAAGGCTAAAAAGGAAAACAGCGAAGTTCAAAAACAAATCGATGAACCCGAAAAAGCAATCAACATTGGAGAAACAAAAATAGAAGCCCAAAAGGCAGAAACTGACGAAACTATCCCAATTTCATCAAACACGACTATTGACGAAACTTTGCCTAGGGATAATAATTCTATGCAAGCAGAAACTGAAGAGTAACTTCGTAACAAGTAAAAAACGTCCAATTATCACTATACCTCGATTAAACAAAATAATGTTTACGCCAAACAAAAAAAGACATACATTAAGTTTTTTATACAATGTATGTCTTTTTTAATTGCCCGAAAGACTTCACAAGTGAAATGAGCGTTTTTTTGCAAACAAAAATTTCACAAGCAAAGGACATGATTTTATTATAGATTTTAAAGTAAAAACCTTAAATTATTTCTTTTCCCCCTCGCCTTCTTTCTATTTCTCTTTTCTTTGATAATAGGATTTCTTCATTTAATTCTTCAAAGGCTTTTTCAGTCGAGCGATATAGGTAGCGTGCTGTTTTATTTTGAGTTGCCTGACTTGCTATATCCCAAAAAGTGATTGCTCTCAAATTTTCTTTTACATATCCATTGCTCTCACCTGTTAAAAGATTGAGCATAACAATGGCTTGCAAAGGCACAAAACTCTCCCCTTTTCTTTTAAAGTCAAAATACTGGTCGAGAGAATTTTCATATATCCCCATAAAGAGTTTTTGATTTTCTATCTTAACAAAGATTTGTCCGTGCAAATAACCATGCATTTGACCGAAAAATATTGGTTCTTTGCCTTTTTCGAAAATTGCACAAACACTTTGGTTATCGTCCACAAGTTTTCCATAAGAAACTAAGTATTCTTTATCTGAAACATCATCTCTAACGCGCTTGTGCGTAATTTCTTCAAAGCAAACCTTACCATTCTTAGTTGGAATAAAAACATCGCGTTCAACAATGAGCCCTTTGTTTGAGTTTTCGAGATAGTTACTTTCTGTCATCTTTTCCTCCAAAATGCTTGGATATTTTACCATAAACCAATGTAATTGTCAATCTTAACAGCAAAAAAAATAGGGTTCAGATTGGGCACTGCAACAAAAAAGATAAGGCTCGGCCTTGACGCAGTCCTACCATATTTTGCCTTATCTTTATTAATAAATTAGATTTATATGTGTAAATTAAGGGCAGTAAAAATTTCATAACCTCTCATTTTGAACTGCAAAGGAAACTTGCTTGACAAATTTCCCTTCCAGTTTTAACAAACAAAAATTGCCGACAACTTTGAATAATTAAAACCACCCTCTAAAAGATGAATTTTTTACGCTTTTTATAGTTCTTTCCCACATTTAGTGCAATTTTTAGCATGAATGTCTAATTCTGCTCCGCAATTTGGGCAAGTCTTTTTGCCTGTCAAACTATTTCCACAATTTGGGCAGAAAGTTTCATCACCAGAAATTTCTGTTCCGCAAATTTGGCATTTATTCATGTTCACTGTGCCTTTGCCAAGATTATCTTCTGCGATAGAACCTTGGGTCGCTTTAAGTGCACTTCCAGTCCAAGTTGTTACTATTCCAAAGCAAACGCCGACAAGACCAAGCAAAATCATAATAATACCAAACACAAGTTCAATAATTGCACCTGCTTTCGCGCCAGTTTGTGCAAGTCCTCTTCCCCCAAACACTGTAAGCATAATGCCCACGCCTTGGAAAATTAGACCTAAAACGATGATTCCAATAGATAAGCCAACAAGAACTTTTTTATTTCTTTCAATTCTATTCATTTTTTTCTCCTTTTAAAACTTAATTAATAAGTACAAACAAAAGTATGAAAAGTATAATTGGTACAAGAATGCCCATAACCAGACCAAATATTTTCCAACCGCTTTTTGGCATATTATTTTGCAATTCCCCTGTTTGACCATTCATGCAAGTAAGATATTTTTTCTTTTTGTAAGCATATTCAAATTTGTAAACTGGTAAAAGCTTGTAAACAAAATGTTCATTTGAATAAGTCGAATCAACATCAAGGTATCGAACCCTATCATAACTATAACGAGAGAGAATGTTGCGTCTAATCTCGCCATCCATAACACTTCGTGCTTTATCATGGCTTTTATCAAGAGAATCACTGTAATGCTCTACATAAAAACCCCTTAAAAAGCCTTCATCAAATTTACATGATTCACTGTGTTTGTATGGAAGAATGGAGCTAAGTTCTGACTGTGTCATTTTTTGACTTGCTTCAATCACAACATTTTTAAGGTTGAGGTTTACATCTCCCGAAATATGGAATGACCTTGTCTCAGTGATCGTTTTGCCCTCTCGGTCAGTTGTTGTGTAGTCTTCTTCAAGAACACCTTTGTAAACAGCGTACGCATCCGCATCAAATGAAAAACATGGGATATATAGACCATAAACTTTGCTTTCTGGCAAGAATTTTTTAAAGGCACTTGGCAAAAACTTTTTCTTTTTAACTTTTTCTTTAAACTTTTGCAGTGCAACAGCCTTGTCAAACGCAAAAGGTATAACGCAATCTGGTTTTAACCCTGGAAGCAACTCCACTTCACTTACATAAGTGCTTCCGCAATAAGGACAAACCTTTGTGATTTCAAGTCCAGCCAAAGACACCTGACCGCCACAAGACTTGCACCTATATGAGCGTCCTGTGGCTTGCCAATCATTATTATCTTGGGAATTTACACCCTTTTTGTATATATGCAGTGGAACTTCATTAATCTTTTCTATTGCCACATGCGATGAACATTTTTCACAGACTAAATCTTGACTGTTTGGCGAAAATAAGAGATTTCCACCACAGCCTGGGCACTTTGATAATACTTTCTTTTTAGCTTGTGCCATTATAATTTTTCACCACACTCTGGACAGAATTTTGCGGTTGACTTAACTTCACTTCCGCAATTTGGGCAATGTTTTGTTGTTGCCATTTTATTTCCACATTCTGGGCAGAATTTTGCAGTTGCACGCATTGTGGCGTGGCAAACTGGGCACTCTTTTGTCCCTTGTTTAGCGCTTTCTTTTGGTTTGTCTTTTGCAGAAGCAAGAGCGTCAGCAAATACATTGCCAATGCCTACCCCCGCGCCAAGTCCAACGCCAAGTCCAGCAAGGTTTCCACCGCTTGTATTTTGTGCAGCATCACGAAGTGCTTGTGCGGCTTGAAGTTGAGTATAAGTGCCAACTTTATCTTCCATAACGCCAACCTTTGTGCGTTCGTCAAGAGCCTTTTCAACCTCTTCTGGAAGTGAAATGTTTTCAATAACAACCGAGCAAAGTTTAAGACCAAATCTTGCAAATTCATCAGCATTTTTCTCAATAATCATGCTTCCAATTTCTTTATAGTTTGCAGCAAGGTCAAGAGCGTTAAATTTACCCTCGCCAAGAGCATCTGCAAATCCTTGCAAAAGCACTGATTTCATTTGAGCGCCAACGTCAGCGGTTGTATAAAGTTCGTTTGTGCCGAACATTTCTTCCATGAATTTTTTAGGGTCGTTTACTTTATAACTATAAACGCCATACGCGCGAATTCTAACATTGCCAAAATCGCTATCGCGCATCATAATAGGGTTTTGAGTTCCCCATTTGATACCAGTCATTTGCTTTGTGTTTATGAAATAAACCTCAGCCTTAATTGGGCTATCGAACCCTGTTGGGAGAGATAAAATCTTGGTGAGAATTGGGATATTCTCCGTTGCAAGTTTATAAGTCCCTGGTGCAAAAACATCACAAACCTGACCTTTGTGAACAAATAAAGCCACTTGTGATGGGCGGACAACCAATGTCGAACTATTCATGATTTCTTCTCGTTTTTCGAGTTTAAATCTATAAACAAGGATGTCCTTTGAATTGTCATTCCATTCGATGACAGAAAGTAATTGTTTCTTTACAAAACCAAAAAGTCCCATAATTTTCCTCCTAAATGAATATTATCATTTTACGCAATTATTGTCAAGAAAATAGCAACTTTTTGAAGCACGGCCATAAAAAATATTGTAAAATTGTCATACTATATCATTTTTTGAGAAAATTAACTATTTTTTCTTGAAAATTTGCTGTTTTGAATTGAAATTTTAAAGCATTTTGTCTTTTTCACGCAAAATTTTTAAAATTTAAAACAATTTATCTTTTTTGTTTTTAATTTTCAGTATTTAATGCTATAATAAAAAAGAAAAGAGCTAAACCATTTAATTATAAAGGAGTCGAAAGTGAGATTTACCAAATCAAAATTTTTTAGTTTGTCGTTTCTGCTTTTTGCTTTAATTTCTGTTGCGGTCTTTTGCGTGCCTAGTTTTATACTTGCAAAAAACGCAACAAATTCTTTCGCAACCACTTCTCAAACTGGTCAGTACTCACCTCTTGAAAACGCGGAAAAACTTGACTTTGATGAAGGCAATATCATCATTAACACCACAACTTTAAGATACAATGGTCAAGGACAAATTTACAAAGTTAGTTATAACGACCCTTTGCTTTCTGGTTTAGTAAGCGTAACATACTCACGCGATAACGATAATTTCTTTACCGAAGAAGAGATAAAAGAAAACTTTGTTGATTACGCCCAGACTTACACAGTTTACTACAAATTATCTCATGCTGACTACAACGACAAAGTCGGCTCATATCAAATGACAATTTTAAAGGAAAAATCTCCAACACTTGACAGCAACCTAGTAAAAATCAAAAAGGGCGCAAAAACCTTGGCAGATGTCATTCTCCCTGCTGATTGGGTTTGGGTGATTCCTAGCACAACCCTTAAAAATGGAGTTCAAAAAGTTGACGCGCAATATGAGGGAGAAGACAAGGGCAACTATGAAGAAACAGTTGTACAACTTGAACTTAACATTTACACGCAAAAAAACACAACAAACCCTTGGGAAATAGTTATTTATATTATGATTCCTATCAATGTAATCTCGACTATTTTATATATTATCTACATGAGAAAACGAAAGTTCAATAAAAAGTATATAGAACAATAAATCAAAAATCGCCACAAAGGCTATGCTTTTAAAACTAACAAAAAACAAAAAGAACCTATAATTTACAAAGGTTCTTTTTATTTTGAAAATTTTTTAACATTCATAGTATTGATAATTCTTTAAAGCCTTTCTATTTTTTACAGTATTTATTGCAACTTCAGAAGAATCAACGCCTATCCATTTTCTTCCTAATTCTTCAGCCGCTAATAGTGTAGCCCCACTACCACAGAAACAATCTAAAACGAAAGAATTAAGGTTAGAGGATTGTTCAATTATAAGTTTTAACATATTAAGATTTTTTTCTGTGGGATACAGAGGATTCTGAGGATCTTTAAATTCCCAAATATCTTGCATTTTTTTACCTTTATATTCATCGGCGTACTTTTTAATTCTAGGATTACCTCTAGAAGACCACTCTATTAAGCCAAGGGCGTCAAGCCTATCAAATTCAGCTGGATTAGTTCTCCAATGTCTTCCTTCAGGTGGATTCATACCTCTCCAAGGTTGACCAGTTATTCCATTTGATTCTCCAGGTGCATGTAAAGGAATAGTAGTATATCTTCTATTGTCTTTATCAACTTTAGAAAATTTCTTATCAATTTCTTCTTTATCAATTGGAATTTTGACCTCATTCCAAATATTTTTAGTGTAATTTTTTGCATAAAAATATATAACGTCTTTTTCATTCCCATAGGCACTGCGCGAAAAATTTTTAGGATTTGATTTAATTCTTGTAATGTCATTTTTAAAGTTATTTTCACCAAAAACTTCATCCATTAAAATTTTTATATAGTGTCCAACCTTGGTATCAATATGCAAATAAATGCTACCTTTTTCTGATAATAATTCCCTTAATAAAATCAATCTTTCACGTATAAACTCCAAAAATTCTTCTCTTGATAAATTGTCTGAATATGCTATTAAACTTTTTTTTGAATGGCTGACCGCATTTTTTCTATTATCAGTAATCATAAAAACTTGGTTAGTATTAAATGGTGGGTCTATATATATTAAATCTATTTTCCCTTTATGAGTTTTTAAAAGAGATGACAAAGCATTAAAATTGTCGCCCCAAATTAAGCAAGATTTATCTGAAATATTTTTAAACGCTTCAAATCTATTTGCTTTTATCAATATATCCGAACGCGATAATTTATTGTTATATTTTAATTCCATAACAACCCCTTAAATAGAATATAAAAAGTCTCTTAACAATAAACTTGAAAGCACAATTTCATTTTCGTTGTTAACCAAATGCTTATGCATTTTATTATTCCCTTTAATATATAAAACACCATCGCAGATAGCTATTTTTATTACATCTACATTTAATTTATTTGGTTCCAAAACAGAATTTATTGTTGATATTGCATCTGCAAATTGAGCATCTTGATGACCACCAAAATCTGTCAAAAACTTAGCTTCGCCGATAACATATTTATTATTAAAACGTGCAACAAAGTCTAATCCTTTTTCGTGGTTATAACCAAGATATTTCCTAGCAAATTTTTCCATTTCTGCATCAGATGTATTTAAAATAGCATTACCTTGTTCTTTTAAAAATAAATCTATGTTATCAAAAACAGGAACTCCTAAAATCCCAGTGTTTATCCATCTTTTAAATAATGGACCTATTTGTCTATTTGTTTCTTTAGGTTCTGTGCACTTTTCATATATGCTATCCAATCCCATCTCATAAAGGGCACCAGCAAGCCTATTTATAGTATTAGGATTTCTACTAATTGAGGAAAAATCTCTTTTTAAATATGCAACATAGGAGTCTTTTATTGGAAACAATTCTAATTTTAATAGTTCTTTTATTAAAGTTTCATTATCTTGATTATAAAAAGAAGATTCTATGTGGTTCCATTTTTCTTTATTAATTTCCCGACGTATATTTGCAGACATAGGGTAAACCCTAAACAAAGAGTCAAGATAATTCCTTTGATTTGCAAATTCCACACTCAGTTTCGTCCAATAATTCATATAACAAACTCCTTTAAGCATTTCTTATTATAACATAAAACAATCTATTTTGTATCGATATTTGTGGAAATTTTTAGAATATACTTAAGTAAAATTTAATCATGGTTTTTAAACATATGCTTATCTTGTTACAAAGTCGGTTTCGCTACGCGCCACCGATGCAAGCACAAACAATATAATATAGAAATCAAAAAGCAAAAGTATTAATAAATATAACACACTATGCTTTTAGTAGTTCTTTTTATAGTAAATAAATATTATTTTACTGTTTGGAGAGTGTAAAAAACACCTTAATCTTTTACGGATTAAAGTGTTTATATTTGTTAGTTTTAATTATTTATAACAAAAAATGTTGTGATTTTTATTTGTTATCGCGCTTGCAAGTTGGGCTTGGCTTTAAATCAGTAGCCCAGCAAGCACCACTTGCAAAGAGCATTTTAGATAAATTGTAATTGATTAAAAGCGTTTATACATAAATATAATCGCGTTAAAGGTGCTTTCATAAATTGCTGTTGACACAATGTTTTTCACAAATACGCCCGCAAAATGAGACTTTATAATTTAGTGATAACAAATGAAACCATAGGCACAGAAAAATATGAGTTTGATATGGTTTGCGTAATAGGTGCGCCAACAATATAGACGCTTTTTTTCTGCACATTGACAAGTTCGTATTCTTTTTCAGTATCCGCCACCGTCAACATTCCTTGCCCAAACATATTGGACGCGCTTTCATTGTAACTGTAACTATTAACCGCGCCATAGACATCATCAGTCCCTACTGCTCTAAACGCTACCGCAACAAAATCGGTCTCGTGGCTAAAATCAGCGCCCGTCTTTTTCACATAGGCATTGATTGAAAATGTAAATTTATAAACGCCTGTTTTAGTAAATTTAATGGTGTTACTCGCGCTATCAAGCGTTACAACCGAACCATAATCAAGTTCAAGTCTGCTTAATGGCAGTCTAGCGTTGGAAGCAATTTCTTGACCATCGACTGGGAATGTTTGTGGGTCAGCATAAGAAACTATCATTGCACCTATCGTTTCAACCGCGCCCGTTGGTCCTGTTGGTCCCGCTGGTCCTCTTTCACCCGGTTGGCCTTGCACCCCTTGCGGTCCGACCTCACCTTGCAATCCCTGAGGACCTCTTTCGCCAGGGTCGCCTTTGTCTCCCTGTGGGCCGTGCTCGCCTTGAAGTCCTGTATCCCCCTTAACGCCTTGCTCGCCTTGTGCGCCAGTAGCTCCGCGCGGAATTTGAAAATCTAGGTAATGCATACCATCAATAATTCTATCCGTTACTAGCGCCCCTTCTTCTGGCTCGGCGGTTACGACAAAACCCGCTTTGACTTTTTCGCTGTCCCCGTTGCTACCTTTTGGAATGAAAAAGTTGAGATATGTTTTATCTCCTTGATGAGTCGCAGTAACCAAAGCATCTTCACCCGGCTCAATAGTTACCGTCTGACCTGCAATAATTTCTCCGCCACCCGCTGGTCCAGTCGCCCCCGTGCTTCCTGTCGCGCCTGTCGCCCCTGTGGCGCCAGTGTTACCCGTTGCGCCAGTGTTACCCGTTGCACCAGTGTTACCCGTTGCACCCTTTAAAAAAGCGGGATAAACGTTTTCGTTAAGTAAATTATTCGTGCTTTCACCTCCAAATATCGGCGACATAGTGTAGCCATTGCTATCACCAAGCATTGAGCAAAAAGAGCAGTTGTTCGCTCGTCTAAATTTACATTTTAAGTTAAAAAAGTTTCGTTTTTTCATAAAAAAACCCTCCTTTTCTTATTTTTTTATATTTTATTTCAAACAGCGTATAATTAAAAGCAGTAAAATGTTTGTTAAACAATTTGAGAAGTTAAACGCTTTGCAACCCTTATCACATAGTTTCGCAGTGCAAGGCGGAATGCTTTTGCAGTCAAATTCTCCTTTATCTTCAAAGCACTCTGCGCTTATTTTAATTGATTCTTGCGAAATGACATATTCTTCAACAACTTTTATTTCAATTTCATTGCTTAAAAACGATAATTCATTTCCATCCACCGCGCAGTCGACTTTTGAATAAAATTTTAAAGTTTTCTCCATTACGACACCTTAACATCAAATGATACCTTTATTTCTCCACCGATTTCAAGGTCGCTTAGGGTTATTCCTTGCACTGGGTCTGCGTCTGGCATTTCCACATCATCAACCATAACACTCCCCGCAGTAAATGTTGCGCCTTCTGGAATAATGTCAGTAAACTTCACATTTGTTGCTTTAAGGTTTCCGTTATTTTTTATAACATTGTCAAAAGTAATTGTATCACCCTTAATAACCACCGACTTGCTGGCAGTTTTGGTTATAACAATGTTTGCAAGTTCAACTTGTAAGTTTACGATGTTGGTGTTCTCTTGCAAATTTTCAGTCCCAGCAACCGTGTAAGATATGGTCGAAAGCAAATTAACGATATCTGTGGTATAAGGGTCATTAATGTCGATGCTGTAAGTTACCACAACACTTTGCCCTGCGATTATATTCTCAGGCAGATTATAGCCTGTGGTGGCGTTATAGTCAGGGTATGGTATCCCGCCTATCTCCAAACTCCCCTCTTGAAAGGTTGCACCTAAAAGAGAATCTTTAATTTGAACATTTGATACATCAAACTCGCTTTTATTATTAAGCGTCAAAGTTATTTTTACAGCCTCACCTGGGAAGCCAAAAGTTTTAGCACTTGACAACACTTTTTCAAATGAGGTTGTCATATTTTCGGTTGAAGTTGTATTGCTGTTTATACTTATTTCTCGTTCCGTCATGTCTGGAAGCGTATATTTTGCTGTTAATGATGATGTATTTAAAATTTTTGCCACGATATACTCCTTTGTATATATCCCTATCACATTTTATGGATAAAAGAGCAAGTTGTTACCTTATTTACAGCGATTTTTGCAACAAAAAAATCTTGCTTTCAAGAGACAACTCTCTTTTTTAGCAAGATTTAACTTTAATTTCTTTCTTCTGGCAAAGACTCGTTTGAACTAAGCGCTTTGAAGTATGAATAAATTTCAGATGGATTAAGGTCGGTGGTGTCAAACCATGGAGCATAATTTTTTGAATATTTTGAAGAAATGAAAGCATCACGGTCATCTTCTTCAAACAATGCGTATTCTCTTACTTTGCCTTTGACTTCGCTTTCATCATAGGCTTGTTTAAAGCCAAATTTTTCAGTAAGTTCATCACCAAATGTATAATAAGCAAAACACTTGTTTGCAAATCTTCTTTCGCTGTCGCCAAGTTTAGGGTTTACAGCCTTAATTTTGTGAAAGAATGTGGCATAAACGCAAGTCAACAACTTGCTTATTTGTTCATCGCTTGCCCCTTCTGGCGCAATATATGTCATTGACGAGCATGGCAAAATGGTTTTGCCAATCTCTTCTTCGCCATTGCGATTTCTAATGTCTTGCAAAGTTGATTCATAAGCATAATAAGTAAATCTAACAAATTTCTTTTCCATTTTTAACTCCTATAATTTACATAAGATTTTATCACAACAGCCCCGCATTGTCAAGACCGCTTTTTTTGAATTAAACCAAAAACGCGTACAAAAAGGCTTTTTAATCAAAAAAATCGAGTAAAATCTTAAATTTTATCAAAATTTTCATAAATTAGTGCTTTTTGTTATTTCCCAAAAGCAAGGAAAGCATGAGGTTTCAAATTTTCCCTCACGCTTTATGCCCTTTCTTCGGCTTCTAATTTTGCCAAAATATCTTTAAACTCTTTATATATTTTTGTAGGCACAATTCCCGCTGGTTTGAACCAAGGTTTGTATGTTTTTGCATAAGATGTTTTCATAAAATCACTTTCATCTTCCTTATCAAACATAACAAAATTCTTAACCTCTCCCCCTTCTAAGTCATCAACGTCTGCAAGCGAAAACCCGTAACGCGAAGTGAGTTCATCACCAAATGTGTAGAAAGCAAAGCATTTGCTAGAAAATTGCTTTTCAGTAAGTGTTATTTCTGGATTAACAACCCTCATTTTGAAAAGGTGCTCTCCGAATATACAAATTACAAGTTTCTCTACTTGCTCGGCTATTGCCCCTTCGGGCGCGACAAAAACCATAGACGAACACGGAGTAAATTTACTTTCTATCCTTTCATCTAGGCATACATTTTTAGTTTCTTCTGTGTCAGATTTCGCATAATAGGTGAATTTAACCATTTGTCTTTCCATAACCCCTCCAATTTATTAGCCTCATTCTATCACACACATAAATTGCAGTTGACGCTGATTTATATTGTATTATGCTGAATAATTGTTTTTTTTGCTGAAAGCCAATTTTTAAAGGTCAAAAAACATAAATAAGTTTAATTTTGTTATAGACTTTCACTTTAAAAAGTGTTAAAATACTCGTAAGGATATAAAAATGAAAATTGATAACGCAAAAGCCCTCATCTTTGACTTTGACGGGACATTAACCCGCCACGAACCAAACTCTTACTACATACTTTTAAGACACTGCGGTGTATCACGCAAGATTTGCAATAAATTATTTAACAATTCTCTCATCAGGTCTCCCAGGATAATTAACCTTGGAATAAACATCTGCTCACTAATTTTTAAACGCGCACACATTTCTAGGGAAGATGTCGGAAAAATTGGTCGCAATATAAGACTTATGACTAACACGATTGAATGTTTACAAGAATTAAAACGCCAAGGCTATCATTTATACATCGTTAGCGACAACCTACTCCCAATTATTGAAGAGGCGCTGGGCGAAAGTGCAGATATTTTTGACCATATATTTGCTCACGATATCACTTGGACCACGGATGGACACTTGTCAAAAATCCAATATATGAGAGGAAAAGTTGACAGCATCAATTCAATTTTGAAAAACTCAAAAATTTCTCCTTCAAACATTTTGTTTTTTGGAAATGATGAAAACGATTTGTGCGTTAAAAGAACAGGAATAAAAACCTGCTGTCTAAACCCAAAAAGCGAAAGAGTTCAACATGATAATCACCAGTTTTGGAACCTATATCTAGAAAGTGTGGACGACTTTAATATTGTTAAAGAACTTATTTACAACCTTTCATCACCATTAAACACCCAAAGTGCCACCGCTGAACGCAGTTAGCAAAATTTTGCTCCCCGCGAGGCGAAATTATTTGCTAAAAAACATCGAACTAGATTTGTATTCGCCCCCAAACAAAGCTAAGAAACCGCGCACTTATAATGCTTACTCCGAGGGCTAAGGTACTACCGGAGTTATAAATTCACATGAGCCTAGCGAATATCATGCGCTTACAAAAAATATGCAACAAAATCGTTGCATATTTTTTCTTTACAGCATTAACTTTTATCCGCAAATTTTGAGAACAAATAGCCCTTTCATCCATTTTTATTGGTGTAATTTAGAGCTCAAATCCTCGTCCCTACACTCAAGCAACAATTTTAGCATTTTCGCCTTAATCAAGTTGTTTGACTTGGTATCGTTTAAACATAAGTGCAAACAAATAGAATAGTCCAATAAGTGCAGGAATGAGAGGGAGCAAGTAAACAAACGGAATCGGAATAAGTTTATAAAGTGGTTTAAGCACCATTATTTCTCCGGCATTCATTGTATAAGAATAATTATAAGCCCCCTGAATTGCCCATCCATTAAATCCACAGTTTGCAACAAACGCAAGAAGAACATACCCCACAACGCAGAGCGTTGTCCACAAAACATATTTCATTTGAGGTTTAGTCCATCTTGCAGCAACCATTAACAGTGCCACAGCCACAACCATAGCGTGGTCTATCCAAAAATTCATGGTAACGATTGAATACCACATTGAATTTTGCACGTCTGACGGATATGATACAAAGGTTGAAGCAGCAGCAAACATCGAAAAATACAATAAATATTGTCTTGCAAGTTCATTTTTCTTTATAAGGCAAAGAGGAAGCAATATAAAGTTAAAATTGCAAACTTGAAACATTTGTCCAAAAAAGTTTTTAAAATCTATCCTCGTCCCATAATGAGTAAGGTGCAAAAACACAATTCCAATCATGCATATAAGCACACATGAATGAATAACCACACATTGCCATTTAAAACTCACTTTTGAAACTAAAATCACAAGTAGTATTATAATAACCGCTGTTGCCACAAGCATTAAGATGTGGGCTGTTCCTCCAATAGTCATCATAATAATTCCCTTCCTTTGTACTCATAAATTTGGGTTTTCGCAATTTGATTATATCATAAGTTTATAAAAATTGTAGTATTTTTTGATATTATTTTGTTGTTTTTAAGTCTTTTAAACACTTAAATCGCCTTTTTGGCGGAAAATATAAGTCATTAAAAAGATAAAACGCCACCGCTCGCTTTCAAAAAACGCAAAAAACAATGTAAAAATGTCAAAAATAGCGTCAAAGTATTGGTTTTTATGTCGAATTGTGATAGAATTATGTCGTGAAAAAGAAATTAAGTGTCATATTTTCGATTTCGTTGATAGTAATCGCAATCGCTGTAATGGCGATTGCATTTTTCGTGCCTAAAAATTCTTTTGGCACAAACAAAACCGGCGCGCAAACCGGTGGAAGTACTACGGTTGCTATTCAAGTAACTGCACATGACATAGAAATTGTTAAAGGTCAGAAGATTGAAAACTTTTATACTGTTTCAAATGAAAACGCAAAAGTATCTTTTGATATTGAAAGGGCCGACCTTGTGCAAATTGAGGGTGATGATATAACTGCGCTTAGACAAGGCGAAACAAACATTAAAATTATTGCTCAAAATGGAGACGAAGAAGACTCATGCACTATAAAAGTAAGAATAAG
>CAKVMD010000003.1 GCA_934771475.1 uncultured Clostridia bacterium
CAATACTTTAAAGGTATATCTTACTATATAATTGATAAAAGAGACTAGACTTTTCGTCTAGTCTTTTTTAGTGCGATATATGAAATATATAATATGAAATTTAAAAAGAATTTTAACTTAACTTTTAAAATGAATTGTGTCCGTCGCATTATATGAGTTTTGTCTATAAAAATATAATAACCGACAAAATAAGAAATAGGTTTTAAAATTGCCTATTGACTTGGCGAAAAGTGTGTGATAAAATTAATTTGAACACAAAGGAGAGAATATATGGGATTTGGTGAATACATGGGTTGCCATGACCTTTCAAAAGCAAGTGAAGAACAACTTCAAGATGTTTTGTTTGTAAAGAAAGCATTGGCGTGCAATCCTGAAAACATTAAATATGTTCCAAAGGAAATATATAAGAAAATCTGCAAGATTGAAACTGAAAAGCGTGCGGAAGCGAAAAAAAGTGCAAGAGGTGCTAAAAAATACAGAGAGGCATATATTAAAGTCTTCAATAATATTATGGCTGAGGATCCTTACGCTTTAAGAAATGCGCCAGAGTTTGTCAAAGAAAACAAAAAGATTGTTTGGATGGCTATGGAAAGACTTGGGCAAGAGCAACTCAAATATGCCGGCGAGCAACTAAAAATGGATGAAGACTTTGTTTTGGAAGTTTTAAAAGTTTACCCAGAAGCAATAAGATATGTTGACGCGTTACTGCTTGTTGGCCCAACATTCTTGGTTAAGGCTTATAATGCAAATGCTAAAATTGCTGAATACTTACAGCCATATTTTAGAGTGGTGTTAGGAATTGCTCTCGCTGACGGGGGATTGTCCGAGCTTGACGAAGAAATTTTAGACGATAATTTCTCTTTATAAACAAAAGATAAAACACGAGAATACGCAAGAGATAAACCAGTTTTATTATTGGACTAGCGTAATCCGTGTTTTTTAGGCTATAAGAGATAAAAATTCATAATAATATAGTAAATAAAAGGAGAATATAATGAAATATCAAAATAAAGAAGAGCTTATAAAAATTTTGCTAAAAGATGGAATGGCGCTTCGCGAAGTTGAGGGCGACATGAGAGTTGACGAGGATGTGGTTATAAGCGCACTTAAAGGTTCACTTTCTGCAATTCAATATGTGGATAAAAGTTTTGCGGACAATGAAAAGTTTATTCTTCGCGCTATCAAAGAGACCCCTTGGGCTTTGTATATCTACAAGTTTGCAAGTGATAGAGTTAAGGACATGGAGCCTATTCTTGAAGAGGCAATAAAGGGTGATGGGCAATCTATCGCATTTGCTGATAAGCGTTATCACAACCGCCTTGACCTTGCTCATCTTGCTCTTCGCTCTATGAGACATCCGGGAGTTGAATACTTTGGGGAAGGTGTTAGAGGAAATCAAGAGTTTATGATTGAAACTCTTAAACTTTATCCACGCGAATTTCATAATCTTACTGCGGAACTTAAAATTGACATTCCATTTTTGGCAAAAGCGGTCCTTGCAAATAGAAATATTTTAAAATTTCTCGATAAAGACCTCGTCAATATTGTTAAAGATTATATTGTTGAGTCTTACAAAGATAGAGAAATTGTAAATGAGACAAGAGAAAATTTAGGTTAAAGGATTTGAACGTATGGCAAAGGATAACAACATCATTAAGGTGTTCCCAAGAGAATTTATGACGCAAATAGGCAATGAGGCTTATAGGATTCCAGTCGGGCAAAAAGGCGCGATTAAGTTGACGCATTGGAACTATATTGAAATCTCAAACGGCGTTTATCTTTTTGTGGGCGATAATGGGTACATAAAGGCAAAAAAGTCTGATAAGGACGGAAAACTTAAAACTTTTGAGACGGGGTCGCTTATACAACTAGTAGCGTCCAACCCCGAAATGTTGAAATCTGTGCCTGTTGAAAAATTTAAAGATCTTGATTTTGTCTATGATTGCTATGCCGAAGCCACACGCTCTTATTATGATGTTTTAGAAACATCACCTTATGAATATATTAGAAACCTTGCCATGAAAAGAAAAAACGAAATCTGGAATATTTTTGCTCTCGCGGTGCAAGACGCATTTATTGAACTTGCCGAAAGAGAAAGTTTTTTGAGACAAGTTGACGAAGATGTCGCCGAAGCCATAGCAAACGGGGAGTTAGATGATGACTTTTCCAGCACTGATTGGGAATCTTATGAAGACGATGATGAAAGACATGACTTTTGATAAAAATTAAATACTTAATTTGAGATAAAAATTGAAACTTTTATAAAAAATGCTTATTCCAAATACCTTTTATAATAAAATGAAGCCATAAAAAACAATAAAAACACTTTTTGGGACAAATAAAATGTTAAAAAACAAAACCCCTTTGCAATTATTTGCAATGGGGTTTGTTTTTTAACTTGTTATAAGATACTCAAATTAAAACTTTATTTTAAAGGAAGAAATGAAAATTTACCTAAGCGCGTGTCCAAGTATAGTAATAATAGGTGTCAGTAAGCAGTGTTGCGTTTGCATTTAAATCAGTTGATGAAATTGTAGGTGTTTTAGCATTTATAGGATTATCGTTGTATGGGGTTACTGTCCACCCAGTTGTGATTTCAAAAGATGCTGAACGGAGCCCGCTGGATTGAAAAGCGGCAACAGCAATACTAGTTATACTGGCAGGTATAGTGATAGAGGTGAGGCTTTGACAGCCGGCAAAAGCATATCGTTCAATCGTAGTAACGCTAGAAGGAATGGAGATAGAAGTTATTGAAGTGTCGTTGAGGCCACCCAATGTAGTAACCGTATATTTTTCTCCGTTGTGCTTTACTTTTGCAGGGATAACAAGTGCACCGCTTGGGTTGTTGCCGGAAACGGCTGCTGTTTTTGCAGTATCGTCATAAGTGAAAGAAAGTGTTGAATATTCACTTTCGTCTAATACTCCCGGCTCATTATTTGAAAGTTTAAGGTTAAGGTTGAAATCACCAGATGCTGACTTGTTAAGGTTTTCTACTTGCATAGAGATTTCAAATGCTTTTGATGATGAGGCTGTAACTTCGGTTACGCTAAATGCGCTAACTTCCGTGTTTGCCACCTTGCGAGTTATCTTCACATTTGTTGTTGAGATAGAATCCTCAAAGTCTACCCAAAGAGAGCGCTCTGCACTTTTGTTGGTTACATTAATAGCAAAGACAATATTGTTAGTATCTTGAACAAAGTCAAAAACTAAGTTTTTCCAAGAAGATGGACTTGTAAAAGAAGTAGTACTTGCGTCTAAGTGGATATCTTCAAGAGTGTTAGTTGTTTTGGTGCCAGTAATAGCCCCAGTAATATCAGCATAGACATCAGTGGCCTGAAATGTAACCTTACCTCCAATATCGACCTTTGCTGAGTTAATAGCAATAGCCACACCAAGCACAGCCCAACTGGAAATGAAGAGAAGTGCAATGGCATACCGAGCAATTATGCTCCAAAAAGATTTTTTCTTTTTCATAAATAAACCTCCATTTAGAATTAAAGATTTTAGAAATATACAAGTTTACCTCAAATTAATTCTAGCCTAGTATAATGCGGGGGGGGGACTTGTCAAGCAAATTGCGCGGTTTTTTAAAAACTCGCGCAAAAAATCCCCAAAGGGGATAAAAACCCTAGCGCAACGCATGGCGAGCGCAAGGGTTAAGCTTGACAAGGCGCCCCACCATATTTTTCTCAAAAAAACAATTTTTATTAAAATCCGCGTTGTTGATAGGCGCATATATCAAAAATCGTCAAAGGAAGTTGCAAAAAACATTTATGTCATATTAAGGACATGCCTTCTATATATTTAAATAGGAGGCGAAAGTGGCATTTTGGGGGCTTTTAATTTTAGGCTTAGTGCAAGGACTTAGTGAATTTTTGCCAATTTCTTCGAGTGGGCATCTTTTGCTTTTAGGGAAAATCTTTGGGATAGAGGACTCAATTTTTGTAAGCATTTTCTTGCACGTTGCGACATTGCTGTCAATTATTGTTGTTTTTAGAAAAGAGATTTGGCAGATGATTTGTCATCCATTTTCAAAAGAAACTATTTCACTGTGCCTTGCTACAATTCCAACATGTGTCATTGCATTGGTGCTTTTGCCACTCGTAAAAAAATCTTTTGATGGACAATTTTTATGCATTTTCTTTTTAATCAGTGCTATAATGCTACTTTTTGTGCATTTTTACTCAAAAAAACACAAAAATCAGGGATTTACCTTGAAAAACGCTTTAATTATGGGAGTGGCACAAGGATTTGCGGTGTTCCCGGGAGTGTCGCGGTCTGGGACAACCATATCTGCGGGGTTGATAAGCGGAGGCGACAAGAGTGAATGTGCAAAATTTTCGTTCTTACTTTCGTTGCCAATTATCTTGGCGTCAATGGCGGGTGAAATTTTTGAAGTATGTCAGTCTGGACAAGCTCTTTCATTTAGTCCGCTAGGGCTTGTGCTAGGGTTTGTAATAGCGTTTGTAAGTGGGCTACTTTCGATAAAATTTATGATGAGAGTTACAGAAAAAGCCAACTTTATGTGGATAAGTGGATACCTAATCATGGTTGCTATTCTGGCGAAAATTGTTATGTAATTAAAAGGTGGGAAGTGTGTCAAATTTTTACAGTAAAAACATAGAGCAGTCGCTCATAGAAATGGGCTCAACTAAAAATGGATTATCGCAAGAGGAAGCGGCTGCGAGAATTAAATTAAATCCACAAACTGAAACCAAAAAATCGGGCGGGGGAATAGTTAGCAAATTTTTTGCCCAGTTTTTTGACTTTATGATTATAATTTTGCTTATTGCCTCTGCCATTTCAATTACCATTGGTATAATTAATCGCAAGGCCGGGGATATCGCTGACGGATGTATAATTTTATTTATTGTTATCATGAACGCCATTTTCGGAGTTGTGCAAGAGTATAAAGCCGAAAAATCGCTCGAAGCGCTAAACAAACTTACTCAGCAAGAGGCGCAGGTTATTCGGGGCGGAGTCGCGATAAAAGTTCCGGCAAATAGTTTGGTTAAAGGTGATATAGTTGTGCTTGAAGCGGGGGTTATAGTACCCGCGGATATGAGACTTATTGAAGGAGTACTGCTTAAAATTGATGAATCAGCGCTAACTGGTGAAAGTCAGGCGGTTGATAAAAATCCAAAGGGGGTTTACAAAGAAAACTCTGCTCTTGGGGAACTGAAAAACATGGTGTTTAAAGGTACGACCGTC
Organism: uncultured Clostridia bacterium; assembly: GCA_934771475.1. GTDB lineage: Bacteria > Bacillota > Clostridia > Christensenellales > UBA1242 > Caccovivens. The sequence goes on from CAKVMD010000003.1 coordinate 5,212, forward strand.
ATGAGCGGACGAGGGCTTGGAATGGTTGTGGCTGTGGGGGAAGAAACCGAGTTTGGAAAGATTGCTTCTGTGATAAAAGACGGCAAAAAGGAACTTACACCACTTGAAAAAAGCATAAAAAGCGTTGGCAAAATACTAACATGGCTGGTGCTTGCAGTTGCGGTTGTAACTTTTATCATTGAAGTGTTTGTTTCGCATTTAAGCGTTCTTGATGCGTTTTTGACAGCGGTTGCAATCTCTGTTGCGGCAATACCTGAAAGTATGCCGGCGGTGATAACCATAATTATGAGTTTGGGTGTTAGTAAACTTGCAAGGCAAAAGGCAATCATAAAAAGATTGCACTCAGTTGAAACTCTTGGCGCGTGTGATGTTATTTGTTCGGACAAAACTGGCACACTGACCCAAAACAGAATGACAAGTAAAAAGTGTTTCATTTCGGGCAAAATTTACGATTGCGAAAAGAAAAACGCTGACCTTATGCCCCTGGCTTATGGTGTTGGAATTTGCAATGATTCTCAAATTATAGATGGCAAATTGCAAGGAGAGGGCACAGAAAATGCACTTCTTGAATTTTCCGTAAAGCAAGGCGTGCAGCTAAATGGCAAAAGAATAGACGAAAAGCCATTTGATAGCGACCGTAAACTTATGAGCGTGCTGATAGATGACGGCGGGCGAAAAACCATGTTCACAAAAGGCGGGGTGGACAGGCTAATTGAAAAATGCGACAAGATTTTTGATAATGGGAGAGTACGCCCGCTTACGCCTCGCGATAAAGAATGTGTTTTAGAGGCGAACGAAAAACTTTGCTCTCAGGCCATGCGCGTGATTGCCCTTGCGGTCAAAGAAAATGTTGCGCAAGGCGAGTTTAAAGAAGAAAAACTTGTTTTTGTCGGGCTTGTCGGGATGATTGACCCGCCAAGAAAAGAAGCGAAAGAGGCTCTCAAAAAATGCCGAAAAGCAGGAATGCGACCTATCATGATAACTGGCGACTATCCACAAACAGCACTTGCGATAGCGAGGGAAATTGGGCTAGCCAAAAGTGAAAAAGAGGTTTTGTCTGGCGGTGATTTGGCAAAACTAAGTGATGAAGAATTGAGTCAAAAAATTGCGCATATTTCAGTTTTTGCCCGCGTTAGTCCAAGCGACAAAATGCGAATTGTGGAGGTTTTGAAAAAGCAAGGTCATGTTGTGGGCATGACGGGTGATGGCGTAAACGATGCCCCAAGTTTAAAGAAAGCAAACATTGGAATTGGCATGGGTAAAAGTGGAACGGATGTAGCCAAGGAGGTGGCAGACCTTATCATTACAGACGACAACTTTGCCACAATCATTGTTGCGGTAGAAGAGGGGCGAAAAATTTATAAAAACATCCAAAAAACGGTAAAATTCTTGTTTTCTGCCAATTTTGCTGAACTTATGAGCCTTTTTGTAACAACTTTGTTGTTTCCTAACTGCGTTTTCTTGCTTCCTGTGCAAATCTTGTTTGTCAATTTAATAACCGACTCTTTGCCTGCAATAGCGTTAGGGGTTGAAAAAACTGAAAAGGAAATCATGCTCGAAAAACCGCGTTCGCCACAAGAGGGACTCTTTTCACACGGTGTGGGTTATAGCATAGTTATCCTTGGAATTTTCCAAACCTTATTTGTGGTGCTTGCTTATGCGTTCGGAGCAAATTATTATTGTCAAGGCGTAGCAATGACAATGGGATTTTATACTTTAAACATATTGCAAATGTTCTATCTTGCTTCTATCAGAACCGAAAAGCCATTCTATAAAAGTAAACCTTGGCAAAATAAGTTCTTTTTGCTTGCTGTGGGTTTCTGTTTTGCGCTGATAGGTGTGTTTGCGTTTACTCCGCTTCGAAGCGTGCTCAGTCTTGAAAGACTTAATTTGTGTCAATGGCTTGTTATCTTTGCATTATCAGGGGCAATGCTCATAGTTGCGGAAATTTACAAAATGATTGAAAGAAAAATTGAAAAGAAAAAGATGAAAAATTTATAAAAAGTAAACAATGTTTTCCTTGCCCATGTTAATATTGCGCGGTCAAATAAAAAAGAAAAATGTTTAAAATTGCATTTTTCTTTTTTTTGTTAATAAAAGTAACAAGGATAAATACGGCGTTTTTATTTAATTATGTAATTATGAAAATATTTTGCTTTTCTCGCGTTTTTTAAGTATTTAACCGCTTAAAAGAAAAAATGTTTTTATTTTAACAACAAATAAATATTTATTTACAAAAAAAAAGTATTGTGATAAAATATAACTATGAATTTCAATATGCTTGTAAAATCCCAAGATGACTATAAAAATCTTGTTAAAGAAGTGGAGAAAAAAGCGCTGGGCAAAAGCACGCTTATTTTTTCGAGCGATAGAGTCTATTCCAAGCAGTTCGCGCTTTGCCTCGCCTCGGCGATTTTGGAAGGTGGAGATTGCGACGGGGTTCACGCGCAAAAAGTTGGCTTAAACGCTCATCCAGATGTTAAAGTTTACCCAAAAGGGGACAAATTTGTAGTAGCTGACAGCCAAGATATAGTAGACGAATGTTTTATTAAACCCATTTTTGCTGACAAGAAGATTTTTATCATAAATGATATTGATGACGCAATGGAAATAAGCCAAAACAAACTTTTAAAGGTTTTGGAAGAGCCTCCAACAGGGGTGTTTTTCATATTGACAGCAGACAATCAAAATTTAGTTTTACCAACGATAAAATCAAGGTGCAATAAAGTAGAACTAAAAAAACTTTCCGCTCAAACCATATCAAAAGTGATGATGGCCTATGAAAATGGCGACTTGCTTGCGCTTATGTGTGATGGAAATGTTGGCGAGGCGATTGAACTTGCAAAAAAGGGCGATGGCAAAGAAATATTTGATATTGCTCTGTCTCTTGTAACTCAGATGACATCTTCAAAAACGCTCCTTATGTATTCTAAAAAGGTGTTGGGGCTAAAAGATGACGCTTTGAAGGTTCTCAAAATTATCACCTTTTTGCTTGAAGACCTTTTGTATCTTAAAGTTGGAAATGTTAAAGATGTGCGTTTCCCACTGGCAAAAGATGCGCTGTTAAGAGTGATAGATGAATATTCGGTGCGTTGTATTTGTGAAATCAGAAAACTTGTAGATAACGCCCTTAAAGAGATTTCGTTTAATGGAAATATTACGCTTATAGTTGAAAATTTACTTTTGAGCGTTTTGGAGGTAAAATATATATGCAAATAGAAGTTGTAACTGCCAAATTTAATGGTGGAGTGCATGGTTATTCTTTCAGTCCTAACGGGTTTGACCTTAAAAAGGGCGACCTTGTTATTGTTGAGACAGAGAAGGGAAAGGATATTGTTAAAATAACAAAAGAAAAGCACATGGTTGACAGCGCGGACATTGAAGAACCACTTAAAAATGTGGTTAAAATGGCTGATGCTGATGAAATTGCTATGGCAAAAGCGAACCTTGAAAAGGTGCAATCTTATTTGCCAAAAATAAAGGAACTTGTTAAAAGAGAAAATCTTGACATGAATGTCATTTCGGTTGAATGCACTTACAATCTTTCAAGATTGACAATCAACTTCATGGCAGAAGAGCGTGTTGACTTTCGAGAACTAGTGAAGAAATTGGCAGAAACATACAAGACGCGAATTGAACTTCGCCAGATTGGCCCTCGTGATAGGGCACGAATTATCGGCGGACTTGGCTCTTGTGGGAAGGAGTGCTGTTGCGCGCAAGGTTTTGGAATCAACGACCATGTGTCAATTAAAATGGCAAAAAATCAGGGGTTGAGTTTAAACCCAAGTGGCATAAGTGGAACGTGCGGAAAACTCTTATGTTGTCTAGCCTATGAAAATCCTTATTATGTTGAAGTGATGAAAGAGATGCCCAAAGTAGGCATGTCGGTCAAAACGCCAGACGGGGAAGGTAAGGTTATGTATAATGACCTTATGAAAAAAATGGTTTCGGTGCGATTTCAAACTGAAAACACAAGTGAAATAAAAACTTATGATTTAAGTGAAATCAAATTTAATAAATCAAAAAATGAACCAAAAGATTAATAATTAAATAAAAAATCAACACAAAAAAGAAAAAGCAAAAAAATTAATTAAAAAAATCAAAAATTATTAAAAAATGCTTAAAAAACAGAGAAAAAATTGAAAATAATTAAATAAATGAAAAATTAAATAATAAAAATAAAGTTTTAATAAAAATTATTTTAATTTAATTTAAAGGGATTGTTTTGATGGAAGAGAGCAAAAGTCGCAGAGTTGAAGATTTGCGGTGTGGGGGCTTGAAAATTATTCAAGACCCTTCTCTTTATACCTTTACATCTGACTCGGTAATACTGGCAAACTTTATAAAAACAAGACCTAGCGATAAATGCCTTGAAATTGGAATGGGGAGCGGTGTAATATCAATTTTGCTTTCGGCAAAGGAAAAATTTAAAAGCATAGTTGGGCTTGAAATTCAAAAAGATATGGCTTCCCTTGCGCAAGAAAATATTGCACTTAACGGACTTGAAGAAAAAATTAGTGTAAAGAATATTGACGCGAAAGAGTATAGGAAGCATTTTTCATGCGGGGAATTTGATGTGTGCTTTTCAAATCCTCCTTATATGACTAATAGTTTAAATAAAAACAAGAACTTTTGCCGTGAAATTGCAAGGCATGAAAGCTTTTTGCCAATGGAGGAACTTGCAAAGGTTATGAGCGACAGTTTGCGCTTTGGAGGAAAGGCTTATGTCGTTTATGGTGCGTCTCGCAGTGCTGGACTTATATCATCCCTTATAAAACATGACCTTCAACCCAAGACGATGTTTTTTACCGAAAATGGCAAAGGGCGAGTGGTGCTTGTGGTGATTGAGGCGGTTAAAGGTGGGAAAGAGGGTGTTACCGTTTTGCCAAATCTTGTAACCAACGATGAAAAGGGAGATTATTATAAAAAATTAAACACGAGAAATTTTTTAAATAATTAAACTAAAAATTACTAAAAATATTGAAAAAACAAAAAAATAAATAAAAATAAAGAAAAAATCAATAAAAAACTAATTTTTATTGATTTTTTTGTTAAAAAACGATAATTATTTTTTCTTAAAAAATTATTTAATTTAATTCATTTTATAATTTAATTAAAAATCTATTAAAAAATATAAAATAATTGATTTTTATTAATTAAAATTGAAAAATTAATTAAAGAACTTTTTATTTAACCGAGCAAGAAACCTTGAATAATAAGGTCTTCCGCTTCGCTTTGTGTAAGACCCAATGTCATAAGCTTGATAAGTTCATCTCCTGCAATTTTGCCAATCACTGCTTCGTGTTCAAGAGAGGAATTTGGATCAACTGCGTCAATTTCTGGCACGCTTTTAATTCTAGCATTGTGAAGAAGAATTCCATCGCATTCCACATGCCCAAAACATTCGTTTTTGCCAACGAGGTTGGAGCGAAATTCTTGATAAGAGTTGTCCTTTGCAACGCTATGACTTACCACGTCTACTGCGGAATGTTTGCCTAAAAGTCTAACATTAAATTGGGTTTTGGCGGTTTGCGCTTCGGTTGTTAAAATATTTTCTTGTATGTCAAGTCTTGCGTTTTCACCTATTTGAGCAAAAGTTTTCCTTATTGTGCTTGTTACGCCTCCCAACTGAGTTGTTTCCATAATCATGCGACTGTTTTTCTTCATAAAAACACGTGTTACGGGATTTAAAACTTTTTTGCCACTTCCTTCGCCCTCTCCCAAATGACGCTCTATGTATTTAACTTTCGCGCCTTCTTCAAGATAAAAGGTATGAACACCATCATGCTGACTGTCTTTACAAGTTGCATTATGAATGCCACAGCCTGCCACAATCAAAACATCGGCATCTTTGCCAATGTAAAAGTCGTTATAAACCATATCCTTTATTCCGCCAACTGTGATAATGACAGGGATATGCACGCTTTTGCCTTGTACTCCGGCGTGAACAATAATATCAATACCGCTTTTGTCCGTCTTTGGATTGATTTCTATTTCTTTGGTAGAGTTGCGTTCAAGAGGTGCGCCATTTCTGCGAATATTAAACGCCCCAGAAGGAGTCTTGTGTAAATCGGCAATTTTTTCAAGGAGTTTAAGTTCTATATTATTCATCTTTTCCTCCTTTTCGTTCAATTAGTGGCAATATTTCGTTATAAGAACCGATTTTTTTAATTCTTCCGCTTTGTAGCAAAATAACTTCGTCTGCAATTTCAAGTATTTTCTTTTGGTGGCTTACTATTATGTTGGTTGCACCTTTTAGTGAAGCAAATATATTTGTAAGGTTTTCAAAGCTCCATAGGTCAATTCCAGCCTCTGGCTCGTCAAAAATATTGACCTTGCCTTTGCGTGCAAGCGCCATTGCAAGTTCTATCCTTTTGAGTTCTCCACCAGAAAGTTTGTCGTCAAGAGGGCGGTCTAAATAATCTTTCGCGCAAAGCCCCACTTGCAAAAGATATGCTCCCATTTGCCCCGCGGTTGCGCCTTCGCCCACTGCGATTTTTAATAGGTCTTTGACTTTTAACCCTTTGAATGTTACGGGCGTTTGAAAGGCATAGGTAAACCCTAGGTTTGCTCTTTCGGTTATAGGAGAGTTTGTTATATCTTTGCCCTCCAATAAAATTTGCCCGCTGGAAGCGGATAAAATGCCCATCAAAAGTTTTACAAGCGTGCTTTTCCCACTGCCATTTGGCCCTGTGATGACATAAATCTTTCCCTCATTTAGGCTGAGGGAAATGTCAACAAGAATTTGTTTTTCTCGGTCATTATTTGTTGCCGAGTAGGATAAATTTTTTATTTCTAACATATTTTTATTATACCATTTAGCGCCTTTTGTGTCAACAAAGGGGCATATTTTATTCCATTATGTATGGAATTTTTTTGCCTTAATATTTTTATGAATTTTGATTTTTTATCTTTTTTGCACAAAAAACTGAAAAATATCATAAATTTAAGCAAAATAATGATTATTTTGGTCGTTTTTCTTTATTTTGGCATTTCGCCTAAAGTAAAATGACTTTTTTCGACCTATTTGTTGTTTTTTTGATAAAATGTTGTTATACTAATTGTGAAAATATAAAAGGAGGTCAGCATGGGTGTTTGGGGTAGAATCAAAGGCGCTGTAAGCAATTTTTACGGTGGCAATAATAATGATGACTACGATGATGACGAAGATGACTACACTGACGACAGCGATAATGACGAAAGCGAAGAAGACGACAACCCATCTGGCTATGGCGATGATAGCGATAACCCTAGCGGTTATGGCGAAGACGAAGCCCCAGAAGGACAAGATGTAGAGGATGATGAATTGGGCGCTCCCGCCAGCGAAAAGCCCGAGGTTCAAATGAGAGGCAGTTCTGCTGGCACTCAGCAAAAGAAAGCCTCGCCTTTTTCAAAAATCGGACAAGCACTAATGAAAAAGGAAGCAATCATTCATGGGTGTTCTCCTCGCGTTGAAATGCTTCCATGCCCAATATGCCATGCCAAAAGTATTTATATGAGTTTAAGACCTTTCGACTGGTTCCCTTTGCTGGTTGGCGCTAGAATTATAGGTGTTCCTCTTTATAGGTTTTATTGCTTTAACAAGAAGTGTAAGCGAAGTTGGTACACGGGATATGTTTTCAACTGCCCAACAGAAAAGTTTCAGCCAGCCTCCGTACCTACCAAAAGACAATTTAATTCAATGTAAAGTCTTATCTTATCACGCCAGTGATGGCGTGATTTTTGCAAGCAAAAGGTGGGCTGTGCGATGCAAGGGTATAAGTTTGGCGTTTAAATTAAGTCTTTGAACGCTTTCTCTCGGGGCGCATTTGTAATATCACGCACCAATCTGCGGTGTCAATCTTATTGATTTTGTGTTTAGTAATATTATTTACTTAAACAATAGTCTGCACCCAAAAAAGATGATTTGAGAGTGTACATTTAAATGATTAAAAAATTTCTTAAAAATTTTGTCGAAAAAATTTGACTTAATTTCAATATTTGGATATACTAAACCTAGAATTAAAAACGCGTAGGCATGCTAAGATTTTGCGCGCGTTTGAAAGGAGTTAAATTATGGAAAGAAAAGATAAAAAGAAAGTTATGAGTTCATTAGCAAGAATTTTCTTCGCATTCTTATTTATTTCATCTTGGGCAGTTCTTGGCGTTGCTATTGCTGTATCTTCGGCAAAAGTTGATATCGGTGGTAAAATCACATTCCAAGCAACAGATGTTCAAGTTACCGTTTCAAACGCAACATTCGCAAACTTTAAGACAAATCCAAACGGAACAAAATGTATTGGCTTTACAACAAACGCAAGCACCACTGCTCAACCAGATATTTCTTCTTGGGCTGGACTTGACCTTGCTTGGCTAGACACTGGGGCTGATGCAACAATCACTTACACTATCACAAACAAGGATGCTGGCGGTGAATCAATTAGTGTTACTTTTGGTGCAATCACAGGGCTTACAGGAACAAACTCAACTATGACCGTTTCTGTTAAAAACGATACTGCTGCGGCTGAAACTTTAACAGCTACTGGCAAAGCATTTACTCTTGCGGCAAACAAAGCAATCACTGTAACTCTTACTTTCAAGGTTACCGATCACAACAAGGCAGCAACAATCAGCTCATTTGGCGTGCCAATTACAATGTCTAAATAATTATAAAAAATTTCGATAATTGATAGTATATTAAAAGCGTGAGATTTTCTCGCGCTTTTTTGTTTGAATATTGATTATTCTTTGAATGCGGATTGTTGCGTTTATGTTAATTGTTGTTTGATGCCGATTGTTGTTTGAATATCAATGGGCGGGCGCAAGGTGTGCATGGACGCGCAAGTTTCGCATAAGTATGTCAGTACTATTTGGAAGCGAAGGCTCTGTTTAGGATGCATGAACTTCGCGCTCAAAGTAGGTGCTTTCTTATTATCTCGCGCACGATTTTTATGTTTAAATGTTCAGTTTTTCATTAAAATCTGTTTGCCATTTTTTGAAAAATTTTTACGAATTAAAAGGCTAAAAAATCTTTTTTGTTTTGTCAAGCAAATATCAAAAAAATATGTTTAAAAAAGTTAAAAAATTGTCGAAAAAAATTTGACTTAAATCTTTTATTTGGGTATACTAACACTAGAATGAGTGATAAAGAGGTAAGTGCCATCATTTCTTGCCTCGTCGACTGCAAAGTGCAGGCGGTTTGGCTCAGCAAGATGATGATACATAAAATTACTCTGGTTCGCTCATAATTATAAAGGAGGAAGATTATGGAAAAGAAGAACAAAAGAAAGTTTTGGGGAACTTTAACAAGCTTTTTGCTTACATTCATGTTCATTTCATCATGGGCTGTACTTGGCGTTGCACTCGCATTAAAAACAGCTAACGTTAATGTAGGTGGTAATATCAGCTTTACTTCTACCGACGTTCAAGCAACTGTAAAACTTGACAATGTTACTGGTGCAGAAGCAAGTAGCTACACTGGCAAATTCCAAGACATCACATTTGTAAAAACTACAAAATCTGATGACACAGCTGTTAATGCAGCAATTGCTTCTTGGAAAGACCTTGACTTGGTTTGGACTGATGCTGACGCTCCTGTAGCAGTTATCACTTTCACAATCACTAACATAAATGCTAAACAAGGCATGAAAGTTACAGTTGGTGCTGTTGAAGAAGGAACAAAAGATAACGCTACAATCGCTGTTAAAGTTGGCGAAGCTGCTCACAGTGCAGAAAAAGCATACGATGTTGCAGCAAGTGGAACATTACAAGTTGTTATCACTCTTACAGTTACAGGCGCTGATCAAGACGCTAGCATAACTGGCTGGAACTTACCTATCACTCTTGCACAAGCTGACAGAGCCTAATTCTAAAATTTAGGAGTAAACCTTGAAAAGTAAAAACAAAAAAAGATTTTGGGGACTCTTTTGTGGATACCTATTTTCGATTTTGTTTTTGACGAGCGGATTGGTTTTAAGTGTAACTTCAGCACTTTCGCTCGCAACTATTAATGCGGGCGGAAAATTTAATTTTATTGTGCCAGTGCCAGACGAATCTGTCTACACTGGCATTTTAAAATTTTATGATCCTGACTCGACTGCCTTTACCATTTCGGTTTGCGCAGACCCATCAACAAAATCAAATAGCAGTTATCCATCAGAAGTGGAAATCCCAAGTAAAATTAAAGTTAACGATGTTACCTATACAATAACGATTGTAGGGTCTTTTTCTGGTTGTTCTAACCTTCAATCCATAACAATTCCTGATAGTGCGACTACTATCAATTCCTCCATTTATTCTTCAACCACAGGCGCTGGGGTTACTGACAGCTTAGGCGCTTTTGAAAACTGCACTAATCTTCAATCAATAAATATTCCTAGTGGTATTCAGTCAATCGCAACTGGGTCATTCAGTGGATGTACCGGGATTACAACGATGACTGTTGCTAGTGAAAATACAAAATATTATAGTGCTGGAAACGCAATCATCACTAAGGCAGACAAAACTCTTGTTGCTGGATGCAAAAACACAGTTATTCCAAATAATGTTATCCGCATTGGCGATCGCGCATTCCGCAAAATATCAAACTTGACTTCAATCACTATCCCAACTTCGGTAAAAACCTTGGGCTCAAGTGCCTTTGCATTTTCTGGGCTTACAAGCGTTTCCGTGCCATCTGGGGTAACAAGCATTGCGTCAAACGCCTTTGCTTGCTGTACTTCTCTGGGCTCTATAAGTGTTGACAGCGCAAACACTAAGTATAAAGGTGAAAATAATGCTATTATTGAAAAATCAACAAACAAATTGATTGTTGGATGCAAAAATACTGTAATTCCTAGTGATGTCAAAGAAATTGGAAGTTATGCTTTCCAAGGGCATCCTATCACAAGCGTAACAATTCCAGCAAGCACCACAATAATTAATCCTTACGCATTTTTAAGTTGTTCAAATCTCACTTCTGTAACTTTTGAAAAACCTTATGGTTGGAAGGCGGGAGATACAGAGGTGGATGTATCTGAAAGCACTTCTCAAAACGCGACATGGCTTAAAGAAACATATTCTGGCTTAGCATGGATACAGTCAACTCCAACTGAAGACGATTATAGCGACTTTATTTTCACATTCGATGATACCGCTATGACCGCATCGGTTAAAGCAAAAGATTTCAGAACAATTTCTGGTGATAAGGTTATTCCAAAGTATGTGGCAAAGAGCAGAGAAACAACTGCTTACTTAGTAACCGCAATTGATGAAGAAGCTTTCTATCTACCAGGGAGTAGTGGTGCAACAAATCTTACTGGAATAACTTTGCCTAATAGTATCATCACTATTGGTGCTAACGCATTTAGGTACTCATCTTTGACAGAAATTGTTATCCCAGATTCGGTTACGAGCATTGGCGCTGCTGCATTTGCTCAAGTAACGACAGCACAATCTCTCACCTTGGGTAATAAAGTTGAAACTATAGATAATGGTGCATTTAATAAAATTGGTGCTAGCTCAGTTTTCATTCCTGCAAGCGTTAAGAGTATAGGTAAAAATCCGTTTGGTGGCCTTAATAATTGCACTAGCTTAACGGTTGCAACTGGCAACACGGTATATAGAAGCGAGGGGAATTGTCTCATTGATATTTCTCAAGAGATGGTTATTGCGGGAATTGGAAATTCAACAATTCCAACATCGGGAGTCTCTTCAATAGGACCTTATGCGTTCTCACAACTTACATCATTGTCAAGCATAACTATTCCATCAAATATAACGACGATAGGATTGAGAGCGTTCCAAGGATGTACAAGTCTTGCAAGTATTACACTTGGCGAAAACCTTACAACTATCGGTGAAAGAGCATTCTATAATGATAGTGCTCTCACTTCAATCACAATTCCAGCAAATGTTAAAACTATAGAAGTCAACGCATTCCAAAATACTGGGCTCACCTCTGCAACCTTTGAAGACCCAGTTGGCTGGAAAGCAGGAGATGTCGCAATTTACCCTAGTGACGCAAGTCAAAATGCAACATATTTGAAATCAACTTACGCTACATCTGCTTGGACAAAAGGTTCAACTGCACTCTTCACTTTCACTTATGACACAGCAAACAAGACTGCGACACTTACTGCAATCGACAGTTCAGTAACAAAGGCGGAAGTTCCTAGCAAGGTTGTTTATGGAGGTGCAACTTACACCGTGACAAAAATTGGTGGCGGTAGCGATGCTGCTGGTGATGACGGCGATACTGCTATTTCAACAACACTGACCAGCATTACTTTGCCAAACAGCATTGTAACAATAAGCGATTATGCATTCGTGGAATGCTCAGGACTTACATCAATCTCTATCCCATCAAGCGTAAAAGAGATTGGAGTGATGGCTTTGGCCGGAACAGGTCTGACAAGTATCACCATTCCTAACAATGTGACAAGTTTGGGATACGGAGTTTTAGGAGATTGTAGGTCACTTATTACTGTAAGTTTGGGGACAGGTATCACAGAGTTGCCAGAAAATTGTTTTGCTGATTGTTCTGTTCTTGCGACTGTCAATATTCCTACAAGCGTGACATTGATAGGAGTGCAAGCGTTCGCAGGGTGTTCAAAACTTACCACAATCACCATTCCAAGCAGTGTGACAAGTATTGGGGCAAGAGCGTTTGCACCTTCTGGGTTAACCTCTGCGACAATTCAAACTAAAACTGGTCATGGTTGGAAGGCGGGAGATACACTTTTAGATGTTTCAACTCCTTCACAAAATGCAACTTGGTTAGCAAATAGTAATTATTCTATGTTACAATGGACTCAATTTCTCAAGGACGAAGATTTTTATTCAGATTTCACATTCACATTTAATGACACAGCAAAAACTGCTTCAGTCAAAGCAAGAGATGTAAGCACAATTTCTGGGAATAAGGAAATTCCAAGCAAGGTTGTTAAAAATGGCACAACAACGCTATACACTGTGACAGAGATTGATGTGCACGGGTTTGATAACGCAACAAAACTTACAGGAATCACAATACCTGAAAGTATAACCACTATTTATACTAGTTCATTCTTCAATTGCAGTGGACTTGAATCAATAAAAGTTGCCGCAGAGAATACAAAATTCTACAGTTATGAAAATGGGCTTTATTCTAAAGGGAAAAATGTTTTAGTATTGGGTTGCAAAAACACAGTTATTAAAGATTCAACAACCGCCATTGGAATTCAAGCATTTCAAGGCTGCACAGGTCTTAAATCAATCACAATTCCAAGCGGTGTGACAAGTATTGGAACGTATGCATTTAGAGGTTCGGGACTTATCGCAGTAACATTTGAAAAAGCTTATGGCTGGAAGGCGGGAGATGACTATGTTGATACGACTACTCCTGCACCACAATCGGCAGAATATTTAACTAAAACATATAATGATAGAACTTGGACATGGGTAGATAAAAACATATTCAGTTATGATTATAACACCACAAACTATACCGCTAAAGTATATATTAACAGCAATGCAAAAGATATTACAGGTGGAATTATAATTCCAGCGAAGACAAGATATTCTGGCAATGTATACAATGTTACTTCGGTTAAACAAGAAGGGTTCAATGAATGTAGAAATATGGCTAGAATCATTCTTCCAGAAGGACTTACAACGATTGAGGCGAATGCATTTAAATATTGCAATTCTGTTACAAGTCTAAATGTCCCAGCAACTGTTACAAATATTCTTCCTGGTGCGATGAATGACATGTGGGGACTTGAGACCTTGACTGTTCAAAATGGTAATGGAAGGTATTTCGCTAGTGGGAACACTATTGTAGAAGGAGCAACAATGAAAGTTGTTCAAGGGTGTCCTACATCGGTTATCCCAGAAGGGGCTTTAATCATTGGCGAGGGTGCGTTTGGAGGAATCCAAGTGGATGTAACCCTGCCAAGCACAATCACAGCCATTGAAACTTACGCCTTTGGTTGGGCTGGCTTTGAATCTTTCACTATTCCTGCAAGTGTAACGAGAATCGACGCCCATGCATTTGAAGGAGCACCAAACCTTACAAGTGTGTCCTTTGAAGATATAAATGGATGGACTGTAAGCGATGGAACTAATAAAACTACAATTGAAGGAGCACTATCCTCGAGTTATGCAGCTGCAATATATTTAACAGGCACATATATGTCTTATACATGGACGAAAACCAAAGTGTTTGAATTGTTTACATTTGAGTATAATGATTCCTTTGAAACCGCAAGTGTCAGCGGTGCAACAACATCTGAATCAGAGAATGTTGGAGATATTGCAATTCCTTCAATGGTGTATTACAATGGGAAATTTTATAATGTAACAAGTATAAGATCTTTCGCAGCTTTTCAAGCATCCATTGACGATTTGTTTATTCCTGCAAGTATTACCGGAATTGTAGAGTATGCATTTGCTTATGGTGGATACATGAGCACTGCAACTTTTGAAAAAACCAAAGGGTGGTTTGATGGTGTTGGCAACGCAATAGATTCTGCAAGGCTTGAAGATCCTTCAACTGCACCAAGTGTGATCTCTGAAAAATACGCAAATGGAATGTATCGCGTACCTACCACAGATGAATATCCAAAATTGACCTTTAGTGAGTTTAACGATTCGGTTGAGAGCTGTTCGGTTTCGGCCGCCAGCACAACTATTTCTGGAGAGATAACAATTCCACAAAGAGTTTGCTATAATCAAAAAATATATTATGTATACAGAATTGTGGATAACGGGTTTAAAAATTGCAAATCTATAACTAATATAGATTTAACAGATGCCTCCTACATCAAAACAATTGGGGCATCTGCGTTCCAAGACTGCACAAGGCTTTCAAGTGTAACTATTGGTACAAGCTTGAAATATATTCCTGAATATTGCTTTGCTGGATGCACTGCCCTAAAATCAATCACAATTCCAAGTGGTATTTTGGAAATTGGCAAATATGCGTTTAGCGGGACAATGCTTACTAGTGCAACATTTGAGGATACAGAGTCTTGGTGTTGCAGAAATGGGACTAATACGATTACCTCTATTACAGTTACTAATGCATCAACAAATGCAATTTATCTTAAATCTACTTATGTTGCCTATTCATGGGAGAGGGTAGCCCAGGTATCTACATTTACAGACTTTAAATTTTCCAACTATGATAGCACCGCAAAGACATGTAGTGTTGCGGCTAGCGGTACATCAATCTCTGGAGATATCAGAATTCCTGGACGCGTGAAATATTATAATAGCGGCGTTTATGAAGTAAAAGAAATTGTGGCTCAAGGATTTAAAGACTGCTCAAAGGTTACTGGAATATATATTCCATCAACTATAAATAGTATTGGGAATTATGCATTTTCAGGCACGAGTCTTGAAACTATTGAGGTCGCTTTAGGAAATAGCACTTATAAGAGTGTGGGGCCTTCTGGCAGAGAGACTAATTCTATAATTGAAATTTCTACCAATACCCTTATTCTTGGTTGCAAAAACACAATTATTGATTCAAGTGTTATAAAGATTGGTTATGGCGCATTTAGAGGACAACTTGTCGAGAATATAACCATTCCTGAAAATGTTAAGATTATTGATGAGTGGGCATTCTATCAGACTAGTCAATTAAATTCTGTAAATGTTATGGGTGCAGTTGAAATCAAATATGGTGCGTTTGCCGAATCAGCTATTCAATCTATCTATCTACCTTCAACATTGGTTGTGATAGAAGAAAGAGCGTTCATGAACAGTTTTGAAATCAACAATGTTGTCATACCTGCAAGCGTTGCGAATATTGGTGTCAATGCATTTGCTACTTCTGACCCGCAAAGAAGTAGTGCGCTTACAAGTGTTAGATTTGAAAAACAAAACGATTGGTATGCGGGTACCACCTCAGCGTTGAATCTTAGCAATTCGACAACTAATGCTACATATCTTACTGGTACATATAAAGATTATGAATGGGTAAGAAAAGAATCGGCTTATTCTTCACTCACATTTACAAATTACAATAGTTCTGCGAAGACTTGTTCGGTTAAAGCAAAGAGCACATCAATTTTTGGACAAATTGTCATTCCTAATAAGGTTTATTATTCTGGTTCGGTTTACACTGTGACAAAAATTGATGTTGAGGGATTTAAGGATTGTGCAAATGTGACATCTGTCATCATTCCATCAACCGTTACGGAACTTGGCGTTAGGTCATTCCAAAGTTGCAAGATGTCTTCGTTAACACTTATTGAAGGATTGAAAATTATTAATGATGACGCGTTAAAAGCAACAAATATTGAATCACTTTATATTCCTTCAACTGTCACATCGATCATAACGGCTTTTGTGGACAACCCACAATTATCTAAAATGGAAGTAGATGGGGCTAATACTACTTATTATAGTTCTGGAAACTGTATAATTGAAAAATCTAATATGAAAGTGGTTGGAGGGTGCTATAACTCTCAAATTCCATACGGAGTCAAAATTATAGGTGCATGGGCATTCTCGGGGAAACACACCTTAACATCTATTACATTGCCATCAACTGTAACTAGAATTGAAAAAGCAGCATTCGGTTGGAGCGCACTTACTTCAATCACAATTCCGGCGAATGTAACATTTATTCAAGGACAGGTATTTGCGGGTTGCACTCAATTATCGTCTGTAACATTTAAGAACAAATCTGGTTGGCGCGTAGATGGAGTAGGTTCGATCAGCGTAACCAATGCGACACAAAATGCTACATGGATTAAGCATGGTGGACTGTACTCTAACCAAGACTGGACTAGATCATAATTTCGCCAAACATTATTGTAGAGCGAAGAGAACAAATTTGACAAAACAAAAAAGACTGGAAAAAAGTTTTTCCAGTCTTTTTTGTGCTTATTTGGTCGCTTGGGCTGTGTTGTGTGGCAGGAGCGATTGGCGTTTTTGAAGTGTTTTTGTCAGGCTGGATATTTTAGAAGCGTTTTTGGGTTGATAGCGGGCGCTTGGGAGAGACTTTTGTTTGGTGGAGGCGGACTTTAAGTTATATTTGCAATACTGCAAAATATATTATTTTATGAGAAAAATACATTTTAAAAGTATAGTGTTGCGTAAAAAGATGCTTATTGGCTTGATTTTCTCCCTAATAGTAGCAATAACTGCCTGTTTCTTGCCGAGGGCGATTTCAATCAATTCTCCTAAGCCTGTCCACACTATTGTGATTGATGCTGGGCATGGTGGTCGCGATGTCAAGTTAGGACACACAAGTTTTTGAAATAAAAAAGAGCATATCATCTGATATGCTCTTTTAAAAAATTTATTGTAACCAATATCTATCTGTTGTTTCATCCCAAATATCTTTTAATAATTTCCCCTCAACTTTAGCATTGTTCTTAAAATCTTCTTTTGATTTGAATAGAAACATTTCTCTAGTTTTTGAATTATAAAGTTGAATCTCAACAACATCTTTGCTTTTCCCGACAAGTTCAACCGCATAATATGTTCCATCGTATTCAAACTGCATTTCTCCATAACTAAATAGGGCATCAATAAAATCGTTAAGACTTAGTTCAAAAGGTTTGCCTTCTTTGTAAAGTTGACGTGCTCTATTGAGAGAAAGAGTATTTGGTAATGCTACATCATCAGGATTTTCTTCGTTAAGAAAACAGTTAAACCAACCACAACTTTTACATTTGCCTTGTTCATAAATATCAACTTTTATTATTTCCCCACAAACTTCACATTTTTTTTCGTAGCTTTTTTCAATTTTCATGTTTTACTCCTTTAACAAAAATTAGAGCTAGTTTTTTCGCCATTTGGACCAATATATGGAGGTCTAGGATTTTTCGGATTACCCCAGTTGACATAATGGTCATGTGGCCACTCATGGTCTCCGCCACCATGCGACCAATCACGATACCAAATTATTCTTCCATCTGGTCCATACCATCCTTGTTGTAACAAATTTCCATTTTCATCATACAAATCTATTCTAGTATTTGGCAACCATAACCTAGGCAAAGAACCAACTCGTCCAGTGTGGCTACTTATTCCACCACTTGGTTTACACATTCCCATTGTAGCACCTCCTGTGGCAAAAGTTCAAACGGTTTAGATGATAATCCGCCACCAATTCCAATAAGTTTAAATTTTAATTGCTTACCAAACAAATCATTTACTTTTAGTTTGGATGTAAAAAGTCCAGCAGTGTGATATTTTGTTTTTGTCCTTTGATTATCTAAATACCATTCAATTCTATCGGCGAAGAGTGATTTTATTTCAATTTCACCTTGATAATTGTTTACATCAATAGAAACAATTTTTGGTGCACCTATTAAATTACCATTTTTTGTGATAGCAAATAATTTTTTCTTATCACTATACGAAATTTTATCCCATACCACATTTTCATAAGGATTTTTTATAAGTGGGATATTATTTTGTTTCACTTCAATACTTTTTCCACCGAATTTTTCTAAGTCTGCAACTATTTTCCAGCGAAAAACTTTGTTTCTTTCTTCATATTCAAGTAATGCTTTGTTAAGGTGAGATGCAAATTGCATTTCTGAGCAGTTGTTAACTTTCATAAAATGTTCTTCTGCTTCTTCACCAAAACCAAGCCTAACTGAATTTTTGAAATGTTTAACTCCATGACAGCGTGAACAAATTGCTTTGATATGTTTCAATGTTTGTGTTTTCTTATTTACGTCAAATACCCATTCTTCATGAATATCAAGGTCTTCCGATTCATACCCACAAATTTCACATCTTCCATTTGCTCTTTTAAGTGCAATTTCACGAAGTTTGTCCCAATCTTTTTTGACAAGTGTTTTACTAAAATCGTTTCCCCATGCTCCTTTTGGGAGCAAATTTATTGTAAGTTTAAATTCTTCCATAATTTTCTCCTAAATTTCGGGGTATAACTCGCCAGCAAGTTTCTTTTTCATAAATTCAGCAAGTCCAATTTTTTTGATAAGTTCTTCGCTGTTGTAAGGGTCAATTGCTTTAATGTTTCCTTTCATTTCTTCAAAAGGGGTGCCATAGCAAATGATTGCACTAGGTTTTATTTTTTCCATCATTATTTCATACCCTTCCATAAAGCCTTTTTTATTATCTTCTCTCGTGTAGGTAGAAACTGCCACAACAGAACCTTCCTCAACACCATCACAAAAGAAATCAAAACAACCATAAGAGCCCCAAGAAATTGTCGGAATGACAAGCATACCTTGTTTTTGCCAAAATGCTCCACACCAACGATTTTTGAAAACACTGTCAATTTGCCTTGCAAGTGGCATATCTTTATAGGTGCTAAATTCTGGGGTGAGTAAGGCATAGTATTTGTCTAATTTTTCAAATGCTTGTTCTGGCTTTTCATAAACATTTTCAAAATTCCAATCGTATGTAAAGAAATGTATCGTTTTACTTTTATTTTCTTCATCATTTACCTTTAAATAACTTAGAAGTTCAATTTTTTCTAAGTCAATATTTTGTTTTTTAATTAGTGGCATCCCATATATGCCGCATTTTTCAAACTCATTTCTTACGAGTTTTTGCTTCTTTTTTCGCTTTTCTTCTTCGTAATTGTTTTCATTCTCTTCAAAAGAAAAAAGTGAACTTAGTTGTTCGTTTTTTATCACATTTCCTCCTTATTTTCATAAGACTTTTGTGTCTTTGGCAAAGGTTATATCATGGAAATTTTCAGGATTGCAAGAAAGTGTGCCATTTTTTCGCATTTATTTTGTAATTATTTAATAAAATACCTTGATGAAACTTAAATTTTTAACGATAAAAAAGTCGCATTGCGCCATTTTTCTTGCAATTGTTTTGATTGTGTGTGTTTTTTGTGCCACATATTTTTCTATTAAGTCAAGCGCGTCGCCCAAGCCTGTTCACACTATTGTGATTGATGCTGGGCATGGTGGTCGTGATGGAGGTGCCTGCGGTGTAAAAACTGGGGTTACTGAAAGTGAACTCAATTTGAAGTATGCCGAGACTCTTAAAGGGTTATGTGAAGAATTTGGAATGAGAGTTGTTATGACTCGCAGTGATATGAATGGTTTGTATGACGAAAGTGCTCCAAACAAAAAGAAAAGTGAAATGGAAAAGAGGAAGCAAATTATCAACAATTCGGGGGCGGACCTTATGATTAGCATTCACATGAACAGTTTTCCCTTGCCATCTTCACAAGGAGCTCATGTGTTTTACGCAAAAGGTAGTGAAAGTGGTTTTGAACTTGCAAAATCTATCCAAACATCTCTCTGTAAAAGTCTGTCAAATGCGCGCAAGTATGTTTCTGTTGGAGATTATTTCGTTTTAAATTATTCGTCTATGCCTGCGGTGCTTATAGAGTGTGGTTTCTTGTCTTGCCCGGAAGAGGAACAAAATCTTTTAAGTGATGCTTATCGAGAAAATATGTGTTACAACATCTTGGCGGGCGTAATCGCGTTTTTTCAATAAAAGCGAACTTCTAGCGACAGCGCATGAGTTGCCATAACCTATTAAGCGTTTGTCCACTTATCCACATTTCCCCAAAGAAACTTTGGTTTTTCTTTTTTAATAATTTGACAATTTTTGCAAGAAATGTTATATTTGTGTCAACACATTAGGGGGCAAATATGTTAATCATTTTTTCAGGGGTTTCGGCAAGCGGAAAAAACACCATTATGCAGGAGCTGGCAAAGCGCGACAAGCGCATTAAAATCTTAGATATGTCTTCGGGGACAACGCGTCCGCCAAGAGAAACAGACAAAGACAACAACACATACATTTTTATGAGCAGGGAAGACTTTGAAAAAGGAATTGAAAGAGGCGACTTCTTTGAGTATGAAGATGTGCATGGAAACTATTACGGAATTTTAAACAGTGCGCTTGACCGAGTTATCAACAACCAAGACACTGATTTTGTAAGAGACATTGATGTCCATGGTCGCGAAAAAATCGTAAAACATTTTGCTGGCAAGTGTCCTGTAATCACTATATTTTTAGATGCGTCAAACGAGGAACTTGAACACAGGCTTCGCAACAGAGGGGAAAGCGAGGACCGAATTAAAGTTAGGCTTGCTAGGAGCAAGATGGAACGCGACTATAAGAAAGATTACGACATAGCAATAGACAATGTTGAAATAGACGAAACAGTAAACAAAATTTTAAAATTAATTGAAGAAAAAAGAAATTCGCTATAAAAAAACAAAAACGACAAAAAAAAGACGAAATAACTCAATTTTAATTTCGTCTTTTTTGTTTGAAAAGCACTAAAATTGTTTTGCAAAGAGGTGAATATGAGAGGAAACGTGGGGGTGCTAGTAAGTTTCGCGGGATATTCGGCGCTGTTTTTTGTGCTGTCTAGGGCTTGCATTTATGGTCAAATTTTCCCTTTTGCTTTTTCCATGATATTTGCGCTTGCATGGGCGAACCAAAAGCCTTACATAATTTTGCCTGCCTATTCAGTTGGATTTGTGCTTAACAATCTTTCTTGGCAAGGGACTGTGCAAATGGTGTGTACGGTGGCTTTGCTTGCCATACCTTATTACATACACTATGCGCTGAAAAAGCCTATGAAGAAATGGGAGATATTTTTGTTTTGTGGGTTAAGCCAAACAGCCTTTGTCGCGTTTTCAATTATAAAATGTGTAAGCCCAGTCATCATTATCGCAACAATACTGCTGGGGCTTTGTTTCCTTTATTTTGCCATTGAAATTTTCGAGCCACTTATCTTAAAAGGAAGAAGGTATTCACTTGCTGTGTTTGAGAAAGTATCGGCAGGGATTGTGCTTATGGCAATAAGTGATGGGCTGGTTTCTTGCGACATATATGGCTTTTCAGTTCTAAAACTTGTTGTGGCACTTTTGCTTTTGGTGATAAGTTGCTCATCAAGCATGGCGAAAGCCAACATATTTGCAATCATTATGGCGCTGGGAACTCTTCTGCGCGCGGGCAATCCTGTGTTTGTTGCGCCGATAATTTTGTGGGCGGTGTGCCTTGCAATGTTCAGAGTTAAAAATAAATTTTTGCCAGCATTAGCGCTTATTGCAGGGGAAATGCTGTGTGTTTATTATTTTAAACTTTATTATTCTACATATTTCCTTGAATTTATCCCTGTGATTGTGTCTTGTATAATTTTTCTTTTGCTACCTAAAAGTATCTTTGAGGGCGTTGAAGTGCTTATGGGAGAAAATGGAGACAGGTTGGCGGTTAAAAATGTGGTCAATAGAAACCGTGAGATTTTGCACAAGCGATTGGGGCGACTCAGTGAAGTCTTTAATGAAATGAACCATGTTTTTAAGGGGCTTATTAAGCGCGCGTCAAGTGAAGAAGAGGTTAAAACCATGCTCTTTGAGGAACTTAAAAACTGTGTTTGTAAGGGGTGCCCAGAAGCCAAGCATTGTCATCGAACTTTCAGCGAGGACAGCGAAAAGATTTTTAAGGACCTTTTGTCGATAGCGTTTGAAAGAGGAAAGGTTACAATTCTTGATTTTCCTAGTTATCTGTCTTCGCGTTGCGGTCGGGTAAACAGTTTAATAGGGCAAATTAATACTCTCACTGCCCAATACAAATCTTACTCACTTCTTGTTGGCAATGTCGATACAAGCAAGTTGCTGATTTCAGACCAGCTTGAAGGAATGGCTGGAATCATGAGAGACCTTGCGAGTGAGGTTGAAACCGAGATTTCGTTTGATTCAAAGCGTGAAGATAGGCTTATCGAAGAGTTGTCCGCCTCTAACATTATTTGCACAGATGCCTTGATTTATGAGAAAGATACACGCTCCTCGATGGCGAGCCTTGTTGTTAGGGAAGAGGATGTCAACAAATTAAAATTGCAAGAGGTAACCTCTAAGATTTGTGGCGGGAAGATGTCAATATTTGAGTCTTGTCCATCGCCAAGGTTAGGGCTTGTGAATGTGCTGATGAAAACGAGCCCCAAATTTGATTGTATTTTTGGACTGGCATCTTCGCCGAAGACTGGCAATACAACTTCGGGAGATTGCCATTGTATTGAAAGGCTTGATGGTGATAAATTCATATTTGCAATTTGTGATGGCATGGGTAATGGCGATAAAGCGGGGCACAAGTCGGAGCGAGCAATAAGCTTGGTTGAAAATTTTTATAAGGCGGGGTTCGACAATGAAATTATTTTATCATCGGTAAATAAACTTTTAAACCTTGAAAAAGATGACATTTTTTCAACTATTGATATCTGCGTTGTTGACCTAACAAATGGGATTGCGGATTTTGTTAAAATGGGGAGTTCCTCTTCTTTTATCCGTGGAAAAGAAGACTGCAAAATTATTGAAAGCGGGGCGTTGCCTGTTGGTGTTTTGCCTGATGTCAGTCCTCTTACTAAAAAAGTGGTTTTGAGTGATAAGCAGTTTGTTGTTATGGCATCTGACGGGGTGGTTGATACCTTTGGAAGTGATGAGGATATGAGAGACTTTCTTTACACAATCAAGACTGCTAACCCCCAAGAATATGCTGATGAAATATTGTCAAAAGCGATAGCAAATAACAATGGTTATGCGGTGGACGACATGACAGTTATTGTTGTAAAAATCTTTTAAAGAGACAAAAATAGTAAAAACATCGAAAAAATACGCGTTTTTTATCAAAAAAATCGTTATTTTTAATAAAACATCTTGCGAAAATAAAATATTTAATGTATAATCATAGGGCAAAACGAAAATGTTTTCTTTAACGAGAAAACATTTTTATGTAAAAAGGTGTTAGCCTAGTAACAAAAATATATCTTATGGAAGAGGGCTTGATGACCAAATCAAAATTTTTGTTGTTAGAAAAAACAATGCAAGGGAGCAGGCGATATGATTAACATTGATGACTTTATCAAGAAAAACAAATTGTTTAGACGCGGGGAAACTGTTGGCGTTGGATGTAGCGGAGGCAGTGATTCTATGGCGCTTCTTCATTTTCTCGCAACCAACCAAGAAAAATTTGATATAGAAGTTGTTGCTATTCATGTAGATCATGGCATAAGAGAAAATAGTTATATGGACGCTGACTTTGTTCGCGAAAAAGCAAGAGAGTTGGGGGTTAGATTTTATAAGTTTAAAGTAGACGCGCCAAAAATTGCACGAGAAAGAAATATAAGTTTGGAAACCGCGGCAAGAGATGCTAGATATGGTGTTTTTAAATCTCTTTATCAAAAAGGCCTTGTAGATAAGATTGCTCTTGCACATCACATAAGCGACCAAGCGGAAACCATTTTAATGCACATTTTTAGAGGTGCGGGCGTTGCTGGGGCAAAAGGGATGAGCCCAATTTCTGACAAAATTTATGTCCGTCCATTTTTAAATGTATCAAAAGAAGACATTTTAGATTATCTTGATGAAAATAGACTTGATTTTCGCGAGGACCAAACAAACGTTGATACAAGTTATAACAGAAATTTTGTTCGTCATGTTATTATGAAAGAAATTAAGTCAAGGTGGCCAAATGCTGAAAGTGCAATCGTGGGCTTTGCTGAGTCAGTTAGAGAAGATGATGAGTTTATCAACAAACAAATATTTGAAGATGCTCTAATTCAAGAAGGCAAAGCAGTAAAGATCCCTTCTTCTTACTTCCTTTTTGATAATGCGTTAATTAGTAGAATTATATTCAAAGCATTTAAGTCTATCGGAATTAATCAAGATATAGAAAGAAAACATATTTTGCTTATAAAAGACCTCGCCCTTAAAGGTGAAAACGGGAAAAGAATTACTCTTCCTTATGAGGCTGTTGCGGTTAAGGAATATGACTACCTTACTATATACAACAAACATGAAGACAAACCAAATTTTGAGCGTGATTTTAAGTGCGGAGAGTTTGAAGTTCCGGGATTTGGGAAAGTTATAGTAAAGCGAGTAAAAGATATGACTTGCGGTGAAGGTCAATTACTCCTTGATTACAGACTGCTTCCAAAGGATGCGGTTTGGAGATTTAGACAAGATGGCGATGTATTTACAAAGTTTGGGGGCGGAACAAAGAAGCTTAAATCTTATATGATAGATAAAAAAATTCCACAACGCAAACGAGACTTTATTCCTGTCCTTGCTTCTGGAAATGAAATATACGCAATCGCTGGCTACGAAATCTCAGATAAAGTTAAAGTAGGGGATGTGCCAACTGCTATTTTAATAGATGTAAAACTTTCTTAAAAAACAAAAATTATGTTATTTAAAGCAAAAATATCGCAAAAACGGATAAATTTCGTAAATTTAGCGATATTTTTCTTTATAAAAATGAATATGCTTGTGTAAACCAATCAAAAGTTTGTCGATTATACAAATCTAACCAGCAAAAAGACTTTAAATTTCTATCTGGTTGTGCTATAATTGCTTTGCAACGCACAATAGAAAAATATTGATAATATTTAAACATGAAAGCATTATAAAATGCTGTGTTGCGAACTTAAAATCTTTTCAATATTTATTATATGCGGGAGTGGCGGAATATCTAAGTAAAGATTATTTCCTTAAAAAGTGAAAGAGACAACTTCCTTTGAATGAGCGAAGTTTTGCGATGCGTCGAAACTTTGTTTCTCCTAGTGCAGACTGCGCCTGCCATCCCGCCTGCTATCTAGAAAACTTATTGTGCTGTAAATTTAAAATTCTTTCAATATTTATTATATGCGGGAGTGGCGGAATGGCAGACGCGTTAGATTCAGGTTCTAATGACTATTAAAAAAGTCATGTGGGTTCGACTCCCATCTCCCGCACCATTAAAAAATTAAATCGAAATCCAAAATTCAATTCGGATGCGCTTTGCGAGGCTGGAACACCTAATGAATATAAAGATTTAAAAGAAAACGAAGCGCGTGCTTTGTAATTTATACTTGGCAATAAAATAACTATATAAAGGGAAATATTTAATGAATGAAATAGGGACCAAACAATTAGAAACGGAACGACTTGTTTTAAGAAGATTTAAGGAAACGGACGCAAAAGAACTTTTTGAAGGGTTCGTAAATCAAGAGGAATTTCTTTATTATACAAATAAAAATCCGGTAACTTTGGAAGAAGAAAAAAGAGCGCTAGAAAACATTAACGAAAAATACAAAAATAAAAATTACTATAATTGGTTAATCACGCTTAAAAGCACAGGGCAAATCATTGGAGCAGTAAACTTCAATGTGAATCTGAAAAATGATAGCGTTATGTTTAACTATGCGATAGATAATAGATTTACTAAAAATGGGTATATGACAGAGGCGTTAAAATGTGTTAAAGAATTCGCTTTTAACGAAATGAATGTCAACCGTTTTGAGGGTGGTTGCGCTGTTAATAACATTGCTTCAAAGCGTGTTATGGAGAAATGCGGGATGAACCTAGAAGGAGTGCTAAAAGCATATATAAAATTGAAGGACGGCTATCATGATATGTTTATGTTTGCGTCAATAAGATAGGCGCAAGAGTCTCTTTGAAAAATAAACCAGTCTAATTGAAGCAGGCTTTACGCTTGCACCAAAATAGGCTGGTTTTTTGATAAATCAAGTTGTTAAAGATGGGGTTTAGAGATAAGTTTAGTTAATATAATTTTTTTATTATCATTGTTAATATCGGGGTGGTGAAGTATGAATTGGTTAATGTTTCAGTCTTTTCGCCTCCCGCAATAAAAAGTGGTTTCTTTTGCAAGTTTACTATTTCGTAAGGGACGCTGTTGTCAGCGACTTGCAAAAGTCCTATCATAGTTATATTATGCGGAGTTTGCAAAGGGCTGTAATCATTTGCGCCTACATAAACATTGTCTGAATCAACCTCTCTAAAACCTATGGAAGCAAAATCTGTTTTTATGTTATAGTCTTGATTTGTAAATTTTACATACCCATTTACAGTAACAATAATTTCATAGACGCCCGTTTCGAGGAAGGTTATTGTGTTTTCGTCAGCGTTAAGGTTGACGACCCCTTCGCGAGTGCTTCTGCCATGAATATTTTTTATTGGAAGGCGTCCGCCAGATGCGACTTCAAGTCCGTCTTCGGGGATGACAAAAGAAGGGTCGCGCAATGTTACAAGATAATTGGCATTTACTATATTTTTTGCTGGTGAGCCGGGCTCGCCCTTATCACCTTTTTCGCCTTTCTCACCTTTGTCTCCCTTTTCGCCCGGTTCTCCTTTGTCCCCTTTTTCGCCTTGGAGAGAGCCTTCGCTTAACCATTGTTTTGTTGCATCATCATAAACATACAAAGTCTTTGGATTGTCGTTTCCCACGAAAAATGCAGTTCCGTTTTGTGGCGCAACTGGCAAATCTTTTACACTTGAAACTGTGCCATCTATTTGCAACCCTCGTCCACTTTTCCCGGCAGGACCCGCAGGGCCGGTATCACCTTTTTCGCCTTTTAATATTGTGCCGACAAAAAAGTCGTTTCTACTACATGGACGAGGACATATATTTTTAAAACAAGTCATAAATCCTCCTTACACAATTTATGCAAGAAAGATAATTTGTGTCAAAACCCTTAATAAGCGAGAAAAAAGTTTAAAAAATGGCTTAAATAGAGATAATTAAGTATGGAATATGTTAAAGGCGTGCCATATTTTGTGGCTGAAAATGAAAAAATAAAAAGTTACCCATACCTTGACGCTGATTTGTCTTGCGAAATTTTAATAGTGGGCGGAGGTGTTGATGGCGCTGTGGCCAACTATTTTTTATCGCAAAATTATGATGTGGTGCTTGTGGACAATTCGCGCCTAGGTTATGGAGCGACAGCCCTTGCAACGAGTCTGCTAGAATATCAACTTGATGATTTTGCGGATGAACTTAAACCTTATTTATCGCAAGAGGAGGTTGTTCGCGTCTATGAAGCGGGGATATATGGCATTGACAAAATGGAGAGGTTGGTTCGCAGGCTCGAAAGTGATTGTCATTTTAAAAGAAAAGAGAGTTTTTTGTATTCAAATTGCTTTTTAGATAGGCGTGCAATCAAAAAAGAATATGATTTTAGGATTAGAAATGGTTTTCCGTGCGAATTTATCACGCGTGAAAATTCTCCGTTTAGTTTTAAAGTCGACATGGGTATTTTGTGTCCAAATGGAGGGGCAGAGATTGACCCATATCTTTTTGACAAAGCGTTAATTCAAAACTCGTCAAACCAAAATAGAATTTTTGAAAATACAAAGATTTCTGAAATAAAAAAGAGCGGAGATAGATTTGTGTGCAAAACCGCTTTTGGAAATAGTATTTACTGCAAAGAGGTTATTTTGGCGACTGGTTTTAATTTTGATTTAGCGCCAGATGCGGACAGGCTCTGCAAGAGATTTGTTTCTTACTCAGTTGTTGCCAAGCCTTTGGGAGATATGGCTAAGCGAAATGATGCTTTGGTTCAAGATTGCTTAGAGCCTTATCACTATATGCGGTTTTTGCCTGATGAAAAAATTATCTATGGCGGAGAAGATACTCCAATGAAAGGTGCTATTTCTGCAAAAAAGGCAGAAAAAGCGTATGGCAAACTGCAAGCCTCTCTACAAAAAATGTTTCCGCTTTTTAAAGATGAGATTTCAGTGGAATACAAATTTTGTGGTGCATTTGGAACGACAAAAAACAATTTGGGTATAATTGGACGAGATAAAAATGGAGTAATCAACTTTTTTAGTTGTGGCGCAAATGGAATTATAAATTCTATGTTTGGAATTGAAATTGTGGAGAAAATTTTAAAAGGGGAAACGCATCCGTTAGAGAGACTTTTTTCACCACAAAGAGAATAAATTCACCCTTGGGCAAAACTTTAAATACAATGAAATGAAAGGGCTTTTCAATAGAGCAAAGTAATTATGCGGAGGATAAAATGAATTGTTTAAAGAGTTTTTGCTGTTTTAAAAAGTGTGTAAATCGCCGAGCGGAGGAGATAAAATGCATTATCGGTGCAACTGGTCCAGCAGGGCCTATGGGTGCAACTGGACGAGGGCTTCAAATAGATGGAATTGTTGCGAGTGAAGAACTATTGCCTAAAACCCCTTTAAATGGAACAGCCTTTTTGGTTGGAGAAAGTGCGCCTCGAAAAATGTTTGTTTTTGACAGCGCAAGTGGAGAGTGGATTGACCAAGGATATTTGCAAGGGGAGAAAGGCGAAAAGGGAGACAAGGGTGATACTGGTTATGGCGAAATAAAAAGCGCGTATCTTTTTACATTAAGAAGCCCTGACTTTGTAATATACAATGGTGGTTTTGAAGTGCCAAGTAGAGGAAGGCTTCCAATTTTGGAAGAACGCGAAGTTTCGCTTGAAAGTCCCATCACTCTTGACAAAGAAAACAGCACGATTCTTTTCAAAGAAGCGGGGGTTTATGAAATTGGGTTCACTTTTAGCGCTTACACAAAGATTTCACAAGATAAATTTGATTTAAATGCTGACTTTGTTGCGGTTGGATTTAGAGAAGTCGATAGCGATAATGTCCTTGCCGGTGTTAATGATTGGAGTTACAACGAAGTGCCACACAATATTTCAGGGCAAGGAATTGTGAAAATAGATGATGTTTCCAAAGAGTATGAACTTGTCAATCTTCATGTTAGACCACTATTTTTGCTAGCTGGACGCAAGGAGCAAACAATGACCTCATCTTATATGATAACTCCACTTGTTACAGTTGTTATAAAACAACTTCAAAAGATATAAAATAAAAAATCCTCGTTATATAGCATGAACTTGGGGAATTGCTATATTCAAGGACTTTTTTGTTTTTTTAAACATTTAAAATTTGATTATAACATTTAATATTTAGTTTGGGGAAGATTGAGATAGTGCACTATTTTGAACAACTACTTGGGGGATTTAAACTATTCCTTCTATTCTACTTATTATAAAGCTTGCTCTTTTGTCTGGGTCGGCAATCGTTAATGATAGGTCGATACTATCAAGCAACACTTCACCATAAGTTTCAAGCATTACAAAGTTTAGGGTGCTTGGGACTCTAACCCTTATAAAATCTAAGCCCGTGCTTGTAACCCATGACACGCTGGTAAAAAGAAATCCTTTTTTGTTTTTTATGTCTATAAGCATTTGGTTCTCATAACTGTTACTGAATACTGTGAAGATTTTGAGGTATCTATATGGCGTTAAATCTACCGTAACTTTGTTGTGATATTGAAGCCCAGTAGTATAACCGCAATTTATACTTTCGTCTGTGGAGCGCATATCATAAATCAAAACTCCATTTAAGCATGGGGCCTGTGTGCCTCCGCCAGTCCCACCAGAAGTGTCTAAGTTGTCGACTGTTTCTTTAACACTTTGTGCAAGAGTTAGTGCTTGGTTTGCGGTGGCGGTTGTGGTTTCTGCGTTTGACTGAATAGTTGAAATTTGCCCGTTTATGGTTGTGATTGAGTTTGAAAGGTTGGTCGCGCCAGTCTCTAAATTGTCTACGCGGGTGGTGAGGGTGTTTAGGCTTTCGGTAACTGAAACAAGGCTGGAAGTGTTGGATGATACATTTGAAGAAAGCGTGTCCACTTGACTTTGAAGTGTGCTTAATGAAGTTGCCTGCGCGCTTACTGTGCCTTGCAACGAAGTTATCGCGCTGGCATTTGCTGAAATGTTGGAGGCGTTGCTTGCAATCGCCGAGGTGTTGTCGGCCACGGTTGTGTTAAGCGAATTTATAGAAGTTGTATGAGATGCAACGAGGTCTGAGAGTTCGTCAAGTGTTTTGTTTGTGTTTTTTAGCGAACTTTTCAATGTTTCAATGTCCGCATCATGAGTCTCCGCCTTGCTTTCAAGAGCGGTTATTTTTGTTTGACTTTCGCTTTGTGATGCCGAAAGTGAGTCTAGGCTACTAGACAAATTGTTTAGCGCTGTTTGCTGGGTTTGCAAAGTGGCTGTGAGTTCACTTACATCAACTCCGCCAAGCCCTTCAATTTGTGCTTCGAGGGTGGGAATTTTCTTTTTTGAGATTGCCCACACCTCTTTTTTTAATTTTTCTATATTCAAAAATATTGTTTCCATAAAAATCTCCTTGCCAGCATTTTAGCAAGGAGAGAGGCTACTTTTCAATTTTCACTGCCAGTTTTTTGCGTTTTTTCTTCTTTTTGCCGATAAACACTATGGAAAGCACAACCGTTATCCCCGCAAGAATAATTGGCACTGCGATTATTGCATTTCGATTTACGCCGTCTGGTCGTAGAGAGGATGATTTTATGAGGCCATTATATAGCGACCCGTCAGCAAGTACGATTTGAACCTCTGTGTAACCACCTTCGACATTGTCAAATCCGTTATAGATAAACACGCGCTGATTTTTTTCGGCAACATAAGTGGTCGGATTTTTTTCAAGGTCATAAACGAGGCAATTTTCTCTTACCGAGCAATTAAAAACAGGATATGTCTCTTGTGAAGGATTTTGAGTCAGGTAGTATTTATAAACATACCCCTCAACATTTTCGCTTGTCTTTACAAGCACAAAATCACCATCTGTGCTTATTACTTCCACCTGGTCATTTTGAGACAAATAATAGTCCACTTCCTCGTACTGAACAATACTAGATGTAAAATCTGGTGCGGTGTAAAGCGGACATTTAGAAGCCAAAACAAACGCGGTGCTGTTAGGGGCGAAGGCGCTTAAAACAATTATTGCAATAGATAACAAACTTTTCATAGTATAATTATCTACCATAAAAAAATTTTTGTCAAGGGAAAGAGCGCTAATAATTATGTGTAAATTTTTTGCTTTATTGTTTCATTGCTTGCGTTTTTTGACGGATTATGGTAAGATAAAATCGTAAATTTATCGCTTGACTACAAGCGTTATGGAGGAAATATGAAAGTCGCAATTTTGACAGACAGCAACACAGGTCTTTTTGCTGAGGATGAAAAGAAATATAAAGGATTGTATGTTATGCCTATGCCTTTTATGATTGACGGAGAAAACTATTATGAAGGCATCAACCTCTCGCATGAGCAATTCTACGAAAAACTCAAAGGTGATGCGGAAATTTTTACTTCAATGCCTGCGATTGGAGAAGTTGTGGATAAGTGGGAAGAACTTTTAAAAGAATATGACCAA
The DNA here is from genome assembly GCA_934771475.1 of uncultured Clostridia bacterium. Lineage (GTDB taxonomy): Bacteria > Bacillota > Clostridia > Christensenellales > UBA1242 > Caccovivens. Next base: position 37,116 of record CAKVMD010000003.1, read on the forward strand.
GTTGTGTATATTCCTATGTCAAGTTCACTTTCAATGTCTTGTCAGACCGCTATCAATTTTGCTCGCGATTATGAGGGCAAGGTTTTTGTTGCAGACAATCAACGCATTTCGGTAACTCAAAAGCAATCAGTTTTTGACGCGCTTAAAATGGCGGAAGAGGGCAAAAGCGGAGAAGAAATCAAAGATTATCTTGAAGCCACAAAAAAAGATTCTTCTATTTACATAATGGTTGATACACTTAAATATCTCAAAAAAGGTGGGCGTATAACTCCTGCCGCAGCGATGATTGGAACTCTTTTAAAACTTAAACCAGTTCTTCAAATTCAAGGCGGAAAACTTGATAATTACGCAAAAACTCTCAATGAGCGCGTTGCAAGACAAAAAATGATTGACGCCATGAAAAAAGACTTTGAAACAAGATTTGCTTCTTTTGTTCAAGACAAGAGCATGAAACTTTTTGTGGCTTATACAAATTGCCTAGATAAGGCAAAAGATTTCGCGGAGCAAATAAAAAGGGAAATTCCTGATATGGAAATCTCGGCTATTGCTTCTCTTTCTCTTCAAGTTGCTTGCCATATTGGAGACGGAGCGATTGCGATTGCTTGTGCGAGAGAATATAGGGGGTAATTATGGAGGCGCTTTTTAGCAATAAAAGCATACTAGACAAAAGTGCGGTTGAAAAATTCAATAAACTTATAGGCAAAAAATTAACCGCGTATGGCATAGTGCTAGTCATGGCATTTTGTGGTGTTGTGGGAGGTCTCCTTTGCCTTGTCAATTTGTTTTTGGGTATTGCGGTTATTGGCGTTGGTGCGCTGATAGGTTGTCCACTTACTGCGTATTTAATAAAAGACGCCATGAAAAAAGATGCCGAAAAGTTGCTGGGCGGAAAGAAATATCTTGTAAACTTCGATTTCTACGATGACAAAGTCGCTATAAAAGCCGAAGAGGCGGACGAGGGCGCAAGCAAATACACTTATTCAGGCGAAGAGGAATTTCCTTATCAAGACATATTAAAAATAATTGTAAATGATGTGGAAATCTATATTCAGCGTGCAGGACAAGCCAACATTTTAGACCAGAGAGGTATGTCGCAAGGAACAGCGGGCGAACTCATTGAATTTTTAAGAGGAAAAGGCGTAAAAATTGAGGGTGCGCCAAAGGCTAAACAATAAAAATAAATATTGGAAAGAAAAATCGCAAAATTACAGTAAAGTTTAGCAAAATATACTGAAAAAGAGCAAAAAATATCGAAAATTGGTAAAAAATTTCGAAAAAATATAAAAAAATTACAAAAATACGCACATTTTCAATAGATAGTACTCAACAAAGAGAGGCAAATTTAACGATTTCGGTGAGAAGTCTTGGGGCTTGCCTCTTCTTTTTGTTGTATGGTTTGCCATTGTTCCCTGGTTTGTCTTTTTGTTGCGTAAGAGTGTTTTGCATAAGGGGAAATTGGTTGCGGGAATAGCACCTCTTTTGCGAATATAGGCTTTTTATTTTTTGAAAGTTGATTTGATAAGTCGTCTTTTTTTGGCGCGGTTCAATTTGAAAGGCGGGGGGGGTAGCCGCGGGGCGTTTTAAGAGCAAACTTGTCGTCAAGAGCGTGTGAATTTTTGAATGATAGACTTTCGCGAGAGTTTTTATATCAAGGAAGATGAAGAGAGCGCGAAGAAAAGCAAGGTTTGTTAATAAGCAATCATCATCACTGATAGTGAGGCACTTGGCGCGCCAGAAGCGGTGATGGTTCTATCTTGTGCCACATTTGCCACTAAGGTGATTTTATCGTTTCGATTTATTAATGTTGCAAAAACCGCGGTGGTGTTGGTTGTTGTGGTAATTGGGCGTTTACTTGATGTAACAAGAACTCCATTTATGGCAACCCCGACATAGTCTCCGGGCGCTGCTTGCTCACCATTGTTGACTGAGAAGGTTATGAGGAAGGTCCCAGTTGTGGGTGATATAAGCGCACTGTCCTCTATTTTAAAACTATTATTAAGTTCTATTTCATTTAAAAGAAGCGTGGCGCCATTTTTTACAATTTGAGAACTTGGATTATATATTGTTGCGTTTATGTCGGGTGTCAAGCCGGGAGGCCCTGCCACACCTTGCGCACCTTTCTGTCCGCGGGGGATGTGAAATGTTAAACGATGTACATTGTTTTCAAAGTCGTCAATCACCGCTGCATCTTCGCCCGGCTCAACGGTTTGTGTCCCGTTTATGGCAATGGTCTCGCTTACGCCAGCCTCTCCCTTTTCTCCGTCCTTACCCTTTGGCAAAAAGAAATCAAGATAATGCAAATCGTCCTCGTACCTATCTTCCACTCGGGGTTGCTCATTTTCCGCTATGGCAGTGGCATCACCAGCCAAAATTGTCTCACTAAACCCGTCAAAGCCTTTTGGCAAGGCAAAATCTAAATAAACGGTGTTCCCTTCGTGAAGTGATTCGACTCGCGCCATTTCGCCTGCTGGAAGAGTGCGAGTAGAGCGGATAACTATATTTTCTCCGCTAGGGCCTGTTGCTCCCGTTGCACCAGTGTTCCCCGTGGCTCCTGTTGCCCCGGTCGCGCCATCTAAGCCTGTTGCCCCGGTCGCGCCAGTTGCGCCCGTGGCTCCGGTGGAGCCTCTCAAACAAAAAGGCTCTGTAATTATTTGTTGTGGATACGCCCCACAAGTGTTTTTCAAAAATTGTTTAGAGTAATCACATTCTTTTTTCATGTTAATAGTACCTCAAAATATTTGTCGTTCAGGTTTGCGAACTATAAGAATTTTTCATTTATGAGTACGCAAAGTCTCGCGAGAATTTCGCTAATAACATTATATTTTGAAAACTTTTCTTTGTTAAAAATTTGTATGTGGCATTCTGCTTGCGGGGGCTCAGTGGAAAAGAAAATAAAAAAAAGAGGGTGAGTTTTATGCGAAAATCCCTCTTTCTTATCTATAAAATTGTTTTAGCGTGTGTTTTTAATATGTTTTTAAATAATTCATTTTAAATATATCTTTTAAACACAGTCTATAAATGTGCTTTTTTTGGTCGTTTTTAGGACGCAGTCATTTCTTTGCTCTTATCTTTTCTATTATAACTGAAACTACCACGAAAATGGCGGTGTAGAGAAGTAAGTACAAAACATGTGGATAAATTGCCCCCGCGCCTAGGGTGTGAAGGTCGCTTGCGATACTCACGCTATGTGAGAAAGGCAAAATATTAACAAATGTTGAAAAGCTCTTTGAAAGTCCGTTTAATGGCATAAATACACCGCCTAAAATTCCAACCAAAGAGATAAATATCGAAGAAATTGGCCCGGTTTGTTTCTCGTTACTACATATTATTCCTATCATTATGCCGAGGCAAATATACAAAAGCGCTGACGGAATAAGGTGCAAAATAGTAAGAAGAAAGTTGATATTAAAAGGAAACTTAAATATAAGGGCAACAAGCATGAAAAGGCCGGTTTGCATCACTGCAAGAGGCAAAGCGGAGCAAACAAAACTTGAATAATAAGTAAATTTGTTTATTGGAGCAATATTGAGGCGTTTTATAAATGATGTGTTCTTATCTCCCGCTATTTGAAGGGATACAAACATTCCAATAAAAGTATATCCAAAAACGCAAATACCGCTTGCATAAGACTCTATTTTGAAATTTGTTGGTGCGGGCTGAAAACTTGTAAATATTAATTGCATTAACACCAGCATAACAAGTGGAAATATTAAGCAAAATACAAGGCTTAGCGGGTCGCGTAGCATTTCTTTCATATTGCGTTTAGTCAAAGAAAAAAGTTTTTTCATTGTTCCTCCTCCGTTAAATCTAAAAACGCTTGTTCCAAAGTTTCTTTGCCGGTCTGAGTGATAATTTCTTGTGGTGAGCCAACCGCCTTTATTTTGCCCTTGCTTATAATCGCGATTTTATCCGCCAGAAATTCAACCTCTTCAAGATAATGGGTTGTTAAAAGGATAGTCATAGACTTTTTTAGTTTTTCAATTATTGACCACAATAGTTTTCTTGCTTTGACATCAAGTCCAAGTGTCGGTTCGTCAAGAAACAAAATTTGAGGGGAGGTGATGATTGCAAGGGCAATACTTAGCCTGCGAAGTTGCCCGCCACTCAATTTTTTGCACAAAACATTTTCTTTTTCGCGCAAACCAAACTCGTCAATTATTGAAGAGATAACCTTATCTTTGTCTTTGACATCATATAAAGATGCAATTAAGTCTAGATTTTCTCTTACGGTGAGATTTTTTGCAACCGCGCTCTCTTGTGGTGAAATGTTGATTATTTTCCTGATTTTATCTTTGTCTTTGACAAGGTCGAACCCATTTATTTGAGCGTCTCCGCTTGTGGGATTTATTTGCGTCGTAAGCATATTGATAAGGGTTGTTTTTCCAGCCCCGTTTAAGCCTAAAAGCGCAAAGCATTCATTGTCGTTAATGGTTAAATTTACCTCGCTAACAGCAGTTAGAGAGCCAAACTTTTTAGTAAGAGAATTTATTCCAATCATCTTTTCCTCCGCCATTTGCATTTAAAATAGCCTCTGCAAACTTGATATAGTCATCATATTTTGCCAAAGCAATGCCTTTTTCCTTGTCCCCAAAAAGTATGAGCGTGTCGCCCTCTTTTATTCCAAAAACCTCACGAGCCTCTTTTGGAATAACCATTTGCCCCTTGCCACTCACTTTACTAGTCCAAATGTATTTACCTTTGTCGTTCTCTTTCACAATTCCTCCTTGTCTTACATTTCTTACTTTTCATACTTTATTATATAAAATAAAATGCCAAATATCAAGCAAAACACGCAACTTAAATATTTTAATAATTTAAATTAGGTAAATTAAGATAAATATTTATAGTTAAATAAAAAGCATTTCGAAAAGAAACGCTTTTTTTAGATTTTTAAGTGGACAACATTTTTAAGTGGGACTTTTTAATTTTTGCCATTTCTAGCAAAATTGGTTCGGTTATGAAAAGCGAAATACGCGCAAGCGTTAAGTTAGTCTTATAATTGTAAGCGATACACTTGGCGAACTTGAATTAGTTAGTGTTTGTGAAGAACTCAATGTTGGCACAAGGGAAAGGGCATCATTTGCTTGAAGGTTTAGTAGGGTGGCAGAAAATGTGCTGGTTGCTCGCGTCAAGGGTCTTCTTGTTGACTCTTGCACAACTGAGTTAACCGCAAGGCTTATGTTTTCGCCAGTTGTGGCAGAGGAGGCGTTATTAAATGAATACAAAACTAGATATGTGCCACTTGCTGGGATAATGATTTGATTGTTTTGTAGCGTTATACCGTTATTTACCAGTACATTTGTAAGCGCTAGGCGGTTGCCATTTGATATTGATTGACCATTTGGGTTATAAAAAGTTGCATTTGTTGATATTTCTGCGGGTGAGCCATTAGGGCCGGTATCACCCTTGTCTCCTTTTTCACCTTGCTCTCCCTTTTCGCCCCGAACTCCTTGCTCGCCGCGCTCACCGGTTTCACCTTTTTCACCAGTGGGTCCGATTGCGCCAGTCGCACCACGAGGGATGTAAAAAGTTAAATGGTGAATTTTGTTTTCAAAGTCGTCAAGAACTTGTGCATCTTCTTCGGGGGCAAGGGTTTCAGTCCCGTCAATACTAATGTGTTCGCTTATCCCAATCTCGCCGGGAAATCCACGAGGCCCAGTGTCTCCCTTATCTCCTTTTTCACCTTGCTCTCCCTTTTCGCCCTGAACGCCTTGCTCGCCACGCTCACCGGTTTCACCTTTTTCACCAGTAGGGCCGATTGCACCAGTCGCACCACGAGGGATGTAAAAAGTTAGATGATGAATTTTGCTTTCAAAGTCATCGAGAACTTGTGCGTTTTCTTCGGGGCCAAGGGTTTCAGTCCCGTCAATACTTATGTGCTCGCTTATTCCAATTTCGCCGGGAAACCCACGAGGCCCAGTGTCTCCCTTATCGCCTTTTTCCCCTTGTTCTCCCTTTTCACCTTGAACGCCTTGCTCACCACGCTCACCAGTCTCACCTTTTTCACCAGGGATACCCTGAGCGCCCTGTGGGATAACAAAATCTAAAAAGTGCTGGTTATTTTCAAAGCGGTCAACAACTTTTGCTTCTTCATCTGAACTTGTTTGAATGGTTTTTCCAGCCAATATGGTTTCACTTTTTCCAGTCTCTCCGCGAGGAATATAAAAGTCAAGAAATGTGGTGTTTCCGTCATGATATGCAGTTACTCTTGCTGGCTCATGGCAATCCACGGTGATGGTAGAGCGAGCCTCCAAATTTTCACCACTTGGACCTCTTTCGCCAGTTGCTCCCGTAGCACCAGTTGCGCCAGTTGCCCCAGTGGGACCGGTATTCCCTCTTGCTCCTGTGGCTCCCGTTGGTCCAGTTGCACCCATAGGCCCTGGCAATCCATCAGCACCAGTTGCTCCATTTTCACCCGATTTACCCGTAGCACCGGTACACCCTCTCGGACCTGTTGCGCCTACAAGGGGCTTGGCTATAATGATGTTTTTAGGATATAGGCATTTGTGCGAATTTGGTGAGTAAAACATATTATCATTTTTCTGCATAAAATCTCCAAAACTTTCTACTTCATTATATTGAGAGGAGAATGTTTGTGTTAAACCCAGCCAAGCGAAATGTTTACGATAATAAGGCTAAATGGATTTTGACTAGAAAATTAAATATTTTATAGAAATCTTGAAATATTGTTTTGCCAAATTGGGGCTAAATGATGATTATTTTTGAAAATACTGACAAATTTGCGACATTTTTTGATAAATTATTGCATAATTTGCTCTTTGTGGTATAATAAAAATATGAAATCATATTCAAAATCAAAATTTAATGTTGGTGATGTTCTCTTTGAATTAAGGTATACGCCTTCAAATAATTATTATACACTAAGGTGCTTAAACAAAAAAGAAGAGATGGGCTATGCAACCTTCAAATTAAATGGGCAAACTGCATGGCTTTATTATATCTGTACGCATCCAAAGTTTCAGCATCGGGGAGTTGGTTTTGCACTACTAACCGCAATCGAAAAATTTGCGCTTGACAATGGTGCAAGTAGAATTGAAGGCAAGTTTTATCCTGAAAATGAATTTGCGAAACTGCTTTATGACAAGGCGGGTTACGCCATTGAAAAGGATGGATACGAAACTTTGATTTGCAAAAATATATATCAAAATGTAAGCGCTCGCGTTCCCGAGTTTGAAAAAGTTTAATAGGCATATTCTGTGAAAATAAAAATCCACCGAATTAGAAGCATCCTTATTTTAGGGCTTCGAAAAAGGTGGGATTTTTTTATTTGGGCGGGCGAGGGGCTTTACAATCGAAGTTTGTCTGTCTTAATTTTTGCCTTAATTACTGATAAGGTAGTGGTTTGCGCAGGCCAAAGACATTTTAATCTTTATGGCAACAGCAAGCGCCATTTGGACAAAATTTATCTTTATCGTAGGCAATGTTGTGTTTGTCATAGTAGTCTTTGACCGCTGCCTTAACCGCTTCTTCGGCTAAAACCGAGCAATGGAGTTTATGCGCTGGAAGCCCGTCAAGTGCTTCGACAACTGCTTTATTTGTAAGTTCAAGCGCTTTATCTATTGGCTGCCCTTTTATAAGTTCAGTCGCCATTGAACTTGTTGCGATAGCGCTTCCGCAACCGAATGTCATAAATTTTACATCTGTTATGATGTTGTTTTCAACTTTTATATACATGCGCATGATATCTCCGCATTTTGCGTTGCCTACTTCGCCAACGCCGTCAGGGTTTTCCATTTCACCCACATTGCGAGGATGACGAAAGTGGTCCATAACTTTTTCACTATATAACATGTTTTTGTTCTCCTTTTTCTAACTTGTCCCAAACGGGGCTGATTTCTCTTAAATATTTTACAACTTTTTTTGTCGCCGAAATTGTCTTTTCAATTTCGTCTGCGGTGGTGTATTTGCTGAGCGTTAATCTTAAACTTCCATGCGCTATTTCATGAATAAGCCCAATGGCAAGAAGGACATGGCTAGGGTCGAGTGAACCGCTTGTGCAGGCTGACCCACTAGATGCGCATATTCCCTCATCGTCTAAGAGGAGCAAAAGACTTTCGCCTTCTATTCCCTCGAAAGACATATTAAAGTTGTTTGGCAATCGTTTTTCTCGGTCGCCATTAATTTTTGAATGAGGAATTTGCGAAAGCCCGTCAAATAGTCTATCGCGCAAAATTTTCTCTCTGTTTGCCACCGCATCCATTTCTTTGCAAGCATTTTCAAGTGCAGTTGCCATTGCCACAATTCCTGCAACATTTTCTGTGCCGGCGCGCCTATTTTTCTCTTGGGCTCCACCTTGAATAAACTTAAAAAGTGGAACGCCTTTCTTGCAATACAAAGCGCCAACGCCTTTTGGCGCATGGAATTTGTGCCCCGAAAGTGAAAGCATATCAATATTCATTGCTTTTGTGTCAATCTTGATATGTCCTACTGCTTGAACTGCATCAGTATGGAAAGTAACATTTCTCTCTCTGCAAATTCTTCCGAGTTCTTCAATAGGTTGTATTGTCCCAATTTCGTTGTTTGCAAACATAATAGTAACTAGGCAAGTTTCGTTTGTGATTGCTTTTTCAAGGTCGTTAGGATGAACAATTCCATTTTCATAAACGGGGAGGTAGGTGATTGAAAATCCCTCTTTTTTCTTTTCTTCCAAAGTGTGTAAAATTGCATGATGTTCAAAAGCCGAAGTGATAATATGCATTTTACCCTTCATTTTCCCCATTTTGCAAGCGGTTTCAATCGCCCAGTTGTCGCTTTCGCTACCGCCAGAAGTAAAGTATATTTCGTTAGCCTCGGCATTTAAGCATTTTGCAATTTTGGCGCGCGCCTCTTCAAGATATTCTTTTGCTCTTTGACCGGCCGAGTGTAAACTGCTTGCATTGCCATAAATTTCATCTAAAAATGGAAGCATTGCTTCTTTGGCCTCGGGTGAAACTTTTGTAGTGCCAGCGTTGTCAAGATAAATCATTTTGTTCTCCTTTATATATCCCACTGATTTGGTATGAATTAATTTTAATTAAAAAGGCAAAATTTTTGACTTTTGCCATTTTGCTTATTAAACCACGAAAACTTAAATTTTTAAGTGGTTTTTGTGATTTTTTAATGAATTTTACTCTTATTTTAGAAAGTTTTATTCAATAAATCTTTCAAACTTACGCTTTTAAGATAGTCCGTTATAAGCATTGAGAGTTTGTCCCAACAACCTAAACTATCGCAAATGTTTGCTCTTGGACAACGAGAGTTGCCATTAAGGCAAGGTGCAAGTTCGGGCAAATCATCGGTCGCTTTTAAAATGTCGGCAACTGAATATTTGTCAGGTGATTTGGTCAATTTGTATCCGCCTTGCGCACCTCTTGTGCTTTCTACAAGTTTTGCCCTTGTTAAAATAGACAAAATTTTTTCAAGATACTTAACTGTTATTCCTTGACTGGCTGAAAGATATGCGACTGACAAGTTTTCATCTTCATGCCTTGCAAGTTCAGCCATAACTCTTACAGCGTATCTGCCTTTGGAAGAAATTTTCATAATCCCTCTCTTTAAACTAAATCATACCTAAATGGTATGGAATGATTATATCAATAAATATCTATTTTGTCAACTGTCTCTTTGAAATTTTCAAAAAAAATTATAATTTTGTGATAAATCTATTTCAAAAAGGTGATTTTATGGTAAAAATATGCTAAAATATCTAAACGAAAAATGTTTGGAGGCAAAATGAAAAGATTAAATTCTATAATAAATAAATATTTGCTTTGGTCAATTATTTTAACCATTGGCTTTCCTTGCGGAGTTGTTGGGATAATCATGGGAGCGACAAAGGGGATGTCGTGGCTGTTGGGTATTGGGATAGCGCTTGTTGTGGTAGGCTTCTATGGAGCGCCTATGCTTTGGGTTAAATTTGGTGAATACAAAACGATGAAGTCGACTATGAGCGCAATCGAAAATGACAATATTTACACGGTCGGTGAAATTTGTGAGCAAACCAATAAAAATAACGCGACTGTTGTTGCAGAAATCAACAAACTTATCGAGAAAAGATGTCTTGTTGGGTTTTTGTTTAAAAATAAAGATCATTTGGAGGCAAACAATAAGCGTAAGGCGGGGAAACAGGTTAAATGTCCAAACTGTGGCGCACTAATGGAAACTGGGATTGAAAATGGTTGTCCATATTGTGGATACAAAAATTAAGTATAGGGGTTTTAATTTAAGCATAACTGGAGTTTTCATGCTAGAAGTCGCATACTGCCATATTGCTCTTTCAACCTAGAAACGCAAACGGGGAAATAAGCGGGAAAGACTAACATAAATTTTCGCTTTGTCCAGCACAAGAATAAAAAGTGTAACGATGCGGAACCAATTAACGAAAAGAAAAAAGACTTGTGAATTTGTATATAACAGATTTACAAGTCTTTTTTATATGATTAATAAGTTTTACTCAGAGAGGTCTTTTAAATAATTGAAAAAGTCAAGAAAAGTTATTTTTCTATGTTTTCGTTTTCTATGCTTTGCTCCTCAGCGCTTTTAGTGTCAATTTGCTGAGCGTCAGCAACTTCAAATTCGCTTTCGCCAGAATTGTTTTCTTGAATTTGATTTAAACTGTTGCCCTCGGATTGAAGTGTTAAAGTTCCATTTGCCAAAGCGCGTTTATTAACAATTTTATCTTTAACTTTGTAGATTAACTGTATTGCATAGTACATCAAAATCACAACAGCGGTGAAGATTATATAAACAAGAAGTTGTAAAACAGGATAGAAAGTTGCATAACCAATCTTAAAATTGATGTCAAAGAGTTTGCCTATTCCTGAAATTGCGTCCTCGGCATCACTTTTTGAAAACATAAACATCCAGTTTGCTTCAAAGATTGATTTGCCAGTTGAAAGAGCAATCGCGTTAAACATAGTGCCAAGCGCCCAGACAGAAACAAAGTAAATAGAGAAAAGTACGACACAATCTTTGAGCGCTTTTTTATCAAGGCGAGGGAATAGCCCAAACGCCAGCGCAAGAACTGGGACAACCAAGACATTGGTGTGTTCAAAAATGAAGTGCATATTGTATAGATAGAAAAATCCTTTACCATCAAGGTCTGGCATGGCAAGAGCAAACAGCGCGCCGACCACATTGATTATTACTGTGAAGTTAAAGATAGTGCGGTTTTTGGTGATTAACGAAATAAGAATGAAAAATGCGCCGATATTGCATAGTTGTAAAGGCAAGCGTTTAATGTTTAGCGAAATTGCTGAGAACATTTGACAATATTGCATTAAAAGTGAAATCGATAGTATAAAAAGAAGTACCCATTTGGTTTCAGTGTCTTTTTTCTTGAATGCATAGTATAGTCCCACGCACAGTCCAATTACGACAGCAACCCACAAAAAGTGAACAAGCCCATATTCTTTAAAGATAAGGTTTGAATATCCAAATAAGTATTGAGGAACATAGATTGGAGTTGTGGCAATTATAAGCAAAGGTAAAACAAGGAAAAATTTCCCCCATTCTTTTTTGTCTTTTACATTAAACAGATGTTTTTCGTTTAATGCTAAAACCACAGGTAAAGATAATTGTAATAGCATTTCAATGGCAAAGTATGTGCCTCTAAACCCTTCGTTTAAAAGAAAGTTTTTAAAGCCAGTTGAAATTGGAAGCGAGTTAAGCCCTCTTCCGTCAACCGAAGTTAGCCATGACATATAATCTCCATAGCAGGCGATTTGGACAATAGTCATGATAACGGAATAATAAATCGCGACATTGCGGATGGTTCTATTTTTAAAGAAAATTGCAACCGGCAAAACGACAAAAGATAACGCGCTTAAAAGTCTTAAAACTGCATGACCTTGAAATTTCCCGCTTCCTAAAAATTCCTGTGATTGGCTTATCGCAAAACCGTCAGGCAAAAGCAGTCCCAAAATCATCATGCACGAGTAAACAACGACGAGAATTTTGATTACTTTTTGAGTGATTGCGGTGAATTTTTCGTTATCCTTAAAAACTTTGAATTTCAAGATAGCAAAAACAGAGATAATTATCGCAAAAAGCAGAGGTAAAAAGATGTAAAACATGAGTTCTCCTTTGTAAAATAAATTAAATTCTAAATAAATAGGTTTGCAATTTTAAATTTTTGCATTTTAACCTGGCTAAAAGCATTGTATCATAGATTTTCCAAATATCAAACCCTTTTTTAGAAGTTTTGCTTTACAGGGCTCCTGTTTTTAAAATTTAGCCCTAGTTGAAGCAATATTAAAAAAATGTTTGACAGAATTTTTATAAGATGTTATTCTTTTATATATAATAAATCTACTTTTATACAAACTAGTTATAAAACTTGGAGGGCTAATGAAAAGGTTAAGATTGACATTAATTTGGGCACTTGTTTTGGGGGTTCTCGGATATGCTGCGGGGGTGGCGGTTGCTTACCTTGTTGAACACAGCGAACTCACAGCAAGTTTCACAAGCCAGTTTGCTCTTATCGGCGCGGGAATTGGTCTGGCTGGCGGACTTGTTTTAGGATTAACAGCAAAAATAAAAGATGATAAAAAGAAAAACGACAACACTGGTACTACGACCTCGGGAGAAAAAACAGACATTGCATTTGATTCTAAATTTATGACGGAGGAGTCTTTAAAGGCTAACAAAAATCTTGTTGCAACCACTTGGGACGAACTTCCTCACATAGACAAAACGGGCTTTGTTTTTAGACATAAGATTAACCATGGCAGGTATGAAATCAACATGAAGCCAGAAAGCCATGCGCTGGTTATTGGTACTACCGGAACTGGTAAAACACAACTTCTTGCTGACCCATCAATAAGAATACTTGCTCACTCAAAGGAAAAACCTAGCCTTGTTATGACCGACCCAAAAGGCGAACTTTATGAAGATAACGCTGAGATTTTGAAGCAAGAGGGCTACAAAATTATCGTTTTAAACCTTAACGACCCTTATTCTTCTTCAAAATGGAACCCTATGGAAGGGGCGTTCAAACTTTACGAGCGTGCGGGAAAAATTCACCAAGAGGTGAAAAAAATCAGCCATGTAACCCCAGAATCTTGCGGGTACAAACGCCTAGACAAAGATGTTTTAAATGGCATTGAATATGGCGACACTTGGTACGGCTTTGAAAGAGTTGCTTATCCAACAGTTGAAATGCTTAAAAATCAAGTGGAAACAACCAAAAGACAAATGGAAAGCGAGGCTAAGGATAAATTGAAAAACATTGCACTCGCCCTTGTTCCAGACAACCCACAAGCCAAGGAAAAAACTTGGGACGATGGTAGCCGAGACTTCATTTCAGGTATTATGACAGCGATGCTTGAAGACTCGCGAGACCCAGAACTTGGAATGACACTTGACAAATTTAACTTTTTCAACCTTTACCGCATTATGAATGTTCGTGATCCTATTGCGAGCGACAGAGAAAACCCACTCAAAACCCTTTCGGCTTATGCTGACGGAAGAGATGAAATTGAGGGGAATGTTAAAGCGCTTATGCAGACCATTTGTGGAGCGCCTCCAACCACTCAAAAATCTTTCCTTTCTACTCTCGGCGCAAGCGTGGGCAAAATCCTTGGTGATGAAGGTATTTTGTACATGACAAGTGGAACAGATATTGACTTTGAGGACCTTGCAAAACAACCTACTGCATTCTTTATAAGAATTCCTGACCATAGAACAGAAAGACACCCACTTGGTGTGCTTTGCATAAGCCAACTTTACACCGCTCTTGTCGATGTTGCAAACAAGACGGTCAATCCAAAAAATGGCAAAACAGGTGCTCTTTTAAGACCAGTTTACTTTATCCTTGATGAATTTGGTAATATGCCAGCAGTTCCGGGATTTGGCACAATGGTTACAGTTTCGCGTTCAAGAAGAATTTTCTTCGAAATTATCTTGCAATCATACAGCCAACTTGACATTAAGTATGGTCAAGATGAGGCTAAAAACATCAAAGGCAACTTCCAAACTGAACTGTTCCTTGGGTGCGAAGATATGAATACTATCCAAGCCTTCTCGGACGCTTGTGGAGAAATCACAGTTTTCCACGAAGAAGAAAACAAGTCTAGAAATTCTAAACATGACGACCAAGGCGAAACAATCAGCATTTCTACTCAAAGAACTAGACGCCCTCTTATTGACAAGCAAGAACTTCGTCAACTTCCACAATGGACAATCGTTGCAAAACTCTTCCGTGAATCTATCATGAAGGATACAATGACGCCATTCTTTGACAACAAGTTCCTTGTTAAAAATCGTGCGCCTGAAAAAGTAGGATACGCCGAGCCTCTTGATTTCCAAAAAATCTACTATGACATTAAAAAGCGTAACGCTTTAAAACTCAAACAAACCTTTCCTTCAAGACCAAGTTTCTTCTAAAAGGTAAAAGTTAATTGCGCATTTTATAAATATCGCGGTGATTTTTTAATCGAAATCTTGTAAAACTCAAAATAAAATACAAAAAGCCAACAGCAAAGTGTTGGCTTTTTTTTAATAGATTTTAAAATGAAATAGTGCTTATAAGTTTTTAATGAGGTTTAATTGTGTTTTAATAAAGTTTGTCTAGAAATCGGGGATAACATATTTTAGATAGAAAACTTTTATCACTTGTTATAATTATTTATGTTATAGGGGTTTGAAGTGCAGGCATTTTAACTTGGCTTTTTGAATTGTAAGTTATATTATATAAGTTTGAAAAGTTGTCAAAAAGATATTTTTCGAGGGCGTTTTACTAGATAAGGTGAAGCGGAAAACTTGCCCTTTTGGCGATGTTCTTTTTATACAAAATAAGTTATTTCTTTTTTATAAGTTTATAAACCTCTTCGAGTTGCTTTTCATCAGTGCAGAAATTGCGCACCACGCAGTTAGATTTCATGCTGTAAATTCCGTCTTGTCCAATTATCAAGTCGTCCACCATTTTCACGCCCGCAAACGAGCAAAGGTTGTCAGTGTTGTTGTCGGTGAAAAGGTCATCGTTTGAAGGCTTGCAACTTCCGTCTGGGTGATTGTGCGCCAAAATGATAGCAGAAACTTTGTATGTCGCAACAAAGAAAGCAATATCACGGAGTTCAACCTTGACTTGGCTGGAAGAACCGCGGCAAACCATGCGTTGCCCTTTAACGCAACCGTTATTGCCTATCCCAATTAAGTGAAATTCCTCCTGTGAACGAAATCTTAAAAGGTTGTCAAGATAGTCGTAAATCTCGCCCAAAGTTTGAATTTGACCGCGTTTATTCAATTTGTCGCTGTTATATCTATAAAATACGCCTAGTAGCATATTAAGTTTCATTGCTGATTGTCTCCCCATGCCTTTGACCTCCATAAGGTCCTCAACGGGCGCTTCAAGCACGCAAGGAAGCGTCTTATATCTGTCAAGCAGTCTATGCGATAGTGGGTTCACATCTCCGCGCGGAAAAATATAGCATAAAATGTACTCTAAGGCTTGAACATCTCCGATATTTTCAATTCCACATTTGTAAACTGTTTCTGTCAGGCGCTCTCTATGCCCAGCATGAATATTATCTTCTGCCATTTTTCATCTCACTTTGAATTTAATTGTATCAAATATGAGAATAATATGTCAAATAAATAAAAAGAGGAAATGCTTACTAAAAAATTGGACAAAAATATTTAAAAATGTTAAAATTCGATAGAGGAACTAAAATGATTAAAATAAAAGACAAAAAAGACAGCATTTTAAAAATGCGAGAAATGAATTTAAATACCATGCCTTGTGAGGTTTTTACAGCGAGCGATGGAAAGGGTATTAAAGCATTTTTTGAGCAAAACCCTGCCGAGGAATATATTTTGCGCTCGACTGATAAAGCCCAAGGTGAGTTTTTCTTTGTAAGAGATTTTGAGGAAGCGAAAGAAAAACTTGAACGATTTGAGGACCATGTTACGGTGGCGGTTTCCTTTCGCCCTTATGCAGAAGATATAATCCTTATTGGGGATGTTCAGGTGAGCAGAAAAGCGGGTGGGGACGAGGTTGACATAACTGCGACCACTCAAACTGATGGAACTCATCGTGGGGTTTATGAAAATCCCGAATTTAATATACACGCTTCTCTTGAAGAGGACAGAGTTTGGCGTATTCCCGGCTTTTCAAAACTCATGAGATATATAAGCGAGCATGAACTTTATGATGTTATAGTAGAATTTGCAGTTTATGATATGAAAGTAGGCAAAAATAAAGAAAATGTGCTTATAAGCGAGTTGCGCACAGGGTACTAAGTAGGGGAATTGCTTATTCAAAAATAGGAAAACAAGCATTATAAATTATATTTCAAATAAAATGCAAATAAGTCTGAGAGTGGGACATATTTTAAGTTTATCTGTTACACAAACTTGTAGGCTCGCTGGCAAAGGCTTTTAAAAGTTTGCGCGAAAAATTTAACAAAAATTGAAAAAATATCTAATTTCATTTGGATATTTTTTTATTCTGTTCTATACTATGAGAGTATTAAAAAAGGAGTTTAATTTATGAAAAAATTTGTTTATCTTTTTAAAGAAGCAGATGGAAAAAACAAGGCTCTTTTTGGCGGAAAAGGTGCTAACCTCGCTGAAATGACAAACCTTGGAATGCCTGTTCCACAAGGTTTCACAATTACTACCGAAGCCTGCACGCAATATTATGCTGACGGAAGAAAAATCAACGAAGAAATCCTCGCTCAAATTGAAGAAAAACTTGCTGAACTTGAAAAAATGACTGGCAAGAAATTCGGAGATGAGAAAAATCCTCTTCTTGTTTCTGTTCGTTCTGGTGCAAGAGTATCAATGCCAGGTATGATGGATACTATTCTTAACCTTGGTCTTAACGATACAGTTGTTGAGGGGCTTGCTCGCCTTACAAACAACCCTCGTTTTGCTTACGACTCTTACAGAAGATTTATTCAAATGTTCAGTGATGTTGTTATGCAACAAGAAAAATCAAAGTATGAAAGAATACTTGATAAGGTTAAAGCAGAAAAAGGTGTTCAATATGATAAAGACCTCACTGCCGAAGACCTTAAAGAAATCGTAAAAATGTTTAAGGAACTTTACCTCAAAGCACAAGGTGAAGAATTCCCACAAGAGCCAAGAGTTCAACTTATCGAAGCCGTAAAAGCCGTATTCCGTTCTTGGGATAACGACAGAGCCAATGTTTATAGAAGAATGCACGACATTCCTTATGAATGGGGAACTGCTGTCAATGTTCAATCAATGGTATTTGGTAACATGGGCGAAACTTCTGGTACTGGCGTTGCTTTCTCTCGTAACCCTGCTACTGGCGAAAACAAACTCTATGGTGAATATCTTATGAATGCACAAGGCGAAGATGTTGTTGCTGGAATAAGAACTCCACTTCCAATCTCAACACTTGCCGACCAAAACCCAGAGGTTTACAAGCAATTTGCTGACATTGCAAAGACACTTGAAAAACACAATAAAGATATGCAAGATATGGAATTTACTATTGAAAATGGTAAACTTTATATGCTTCAAACAAGAAATGGTAAGAGAACAGCAAAAGCCGCTCTCAAAGTTGCTGTTGACCTTGTTCATGAAGGACTTATCACTGAGAAAGAAGCACTTATGATGCTTGACCCTAAACAACTTGACGCTCTTCTTCACCCTCAATTTGAAGATAAAGCGCTCAAAGAAGCAACTCCTATTGCCGAAGCACTTCCAGCATCTCCTGGCGCTGCTTGTGGTAAAATTTGCTTCACTGCTGAAAAAGCAAAAGAAATGGCTGCAAATAAAGAAAAGGTTGTTCTTGTCCGCCTTGAAACATCACCAGAAGATATTGAAGGTATGGCTGCAAGCCAAGGCGTTCTTACCTGCCGTGGTGGTATGACTTCTCACGCTGCCGTTGTTGCTCGTGGTATGGGAACTGCTTGCGTTGCTGGGTGCAGTGCAATCAAATTTGCTGACGATGAAAAATCATTTACACTCAATGGAAAAACTTATGTTGAAGGAGATGTAATCTCTTTTGACGGATCTACTGGTAAAGTTTATGACGGGGCTATCCCAACTGAACCTGCAAAGATTTCAGGTGAATTTGCCACAATCATGGAATGGGCTGATAAATATGGCGCTCTTTTAGTTAGAACCAACGCCGACAATCCTAAGGATGCTAAAAATGCATTCAACTTTGGTGCGAAAGGGGTAGGACTTTGCAGAACAGAGCACATGTTCTTTGAAGCAGACAGAATCCCTGCTGTTAGAGAAATGATTGTTTCTTCAACTGTTGAAGAAAGAAAGAAGGCACTTGCTAAACTTCTTCCAATGCAAAGAAAAGACTTTATTGGAATTTACAAGGCTATGGAAGGGCTTCCTGTTACTATTCGTTTCCTTGACCCACCTCTTCACGAATTCCTTCCTCATGAAGATGATGAAATCAGAGCACTCGCAAAAGAAATGGGACTTACTTTTGAAAGACTTAAAGCAACAGTTAACGACCTCCATGAATTCAACCCAATGATGGGACACCGTGGACTTCGTCTTGCTGTAACTTATCCAGAAATTGCAGAAATGCAAACACAAGCGGTTATTGAAGCAGCCATTGCAGTTCATGAAGAATGTGGTTATGATATCGTTCCTGAAATTATGATTCCACTTACTTGCGATGTTAAAGAATTTAAATATGTTCGCGATATCGTTGCAAACAAAGCCGATGAAATCATTGCAGAAAAAGGTGTTAAACTCACTTATAAGATTGGTACAATGATTGAAATTCCTCGTGCCGCTCTTACTGCTGACGAAATTGCCAAGTATGCTGAATTCTTCTCATTTGGAACTAACGACCTTACTCAAATGACTTATGGATTTAGCCGTGATGACGCTGGCAAGTTCCTTGATGTTTATTACGCAAAGAAGATTTTTGAAAGCGACCCATTTGCTAGACTTGACCAAAATGGTGTAGGCAAACTTGTTAAAATGGCTGCCGACCTTGGAAGAAAAACTCGTCCAGACATCAAACTTGGAATTTGTGGCGAACATGGTGGAGACCCATCAAGTGTTGAATTCTGTCATAACGCTGGACTCACTTATGTTTCATGCTCTCCATTTAGAGTCCCAATCGCAAGACTCGCTGCTGCACAAGCAAATATTAAAAATCCAAGAAACTAAGTTTTAATATTCAAATAGATATTTGAGTATGCCTTTGTTGGGCGATAGTCAATAAATTTGATAATTGATTTTGTATTAATAAATGAGGTTAAGATATGGAAGAAAGAAAAACAAAAGAAAAAGTTATTTGTGATGCTGTTTGCGGACTTGTTATGCTGATGTGCGTCATGGCATACTTAATCATAGGAATTTTCACTAATCAATGGCACCCATACTGGATAATCCCAGCGTGTGGTGGAATTGTGTGTGCTGTCGTATCTCTCGTATTTAATACGATTGCAAATGTTAAGGAAATTAACAAGCAAAACAAAAATAGTCAAGAATAGGTGCAAGGTTTGCGCTGACATAATTTAAAAGTACATTTAGATCAAAATTAGCCAACCTTTTGAAAATTTAATATATTTAAATATAAAAAAATATATTAAAAATAAAAATGCACTAAAATTCTATGTATTGTTTTTAAAGGCAAATAAATACAAAAACAAAAAAGTGTTACTTTAAATGTAACACTTTTTTGCAAAATAAATCTGCTAAATAGCAAGCAACTTTGCTTTTTACTGGCGTATTTTCACCTTTATTTATAGGCGTTATTTGGATTAAATAATCATATAAAAATCTAAATAAATAAAATTAATTTTAAATTAATATAAAAAACAATTAAAAATCATTAAAATATCAAAAAAATCAAAAATAAATAAAAATGAAATAAACAAAATTAAATTAATTAAAAATTAAATAAAAAATAAAATTTTGAAGTTATTATTTAAAATATAATAATAAATTGTTGAAAATTATTTAAAAATAAAAACTATTTCCGTTTTCTTCAACTTTTTTAGGGGATTTTACAAAAGGATAATACTTTGATTCTTCAAGTCGTTTATCATGATAAAATTTAACAACCGATAGCATTATTAGAGCATTATTTAATCCTTCGCTTGCGTTTTCTCCTTGATTTTGTTTAAACTTTTCTGTCAAAAGTCTTTTTACATCATTAAAAAATTTCTTGTCATTTTCAGATGCGTAAAAATCTGTATATGCAATAATTTTTTCAAGTGCCTCGTTTGTTTCTTGCTTTGTCATCTGGGCTTCATAAATCATATCAGCAACAAGCATTGGCCCTTCGACATAGTAATGAGCGTTATAATCTTCTTTAAGAGATTTGAAAACCTTTTTGAATACTGGTTTGACAACCTTTTCGTATTCTCCCTCTTTGTAAAGTTTTATAAATTTGCAGAAAATGTATGAAAGCACTTTGAAAAATGTTGGAGCGCATTCTTTATCAATAAGATTTGCAACGTTTGCTCCAAGAGGGGAAATATCAATTTGTTTTTCTGTTGAAATAAGATAAAAAATTTCATTTGCTGTAAATCTGGCGCAATCAATTATATATCTGTCGGTATGATATTGGGCTGGTTGATTGGCAATATTCGCTTCCGATACAAGAATTTGGTCGAAATAAATTTCATAGGCGGGCAGTCTTGTGTCTCCGTCATAGTGGTCAAGTTCAAAACGAACAATTCTTCTTGCCTTTTTTAAATACTTTTCTCTTATGTCTTGATTATTCATAGTTCTCCTTTACTCCCATCTAGGCAACTCGGGTTCTATCTTGGGATTTGAAAGTTGCTTTCTGACAATAGTTTGTCTTATCTGATTAATGTTTTGCTTTGAACGATAATATTCTCTTTCCAAAAGTTCAAGTTTTTGTTTGTCTCCGCGCAAATATTGAAGCTCTCGTAGTTGCGCCATGATTTTGTTTTTAGCATCAAATAATTTTTCATTATCCTCTTTGTCAATAGGGATGATTTTAGGATGATGATTTTGCAGTGCTGATAAATGTCCTCTTGTAACGACCGCTTTCATGCCATCATTAAATATTTGTCCGTTCATATTGTTGATAATTGCTTGCTGATAGCCTTCGTCTGGTTGCAAATGAGACCGATAAAGCGAAGAGGCTAAAATTCTTCTTGCAAAAACTTCTGCGAAATGCTCATTTTGGTGTAAAAGATATGGGGCAAGCGAGCGTATGCATTTTATGTGAAATTTTTGAAAGCGAGACAAGATTGAAAGAGGGATAAGTTCGGGTTCGGCATCATTTCGGCTAACGCGAAAGGCGATGATGTCGGCTATATCATTTTCTAGGTCTTGCTCGCTATATTTATCAAGGGAAAAACTTTGCCCTGTCCATTTTGTGTACTTTGCACCAAATGGGTGAAAATAGTCAAAAAAGACCTCAAAGAGTTTCTCGTCTACACCTTCAAAGCGTGTCAGTAACAAATGTGCTTTGAGATGAGGGAAATATAACTCTTCCGTATGACATAGCGAATTCATTTTTTGAGTGCATCTTTCAATGTCGTTCATAATTTAATTTTAGCACAATTATTAACCCTCGTCAATATGGATAACAATTTACCATTAAATTTGGTTTAATAAAAACCGCTTTTTTAAAGAAAAATGAGTTGAAAATCTTTGCTAAACGCTAATTTTTGGCAAAAAACTGTGCAATTTAAACAAAATGGCTTTACAAAGCCCGTTTATTGTGATAAAATATACAAGAATTAATCAAAGTGCGAGGTGATTTTTTATGATGATTGAACCATCAATAGACAAACTTTTGGCTAAAACTAATGGAAACAAGTATGTTCTTTGCACAGTTGTTGCAAAAAGAGCAAAAGAAATCGAAAATGTTAGACGACTTGAACTTGCTGACCAAGACAAGAAGGCAATTTCTTTGGCTTGCGAAGAAGTGGTTGAAGGTAAAGTTAAGCCAAGCGCATTTTAATGGGCGTTTGTTTTTTAAAGTTTTACGATAAAAGAGATTGTCCCTTTGAAGATAATCTCTTTTTCTTTTAGGAGGAATATGTTTGCAAAAGTCATAATCGACCAAGATGCGAAAGCGCTCGACAGAGTGTTTGAATATATTATCCCTGACCAAATGAAGGTTGAAAAAGGTATGCGTGTTATGGTGCCTTTTGGTGGACGAACCCTTCAAGGATTTGTTGTGGACAAAAGCGAAAAATGCGATTATGATGAAGCAAAATTGAAAAATATAACATCGCCTGTTGAAGATTTCTCCGCAATAAAACCTCAACTTTTAAGTCTTATGGACTTTATGGCGAAAAAGAATCATTTAAAGTTGGCGTCAATATTAAGGCTTTTTTTGCCAAGCGAAATGCGAGAAGGTAAAACTCGTGATCTTTTTGAGACCTATTATTTCTTAAAAGATGAAACCCCTCAAATTTCAGCAAGGGCGAAAAGTCAACTTTCTATTGTTGAAGAACTCAAAAATGGAGAGCAGAAATCTGCTGTTTTGGCAGAAAAATATGGTTATGCTCCACTAAAAGTGCTGTTTGAAAAGGGAATAATAGGGAAGAAAAAGGAGCAAATATTTCGTTCGCCATTTGTTTTAAGTGAAGAAAATAAGAAATTGCACTTAAATGAGTGCCAGAAAAATGCTATTGACACGATAACTGGAAATAAAACCTATCTTCTACATGGGGTTACAGGAAGCGGGAAAACCGAAGTATATATGAATTTGATTGAGCGCGCACTTGTGCAAGGCAAAAATGCGATTATGCTTGTCCCAGAAATTTCGCTTACTCCTCAGATAATGGCAAACTTTAAGGCTAGATTTGGTCAATCTGTGGCACTTCTTCACAGCGGGCTGTCTGCGGGTGAGAGATTTGATGAGTGGAAAAGACTTTTTTCGGGTGAGGCAAGGATTGCAATCGGGGCGAGAAGTGCTATCTTTGCTCCGCTTGAAAATTTGGGAATAATAATTGTCGATGAAGAGCATGAGCAAAGTTATGTAAGCGAAAGCAATCCAAGATATGACACGCATGATATCGCCCAGTTTAGGGCGAGAGAGAATGGTTGCCCATTGGTGCTTGGTAGTGCAACTCCATCAATCGAAACCTACGAAAAAGCAAAAACTGGGGAATACGAACTTATAGAAATGCCAGTTCGTGCAAATGGGAAAGAGATGCCACCTTTGCAAATTATTGATATGATGAACGAACTTCGCGCGGGCAATAGTGGTATCTTTTCAAATCAACTCCTTGCAGATTTGGCAAATGTTATCAACAAGAAAAAGCAAGCAATGATTTTTATAAATAGAAGAGGATATTCTTCTTTTATGCGTTGTAGAGACTGTGGATATATTGCAAAATGCAGTGATTGTGATGTGAGTTTAGTTTATCATCGTGAAGATAATAGGTTAAAATGTCATTATTGTGGCAAGCAATTCAAAGTTCTTTCGCGATGTCCTAAATGCGGAAGTGAAAATATTAAGTATGGCGCGGTAGGTACTGAGCAAATTGTTAAGAAATTGCAAGAGGTTTTCCCAGATGTCAAAATTTTGCGAATGGACAACGACACAACCTCTACAAAAAATGCTCACCAAAAAATTCTTGGCGAGTTTAAAACCGCGCTTCCTGGAATTTTAGTTGGGACACAGATGATTGCAAAGGGACACGATTTTGAGAATGTTTTGCTTGTTGGCATTGTTGACGCTGACCAAAGTTTGTATCATGCAGATTACAGAAGCACCGAACGCACTTTTGCCTTAATTACCCAAGTAGCGGGGAGGGCGGGGCGAAGCAGTGAGCAAGGCAAAGTTGACCTTCAAACTTATAGCCCAAGGCACTATGTTTACAAATTCGCTTCAAACTATGACTACAAAGGCTTTTTTAGAAAGGAAGAAAACATAAGACAAACGACACAGTTCCCTCCTTTCACTAGAATTCTTCGGGTGCTTTTTACAAGTCATGATGAAAATTTGGTTCGCGAAACGCTCAAAGTGTGCTATACTGAAATAGAAAGTTTGAAAAAGGATTATACAGAGGATATAATCTATCTTGATGCAATGAAAGCGCCTATTAAGCGCATTCAGGACAAATATCGTTATCAAATTATGATGAGGCTTAAACTTTTAAAGGCGGACGAAATAGAAGAAAAAGTCTTTGAAATTGTTGATAAAAACGCAAAAAATGGAGCGTTTTTTGAAATTAATCCTCAAAATTTATCTTAAAGGAGAAAATATGGCAATTAGAAAAGTTGTAAAAATTGGAGAACAATCATTGAGAAAAAAGTCAAAACCAGTTAAAGATTTTGATGAAGATTTATGGCAACTTCTTGATGATATGAAAGAAACCATGTATGAAAATGACGGGATGGGACTTGCGGCTCCACAGGTGGGAGTTTTGCGCAGGGCTGTAATTGTTGATGTCAACAATGCTTTTGTTGAACTTATCAACCCTGAAATTGTTTCTCAAAAGGGCGAAGATGTCGAGGAAGAAGGCTGTCTTTCGGTTGGGGCTTTTCGCGGAAGAGTAAAAAGACCTTATGAGATAACAGTCCAAGCATTTGATAGATTTGGTTATCCTTTTACACTGCATGGAGAAAAGTGGCTGGCAAGATGCATTTGCCATGAGGTTGACCATTTGGACGGAATATTGTTTGTTGACAAAACTCTCGATAAGGACAAATATATTGCATCTGGCGGAAAATTATAATTATTATTTTTCTTTAAAAAAATAAATTTTTCATAAAAAATATATAAAAAAACAAATTAAAAATAGATTTAAAAATTTATTTTTAAATATTAAAGTGAATTTAAAAAAATGAAGAAAAAATAAAAAAATATTAAAAAATACAAAAATTTTATAAAAAATCAATTAAAAATTAATAAAAAAAATAAAAAATAATTAATTATTAAAAAAATAAACATTATAAAAGGGAAATAAATGAAAGTTTTATTTTTGGGGAGTTCGAGATTTTCTTTAATTGTTTTAAAAAAAATGCTCGATGAGAATGTTAATATTGTGGGCGTGATTACACAACCCGACAAGCCTTCTGGGCGTGGGTACAAGTTGACGCCAAGCGAAGTAAAGGTGTTTGCTCTTGAAAAGGGAATAAAGGTTTATGACTTTGACAAGGTTAGGAACCACATTTCAGAAATTAAAGAAATTGATTACGATGTCGCAGTGGTGGCATCTTTTGGGCAAATCTTACCCGAAGACTTTTTAAATATTCACCTTACAATAAATGTTCATCCTTCACTTCTGCCAAAATATCGAGGGGCAACGCCAATTCAAAGTGCACTTTTAAATTGTGATAAAGAAACGGGCGTTACAATTATGAAGGTTGCAAAATCGGTTGATAGCGGGGATATCTTATTGCAAGAGAAAGTCGAAATTGGAGATGAATATTATCTTGCTCTCGAAGATAAACTTGCCCGCGTTGGTGGAGAGATGGCGTGCAAAGCGCTTAAACTTATTGAAAATAATGCTTGCAACTGGCAAGCGCAAGACCATGATAAGGCAACGATTGTTTCAAAACTGACCAGAGAAGATGGCGTGCTTGATTTTTCAAACTCATCAAGCCAAATTCTTGGCAAAGTAAGGGCTATGAGTGAAGAAATAGGCGCTTTCATCGTTTTAAGGGGAAATCTCCTTAAAGTTGGTGAGGCAAAAATTGCAGACCTTAACGAAGAGGAGCGCGCGAACTTTGAAAAAGGTGAAATTTTAAACAACAAAAAAAGATTTGTTATTGGCTGTGCTAATGGGGGAATTGAAATTTTGAAAGTTCAAGCCCCTTCTGGCAAAATGATAAGTGGACGAGATTACATTAATGGACACAATGACATTTTAGGCAAAAAGGTAGACAATGTTTAGTGATTTAACATTTGAAGAACTTAAAGATTATGTGAAGTCCTTGGCTCTTCCAGCATTTAGAGCGGAGCAGATTTTTGATGCTGTTTATTCGGGCAAAACGCTTGATGAAATTTCAAACCTGCCAAAAGGTATAAAAGAAATCATTGCAAAAGATTATCCAAAATATGAAATTGCCAAAAAGTTTGTTTCGAAAGACGGGACAGAGAAGTACATAATACGCCTGTTTGATGGAAACATTGTTGAATGCGTGCTTATGAAATATAAGTATGGCTATACAATCTGTGTTTCGACACAGGTGGGCTGTCGTATGGGGTGTAAGTTTTGCGCTTCGACTCTTGGCGGAAGAGTGCGAGATTTGTCTGCTGGCGAAATTCTTGCACCGATAATACTTGTAAACAGGGAACAGGGAGGTTCGCACAAAGAGAGAAAAATAACCAACGTTGTGCTTATGGGAAGTGGAGAGCCTCTTGATAATTACGACAATGTTGTTAAGTTTCTTGACCTTGTTTCTTCGGCAAAAGGATTTAATATAAGTGAAAGAAATATTTCACTTTCCACATGTGGAATTGTGGATAAAATTTACGCGCTTGCTGACCTTGAAAAAAGTATAACCCTTACAATTTCTCTTCACGCAACTACTGATGAAAAGCGCAGAGAAATCATGCCTATTGCAAACAAGTATTCAATCGCCGAAATTTTGAAGGCGTGCAAATATTATTTTAATAAAACAGGACGAAAAATATATTTTGAATATACTCTTATTAAAGGAATTAATGATAGAGATGAAGACGCGGATAATTTATCAAAACTTTTAAAAGGTTTTCTTTGCCATGTCAATCTTATTCCGCTCAACCCTGTTAAGGAGCGCTCACTTGTTTCGACTGGCAGACTTTTTGCTTATAAATTTATGGACAAACTCAAAGAAAAAGGTGTTTCGGCAACAGTAAGACGCACTATGGGCGAAGATATTGAAGGTGCGTGCGGACAACTTCGCAACAAAATTCTTAAAGAGGAGGGAAATGCGTGAGGGGGATAGTAATCACCAAAAATGCAGGGCTTTTTACTGTTGAAAGTGCTGGAAATCTTTACAATTTGCCCGCCAGTGGTAAGACAAAAGAACATGGTCTTTTTGTGGGGGATGAAGTGGAGTTTGAGGGAGCGATAACCTCAATATTGCCTCGCAAAAATTTGCTGATTCGTCCACCAATGGCGAATGTTGACAAACTTTTTATAGTTATTTGTCCCTTGCCAAAACCTGATTTTGTGCTTGTGGATAAGATCATAATATACTCATACTTAAACGACATTGAGCCAATTTTGGTTATAAACAAAACCGACAGAGCGGACGAGAATTTTATAAGTGAAGTAGAAAAAAGTTATATTTTTCTAAAAATTATCAAAGTTTGTGCAAAAAATGGTGATATTTTGCCTCTAAAATGTGAAATTAATGGTATTTGCGCTTTTGCTGGGCAGAGTGCGGTTGGGAAAAGTTCACTTATAAATGCGCTGACTGGAAATGGAAGCGCGGAGGTGGGCGAACTTTCAAAAAAGATTGAGCGAGGAAAGCAAACAACAAGAATAGTAAGTCTTTACAAGTTTGAAAATGGATACCTTGCTGACACGGCGGGCTTTTCCATGCTCGACCTTGCGTTTGTAAGTAGTCTAAAAAAAGAGGAACTTTCCTCCTATTATCCAGATTTTTTGAATGCGCGAGCGCTTTGCAAGTATCGTTCTTGTTTACATAGACATGGAGATTGCGGAGTTATAGCAAAGGTGAAGAGTGGAGAGATTTCCGCGCTAAGATACAATAACTACTTGAAAATTTTGGATGAACTAGAAAAGAGCGAAAAATTCTAGATTTTCATAGAAGATAATTTCTTAGTAACTAATTTTATTTGACAGCCTAGTAGGTAAAGGCTAAAATGATATAGGAGAGTTTATGAAAAAAAATATCTATATTTCAGTTTCAACTGACCCAATAAACGATTTTCAAGACATGGTGGAGTACGCAAAAGAAATGCAAGACAAGGCAGATTTTCTTCATTGTGATGTTATGGACGGAGTTTTTGTGAAGAAAAAAACAATCTCTGCAAATCATATCAATAACTTAAATCAAAATTCGCTTATACCTCTTGATGTTCACCTTATGTGCAACGAGCCTCTTTCAAATATTTCCGATTACCTTAAAGCAGGGGCGAACATTGTAACAGTACATTATGAGGCGTTTGAAAATAAAAATGACATCATTAAGGCGGTTAAAATGTTAAAGGAGGCAAACGCACTTGCGGGATTATCATTTAAACCCGATACAGAAGTCAAGGAAATCAAAATGTTCTTACATGACTTTGATGTTATTTTGGTGATGAGTGTCGAGCCTGGCGCAAGTGGTCAAAAATTTATCAATAACAGCCTTAACAAAATCAAACTTCTTGATGAAATTCGTAGAGAAAATGGTTACAACTATAAAATTGAAGTTGACGGTGGGGTGAATGAGTCAAATTCACAAGATATTATTGACGCCGGAGCAGATATGCTTGTTAGCGGAAGTTATGTTTATAAGTCAAGCGACCATCAGCAAGCGATCGAAAATTTAAGAAAAAGAGACAAATAATCTTGTAAAAACAGCAAAAAAGATAATTTTTTGAAAAATTTTAATTATTTGTCAAAAAGTTAAAGAAATAAATGAGATTTTATTGGTTAATCTGATAAAGTCTTTTTTTGTTTAAATTTTTATTTCAAGGAAAAACACGCTTTTTGAGCGTAACGCTATTTCGACTATAAGCGTTTTATTGCGACAGAGTGAAAGCCAAATGGCAAATAAAAGACTTTACTTTTGCCAAGGAAAATGCTAACATATTAGTAACAATTATACATAAATAAAATTAGTTTTGAGGAGGAATGTATGAAAAAGAAATCCTTGTTAACTTTGGCTTTGGCTTCGTGTATGCTTGTGCCTGGCGCGCTCTCATTAAGTGCGTGCGGAGGTGCCAAGGATAAAAATCCTGAGTTCACTCAATATGTAAACATGTCCACAGAAATTATGACCTCTTATGGAGTGGATTTGAGTGGGAGCGAGTCAAGTGGGCTTAATAATGAAAATGCTCAAAATGGAGTAATTCTTGCAAGCGGGCTTTCTTCTGACGAACAGCCTTTCCACAAGCAACTTTTTGATAAAGTAAACGCTGACGAAGACAAACTGGAAGCAAACGAAACTATTGGCGTTGTTATGCAAGACTTTTACAAAAGTACTTTTTATTCAACGCTGGCCTGCGGGAAAGTGCTCACGGACACTTTTGGCTGGACTAGTTTTTACAATGTTGTTGCAAGAGTAATGGTGGATGAAGCACCTTTGGGGGACGGATACTATGTTGTAAACAAACTCGATGAGTATAATTATCGTTTTATTCTTTTCTCAGATATGGAGAAAGAGGGTGAAACTAGTGGCGCGCCAGAACTTGCGACTATATGTAACATTCATTATGTCGATAAAGGTGATTTCTATTTTGAATGTCGCTCTTATTCTCTCTATGGCAAGGGCTTCTCTTATGTTTATGGAAATAGTGATTTAGAGTTTGCATACTGTCAGTACAGCGAGTATGGCGAGGCTGGGCAAGAGAATTATAATGAAGAATACAAAACCGTTGTTTACAACGGGGCGAGCGCTTATGAATCACTTGACAAAAGTGTTGCCCTTTATGGGAAAGATACTATTTTTACTCAGGAATGCATCAATGAAATCGTTGACCAATGCTACGCCTTGAAAGGGCAAGAAAAGCAAACCATGACTTCTCTTCAATTTCAAGAGGGCATACAATATTATGTTGATACACTCTCAAATGGTGCAAGCACTTCGGTTGGAAGCTTCTTTGTAATTAGGGATGGCGTATTATCCGATTTTAACTATGTTTATGAGGACGGTAAAACAGACTACACTTATGGCAAGTCAACTATGATTTTGCCAAGGGCGGTTAAGGCAATAAGGGTCGATTTAGTTTTCCCAGCCGATGTTGAAAAGGTTATCATTCCAAACACTGTTGAATATTTTGATAATCAACGAGCAAGGGGCGAGTTTAATCCTTTCTGCTTTGCGAGAAAGATGAGTAATGGTGAGGTTGAATATAAAGTTGAAGCCGTTTATGCCGACAACTCCACACTTTGCAAAGTACAAAATGAAAACATTTATTACAAAGATAAAGAAGGCAGATTCTTGGTGGGACAATTAAACAATTTGTCAGCGTTCTATGCGGATAATGGCATAACTTCGCTTGGTCAAATTGAAATAGACGCTAGGGAGAATCCAAACATTTACTCACTTCTTGAAGAAAACATAATCCAGACTTTGAAAGCGCATAATTGTTATAGCGAATATGTTATAAATCAAATTATTCACGGTGCTGCGAGCCATTCATTATATAATTTAATGGATATCACGATTGATTTTTATTATCAACCATGCTACCTTGATTGGCTCTATTTAGGTACACCTGAATTTCCTATCACAATAAACAGCTTAACTTTAAAGAACTTACCGGGTGGGAGCCATATCCAAGTCCCAATTGGAGAGGGGGAAATTGACGCTGAAACAGGCGATGTCCCAGTAAAGGAAATTAAAAATATCACAGTTGAAAACGCGGAAGAAGGCGCAGTTCTTTCAATTCTAGCAAATAGCAAAGAACAAAGTGCAAATGGTGAAAAAGCCACAAAAATTGGCAAAATAAACTTGTGTGAAGGATTGGCATCTTTCATTGTTGAGGGCGCCACCGAAACAGATGAAACGAGTTTGGTTGTGCCAGAATCAGTTATCGATTTTAATTATCAACCACAATGCTCAGGAGACTTTGAATTAACAATAAACTATATTCAATGGAGTGGCGGAGAAATGCTTGTCCCTAAGGTGTCAAAAAATCACACCTTGACTATAAATTCAAGAAAGGATAGGGTTGCAAAAAACTATTTCCTTGAAGAAGTAGAAAGACAAAAAGAAGCGGGCGAACCTTACTCAAATCCACAAAATGGCACAAGCTGGCAAGATTGCAGTGGCGAAGAAGGAATGCTTTATAGCCCTACCACAGTTCAGCAGTGGCAAGATATTTTCAACGGACAATATCCTAACATTAAAATTAACTTGCTAAATAAACTTCCTTTTATGCTCAAATTTGATGATTGTGATGATTCAGTATTTGCAGAAAATGAATTTTACATAGATGTTAGCGAAGATTTTGCTTTTAATTATATTCACAGAAATAAGATTGACCACTCGGCTGACGAATATGATTTAAGCAAAGATATGGCATTCATATTTGACAAACAAATTGTAGAATTTGAAAACAAA
Source organism: uncultured Clostridia bacterium (assembly GCA_934771475.1). Taxonomy (GTDB): domain Bacteria; phylum Bacillota; class Clostridia; order Christensenellales; family UBA1242; genus Caccovivens. The sequence continues at coordinate 68,235 of CAKVMD010000003.1, forward strand.
TTGACAAAAGAGAAAGGGAAAGGATATGTTATTCCTCTTGGCGAGGGTGAAAATAATATTACAATAACATATTACACTGATGAGCAAGACAAACAATCATTTAATTTAACTATTTATAGATGTGTTTCTACAACAGTTGTATATCACTTAGGCGTTTATGAGCCAGAAGAACTCACAATTTCCGAAATTTCGGAAGGCGAAATGGGCGCGGATGGCAAAATAGACACCGTAACCCCATTTGAACTTGTAAAGAAAAATGGAGAATGGTGCTATGAGGCGTCTTATACAGAAGATGTTTCTGGGGAAAATATCTTTTCAGTCTATGAATCTTTACGATTAATTAAAGATAGAGTTTCGCGAAAGTATTACAACCTTACGACTAATGTTTACTTAGATAGAAGTTGTGAAACTCTCTGTGAACCAAAAGTTGCCTTAACAAGCGAAGAGCTTAATGTTTACCTCAAATGGGAAGAGTGGCGAATTTCATACAAAGTTTATAGGCGAATTTCATACCTAGGCGATGAAAGATACAATTATGCCGACTATAACGAAATGTGGGATGAGTCTATTTTAATGAGTCAGACCGTTGATTTAACCAAATTTGTTCCAACATTGAAATATTACAAGTTTGAAGGTTGGTATAACTTCAATGTGGTTAGGTCAGAGCGTCTTTATAACTACACTGATTTTGATTTCAGCAAAGGCGAAAAACTTGAATCATTGACTGGTAAATATATTTACGACTTTTTAAACGGAGATGAGTACATTTCTTATGATGATGACTACTATGGATTTTATCTCGTTGCGCACTTTGTCCCAGTTGATTATAGGTTGGTTGTAGATTACAGAGATTTGGAAAATGACGGAGTCGTTGCGAAAGAGATAACCTTTAACATCGAAAACTACCGCTCTCTTGATTTGCCAGTGCTTACCAACACCCCAACGGGATATGCGTTTGAAGGTTATGGTTTGCAACGCGACATGGGCGATGTAGAAGGCAAGGCGGGATGTTATACAAACGAGTATGTTGTGAGCGAACATGTTGCATATTATAGAAACGGTAGCTTTAAATTCTCTGAGGATACTATTTCGCTTATAGATCAACTTCCAGAAGACCTCACTGCACCTATTCAGCCAGTTGTTATCTACGCAAACTTTTTGGCAATTAAATATACATTAACACAAATTAGGTACGATGTGGACGAGTACGATTATCAAACATCCCCACTTAGAACATGTACATTCAATGTCGAAGAAGAAGTAGAACTTTACAAAAGTGGAGATGAAAAATATTTTGGTGTTAAATGGTATACCGAAAAGAACGGAGAAGGCGTAGAATACACCAAAATCGAAAAAGGAACTCATCAAAATATCACTCTTTACAGCAAATGCACGCCAAAGTCATGCACAGCTAATGTTATTTATCAAACTGTTACGCAAATTAACGAAACAGAATACAGGTGTGTAAACCAAGAAACAAAGACTTATACTGGCTTTACGACTGAGCCAAAAGAGACGCACATTCCTTTTGACTACAAAGTTCCAGAAAACTATGTGGAAAACAAAAAGATTTACGGCGGTTTGTCGCTCGGACAAAGAGGAGATATCGCTGATTATGAAAAGTTCGCTACTGAGGTAGGAGAAGATGTTCTATTTCCTAGAAAAAAATTGCATTATTACTCGCACAATGATACTTTGGTGGCCGATATCTATATCATGATTGAATGCGACTATTTGCTCACCTTTAACGTAAAAGAAACGGGCGCCGAATATTATTACGAGAGCGAAGAGAATGACCCATACTGCGGACAAAGACTTACCCTCCAAGAGAAGGGTATCAGCATTGAATATGCAGATGACGCGCATAAACTTATCAAGTCATTTACTTATAGAGTTAATGGTGCAACATTTGCGAAAAACAAAGATGCTGATGGAAAAATCAAAAAGGTTTATCTCCCATTATTCAAGAAAGATGGATATTATATTCAAGATATTTACAGCAAAGGTGGCGATTACTCAAACAATAACACAATAGATATTATAGGTTGGGGACAATATATCCACGAAGAAAATCAGTATGCTAAGTATGAAAAGGCTTACATTAATAATTATGAAAGCCCAGCACAGTACACATGGAACTGGTATGGATTTGCCACATATCACAACTACTTGCACTTAGATGAAACGGGCGAAAACCTTGTCTATGATGACTTTAAAATATGCATGAGCAGATTTGCTGAAAGTAATGGCATGTTTAAAGTTATTAACATGAATTCACAATACGCTTTTGATAAGTATATCAAGAATGGTGAGAACAATTTCCAATGGGATGATTACAATCAATTTATTTATAAAGATAAATATTTTACTTCATCAATGCTTCTTGTTGGTGATAAGTATGATAGCACTGCAAATGACCAAATTCTTGTTGACATCACAGAGCCAGCGGATTTCTATTTTAGACAAAGAGTTGAATTTAGGTTTGAATTCATTTCAGAAGACAGCACAGAGGAAAAAGAGTCTTACTATATTGCCAAAAAGTACATCTACCTTGACACTATAAAAAATAAGGATGAATTTGTATTTGACACCGCCGACTATTCTCTTGAAAAAATTAGAGATACTGCGGATGTTTGCGATATCGAGATTTCTAAACTTTGTGGCAAATATGACATTGTCGAATGGAATAACTACTTTAATGGAGAGAGTTCTCCTATCACTGTTCCACTCGAATACAACGTTTATAGTTTTATCCTCAGCCACACAAGTTATAAGAGCGATGGAACAAATGTATTCAGCGTTAAAATTGGAATTGCTCCTCGCATTGACTTTGTAAGAGTGATTGACGGCGTAGAAACAACCATTCACACTGTCAACATAACTGGCTTTGATACTAGATGGAACTATACAACTAAATTTGAAGATTTGCCTGCAAATTATGCATCGCAAACACTCTTATCAAGTTATAATGTTGCAATCAAACAAAAATTTACAAGTGGCACATTTGGTGGGAAATATTATGCTTCATATAATTCTCAAACTCAGACATACTCTGACGCAATAACCTCGCTTACTGGACTTGCAAGATATCAAAAGATATATGTCGTTTAAGCTGAAATCCTTTGCGGGAGGGGCGTTTAAAAAGTGCAACCATAAAGCAAATTAAACAAAAAAGTAGGAAGAGAAAATTCTTTTCCTATTTTTTTACTTATTTTTCAACTATTTTTGTTAAATTCTTCCTATTTTGGTGATATTTTTTCTAATTTCTATTTATTTTAGCCCTCCACAAAGACTACATTGCCACAAAGCACGTCATAATATGAAAATGTTTGCAAACCTTGTTTGCTCTCCTTTACGACAACAGTAAAAACGCTGGGATAAACATCTTTTATTACTCCGCTCACTGATTCAATCCTTTTTCGTCCGCGATTAATGTTCATTTCAACTGTTTCGCCTTTTAATGCTAAAATTTTAGACTTTACTCCGCCTATATCCAGTGTGGTTCTACGCATGGGCACCTCTCTTTTTAAAAAAATATTGACTCTTTTTAAGAATTTTAAACCTTTTGTCATAATTTTTCGCGCCCTTGCGTAAGTTATTGCGTAAGAGAGGAGGAGATAATGGCTTTTGCAGAAAACAATTTTTTGGTGGCTAACAAAATTCAATTAGACAAAAAGCAGTTTGAAGTTGAGTGCAATGTTGATGGAGGGTGCGCTGTTAAAAAAGTTTTAACAGTTGCTTGCACTCCGATGGTTGAAGGTAGTGAAGTGCTTAATGGCGTTGTGAACTACTCTGGCACTATTGATTTAAGGGTTGTTTTTGAAACCGAAGAGGGGGGAATTGACACCGCAAATGCAACTTGTCCTTTTTCGTCAAAGTTTGAAAATGAAGAGATTAGCGTGGGGCAGACAGCAAACATTGTTGTAAGAGTGATTGACTTTGACGCTACAAGTGTATCTGGCGCGGATATTAAAGTTTTGGTTACTCTTGAAGAGGGTGGTTTTGTTATCGGCAACAAAGAAATTAAATCAATCTCAACCGATGATGACACTGTTTGCGCAAGAGAGGAAGACATTAAGGTTGTAAAATATCTCACCTCTGCAAGCGAGACTTTTACTCTTCAAAGTGAAATAAATCTAAGAGACAAAGTCAAGAAACTTCTTGCAAGCGAAAGCATGGCGTGCGTAAAATCTGTTGAGGCGGGTTCAAATTTTGTTACTGTCAGCGGAGAGACTGTTTCGAGAGTGCTCTATTTAAGTGAAAACGACAAGTTTGAATGTGGATATGTTTATGACACTTTCAAAGAGGAACTTGAAGTCGAGGGCGTAAACCGTGATAGCATGGTTGAGGCGGGCGTGTTTGTAGACATGAGAAAAACAGAGGTCGAAATTGTGGAGGATGACAAGGGTAGCAAGATAGTTATTAAACCTGTTATAACTATTATGGTTCACGCTTGCGCCGAGGAAGAGGTTGGAGTGATAAAAGACCTTTACTGCACAAAGAATGACCTTGCAATTACAACTGAATCATTTTCAAATTCTCTTCCATGCCAAATGGAAGTTGTGGAAGGGAAAATTGAAGGTTCACTTTCGCTTGATGAGGATGCTCCAAGAGTTGACAAAATTTTGTTTAATGGTGGCAACAGTGTAACTATCACAAACGCCTTTGTAAAAGATGAACAAATTGTTATTGAGGGTGTTGCAAGAACAACAGTTGTCTACCTTAATGATGAGACAGGCTCGCTAAACAGCGTTCAACTTGATTTTCCTTTCACAATCGATGACAAAACAGATTTTGCTGATAGTGATGTCATTTCTGCAAGCATCATTATGAGCGATGTTGATGTGGCGGTTAAGAAAGGAAGAGACCTATTCTTTGATGCAAAAGTTAAAGTAACAGTCAATGGTTGCAAAATCGCCGTAAGCGGAGTGATAACACAAGTAACAACTGGTGAAGAGTATGCCGAAAAGGATTATGCAATGGAAGTCGTTTTTGCCAAGGCTGGCGATGAGGCTTGGGACATAGCCAAGAGGGCAAAAGTCAAAGAAGCTCAACTTTTGGCGCAAAATGAAAATGTTATTTTCCCACTGGCAGAGGATACCTCACTCGTGTTATTTTATCAAAAAGTTCAATAATAGTTCTTATGATTATTTACCTTTATACTCACTTACCGCAAAAGTTAACGAAAAAAATGTGAAATAATTAATAAAGTCAAAAAAACACAAAAAATGCTCTAAAATGGGCATTTTTTTGTGCAAAAACATTCTTTTTTAGTCAATTATTCTACTAAGAGGTTGTTTCTATGAAATATGTACTTGGATTTTTTAGTGTGCTTGCAGTGATTTTAGTCTTTGCGTTGTGCCCTTTTAATGCTAGGGAAACCAAAGAAATTGAATATTTAAGAATACATATCCGCGCCGATTCCAACAGCGTGCAAGACCAAAATGTTAAGTATAAAGTCAAAGATGCGGTGGTAGACGCTTTGGTGCCTTATCTAAGTGAAATTAAAACTTTTGAAGAGGCAAAGAGTTTTATTAAAAATAATTATGTGATGATTGAGGGCGTGGCTGACGAAGTTCTTGCAAGGGAGGGCTTTTCGTATACCGCCTCAGCTTCGCTTAAAAATGAGCATTTCCCTACCAGAATTTATGACAATTTAACCCTTAAAGAGGGAGATTATGATGCGCTCATTATTAATCTTGGCTCGGGGCAGGGCGACAACTGGTGGTGCGTGGTTTTCCCAGCATTTTGTTTCACTTCTTCGACAAAATCTGGGCAAAACGAATATATTTCGGCAATTTGGGAGATAATTAAAAGTGTAATGAGGGAGGAAAAATGAAAAAGAGATTTTATGCACTTGCACTTCTAGGGCTGACCGCTTCACTCACCGTTGTCGGACTTGGGACAAGTGCAAATGAGGCAATTTTGCCAAGTAGCGGACAATATGTAGCGCAAGCGGCTACAACAACCGCGCAAAACAAGCAAATTCAGACTAAATTAAAAAAATGGGGATATTATACAGGAGCTATTGACGGAATTTATGGTCCAAAAACTAAGCAAGCTGTAAGATATTTTCAAAGCAAAAATGGTTTAACGGTGGACGGAATTGTGGGCAAGAAAACTGCCGCTGCTATGGGAATTAACCTTGGCTCAACCTCTACAACGACCAAAACAAGCGCAAACACTTCATCGAGTGATTTAAATTTACTTGCTAGATGTGTTTATGCTGAGGCGAGAGGTGAGCCTTACACGGGGCAAGTTGCAATAGCAGCTGTGGTTTTAAACAGAGTTAAAAGTCCGTCATTTCCAAACACAATTTCTGGCGTAATCTATCAGCCATGGGCGTTTACCGCTGTCAATGACGGGCAAATAAACCTTACTCCAAATGATACAGCTTACAAAGCCGCGCAAGATGCGTTAAATGGTTGGGACCCTACATACGGATGTATTTATTATTACAACCCATCCACTGCCACAAGTTCATGGATATGGTCAAGAAAAATCGTGCTAAAAATTGGAAAGCACAATTTTGCAATCTAGGAGGGAGACATGAAACAAAATAATAACAAAACAAAAAGTATGCCCGCTGGTGAAAACAAAAAGGACAAAAAACAAAATAAGAAAGCCATGATTTCTCTCGCTGTTGCAACCGCGGTTTTGGGCGTTACAACATTAGGCTTTGGGATAGGGTTTGCAGTTACTGATGCTAGGGCTATGGATTATGGCACAAAACTTGAAAATATATATGAAAGCAACTTTTACAGCCTGCTTGACAGTGTAAATAACCTTGAAAATAAGTTGTCAAAGACGCTAGCATCAAACACCTCTTCTTATCAAAGAAAAACTCTTTTAGAGGCAAGTCAAAATGCTAGTGAAGCCGAGATTTCGGTGGCAAGTCTTCCTTTGAGAAGTGCTGACAAAGAGGACACAATAAAACTTGTAAATCAAGTTGGGGGATATACGCAAACTCTCGCTGATGACCTTGTAGACGGAGAAATGTCAACTAACGACCGCGAAACTTTGCAAGAAGTGCATTCAAGCGTTTTGGCGTTAAAGACTCAACTTAATGATTTTGCAAGAAAACTTGAAAATAATTATTCTATTTTGGATGCAAGTTTATCTCTTGATGGTGATAATAATGTTTTTGCTCAAAATTTAACCGCGCTCAAAGAACAAAATGTTGAGTATCCTACAATGATTTATGACGGACCTTTCTCTGACTCGGTTGTAAATCAAGAGGTTAAGGGGGTAAAAGGTAGCGTTATCACAAAAGAAGAGGCAAAAGACAAACTTTTGAAAGTCTTTAAAGATGAGGTGTCTGCTGACTATGAAGGGGAGACAAATGGCAGATTTGAAACATACAATTTTAGGCTTAAAAATTCTCATGGTGAGATGTTGTTTGTACAGTCCACCAAAATTCAAGGCTACATTTTGACCGTCTCTGGTGCGGGCGCAAATGGTGAAGCGTCAGTGGATAGAGCAGGGGCGAAAGAAGTGGCGCTTGCATTTGCTCGCGAAAATGGCATTGAGGGAGCAAGTGTTGTTTGGAGTGATAGCATAAACGAAGATATCTACTTCAATATTGCCCCTTCTCAAAGTGGAATTGTCCTTTATCCCGACCTAGTAAAAGTTAAGGTCAACACAGTTAGTGGGACAGTGGTCGGATATGACGCAACTTCATACTTTACAAATCACAAGGCTCGTGCGCTAAGCAAGGGGACAGTTTCCCTGTCCACCGCAAAAGGGAAAGTACCACCAACCTTTGAAGTTATTTCTTCCCGCGTTGTGCTTGCACCACTTGACTATAATCGCGAAGTCGTTTGTGTGGAAGTTGAAGCGGAAAGCGAAGGTAGCACTTATTACTTCTACTTCAATGCTGAAAATGGCGACACCGAAAACGTGCTAAAAGTTATCGAAACGGACAATGGGAATTTATTAATGTAAGGGTTAATTAATAATAAACCTTATTTTAACAATATTTACAAATGAAAAGAGTAAAAATGCAGAAAAAAATCAAAAATAAACGGGAAAATCATAAAAACAAATGAAAAAACTTTATTTTTGATTGCAATTTGCTAAATGGGATAAATTTCCCTAGTTTGGTCAAACTTGGGTTAAAAATTTAACACAAAAATTTCAGTACAAGTATTTAAGAAATAAATAAAAAACCGCCTAAAAATTAGGCAGTTTTTTTGTTTGAAAAAAGTGCTTTTAATTAAAGTTGTTTGTAAAATAAGAATTACTATGCTTCTTCGGCTGGTTTTTCAGCAAGAGCCTTTTCATACGCTGCAAGAACTGCGGCTTTGATTTCTTCTCTTGTTTCTGTAACGATTGGGTGAGCAATGTCTACATGTTCTTCCCCAACCTTTTTATTAGGCATAGAAATGAATAAGCCTTTTTGTCCTTCAATAACTTTAACATCTCTAACTACAAAGCAGTCATCGAATGTGATTGAGCAAATTGCTTTAAGTTTTGCTTCGTCTTTTAATCTTAATCTTACATCTGTTACTTTCACTAGTTTGTACCTTCCTTTTTTAAATTAAGTTTTTGAACTTAATTAAATTTTACTCTATTTTATTAAAAAATACAAATAATTTAACGCTCTTTTTGAAAAAACTAACAATTTTTTGTCAGCAAGGGGAAATTTGTCATAAAGAAAGATATGAAGTTTGTGTATAACGGCATTTGTGTGCATTACGCTACTTATGGCAAAAAAAGCGAAAGGGCAACTCTTCTTTTGCATGGGTGGGGCAGTAGCGGAAAAGTTTTTGATAATCTTAAAGACGCTTTTAATGGTGAGCGTTATTTTGTTGTGCCTGATTTCCCGCCATTTGGTGAAAGCGGTTCACTTGTATGTTCATGGACAATTTTTTCGTATGCAAGTATGGTCATGAGTTTATGTGAACATTTGGGCATAAAAGAAGTTGATGTTTTAGGGCATTCTTTCGGCGGGCGAATTGCAATACTGCTAGCGGGTCTTGAATGCTCATTTGTGCATTCATGCATTTTGGTTGACAGTGCGGGATTAAAGCCTAAATTTTCGCTCAAAGCACGATTTAAGGTCTTAAAATATAAAACCAAAAAATTCTTTGGCAAAAATGTCGACAACATGGGCTCGCCAGACTACTTAGCCCTTCCCCCTTGTATGCGTGGGGTTTTTGTTAACGTGGTCAACACTTTTTTAGAGCCATATTTATCCAAAATTCAAGCCCCTACACTGATTGTTTGGGGACAAAAAGATAAAGAGACTCCGCTTTATATGGCAAAAAGGCTGAATCGAAAAATTAAGCGCTCCTCACTTGTGGTTTTAAATGGCGGACATTTTGTTTTTCTCGACAGCCCTCTTGCCTTTTATAAAGTTGTAAGAGAGTTTTGGGAGGCAAAATGATATATGTAAGTATGGTTTTATGCGCATGTGTAAGTACGGCGTTTTCACTTTTGTTTTTAAAGACATATCAACTTTCTTCTTACAAAGTGCAAACTTTTTTTAAAGAAATTTGTGCTTTTAATTTTTCAAGTGGAAGTAAAAATAAAATCGTTTTCACAAAACGAATTATACGCTACCTTATCACCCTATTTGTAATTAATGCGCTAATATTTTATCTTGTAAACCGCTTTGTTTCAAATATATGGTTACTTCTTCTCGACTATATCATAGTTCTTTTGCTTTGCCCGCTTATTATGATAATTGCACATTTTATCATTTACCCACTTGAAGCGTTTATTAAGTGGTACTACATCCAAAAAGCGCGTAAAAAACTTATCAAGAAAAATGTTGTTAAAATTGGAATAACCGGTTCGTATGGCAAAACTTCCACCAAAAACATTCTGACCGAAATTTTAGAAAAGGAGTATAAAGTTTGCACAACTCCTCTAAGTTACAACACCGAAATGGGCATAACTAAAACCATACTTGAAACCTTGGACGACCACGATGTTTTTATCGCAGAGATGGGCGCTCGTAAAAAAGGCGACATTAAAGCACTGACTGATATTGTAAAACCAGACTATGGAATTATTACCACACTAGGCAAACAGCATATTGAAACTTTTAAAACGCTTTCAGCGATTGAGGATACAAAGTTTGAACTCGCCGAAAATGTGTCCAGCGATGGAGCGTTGGTTTTTAATGGCGACAATCCATCTGGATTAAGGCTGTTTAGAAGATGTAAAACCAACAAATATTTAGTTTGCGATAGACGCGGATTTGCTTACGCTCAAAATGAAAAAATATCAAGCGAAGGCTGTGAATTTGACCTTGTGCTTGACGGTAAAATTATAAAGATGAAAACTGCGCTACTTGGGAAATGCAATATTGACAATATTGTTTGTGCCTGTGCAATGGCAAAACTTTTAAATATAAGCGAAGAAGATATGGTTTCGGCTGTCAAAAAACTAAAACCGACAAGCCACAGACTTGAATTAATCAAAAATGATTATTGTACAATTTTAGATGACTCTTATAATTCTAACCTTGTGGGCGCGAAAGAGGCACTTAATGTGCTCAGTCATTTTGAGGGACAAAAAATTGTTATAACTCCGGGATTTGTGGAAATGGGCGAAGCGGGTTCGATGTCGAATTTTGCACTTGGCGCCAGCATAGCCGATGTTGCTGATTATATAGTTATAATGAATGAAATCAACAAAAATTATCTATTTTCTGGCGCAATAAGCCATAATTTTGACAAAAATAAAATTTATTTCTGCTCGACAAGAGAGAAACAAAAAGAAATAATAAATCTCATTTCTACAAAAGGATGTGTCATTTTATTTGAAAATGACCTTCCGGACAATTATAAATAGGAGGAAAAAATGAAAACGATTTTGGTTATTTTTGGTGGGCAAAGCGTAGAGCATGACATTTCTGTTATCACTGCCTTGCAAGCGATGGAAAGTGTTAATGGCTATGAAATTTTGCCTTTGTATATCAAAACAGATGGCACAATGGTTACAGCCGACAACTTGCCTGACGGCAATATTTATCTTAACTACAAAAAACTCGTGAAAAACGAAAGGCAAGTGTTTTTTAGCCCCGGACGAAATGAAATTTTCTTACTTAAAAAGAATAAAATAAAAGGTTTTATCAAACCATACTGCGCCCTTCTATGCAATCATGGACATGGTGGTGAAGACGGATGTTTGCAAGGATTGCTTGAAATGTGCAATATTCCTTACTCCTCTTCTTCGGTTTTGTCAAGCGCAATCACAATGGATAAAGTGTTGACAAAAATGGTGCTTGAAAAAAATCATATTCTCACGCCAGCATATGTTCATTTTAACAAATATGAATATATGCACACAAAAGAAGAGATTTTATCTAAAATTAACGACAAATTATCCCTTCCTTGCATTATAAAACCAGCAAATGGCGGAAGCAGTGTGGGCATCGGCATATGTGAAAATGAAGATATGTTAAATCGTGCAATTTTAGAGGCACTAGAATTTGATGAAAAAATTCTTGTAGAGAAATTTGTCGAAAACGCCAAAGAGTTTTCTTGCGCGGTTATAAAAAGCGGGAATAAACTTTTTGCAAGCAGAATTTGGCAGGTTAAAAAGGGCAAATTTTTCACTTTTGAAGAGAAATATTTGCGAGGAGCCGAAAAGGTTCAAGACGAAGTTCCTAAAAAACTTGAAGAGAAAATCAAGGTTGTGGCAAAGGACTGCTACCAGTCTCTTGAATGCGGAGGTGTGGTCAGAGTAGATTTTCTCTATGATGAAAGTGCAAAAAAACTATATGTGGGGGAGATTAATTCAATCCCGGGCTCACTTGCGTTCAATCTTTTCCCATATCCATTTCCCGACCTTATTGCTTGTCTAGTTGAAGAGGGAGTAATCAAGTCGCAAGAAAAAAGAGGCATAAAATATGCATTTTCTTCTTCCGCTATAAAAAAATACTTGGAACTAGGAAAATTGAGGAGCAAGAAATAAGGGACAATATGTCCCTTTTTGTTCTTTTTTGAAAGGACGAGCAAAATAACGAAGAAGGTGAGTTATTATTGTGTTAAGGAGGCAAAATGCTAGTTAAAAAACTGCTTGACGGAGTGGAATATGAAGGGGGCTTTGAAGATGTGGAGATTAAAGACATCAAAATAGACAGTCGCGATGTCGAGGAAGGCGACATGTTTATTGCACTGCGTGGCAGACGCGAAAATGGTGAAAAATTTATAAGCGACGCTTTAAAAAATGGTGCTAAAATTGTGCTAAGCGAGGATAAGATTGATGATGAAAGAGTTATCCGGGTAAAATCTACAAGGTCATCTTATGCTATTGTGAGCAAAAATTTCTTTGATAAAGCGTGTGATAAATTAAAAATCATTGCAATAACTGGCACAAACGGGAAAACTACCACTGCCACGATAACGAAAGAGGTGCTAAACTTTGCTGGTTTAAGAACCGCAGTCATAGGGACATTGGGCGCTGGCGAAAAGGAACTTAAAGATACGGGGTTTACAACCCCAGACCCTTACACGCTTCACAAGATTTTTAAGGAAATGTATCTGCAAGGTGTAGAATGCGTGGTTATGGAGGCGTCTGCGCACGCTCTTGCGCTTCACAAACTAGACGGAATAAAGTTTGAAATTGGAGTGCTGACAAATATAACCGAAGACCATCTTGACTATTTTGGCGATATGGCGACCTATGCAAAGGCTAAGTTCAAACTGTTTACCCCTGACAAAATCAAGCTTGGAATTGTTTGTTGTGATGATTTTTATGGGCGTCAACTTTTTGCTAACGCCAAGGTGCCTACGCTAAGTTATGGGTTTGGCGTGGGGGATGACATAACTGCTTGCGACATTGAAAACGGAGGCTCGCAAACGCAATTTGTTTGCAAAGCGCTGGGCAAGGAATTTAAAGTTACAAGTCCTCTTGTTGGAGATTATAATATTGAAAATATGCTTGCTTGCATTGGCAACTGCATGGCAATGGGCGTCCCAGTAGAACTTTTGAGGCTGGGGCTTTCATGCTTAAATCAAGTGGAGGGAAGATTTAATGTCATATCAATGGGCGGAGTAAAGATAGTTATTGATTTTGCCCATACCCCTGACGGACTTGAAAAAGTTTTGTTGGCCGCCAGAAAACTTACTTGCGGGAAACTCAAAGTCTTATTTGGTTGTGGTGGTGATAGAGACCGCTTGAAGCGTCCAATCATGGGAAAAGTGGCAGAGGATTTTGCTGACGAAGTTTACCTCACTAGCGACAATCCGCGTTTTGAAAACCCAGAAGAAATAATGCAAGAGATTGCTTTGGGAATGAGTAAACCTTGCGAAATGATAGCAAACCGTAAAGACGCCATCAGAAGCATTTTATCTTCTGCCCAAAATGGTGATGTGATTGTTTTGGCAGGAAAGGGTGGGGAGAAATATCAGGATATAAATGGCGAAAAATTGCCTTACAATGATTTTGATGAAGTATATGGGTTTTATAGAAATAAAATAAAAGAAGTTGGAAATATTAGTTAATCCGCAAAAGTGTAAAATGATTATCAAATTAAAAAAATAAAAAATAAAGAAAAAATACGAAAAAATATTAAAAAATCAATAAAAATCGATAAAAAATCAGAAATTAACATATTTTTTTCGGTTAAAAGCATTTTTAATATTAAAGTATTTTATAGTTAATTTAAAAAAATGGCGATTGACAAAATCGCTTTTTTGTTGTCATTTTACAGAGATAAAAAACCTTGTTTAAAAATTTTCGAAAATCAAAAAATTAATTTTTTATTAATTTATATTTTTAAATTAACTTTTTATAATTTTTTATTTTAAATACTTGCTTTGAAAGAATTTTATTAATTTGCAAAGAATAAAGTAAACAAGGAGAAATTATGTTAAACCTTTTTTTGACTTTTATTGTGTCGGTGCTATTGGCGCTCATTTTGGGCAAGCCAATGTTAAAACTTTGCCATAAACTTCACTTTTCGCAAACTATTCTTCACTATGTGGATAACCATGCTGGGAAAAGTGGAACGCCAACAATGGGCGGACTGATGTTTATTTTGGCTACGATTATAAGTTCACTTATTTTCATAAAGGGTGATAGGGGAATAAGTCTTATCATTTTGCTGGTCTTTTTTGCGTATGGACTGCTTGGCTTTCTTGACGATATAATAAAAGTTCGCGGGCATAAAAACGAGGGATTAAAACCCTATCAAAAAATAATTGGACAAGTTGGCATTGCAACCGTTATCGCTGTGTTTGTTTATCTAAAAATTGGGACAACTATCGACCTGTTTGGCTTAAAACTAAACCTTGGCTTTTTCATAATTCCTTTTATTATTCTTTTTTATGTTGCTGTTACCAACTCAGTAAATCTTACTGACGGGCTGGACGGGCTCGCAGGCGGGACAAGCACTATCTATCTTGTATCGTTTGGGGTGATTTTGTATTTGCAAGGATTTTCAAACTTCTCAATCATCTCGCTTGCCTTGGCGGGTGCTTTAATTGGATTTTTATGTTTTAACTGCTTTCCCGCGAAAATATTTATGGGGGATACTGGTTCGCTTGCCATTGGAGGTCTGATTGCTTCACTTGCGGTTTTCTCGGGGTTTGAACTTGTCATGCCTATAATTGGCATAATGTTTGTGATGAGCGCTCTGAGTGATGTTTTGCAAGTTCTTCACTATAAGCGGACTAAAAAAAGAATTTTCAAAATGGCACCTTTGCACCACCATTTTGAGCGCTGTGGTGTGCATGAAAATAGAATTGTTTTAGTATATATAGTTATAACACTGCTTTGCGGACTATCATCCATTCTTGGCTATTTGGCAGTGGGAGGAGTGATATAACTTTATGAAATTGAAGGGTAAAAATGTTTTAGTTTACGGACTTGGAATCAGCGGACAATCGGCTTGCAAACTTTTGCATGAACAAGGTGCATGTGTGAGCATATATGACGATGAGAAACGATTTTCAAATGTTTACTCTTTTTGCCCAGAACCTAAACTTAAAAAATTTGACCTTGTTGTGCTTAGTCCCGGAATAAAAATGCTTGGCAATGAACTTATTTCGCATTTTGAATTGGCAAAAACGCCTATTATTAGCGAACTCGACCTCGGCTTTAAATTTTGCAAGGGGAAGGTGATCGGGATAACAGGCACAAATGGGAAAACAACTGTTACTTCCCTTGTGGGTGAGATATTTAAAACGGCTGGCAAGAAAACTTTTGTCTGTGGCAATATTGGGTTGCCCATCACGAGCATCGCAATGAAGACGGACAGAAAAAGTTTTGTCGTGTGCGAAGTCAGCAATTTCCAACTAGAAAGTTCTCAATATTTTAGACCTCATGAGGCGGCCATATTAAACCTTGCCCCCGACCACCTCGACAGGCATGGAAGTTATCAAGAGTATGTACGAGTGAAACGAAAAATTTTGTCGCCAAAAAAACAAAAGCTTGTGCTTAATTACGATGATGAAGGCTCAAAAATGAGTAAAATTGATAAAAAAGTGCTGTTTTTTTCAAAAATTCCGCTTGAAAAAGGTGTTTTTGTGAAAAACAATGCTATTTATCACAATAAAACAAAAATAATCTCTTTGAATGATATTCCGCTTTTTGGCGAAAAAAATCTCGAAAATGTACTTGCGTCTGTGGCGCTTGCAGTGGGCTATAAAATCAAGCCTCAAATAATTAAAAAAGCAGTTTGCAATTTTGTTGCGCCTTCCCATAGGCTTGAATATATTGGCCTAGTTAATGACGCGGAGGTTTTTGACGATTCCAAAGCCACCAATATTTCTGCTAGCGTTGGAGCAATAGAGTCGCTTGGCGAAAAGGGACTTATATTGATGCTAGGCGGTCTGAATAAAGGGTTTTTGTTTGATGAAATATTTGATAAAGGCTACTCTTTTGAAGACCTTTTGTGTTTTGGTGAGGCAGGAGAAGAGATTGCTAGGTGCGCAGAAAAGTATGGTTATAGCCCTAAAACTTTTAAAAGCATGAAGGATGCAACCTTTTATGCAAGGCAAAATGCTCAAAGCGGACAAAAGATTCTTCTTGCCCCAGCGTGCGCAAGTTTTGATGAGTTTTCTTCTTATGCGGTAAGAGGCGAGGTTTTTAGGGAGATAATGACAGGTGAATATGAAAAAAACGAGCGCGGTTAAAGATTTAGTCATAATTTTATGTCTGGTTTTCTTCTTGGTGGGCTTTGGTTGCCTGATGGTTTATAGCGCAAGTTTTTATTCAGCACAGTTTAATTATGGGAATAAATATTTCTTTCTTTTTAAGCAATTACTAGGCGTTGGAATGGGAATAGGAGCGCTTTGTCTATTTTATTTTATCGATTATCACTTGCTTTCTAAACTTAAATGGTGGATTGTTGGGGCGAGCGTTATCCTCCTTGGACTTGTTTTTGTGCCTGGGCTGGGTATGGAAAGTTATGGCGCGAAAAGGTGGGTTTCTCTTCTTGGCTTTTCAATTCAACCATCTGAAATAGCAAAATTTGCTATCGTTATTTTTTCGGCGAGTTATATGAGCGAGCATCACGACAAAATGAAGACCTTTAAAGGGTTACTGCCCGTGCTGTGTGTTGGCGGAGTTATGTGCGTACTCATTATGCTTGAACCAAGTATGAGCGTAACAATGTGCATTTGTTTTGTTTGTCTTTTTATGCTCATAATTGGCGGAATGAGCAAGAAACACACCCTTATGTTTTCAATTCCTGCTGGGGCGTGCGTGCCCCTTCTTATTATCTTGGAGCCTTATAGACTTAAACGACTACTTGCCTTTATTGACCCTTGGGCTTCTCCACAAGGGGAAGGCTTTCAACTTATCCAGTCATTGTATTCCCTAGGTAGTGGAGGCTGGTTTGGACGCGGAATATTTGCCAGCCGACAAAAATGTCTTTTTCTTCCTTTTGCAGAAAGTGATTTTATCCTTTCAATAATAGGGGAAGAGGTTGGCTTCGTGGGGACAACCCTTCTTTTAGGAGTGTTTTTGTGGTTAGTTATAAAACTGATAAAGATTTCGCTTAATGCTCCTGACAGATTCGGTGCTTTGCTGTCTGCGGGCATCGCTTTCATAATAGGCGTTCAAACTCTTTTAAATGTCGCAGTTGTAACAGGCTCTATTCCACCAACGGGGCTCCCTCTTCCATTCATCTCATCAGGTGGAACTAGCGTGATGATGTTTATGGCTGGAATAGGAATGTGTCTTAATGTGGCAAAACAGAGCCGATAAGAAAATGCAAAAATTAACCTTTTAAATGATATGAAGGGTTCAACGAAAAACTTTTTGAAAAAGTGTTGATTTTTTAAAAATATCGTGTATAATGAAAATAAGAAAGGAGTGTAAATATGTTTAATTCATTTAATTTGTGGCATTGGCATAAATAAGAGCGTTCGCAACTATGTTTTGTGAATGCTTTCTATTGCGCCACAAAACATATAAATGGATTAAAATATTTTATGATATAATCTTGAACCCGTTGGTATGTTTTGAGAAAAAACTAACAACGGGTGTTTTTATTAAAGGAGAAATATCATGAAAAATTTAGAAGAACTAGTATCAATAAAAAGTTTTGATACAAAACAAAATAAAGAAATAATAAACTATTTAGAAAAAAGATTTGCGCCATTTGCAGAAGAAATTGTTAAAGTAAAAAGTTCGGAAGATGAAAGAGAAGGTTTAATCATTGGACTGAATACAAAATTGGAGAATGTCAGCAATGCAATAGTACTATCTGGGCACATTGATACAGTTGTTGCTGATGAAAAATTATATAACACAAATCCTTATTGTCCGACCTTAATTGGCGATAGAATGTATGGACTAGGAACGATTGATATGAAAAGTTATTTTGGGTGTTTGCTAGATAACTTAGATAAAATCAAAAGCTTGAAAAAGCCAATAATTATAGCCATAACAGGCGACGAGGAGACAACATTAAATTGTGTAGAGCGAGTTCAAGAAGCATTTGTTGAAAGGTCGATTACTCCTCAATTAACTATTGTCGGAGAGCCTACAAATATGACGGTTTGTTCAACCAGCAAAGGATGTGCCGAATTTGAAGTGGAAATTTTTGGCAAAAGTTGCCACAGTAGTATGCCTGAAAACGGAATAAATGCAAACTATATCTTGGCAAGGTTGCTTTTGTATATCGAAAAACTTTGTTCGAGGATTGAGGGTACAACAATTACAGCCAATGTTGTGGCAGGTGGAGAAAAAATAAACATTGTGTCTGGCTTTGCAAAACTTAAATTCGATTTAAGAAGCAATAGTGTAAAAGATGCAGAAAAAATATTGAAAACCATCAAAATATATATAAAAAAATTAGAAAAAACATATAATGGAGCAAAGATTAAACTTTCTCAAAGTTTAGATATTCCGCCTTTGGAAAGAAAAACTGGCCAGTTGGTAGAAAAAATTTGCTCAAAATTTGGTTTAGAAGAAAAGGCATTTACAGGTGGTTGTGAGGCGGGATATTTCCAAAAACTTGGAGGAGACGCATTTATCTTTGGGGTAGGAGATTTGGCTCTTGCTCACAAACCAAATGAATTCGTTAACATAAATGAATACAAAAAATATTGTGAATTATTTATGGAAATGCTTAATTATTGCGTGAGTGAAGCGTAAAATGAATGGGGTTGCAATTAATTATGTCATATTTGAGGGCGCTACAATTTAGTTGTGTTTTAATTTGAACCATGATATAATTTTACTGTAGAGTTACAATAAAAGAATACAAAATCTTGTCAGTTAATTGCAAAATTTCTAGCCAGATGAAATTGATTTGTAAGAAGTTTGATTTTAAAAACCTATAATGATGTAATCAATAGGAAGTGCTTAGTATTTTGAGTTTGTTTTCTTTGGACACGAGAGGGTGTATTGTTTAAAGAGGCGGTATAATTATAACATCAAAAATGGAGGGAGATTATGAATTATAATGTGGAGTATTGTAGACCATTTAAAAGCAAAAACAATATTTGGATGAAACTAGAACACGTGGGAAGATACCTTTTTGCGCAAGATTTTTTAAGAGGCAAAAGGGTTAAAAATGTCGCGGATGTTGCGTGTGGTGATGGCTATGGGTCTTGCATTCTTTCATCAGTTGCAAAAAATGTTCTTTCCGTGGATAGAAATTACGCATACTTTAACAAGGAATACTTACAAAACAAGAAAATTCATTTTCAAAAAGTAAATTTGAATGAAAAGGGCGACTATCAAAAGTTATGCAAGCAGGATGCTGTTGTTTGCTTTGAAACGCTCGAACATTTGGAAGCGCCTAAAATGTTCCTTTCGCAAATATACGACCTACTTAATGCTAACGGGTGGCTTATTTTGTCTTTTCCTAACAAAAAATTTGAAAGGTTTGATGAAAATGGCAACAATAAAGACATTTTTCACTTGCACGTTTTTGACAAGGCGAAAGTAGAAAGTGATTTGAAAGAAATTGGTTTTAAAATTAAAGGCGTGTTTGGACAAGGACTTTGCAATGGAATGTGCTCTACAAACTCTATGCTTGTAAAAAACAAAACTTTAAATCAAAAACGCATAGACGCTTGTTTTAATTACGACCCTAGTTCAATCATGACGCTAGCAAGACTTTTTGCTTACCCAAATGAAAAAGAGATTGACGAAAGTTATTCATACATTTATCTACTTGAAAAGTAAATAAAGGTGAGATAAAAGATAAAACAATGCGTCTTTGTAACCATTTTATCTCACGGGGCTGATTACTGCAAAGCGCGCGCAATTTATTAAGCGCAAAATTGACTGTTTTTTGAATTTACCCTTGAAAAATGGCGCAATTATGATATAATTATTTCTAGGAGGAAATATGAAAAATTATTTTATTATTCATGGAACTTATGGGCACAACAGAGAAAATTGGTTTGGTTGGCTCGAAGGTAGATTAAAATCAAAAGGTTATGATGTGTACAATTTTAACTACCCAACACCAGAAGGGCATACTTTTGAAAACTGGTCAGCAGTGTTAGACCAAGTTAGAGACAAAATCACAGAGGATAGCGTGTTTATTTGCCACTCTATTGGTTGTGTGTTTTTGGCAAAGTATTGCATAAAAAACAATATTAAGATTGGCAAGTGCATTTTTGTAAGTGGTTGCAACAACTACTATTTCAATGAAGATTTCGATAAATTGAATAGACATATGTACACAGACGAAATTGAAAAATTTATTCCTTTGTGCAGAGACAGAATTTGCATTTATGCCAAAGATGACCCATATATCAAGTTGGAAGCCTTGCAAGATTTCGCAAAATCTATTAGTGCAAGAGAGATTGTTTACGAAAAAGCAGGCCATTTTAACGAAAAAGCAGGGTACACATCTTTTGACGATTTATCAAGAGTTTTATAATTTTAAATAAAAGGGGGAGAAGGCTAATATGTGTTTTAGTAAAGCTACTCTAAAAGCGGAAGAAGTAAAGGGTGGTAGGAGATTCTTTATTGAAGAATATAACAAGACTGCATACCTATATATTACTTCCGAAGATTTTTCAGAAATGTTTTGTATTGGCTGGTTGGCAAATTATTGCAAAGGTCCAGAAACCATAGATATGAAATCTATGAAAAGGGGCAAGCCAGCAAGAATGACAAGAAGTGATTGTTCTATTCCAAATGGAATTAAACCTATTGAAAAGTTCGCATTTAACTGGACAAGCGAAACTTCTTTTGAAATTTTGACCGAAAACGGTGTGATTGCGATTGTTGAAGATGCTTTTATGCCACAGGCAAAATTCTATTCGAGATATTTGACCCAAAGCACTAACTACGGTAGTCCAATGAAAAACTAGTTGTTAAGATTGCTATTGTAAAAACAATAAAGACGAAAATTGGCTTAAAATCTTATAATAAATAAGGATAGACATAAATTTTGCATTAAAATACGAAAAATTCACAATTTTTAGTTAATTTTGTTTTAATGAGGAGTATATTCTAAGAAATAAAGAGCATATTTTAAAAGTTTTTCTAGAACTAGAATATGCTCTTTTTTATGCCTACTTTTGTATAAGTTATTTGCTAAATTAGAAATTTTGCTTGTAAGAATAATTGTTTGATTTTGCGGGTGTTGGCTTATAAAAACCGCACGTCTTATTTAGTCCATAAACAAGCAAACTGACGAGATAACAAGTTTGCTGGGCTAGACTTACTTTACTCACTTGACATTTTTTAATTAAAAATGTGATAATACATTAGGGAGGGATGAAAAATGCAAAATAAAGTTAGCAAATTTAATAAAAAGAGTGGCAAAAAGCCAATGCCTATCTATGCTAGACTTCTCGATACGGGAAGTGAACTAGGAGAACTTTTTAAAGAATACTTAAAAAGTTCAGAATATGGGACAGGCGAGTTTGCGATAACAGAAGATTTTAAAATGGAATATGGGGATGTTTTATATTGCCTGCTGTCGCTTGCAGAAGAAGCGAACTTGAATGCGGAAGAATGCCTTGATGAAGCGCTAACAAAATATCAAAAGCGGTTTGATAAGAAAAAAGATTTAGGCAGTGGGAATTGACAATCGTTGCATAAAAAGGGGGATTAGATAGCCCCTTTTTTGTTTTAAAAAATAAGAAAGATGTGTTACTATCAAATAAAGAGATGTAACAAAATCATTTATAAACCAATATAAAGGAAACAAGATGAAGAAGATTTTTAAAAACTGGAACGCGTTTGAGAGAAAGAGGGAACACAGAAGAGTTTGTCGGGCAAGTTAAGGATAACTTCAAGGTGTTTATTGAAGAGTTTTCTAAGCCAAAATATAACCAAATTATTATTGAGGATGGTGAATTTTTGGAAGATGCTTTAATTAAAAATGGTTTTATAGGAAAATAATTTGCGTGCTTGCAGTCGCCCGCTCAAATTGCTGGCGACCAACTTGGGGTTGAACTAGGTTAGATTTTTGTCTTTACAAGAAAAATATTGAAAAACAAGTGATTTTTATAAAAATGGCTGAAATATCAGTCATTTTTTTAACAATTTTCTCCATTATGTCATTTTAAAGATTGATTTCATACAATGAGTATATGGATAAGTATTTTATTATTGGAGGAAACCCTCTTTACGGAGAGGTGGATAATGACAGCGCTAAAAATTCACTTTTGCCTATAATTGCGTGTTCTGTGTTAGTCGAAGAAGAAGTCATTTTACATAAAGCGGTTAGATACAGCGATGTGTTAGTTATGCAAGACATAATCAAAAGTCTAGGAGGAAAAGCCTATTGGCAGGGTGATAACCTTATTATCAACTGCAAAGATCTTTCCTCTTGCTCAATAGACCGAACGCTTACTGCGAAAGCAAGAGCGTCATTTTTTACACTAGGGGCGCTGTTAGGAAGGCTGGGGCAGGCAAAAATAGGGTTCCCGGGTGGGTGTGATATAGGTTTAAGGCCAGTTGATATACATATAGGTGCAATTAAAAGTTTAGGGTGTAAGATTGTTGAAAAAAATGGTTATATTTATGCAGACGCCTCTTCTTTTCATGGTGGAGAGGTCGTTTTGCCATTTCCAAGTGTTGGGGCAACAGAAAATGTTATGATGCTTTCTGCGAGCCTTCCGTTTAGAACCGAAATTGTGGGAGGCGCAAAAGAGCCCGAAATTGTCGACCTTGCTATGTTTATCAATGCCTGCGGTGGCTTCGTTAGAGGCGCGGGAACAGATAAGATAGTAATCGAGGGGAGAAAGTTGCATGGCTGTGAATATACTCCGTTTGCCGACCGAATAGAAGCGGGTACTTTTATGGTTGGGTGCGCTTTGTGCTCAGGGAAAATCCAAATAAATGGCGCAAAAAGTGAGTTTAACCGTCCTCTTATTTCAAAATTGCGAAAAATTGGTTGCATTTTGTCGTGCGATAATGATAAAATCATAATTGAAAGCAAAGGTAGGCTGGAAAGTGTGGGTGAAATCGAGACAGCGGTTTATCCGGGGTTCCCAACCGACCTACAATCACAAATGATGACGCTTGCAAGCGTAACAAAGGGTTCATCAATAATCGTAGAAAATGTGTTTGAAAACCGCTTTAAAACATCGCAAGAACTTATTAAAATGGGGGCGGACATAAAAGTCAAGAACGGTGTTTGTCTGATTGAAGGCAAAGAAAAACTCTATGGCGCTGATGTGGTAAGCCCAGACCTAAGAGGCGGGGCAAGTTTGGTGCTTGCGGGGCTGTTTGCTGAGGGTTACACAACGCTTTCTGGGATTGAACTTATTGACAGAGGTTATTATAGACTTGAAGAAAAAATTTCTAGTCTTGGTGGCAATATAAAAAGGATAAAAGAGTGAAAAAAAAGAAAAAAATCATTATTATATTATGCTCGGTGCTGGTAGCCTTAGTTGGGCTACTGGTAACTTTGTGCCTTACAACTTTTTCACTCAAATCTATTTCGGTTGATTTTCGGACAAGCTCTTTAAGTGAAACCGCCACCCAAGAAGAGATAATTGAAGCTGGAAAGTTCTCTAAGAAATGCGTACTATTTTATAATAAAAATCAAGCCAAGGAAAATATTGAAGAGGCTTATCCATATATAAAAGTTATCAACATAGAGACAAAATTCCCATCGTCTTTTGTTATTCATGTTGCGTATAGACAAGAAGTTTATGCAATTACTGATGGCGAAAAAACGGCTTTCCTCGATGAAGACCTTAAAGTTTTGAGAATTGAAAGTGGAGAATATACATCCAGCCAATCAAACGCAATTCTTTTGAAAGGAATAACCTATCCTAGTGCTCTTAAACTTTCGCAAACGCTATCACAGAAAAACTATGTGGATGTTTATTCGGCATTTTTGCAATCAAACTTATCCCTAGGAATGCAAAAAGAGATTTTTAAAGAAATTGAATTCAAAGTTGAAAGAGATGAAAATGCAAGAAAAGACTACCTCAACGCTTATATTTCGCTTTTCAGCGGACAAACTATCAAGATTTTAGATGTGAATTACGCACTTAAATATAAAGCAAATAGGGCTTATAATGTTTACTCTTCTCTTTATACTTTTATAGGCAAAGAGTACAACGCGACTTCTGGCGAAACAATAACTCTTACCAAGGAGCACCTAGGCAGCGTAACTATTTGCGTTCAATCATACTATGACCGCGCTCATCACAAGGAGAGTGAAACATATTTCGTGCTAGATTTTGCCCATTAAGACAAAATTATTGACAAATTGGGGCTAAAATTTTATAATGAGAGTGAAAAAAGTTTTGCTGACTATTTAGCAAAACAAGGGAATGAAGGTGAACATGGAAAAATTTGTTTTGGTTTTTGAAATTGGCTCTTCTTCGCTTCGAGGAATGCTTGCAGGGAGAGGCATCAATAACACTTTTAAAGTTAAAGGCTATAAAGAGGTCCTTTATGACGGATTTTATGAGGGAAACTTTCTTGCGCCTGACAAAATCTATGATGCGTTAAAGGGGCTGATGAGGGAGCTTGACGCTTATCCAAACAAAAACCTTGATAAAGTATATTTTTCTCTTCCAAGTGAATTTTCGTCTGTAAGAACAGCAGAGGTTTCATTAAATCTTGGCGAGAGACGCAAAATAAAAAGGGCAGATATTGATGCGCTCAATTATACAGCAAGCGAAAAAGCAAAGAATGGCGATGTTGAAATCGTCAGCATAGCGCCTATTACATACATATTGGATGATGGCAGATTTACTCTTGAACCAGTGGGCGAAAACGCATCCTCTCTTTCGGCGAAAATGTCGATTGTTTATGCAAGCAAAGAGTATATTGAATTTTTTAACAACATTGCAAGCAAACTTGAATTTGAAAGAGTTGAGTATCTTAGTGAAGCACTCTGTCAAAGCAGGTTTGTGCTCCCAAAGGACAAAAGAGAAGAACTTACTCTTCTTATTGATGTGGGAGACCTCACCACAAGTATTGCTTTTGCCAAAGGACAAGGTCTTGTTGGGCTTACCTCCTTTGCGCGAGGTGGCGGATTTATAACAAACGACCTAGCCGAAGCATTTGACCTTTCAATAAGCGAGGCAAACAACTTAAAAGAAATCATTGTTTTGTCTTTGCAAGGCAAGAAAGGGGACTTCTATGAACTTTCGGGCGAGAATGCTGTCGCACAAAAGATTTTGCTTTCAAGTGCAAACGAAGTTGTGAAATATAGGATAGATGAGCTTGGAAAGGTTATATCTCGCTACTTACATCTTTTTGCCAAAGACGACTTTGCCAGCGTGCCTATATATTTGACGGGTGCAGGGCTTACAAAGATTAAAGGCGGGCGCGACTACCTTGCCAAATGCCTTGGGAGAAATGTAAATTATGCATTTCCTCCACTTCCTGGGAAGGACAAGCCTGAACTTGCTTCAATCTATTCTCTTGTGAATGGAGCGCTCCAAAGTGAAGCGGAAAAGCGCTAAAAATGTATAATTATGCAAAAAGTTGCCTTAAAAAGTGAAAATTTATACATTTTATCAAAAAAATTTAAAGTAAATGATTGCATTTTTATTCAAAATGTATTAAAATCTAGTTAATAAATGGTCTAAGGAGATTTTTATGGAAAACAATTTCAATACTTCTGCAACAAAAATTAAGGTTATTGGTATCGGCGGAGGCGGAAACAACGCTGTAAACAGAATGATTGACGCCGGCGTTAGCGCTGAATTTATCGCTGTCAACACTGACCAACAAACCCTTCTTTTAAGCAAAGCCGACACAAGACTTCAAATTGGTGAGCGTCTTACTGGCGGAAGAGGAGCAGGGGCAAAACCTGAAATTGGACAAAAGGCTGCTGAGGAGAGTAAGACTTCTATCACTGATATGCTTAAAGATGCAAACCTTGTGTTTATTACTGCCGGAATGGGGGGCGGAACTGGAACAGGTGCTGCACCAGTTGTTGCACAGATTGCAAAGGAACTTGGCATTTTGACGATTGCTGTTATCACAAAGCCATTCTCTTTTGAGGGACCTATTAGAGCTAAGAATGCCGAAGAAGGACTTGAAAAACTTAAAAAGTATGTTGACGCTTTGGTGGTTATTCCAAACGAGAAACTTCTTCAAATCGTTCCTAAAAAGACACCACTTATCGAATCATTTAGATTTGCAGACGATGTTTTAAGACAAGGCGTTCAAGGAATCAGCGACCTTATCGTTTTCCCTGGACTTATCAACCTTGACTTTGCCGATGTTACAACTATTATGAAAGATAAAGGTCTTGCTCACATGGGTATTGGTTACGGTCAAGGCGAAAACAAAGCACTTGAAGCAGTTAAGCAAGCAGTTGCAAGTCCACTTCTTGAAACAACAATCGAAGGCGCTACTGGGCTTCTTATCAACATCAAAGGCGGAAAAGACCTTACACAAGATGATGTAAGTGAAGCTGCTGCCCTTGTTAGAGAAGTCGTTGACGCTGATTGCAACATTATTCTTGGTACAAGCATTGACGAAAATATGCATGACGAAGTTGAAATCACTCTTATCGCAACAGGATTTTCAAGTCCTAGGGAAGAAAAAGAGGAAGAAAACGAAATTGATAAGGCTAAATCTATTGGCAACAATGGTCAAGCAAATGAAGAAAGACCAAGAAGTATGTTCGCTGATTATATGAGAGCCCCTCGTGAGGAAGAAAAAGCCGAAGAGGAAGATGAAAATGTTGAACTCGAAGAAACTGATGACCTTGCTTCTTCTCGCGTAGGCATCAAAAACACTGCTGTTCCACCTTGGATTGAAAAACTTCGCAAAAATAGAAGATAATTTGCTTTAGTATCACTAAGATAATTTGCTTCTAATTTGAAATAATTTAAAATCGCATTTAATGGCGCAAGCTAAGCATTTAAACCACCAGATAGTCTGGTGGTTTTTTGCTGGCAAAATTCTAAAAAACTGACAAAAAATATCCGCTCGCTTAAAAATGCGTTTATTTGAGAATACTCGGCATAATTCGCATTTGAAAATATGAGCGGGCATGGTACTCTATTGTTACGAGGGTAAAATGAAAATTATTATAGAACTTACCTTGCTTGTCAGTTTTTCATGTACTTTTTATGTGCTTAGCCTTACTTCAAAACTGACGAAAGAACCACTGAGGCTGGGACTTCTGGGAGGCACTCTTGCCAGTATTGTTAGCCTCATTTATCCACTTTGGAATGTGGAAAAGTGGGCGCTTGGGGTGCTGTTTTTAGGGACAATTTCTTGTATCAATCTTTTGTGCTTTAAATATGTCAACTTTAAAAGGTATTTAGAAAGATTGGCGCTTATGGCAATGCTCACTTTCCTTTTCGGAGGGTGTTGTCTTGCGATTGAAAATTTTTTCGGGCAAATAAGCCTTTTTGTTGTGGCGCTAGTAACAGCGATAACCTTTGCCCTCACAAAAGCGGTGATAAGATTTAGAGAGCGCCAAAATGCGATTGAAAAGTTTACTTATAGTGTGGTTTTGAAAGATAAGGGCGAGAAATTTTCGTTAAGCGGATTTCTAGACAGCGGGAATATGCTTTATGACACCATTACCAAAAAACCGATTATGCTTGTGGACTATGAGGTTTTTCACAAGTTGTACTCAGATATTCCCTATTTTAAGGTGCTCACCAAGACTTTTGACGAGCGCAAAGTGAAAAATGGGCATTATATAAAGGTTAACAGTCTTTCGGCGGGCGCAAGTATGTTTGTCTTTTCGGTTGAAGAGGCAGTTGTGGGAGAAAACAGAAGAGTAAAAGAGCCTATGTTGGGGCTTTCATTAAGCGGTTTTGAAAAAAGTTTTGGGCGGAATATTCTGCTTCATAGCGAACTTGTTTAAGGAGGGGGAATGGGACTACTGTTTAAAATTAAAAAGTTTTTTTACAATCTTTTTCACAGGCACACTTTATTAAAAGTTGAAAATATCGTATGTTATATTTGTGGCAATGAGGCTTTTAAGCCTCCTCTTGAAGCCGAGGAAGAAGAGAGGCTTCTTGTGCTGAAAGAAGAGGGCGATTTGACTGCCACAGAGAAACTTATTGAGCACAATCTAAGGCTTGTGGCATATATTGCCAAGAAGTTTGAAGGGTGCAAAATTGACATGGAGGACCTTATTTCCATTGGCGCGGTGGGACTTATTAAAGCGGTTAGAACATTCAAACTTGACAAAAATATCCGCCTCGCGACTTATGCGTCAAGATGTATCGAAAACGAAATTCTTATGCAACTTCGCAAAACCTCAAAAATAAAAAATGATGTAAGTCTAGACAAACCATTGAGTGAAGATAATGAGGGTAACGAACTTGTGTTAGGGGATATAATACCTTCTGGTGATGATATTGTGGAAGAGACAGTGGACAAGCCCGCCGACAATGACCTATTACACAAATTTATCAACAATTTAAACGCGCGAGAAAGGGAGATTATGATTCTCCGTTATGGACTTTTTGGACAAGAGGAACTAACCCAACGCGAGGTGGCTGAAAAACTGGGAATAAGCCAAAGTTATATTTCCCGCCTTGAAAAGCGCATTCTTGGGGAGATGAAAACTGAACTTCAAAAGAGTTTTTCAATTTAAAACAAAATAAATGGCAAAAAAGGACTACTTTTGTCATTTTTTGTTGCCTGGCGAATAGGAATTAATGCTTTTGAGAAAGATATGCTTGAAAGGAGAGCAGTATGTCTTCAAGAGTTTTTATCGCAGGCGTTGACACCTCAAAATTGCCAAAACTTACAAGTGCGGACATGGCACAACTTATGGACGAAGTAAAAAAGGGAAACGAGAAAGCAAGGGAACGATTTGTTGTGGCAAATTTAAGACTTGTGCTTTCAGTCGTTCATAGATTTGGCGGAAAAGGCGAAAAGGCTGATGATATGTTTCAAGTGGGATGCGTTGGGCTTATGAAAGCGATAGATAATTTTGACAACTCCCTCAATGTGAAATTTTCGACTTACGCTGTCCCAATGATTATTGGAGAGATAAGGCGTTATCTTCGAGACAACAACTCGGTGCGTGTATCTCGCTCACTTCGAGATGTGGCTTACAAGGCTCTTCAAGCCAAAGAAGCGCTTTCTAAAAATAGCGCAACAGAGCCAACAGTGGAAGAGATTTCAAGGGTTATTGATGTCCCTGCCAAAACAATCAACTTTGCTCTCGACGCCATAAGCGATACATTGTCTCTTAGCGACCCGGTTTATAGTGATGGTGGAGACTCCATCAATCTTATGGACCAAATTGCCGACACTAAGCATACTGACGAAAATATTTTTGAGAATTTATCCATAAAAGACGCCATAAAAACCCTTAATGGGCGAGAAAGAGACATTCTTTTAATGCGCTATTATGTTGGCAAAACGCAAACAGAGGTAAGCGAAGAAATTGGCATAAGTCAAGCGCAAGTATCAAGACTTGAAAAGAATGCATTAAAAGTTATTAAAGAGTTTCTAGTTTAAGAGCATTTTTTGACATTTTTCACATAGATATATCTTGTGGAAACTTCATTTATAGAGTTAAGGTGTAAGGAAGTCGTAAATGTGCTAGACGGGCGAAAACTTGGTCATATTTGCGATGTCGTGTTTGATTTGGGCTCGGCAAGGGTGCTGGGTTTTGTGCTTCCGGGGGAGAAAAAGGGTTGGAACTTTTTGCGTAGTGGAGAGCAAATCTTTTTGCCATTTAATTGTATTGTAAAAATTGGTGAAGACGCAATACTGGTCGAGCTGTGCTCCTCGCCACAACCTCAAAATCCATATATTTTATCTCAAAATACAACAAAAAAGGAATAGACTGGGCTATTCCTTTTTTTGACCTATTTTTACATATTTTCGAGAAGTTTTTTGAAGCTGTCTACATCCTTGAAATGACGATACACTGATGCAAATCTTACATAAGCCACCTCATCAAGGTCTTTGAGCGCGTCCATAACCATTTCGCCGATTTCGCTTGAACGAACCTCTTGGGTGAGTTTGTTTTGAATGGTTTTTTCAATATTTGCTACAATGGTGTCGATTTGTCCCATGGATACAGGGCGTTTTTCACAAGCCTTTATGATTCCATTTTTTAGTTTGTTAGCGTCAAACGACTGTCTTGAACCATCCGTTTTGACCACTAAAATAGGGGTCATTTCGATTGTCTCATAAGTTGTAAATCTTCTTCCGCAATTAAGGCATTC
Organism: uncultured Clostridia bacterium; assembly: GCA_934771475.1. Lineage (GTDB taxonomy): Bacteria > Bacillota > Clostridia > Christensenellales > UBA1242 > Caccovivens. The sequence continues at coordinate 98,252 of CAKVMD010000003.1, forward strand.
TCTTCTTCTTCTGATTGAATTGGTTTCTTCTGAATTTCTAGAATCAAGCACTTTGCTTTCTTCGTTTCCACAATATATACACTTCATTATGTTGCTCCTTACACTAAATATAGCATAACTAAACTTTAAAAACAAACATTTTTCGACCTTTTAACAAATTTTGTCATACCACAAAAGCGGGTTAAATATCATATTTTATGCAAAGTTTGACATCTCTAAAAATAAACAGTGTGGCTCGTGTCAGTGGCTTTTCGTCCTGCCTCTCTCCTAGGCTTTCGCGAAGGCTGTTGGAACTCGGGTTTTTGCCGGGCGAAAAAGTTAAAGTTTTGAGAAAATCACTGCTAGGTAAAGCCTACCTTATTGAACTAAGATTTTACACGCTCACAATAAGGCGAGACATCGCCAAATTTATATTGGTGGAGGATGAAAAATGAAAGTATGCTTGGTTGGCAATCCTAACACTGGAAAGACTAGTCTTTTTAACACTCTCGCCTCAGCGCATGAGCACGTGGGTAATTGGCACGGGGTTACGGTTGAAGAGAAGGTTAAATCATATCGTTATCATGGCAAGGTAATTGAACTTATCGACTTGCCCGGGTTATACTCTCTTTGTCCACTAAGTTATGAAGAGGGTGTTGCGAGAGATTATATTTTAAAAGAAAAGGATAGTGCTCTTTTTGTCAATATCTGCGATGAAAACAATCTTAGTCGCAATCTTTATCTTACTCTTTGTCTTATGGAACTTGGCGTAAACATTATTCTTGCTGTCAATCAAATGGGAAAGAGAAGGTCTGTCAAAGTCGATTACGAAAGGCTCTCATCTTTGCTCGGCATTAAAATTGTGGTGCTTGACGCTTGTAAAAAAGAAGATTGCAACAGGCTAAATGAGCAGATTGTAACATTTGAAGAAAGGGGTGCTTGCAGTCTCCCTTATTTAAAGGGGCTGTCGCTTCCGCATAAAGGGACAAGCGTTTACGAAAAAGTCAAACTTTTGGAAGGGGACGAACTCACAGCGCAGAATTTTAACGAAAAGCCTGATTTCACCCACGCTGGGGAAGTGGCAAAGGCGAGATTTGGTTACATTGACGCTTTGCTTTCCGAATGTATGCAATCAGCCAAAAAGGTTTATGGGAAAAGCAAACTTGACAAGGTTTTATTAAACCGCTTTTTGGCGCTACCTATCTTCTTGTGCTTTATTGCGCTAGCCTTTTATTTGACTTTCTTCTCAGTGGGCAAGTGGTTGTCTGGGCTGACTGAAATAGTACTTGATAAACTTGTTGGCTCTCCTTTAATTGCGCTTTCTACCAAATGGCTTGGCGAGGGAGTAATGACAAGTTTTGTAAGCGAGGCTTTGGTGGGTGGTATTGGCTCGGTTTTAACATTTTTGCCACAAGTTGCTCTGCTATTTTTCTTTTTAAGTCTGCTTGAAGATAGTGGGTATTTGGCGCGAGTGGCGTTTGTGTTTGAAGATATTCTTGGCGGAATTGGGCTTTCAGGTAAAAGTGTATACACTCTTCTTATGGGGTTTGGGTGCTCGACCACCGCAGTCTTAACAGCCCGTAATATGGAGGATAAAAACTCCAAAATTAAAACCGCCTTGCTTTCGCCATATATGTCTTGCTCGGCAAAGTTTCCGGTCTATGCGGTTGTGGGTGGAGCATTCTTTGGTGCAAAAAATCTTTGGGTGATTTTAGGACTCTATATGCTAGGCGTTGTGGTTGCGATAACGCTATCTTTTATCTACGAAAAAACCATACTAAAAAGTAAAAAGCAGTCCTTTATCCTTGAATTTCCGCCTTACAGACTTATGAGCGCGAAGCGAACTATGAGCCTCTTATGGCAAAATGTTAAACTTTTCATTGCACGCGTGGGCGGGCTGATTCTTCTTATGAACATTATTACTTGGGTGCTTTCAAATTTCGCCTTTCCTTTTGTGTATGTTGGACAAAACGGGGGAAGTATGCTTGAAACCCTTGGAAAAGTCCTTGCCCCTATCTTTATTCCTCTTGGTTTTGGTTCATGGGCAATCGTCAGCGCGCTGATTGCGGGATTGGTGGCAAAAGAAGTGATTTTGTCTTCGCTTGCCATGTTTAATGGTGTTAGCGGGGAGGCGCTGGGCGCAAGTTTACTTATCCCAACAAGCGTGGTATTCTTTTCGTCAAAAGCGTCTGTGTTGTCCTTTTTGGTGTTCACTTTGCTCTATTTCCCATGCCTTGCATCATTCGCGGTTTTAGTCAAAGAGGTGGGTAAAAAATGGGCGATTATAGGCTCAATAGTCGAGTTTATAATTGCTTACCTTTTGGCGCTTTGCGTCTTTAATATTGCAAGGTTACCTTTGGCGGGCGTTTGTAGCATTTTGCTTGGTTTTGTGCTTGTTATAGCGGCGGTAATCCTTGTAAAAAAGTTAAAACAAAAAAAGTGCCCATATAGGGGCAGTTGCGGTGGTTGCTAAAAAGTTTGCACCATTTTGTAAGAGGGAGAATAAAAAATAACATGGGAAAGGAAAAAGAGAGTTCAAAATTTAAAATTATTTGCATTAAAGCGCCAAAGTGGCTTAGTTTTTTACTGCGAAAGTTTATTAAAAAAGCGTAATTTTTAATGTGTTAGCCTTGCCAAATTGTGTCTTGCGAGAAGTTTTGTGGCGCGGGAAAGTATTGGGTGCGCGGATTAGGCAAGCCCCAAAATTATTGGCGAGAACCTAAGATTAATACAGCAATTTTATGCAACAAAAAAACTAGGCATTACGCCTAGCATAAATATATGGACAAGCGTCCACGCGTATAATTTTAGCCTTTTTTTGCTGTTCTAATGCATTTAGTGCAGGCTTTAACAGTCTTTTCTTGTCCGTCAACTTCAACTGTTGTCTTTTGAAGGTTAAGGTCATAAGTTCTGTTATATTTCTTGTTAGAGAAAGATACTTGTTTGCCAGTCATCTTGCCTCTTCCGCATATTTCACATACTTTGCTCATTTTTCAGTCCTCCGCTTTTTATTATTTGCACTTAACTATATCATTTATTAACAAAAAAATCAACCTTTTTTATAAAATTTTTGCCAACAACCTAAAAAAGGGTTGTTTTTTTTGGCAATATATAGTATTATATAAAAGGCAAACTATCTAAAATAGGAGGAATGAGTTGACAGTCGATACTAACAATTATTATGGCAATATTTCAATCTCCGACAACTCGATTAGGGCTGTTGCGGGCTATGCCGCCCTTGATTGCTATGGCGTTGTTGACCTCGTTTCAAGATCAATTACAGATAGTGCAAGAGAATTATTAAAAAAAGAATCTTATTCCAAAGGGATTAAGATTAGTCATATCGACAACAGAATATACATTGATGTTTACTGCATTTTGAAATATGGTGTTTCTATCAGCGCAGTAGCAGAGTCTTTGCGTAAGGCAGTTAAATACAGCGTGGAAAACTTCACGGGTATGCTTGTTGACGCCGTTAATGTTCATGTTGTCGGGGTTAGAGTTTAGGAGAATTTTTAGTTATGATTAAAACGATTAACGGGGTAACTTTCCGTAAAATGATTGTTGCCGGCGCAGGCCTTTTAGAGCAAAATAAGAAATATGTTGACTCGCTCAATGTATTCCCAGTTCCGGACGGAGACACAGGAACTAATATGTTCCTCACAATGAAAAGTGCGGTAAATGAACTTTCACAATGCATTAACAACAACATTGACTCACTCAGTCAAGCGTTTGCAAAAGGTGCACTTCGTGGCGCGAGAGGAAACAGTGGTGTTATCACTTCTCAAATCTTTAAGGGATTTTGCAGTGAAACAGCAAAGGTGAGTGAGATTACTACCAAGGTTTTTGCAAAGGCTATGCAGGAAGGAGCAAATGTAGCATATAAAGCGGTAACAAAACCAAAGGAAGGGACAATTCTTACAGTTATCCGTGTTATGGCAGAAAGCGCTGTTAATCTTGCAAAGAAATATGACGACTTTGAGATTTTCTTAAAAGAAGTCCTCGCGATTGGTGAAGAGATTTTAAGCCAAACCCCTGAAATGCTTCCAGTCCTTAAAAAGGCGGGCGTTGTGGACGCGGGTGGACGAGGAATCCTTGTTATATTTACTGGCTTTTACAAACTTATCATTGGCGAAGAGGACTTTGAATATCAATTTGAAGACGAAAAGAAACCTCAAACAGTTGATGATGTTATCGCCGATATTAACGCTCTTGAAGATATTAAATTTGGTTACTGCACTGAATATATGATTATTCACATGAAGAAGAAAACCACAGAAGCAGACATTGATAAACTTCGCGAAAAACTTTGCGAACTTGGTGATTCTGTAATTTGTATCGGAGACTTGAACCTTGTAAAAGTTCATGTTCATTCAAACGAGCCAAATAAAGCCCTTGAATATGCAATGGAACTTGGCGAACTTTACAACTTAAAAATTGAGAATATGCGTGAACAAAACCGCGAACTCAAAAAGAAGGCAACCGCAGAGGTCGAAACCAAAGAAAATGGAATGATTGCTGTTGCACCGGGCGAGGGGCTTGCCGCCGTTTATAAAGACCTTGGAGTTGACGAAATTATTGTTGGCGGACAAACAATGAACCCATCTGCCGCTGATATTGCTGCCGCAGCAGACAAGGTCCCAGCAAGAAATGTTTTTGTTTTCCCTAATAACAAAAATATTATTCTTGCCGCACAACAAGCAAATGACCTTACAAACAAAAACCTTGTTATTATTCCAACTCGCTCAATCCCAGAGGGAATCACTGCGGCTATCGCATTTAACCCAGACGGGGAAGTTGGCGAAAACACAGAAGCGATGACTGATGCGATTAAAGGCGTTAAGTCAGGCTCTGTAACCTACGCTGTAAGAGATACACACGTTGACGGTTTTGACCTTTCAGTAGGTGAAATCATTGGGCTTGACGACAAGGCAATCCTTGCAAAAGGAAAACTTGTTGCAGACACCACTGAGGCTTTAATTGACAAGATGATGAGCGATGAAGTCATGAATATCACCCTTTTCTATGGGGAAGACATCCGCGAGGAAGAGGCAAATGCACTTTGTGAGCGCCTTGCTATTGCTTATCCAAATTGTGAAGTAAGCGCTGTGTTTGGCGGACAACCAGTTTACTACTACCTTGTAAGTTTGGAGTAACAATCGAAAAAATAAGCCTTTATGTAAACATATAGTTTAATTGGGCGGAAGAAATATTTCGCGTTGACGCGAAATATTGGGCTGGCATTTTGCCAGCCCTTTTTGTATGCGCAAATGCGCAAACAAAAGTTCTTCCGCCGAGGACCGCACCAACCAAGCCCGACCGCACCAACCAAGCCCGACCGCACCAACCAAGCCCGACCGCACCAACCAAGCCCGACCGCACCAACCAAGCCCG
>CAKVMD010000004.1 GCA_934771475.1 uncultured Clostridia bacterium
TCTCGCTTGTAACCGTAACAATGCTATCGCCCCTAGATAAGGCAAAGCTTACCTTATCTAGTGGCGATAGCATTGTTACGGTTACAAGCGAGAGCGCTCTTGAAAAGGCAAAAAACAGTCCTCTTACGCAAGAGGAAGTTAAATCTTGCCTTATGAAAATTGGTGAACCTTTTAAGCTGAATGATTTTACTTGTAACATAGAAAATGTGTTTATGGTAAAATCTTCTTTAAATGCATTAAGACGAGACGCTGAGCAAAAATTGAAAAATAAAATTATTCAAGATTATTTAATAAAAAATAATTTAAATTATCAAAAAAATAGCGAAAAAATTGAACTTTTTTCAAATAAACAGCCTCAAAAGCGTTATTTATTAACAAATAAACCTAATTTTCAAAACGGATACGATGGTTATATTTTTAATCCTGACAATCTTAACGAAAATGCATTTTTTGACCTTGATTTTTCAGGTAAAGAAATATATTTGTGGACTCCGGTTTTTGCGACAGAAAAAGAAGTAAATAAAATAAAAGAAATATTAAACAAATATCCTAAACTTGGTATTTACGCAAATAATTATTACGCTTTAAATTTAACAAATAAAGACAAAACAATAATAGGTGATAATTTAAATGTTTTTAATTCTTATTCAGTAAATTTTTATGTTCGTCAAGGCTTTAAAAATATCGTTTTGACAAAAGAAAATATTGATTTTTCTGAAATTAAAAATTCTGGTGCAAACCTTATATATTTGGCGTCATATTATCCTGAATATATGAACTTTGCGCATTGTCCAATAAAGGAGCACATAGGTGGAAATTGCTCGGCTTGTAAATTTAAGCAGGGGTATGTTTATAAAATTGCAGGTAAAACATTAAACCTTTTTCGCCACAAGATTTTATCTTGTCATTTTGTGCTAAAAGATTTAATGCCAAAAGAATGCTATCATCCAAATTTAAGTCAAATAATAGAAGAGGTGTAAAATGGAAAACAAAATGCCACCAAAAAGCAAGAAAAACATAAATCAAAAAGCAACCGAAGAATTTAAGCGTAAGTACTTTGATTATTACGATGATGTAAAATCGCCAACCCATAAAGTTATTGATTGGTAAAAAACAACTTAAAAAGACTGACATTTAATTGTCAGTTTTTTTGTTTAGGCGGAGAAATAAAAAGGTTAGGCGAGGGCAGATTTCCAAGCACAAAAACCGTTTAAATAAAAAGAGCATCGAATGTAGTGTAAAAAGGATAAAATGAAGTCAAAATTTGGGGTTGTTTTATACAGCGAGAAGTCCAAATTGAACTCGCTAAAAATGCGAAATAGAAAATGCGGTATAAGTTTTGTTATCCACTTTTGTCAAAAGTAAAGGATGATGAATATATAGACCATATAAAAGGAGGAATATGAAACAACTATTTGAAGGCACAGGAGTTGCACTCATAACACCTTTTGATGGGGGCAACATTGATTATAAGGCGACAAAAATTTTAATTGAAAGGGAAATTGAATTAGGTGCGAAGGCGTTAGTGATTCTTGCGACAACCGGAGAAGGAAGCACGGTTACAGATAAGGAACGAGAGAAATTCATCCGTTATTGCATCAAAATAAATGCGGGCAGAGCGAAAATTATTGTCGGTACTGGCAACAACAACTTTGAAAAATGTTATTATTTGACAAAAGAAGCAAAACGCCTAGGCGTTGATGGCGCGCTTATTGTTACGCCTTACTATAATAAAACTACTCAAAAAGGTCTTGTGGAATTTTATCAAAAACTTGCAGAAATAAAACTTCCTATTATCATGTATAATGTTCCATCGCGGACTGGGTTAAATATGGAACTTGACACTATTGAAAAGATAATAAATTCAAATGATTATATTTATGGCATTAAAGAAAGCACAACAGACATTACTCGCATAAAAAATCTCTGTTATTTGTGTAGAGAAAAAATCGCTGTGTATAGTGGCGAAGACGGACTGAATTACATCTTTTATTGTTTAGGAGGTAAAGGCGCAATAAGCGTAACTGCAAATGCTTATCCTGACAAGGTGGAAGAAATTTATAGGCTCACCAAAAGGGGACAATACGAGGACGCATTGAGGGGGCAAGAGGAACTTGACCTTGTTAATGAGGCACTATTTTATGAGACAAATCCTATACCAGTGAAATATTATTTGTCGCTGATGGGGCTATGTTCCCCAGTAACAAGAATGCCACTTACAAGTTTAACAGAGAAAAATGAAAAACGGATAAAATCAGTATTTAAGGCATTTTCAGCGAAAGAAGATTAAAAAACAGCGGATTTTCCGCTGTTTTTTTAAAATGATTAATTTAGTTTTCTTCCTTGTTTTCTTTTTGCTCTTCTTTTTCAGTTTCATCAGCATCGTCATATTGCTTGCATGCTAAAAGGTCAATTATTTTGCCTAGCGCAAAAATTATTAGTGTATAAATAAATGCACTTACAAAAGATTCTACGAAGATGCCAAAACTGCCCGATGTTGCGCCTGCAATAATTGCTATAATAAATTGAATTGTAAATATTGCTAGGGCAGAAAACTCAAAAATGTAAAATAATGTTTTTCCTATGCGATTTTTGCTTGATGCTTTCAAAAAGTTCTTATTCATAAATAAACCTCCTATATTTATTTTACTCATTATTTGTGCTTAGTGCAACAAAAATTAAAAACATTTAAAAATGTGGCACAAAATAATTATGGTTAAATTTTTTCATGTTTGATAGCATGTGTTTTCTCGCAAGCGTTTTCGTGCAAAACGAGAGTGTTGCGCATGAGTTCTGCAATAGTCATTGGTCCAACACCGCCGGGAACAGGAGTGATAAACGAAGCCTTTTCTTTGGCTGATTCAAAATCGACATCACCGACAAGTCCACTTTCAAGACGATTTATTCCAACATCAATAACAACAGCTCCTTCTTTTATCATATCGGCAGTTATAAACTTTGGTTTGCCTATGGCGACAATGAGGATATCTGCTTGTCGAGTTATTTCGGAAAGATTTTTAGTTCTTGAATGACAAAGGGTTACTGTTGCGTTATTGTGTTCCAAAAGACTTGCAACGCTTTTGCCAACTAGCAGGCTTCTGCCAATAACAACAGCGTGCTTTCCATCAATAGGCAAATTATAAAATTTTAAAAGGTCAATAATTCCAGTAGCAGTGCATGGAGCAATCAAGGGGTTCCCTGCAAAAAGTTTGCCTAAATTTTCGTCGGTCAGTCCATCAACATCTTTGCAAGGGGAAATCAGTGAAATCAATTTCCCTTCGTCAAGGTGCTTTGGCAATGGTAATTGCAGTAAAATTCCAGAAATGTTTTTGTCGCTATTTAGCGAAGTAATAACCTCTGCAACTTCTTCTTGACTTATGCTTGCGGGGAGTACTTTTAAAACAGAATTTATCCCAAGCGCCTTACATGCTTTTTCCTTGCTTGCAACATATACTTTGCTGGCAGGGTCATCTCCCACCAAAACACACGCAAGAGTTGGTGCTTTTCGACCGCGTGAAACATAATCACTATCAATTCTATTTGCAATCTCTTCTTTGAGTTTGCTTGCAACGAGTCTGCCATCTATAATTTCCATAACTTCACCTCTTATAATACATTTTAACATCATTTTAATCTTTTTGTCAAATTAAACAGGTTTTATTATCGTATATTGCAAAAAATGTTTTAACTTTTCGTCAAAATTATCTGGGGCGGTTTATGGTGCTATATTTTTCGTCATGTGTAATATTTTTTATTGTACAATAAAATATTTACCATTTGATTCGTAAATATCAATTGATTTTTAATGCTAATTATAAAATACTCCCGCTCAATGCGAGAGTATTTTTGCAAAGTTGATAAAGAAAGTAAAATGATTGTGGGGAACGCTAGTTGTTGTCGAGTTTAGAGACATCGACTACTGTGTCATGAGGAATAGGTTTCCATTCGATTTTTTTAAACAATGCAATATAACTTGTCCACTTGCCAATTATATCAAAAAATGGAAACATTAAAATATTGAAAACAGATTTCCAAAACTTTGGCTTCTCAATTGCGTTAATTTCTTTTCTATAAACTATTAAAACCAGCATTTCAACAAAAAGTTTCCCCGCCCAAGTGGTTGCTAAACCTATCAAATATGATATGAAAAATGCATAAAGCCAGCCTACAAAATTGGAAGCGAGAACAGCGATTATTATTTGCATTGTCCATTTAATAATTTTTCTACATACACTTTCAATGTGAAAAGGGAAATTTAACCAGAAAAAGTCATATTGAATGAAAAAGTTTTTGTTTTTAGAGAACATGTTTTTAATAAGTTTAGGGCAGTTTTCAACTGCTGATTGTAGGTGCCCTTTACTCCAACGCAACCTCTGTTTAAACGCCACCTTTAAAGAGTAGGGTTGTTCATCATAGAATTTTGCATCTTCAACATAGGTGATTTTATAATTTTGAATAACAGCGTCAGTACAAAAACTACGGTCTTCGGTGAGTGTAACATATTTCCAACCATCTTTTACAAGTTCGTTTGAGAACAAAAAACCAGTTCCTTGGACGCGACAAGCTTGATTTAAGATTGCTTTTGCTCTGTTTTCTGTAAGGGTTGTGCGCATCCAGTGCATTGCGTAACCATACGATATCCAATTTTGGTGCATGTTTTTACTGTTTCTAAAAGAAGTAATTATTTTATTGACTTCTCCCTCCCCCGCATCGAAGGCCTCGTTCATGCGAGTTACATAATCCGAAGCGAGGACATTGTCAGCATCAAAGATAAAATATCCTTCAAATTCTTCTGTGCCGTGCTCAAAATTCTCCTTGACTTGCTCAAACAAGTATTTAAGTGCAAATCCTTTGGTCTTTTCTTCCTTGCAGTTGCGCTCGTAAACATAAATAGGAAGGTCAAGATGTTCACTTGCATATTTTCTAATTATATCCGCTGTGTCATCAGTACAATTATTGGGACAAACCAAAACTGCAAGTTTGTCTTTGGGGTAATTTTGATTATAAATGCTTTCAAGTAAATTTTTAATAACGTTTCGCTCATTTCTGGCGGCGATACAAATCGCAAATTTATGCTTATTTTCTATTTTTTTGAAATGTTTTACCTTGAATACACCTATAACAGCAAAAATGGCTTGATAAGCAATTAAAACTGTTAACATAATGCCAATGGCATCGCAAATTTTGATTACAATTTCCATAATTATCCTTTGTCGCACAAATATTATAAGTATTTATAGTATATAGAAACTGCGCATTTAAGTCAAGTAGGTTGTCTTTGTATGGCTAAAAAACTCAGTTAAATTAATAACTGAGTTTTGTTTGGTGCGTCGCAAGGGATTTAGCCTCTGACCTTTCGTTCCGTAGAAATTAAGGATTGTAATTCGGGGGTTCGTGTTTTTTACCATATTTTATCGTATCTTACCGTATTAAAAAATGGCTAAAACCCTTTATTTTCCTAGGCTTGCCTTAACTCATACCTATATTAGCACACAAAATAAAAAAATACAAAACAATATAGCAAAAAACGATAAAATTGCAAAAATCTTGCATTTTTGTTGCAAAAATTTGTAACGAAAATAATAAAACCCATAAAATTTTGTAAAGTTTTTTATCTAAGTTGTGAAAATTTAAAAATTCATATACAGATTTGAAAGTTTTGTGTTATAATACTAATACAAGTTGCAAAGATACTCTTAATTTTTGCTCCACTTATGCAACTAAAAAAACAAAAAGGAGAATATCATGACAAAGAAAAAATTCTATAAATTGGCAGTTTTTATACTATTTGCTATTATACCAACGTTTCTATTATTGTCAGCATGCGGGAAAAAGGCTCCAAAATATTACTATTTCACAGTTGATGCGCTTCCCTCGCATGTTGAAGAAGTGACAGTTCAAAATACAACTGGTGGCTACGGTTCAGATAGTAAAGGAAAATTCTTGGTGAAGGGTGATGTTGCTGAAATTAGATTTTTTATTGAAGAAGGATACAACCTTGGAACTTTGAAAGTTTTAAGCAATGGTGAAGAACTCACTCTTACAGAAGAAGGCGAATATGCCTATAAAGCAACCTTCAAACCTACCGAAGATTTTGCAATTACATTTACTGGGGCTGTTGCACCAAAAGTTGCAAACATTCGTCTTTCTGTTGCAAAACCGATGTATTCAAGCTATCATGACAGAATTATGGTTGAAATTGACAGATATGATTTATTTGGACTTGAAAAAGGAAAAATGAATTTTACAGAGTTTAAAGAGGCTGTTGAAAATATTGGAAATTCACCTGCTCAAATAAACTATGATATGCCAATTACTGTTTCAGTTTATACAGTTGGTGCATATGATTTTGCAATTCAAAAACAAAATAGTGTTTGGATTTTGAATAATGACAATTATACTGGGATTGGTTATAATAAGCAAGTTGAAAAGATTATTGATGAAGAAAACCAAAAATATGGTTATAAACATACAATCAGATTTTTAAAAGATAATACAATCATAATTCAAGACGAAGTTGTAGAAGAATATATAGTTGATTTTGTTCATGACTGGGATCATGTTTCAATAAATAATGATTTGTTCGCTCTTTCAGTGAATGGCGAAACTCGTGCCAAAACTTCAGGTTATTATTATATTCAAGGCGTTATCAAGTTCTCAGATTTCACAGGAACAGAATGTCCTAAACTTAAAATTGATTTCCTAAAATATGCCGATGAAAATTATAAAAACTTTTATGATGCTTTAACTTTTGATTTTGCTGGAACACAAGCACAAAGAAGCGCAGATGGCTCATACGTTGAGATTGAATTTGATAAATATTATAATTATAATTTTGAACATGAGAGTTATGTTATTTCAACAAATGCACTTGAACTTTTGAAAACAATGAATATGGTTACAGGAAAAAGTTCTCGCATTGTTGATAAAATTGAAATTAATGGAGATGAAGATTTCTCTCAATATGGTCATATTATAATTCCCGAGTTGAATAATGACAAGTGTGTTGGAAGATCAATTGAAGGAATTGTTTATTTCTTAAAAAATGAACTTTTAACTTTCACAATTAATTTTTATAGTGAAGTTGATTATGAATTTGTTCGCATTGGAGAAGTTGTTGTAAAGGTTAATAGCACTTGGAACTCAGACGTTGTTGTAACAAAAAAACTATATGACTTTGATGGGGAAACAAAAGCAAGCCTATTTATAATCACAGTGAGAGCAAGTGTTCCAACCGAAAAGATAGAAATTTTTACAAATAATCCTTAATATTTATTACATCTTTATTTGATAGGTTTTTAAACTTTAAAATAAACAATAAAAAGAAAAAAATAAATGTATAAAACTGAACTAATTAAATTGCATAGATAGAAAATATACTTATTTTTTAAAATACAAATTGAAGGATGAGAAAATATGAATATTGATATTACCATCTTCTCTTTCTATAAATATTTGACAGATGAAGAAAAAGAAAAGATGTTAAATTCTAATAAAGATGAAATGTGCTAGGCAACATTGCCTAGCATTTTTTTGCAAAAATATAAAGGGCGATACAATACGGAAACATACGGTAAAATAAGGGTTTTCGCACCTTATTTCGTATTGAATTCGCATTTTATTCGCATTTTGGGGCGTTTATAGGGTAAAAAATGCGTTTTTTTGTATGTTTTTTGTGCTATTTTACTCGAACCCCTAGACATAAAAAAATCGGCAAGTTTTGCCGATATTTTGGTGCGCCATGGGCGATTCGAACGCTCGACCTTTAGTTCCGTAGACTAACGCTCATTAGACGAGGAGAAGGATTGTCGCTTGCGAACAAGGATTCGACGAAGTCGCATCGCCCTAGGGCGATATCCAGCTGAAGCGAAGCTGGATAAGATAAATAAAAAATCCAGTTATCTAAAGAAAATAACTGGGTTTGGTGGTGCGTCGCAAGGGATTCGAACCCCTGACCTTTCGTTCCGTAGACGAACGCTCTATCCAGCTGAGCTAGCGACGCATATTGAATTGTTTATCTTTCGTGTTAAACGAAAGAAATATTGTGTTGTGTGTTACAAGAATAACACCTACTTTCAATGCCTTATCATAATATCACAATTTCCACGAAAAATCAAGAGAAAATCATTTGCTTTTTAAATTTATTTTGATTTTATTCGTTTTGAAACTTTTTATTTGTGTGATACAATAAAACTGAGAAGATTATGTTAGATTACGAAAAGAAATTTCATGGAGAAATGCTGGCTGGCATCGATGAGGCTGGAAGGGGACCTTTGGCGGGACCTGTTGTTTGTGCGTGTGTGATAATGCCACTTGAAGAAGACAAAATTATTGATGGTATAAATGATAGCAAAAAACTTTCGCCTAAAAAGCGCGAAATGCTTTATGACAAAATAATAGAAAGGGCAATTTGTTATAAAATAGTTGAAATTGATGAGAAAACAATAGATGAAATCAACATTTTGAATGCAACAAAACTGGGAATGGTTAAGGCTTTAAATGGGCTTAATATAAAACCTGATAGAGTGCTTATTGATGCTGTAAAAATCGACAGCGAAGTGAGCCAAGAAAACATAATAAAGGGAGACGCGCTATCTTACAACATTGCATCGGCGTCTATACTTGCCAAGGTTTACAGGGATAGACTTATGGACGAAATGGACAAACTTTATCCGCAATACGGGTTTAAAAAGCACAAAGGTTATGGGACAAAAGCGCACATCGAGGCACTTAAAAAATATGGAGAATGCCCAATTCACAGACAGACATTTATTAAACATTTCAAGTAAATTTTAGTAAAAAAAATAAATTATAGGAAGTAAATTTTAAACAAGTTTAAAATTTGTGCTACGCACCTGCAAAGTAGCACCTTTGCACTTCCAATTTGGATTATCATCAGTTTTGCTTGAATATAACTTCGGTGCATTCAGACAAAACTGATGATAATATAAATTATAGCCCCGCCAAGGGGCTTTTTTTGTAACAAAAAACCGCGCAGAGGTTTATATTGATAATAGGGCTGTTTTAAGAGAGAACAAATGTCAAATATAGCAATAACAATTATAGGAATTGCCTTTATTTTCCTCATGACAACTTTGGGAAGTATGGTGGTCTTTGTTTTTAAGCGCCCGATTAAGGATAAAACAAAGTCATTAATGTTAGGCTTTGCTTCGGGACTTATGATTGCCACTTCGGTGTGGTCGCTACTTTTGCCTTCTATTTCACAATCGCAAAACTATGGGGCGTTTAGTTTCTTGCCCGCAACTGTAGGAGTGATTTTAGGGGGACTTTTTCTTGCATTCTTGGACATATTTGTGCCTTGGCTTTTGTCGCGCAAAAAGGACAATGTGAGTAGTCTTGATAAAAGCAAAAAACTTTTTCTTGCGGTAACTCTACATAATATCCCAGAGGGGCTAGCGGTGGGGCTTGCTTTTGGAAGTGCGTTTGTGGCGGGCGAGGCTAGTGTATTTTTGTCCGCTTTGTGGCTTGCAGTGGGAATTGGCATTCAAAATTTCCCAGAAGGCTCTGCGATTGCTTTAACCATAAAAGAGGTGAGTGGCAGTGCGCGAAAAGGGTTTTGGTACGGTTTTTTCAGCGGCGTGGTAGAGCCAGTAGTCGCGGTTTTAGGAATATTTCTTGCAACATTAATTTCGGCGGTTATGCCTTGGCTCCTTTCGTTTTCGGCAGGCGCGATGCTGTTTGTGGTGGTTGAAGAATTACTGCCAGAGGTAAAAGTTGCAGACAAAGGCAAGATTGGCTCATGGGGGTTCATTGCAGGATTTGTACTTATGATGATTTTAGATGTTGCTTTTGGATAAAAAGGCGGGATAGGCAAAAACTAATTTGCAGGAGGTCAAAAGGGTGGCATACTTTAATTACCATGCGAAAGTCAAAAAACTTATTCTTCAAGGGGACCTTGTAGGATATGAGTTTGTCGACAATTATAATGGCATTTCGCCTGCACTTGTTTTATATTTTAAGCATAGCCCGCCTATGCCTATTCGAGATTATCGGTGGGAAGAATATTTGCCTCTTATTGAAACATTGAATTAATATCTAAGTGGTTCCAACGACTTTTTTAGACATTTTTAGCTGGTTGTATAATTTATCAGCCCAATTTGCCTAATACTAAGATTGACAAACAACCCCTTTTGGAGTAAAATGACAAAAGAGGTTATTTATGTTTAAGTGGGAAAAAACTGTTTCATCAAATAAAATATTTTTGCCACTCTTATTTGTGGGATTTTCAATATTAATGGAAATGGCAAATTATCTTTATTTAGGTTTCAAAAGTGCGGGCGGAGTTCTGATGGTTTTGCCTACCTATTTTATGTTTGATATGGCGATAATCTTAATGCTTGCCGGAGTGATTTTTTTGTGTCAAAACAAAATCCTTCAAAACATTGTTTTTTACCTTTTCATTTCAGTACATATAATTTTAAATATTATTAACACCACGATGTATGGGATATTTGGAGATATTCTCTCTTACGACTTATTGTTTTTAGGGGCAGAAGCGACAACTGCTTTAAGCGCTGACCTTATTGATTGGTGGGGGCTTGTTTTAAACCTTTCATTTCTTGCTGTGATTATTGCAAGCGCAGTGCTGTTACAAAAATTCAACAAAAAAACAATTACGATTAAATATAACACATTGCCAGCACTTATAATTGCAATATTTATCCTTTGTCAGTCCTTTGGAGCGTCTATGCTTGTGGTTCAACAATCTGTCTTGCCAACAGCAGTTGCGGAGGAACGCGAAATTGAGCAGAGCGATATTTATCTTTGGGACAATTTTCAGTTTAAACTTGACGCATACAAAAAATTTGGGCATTTTGGATTCTACGCGAAATCTATCTTAAATGTTGTTGAAAATCGACTAAGCAACGACAGTTATGAAGATATTTCTAAAAGATTGGATGAAGGATATAAAGGTCAAGATGTTTCCGCACCACTTTATGGTGATAATCTTATGGTAGTGCTTTGCGAAAGTCTAGATTGGTATGCTATTGACCCAAATCTTACTCCAACCCTTTATTCGCTTGCTTATGGGCAAGACGAAAATTCAATAGCGTTTTCAAACTTTTACGCGCGCAATAGGACAAACATTAGTGAGGGCATAACTCTCCTTGGAAGTATGCCAAGAAATACACTTTTATATAACTCAATGGAAAAAGGTTATACATTTGACTACGCGCTTCCAAAACTTTTCAAGAGCACCGCAAAAGAGAAGTCAACCAAAACCCAATATGTGCATGAAAATTTTGAATCATTTTATAAAAGAGATGTTACGCATGGCAAAAACGGAATGGGGTTTGATGAAATCTACTCTTGGGAGGACTATACAGGAGACTACGAATTTGCTTGGGAACATTGGGTAGAAGATTATGAGTTTTCTAAAAATCAAATTGATAACATTTTCCCAACAGATTGCGATAGGTTTTTAACTTATTATGCAACTATTTCCACACATGGACCATACACCACAAGCCAGCCTAATCTTGAAAAATATTATAAATTGATTGACGAAAATTGGGATTCGCTTGCCGATTGGATGAATGGCGAGGGCGGATTTCCTCTCCCAGATGATAAAGATTCACTTTTGATGTTCAAGCGTTATAAGGCAGGGGTTATAGATTTTGATAGGACTGTTAAAATGTGGTTACAAGAACTTGAAGAACGAGGGCTAAAAGATAATACAACTATTTTATTCTTTGCCGACCATAATTCTTATTATTCAAATCTTTGCTACCGCATGAAAGGCATAGAAAAAACCGACTTTTCAAACACTTACATAAACAATATCCCAATGTTTATCTATTCACCACATCTGACACAAGTCGTGGGTGGGGGAGTTTCAGAAATTTATTGCAATACTTATGATATTTTACCTACTATATGTAACCTGTTTGGCTTGCCTACAAATTCAACCCAATTTCAAGGATATTCTATATATAGCGATGAGATTGTTAATTCCTTCTTTTCTTCAAATCTTAATGGAATGTTTACTAAGGATATTTACTCTTTGAATATAAGCGAAATCTACTTGCCAAATGGCGAGGTTTCAAATGAAGAAATTGAGAGATTTAAGATAAATGCAAACAGGTTTTATGAGAAACAAGATATGCTTGAAAAAATGTACGCAAACGGTATTAACGGAAAAATCAAAATAATTTAAACAATATAAAATTTTTGAGAATATATATTAATATGTTTTCAAAAATTTTTTTATATAAAGATAATTTGCTACATAATATAAACTACATAAAAAGTGTTGCAAAAAAGCCTATCTGTGTTATGGTCAAAGCAAACGCATACGGGCATGGTGAAAAGGAAATCTTGACCATGCTTGACGGGCAGGTTGACTATTTTGGAGTTGCTTGTCAGAGCGAAGGACTTAGCGGACGGAAATCTACCAGCGGGCATATAGTTGTTTTCGGAAAGTGCGAAAATTATGTGCAGTGTATGAAACATGATGTGTCTTTTGCCCTATTCTCTTTTGATGAAGCCAAACGAATTACAAGGGAAGCAAGGAAACATAATTTGTGCCCAAGATTTCACCTTTGCGTTAATTCGGGCATGAATAGATATGGCTTTAAAGATAGAGAAGAAATTTTAAAGACAATAAATTTTTTGGGTGAGAATGACATCCAGTTAGAAGGATTTTATACGCATTTTTCTTCGCTTACCAGTGATGAGGGGTATACACAAAGGCAAAAAGAAAAGTTCTATGAAATGAAAGCACTTTTGCCAAAAAGTTGGGAAACAATAACTCATGTCGGTGGCGGAAAGAGCATTTATAGAGACTTTGAAGCGGATATGTTTAGAACAGGTATTGAGTGCTATGGCTATGGCAACGAAAATGTGTTGCCAGTACTTGAAGTTGAAAGTCAAATCGTAGATAAACAAAAGGTGAGTAAAGGGGAGCATGTGGGTTATCTTTGTGGTTTTACGGCGCAAAGAGATATGACCGTTGCAACAATCCCTCTTGGATACGCTGACGGTTTGCCAAGAAAATTGTCCAATAAGTTTCAAGTCGAGATAAATGGCAAAATGGCAAAATCGACTGGAAATGTTTGCATGGACGCTTTCATGGTGGATGTTACCGATTTAAAATGTAAAATTGGCGATAAAGTAAAGGTTTTGACAAACGCAAGTTTGATTGCTCCGATTATTGAAACAACCGAATACGAGACTCTTACAAACCTTACTAAAATGCGTGCAAAAAGGATAATAGTTTAATTTTGGTTAAATTGTTAAAATAAAAAATAAAAAAAGAAAAATCACTTGCAAAAAAGTGATTTTTTTGTCGAAAAATATGCTTAAAAGTATTGAAAAAATTTGTGGATAGTGCTAAAATAATAATAGAAATAAGGAGATGTATTATGTGCTTTTTTAGAAGAAGAAAGAAAAGAGAAGAGGAAAGAAGATTAAAAGAAGAAGAGGCTAAAAGACAAGCAGAACTTGAAGCAAAACGAAAGGCGGAAGAAGAGGCTCGTATAAAGGCTGAGGAAGAAGCAAAAGCCAAAGAAAAGGCAGAGGCAGAAGCCAAGAAAAAGGCTGAAAAGAAACCTTCACAAAAGAAAGATTCAAAGGCGGAAGCAAAAAAAGAAGAGAAGAGTGCGCCTAAAAAGTCTGCTAAGAAAGTTGCAGTTAAGGAAGACAAAAAAGCAGAGGACAAGCAGTCAGAAAATGTTGAAGCCAAAGAGGCTACTAAAACTAAAACAACTAAGGCTGTGAAGAAAGAAAAAGCAGAAAAAGAACAAAAGGTAGAAGAAAAGCCAGCAAAGAAAGCCAAAGCTACAAATTCGCCAGCAAAAGAAAAGGACGCTGAACCAGAAAAGTCTGCCGAAGAAACTGATGTGGAAACCCAAGATAAACAAGGAAAGAAATCAGTTTATAGAGTTCTTTTTGACAAAGAAGAAAAAGTTTGGAAGATTAAGAAGGACGGAGCAAAAAGAGTTATCGATTCTAAAAAGACAAAAGAAGAAGCCCTTGCAAGAGTGCAAGAACTCAGTGGAAATCAAGAACTTAAATTTGTTGTATACAAAAAAGACGGAAAATTCCAAAAGAAAGCAAACTTAAATCTTAAAAAGGACAATCAATAATTCATGTCTTTTGCATGACATTAGTTCATGTTGCATAAATAAGGGTAATTTATAAATTTCTAGTGTGAAAAAATCTCGCGATTAAAGCGAGATTTTTTTATGCAATTACAATGCGAGCGAAGGGTCTTATTTTGATTTTTGCTTGCGACTTGTAAAAAGAAAAATATTTTTTGATTTTATTTTTCTTTTTCAATAAGGTTATTTATTTGAGTAACAATTATTTTAAAGATTTCATCAATAGATTTTGTTGCGTCAATAACGCAAAATCTTTCCTTTTCGAGGGTTGAAATATAGTTGTATCCTTCTTCTACGCGTTTGTGAAATTCTAGCCCTTCAAGTTCAAGTCGGTCAAGATTTTCTGACATTTTATTCTTTCTTGTGAAGGCTTCTTTTGGTGAAAGTTTAAGATAAAATGTGAGGTCAGGTTTGAGACTGCCGATAATCATCCTTGTAAGGTCAAGTATCTTTCCCGCTGGCATAATTTTTCGTGCGCAACCTTGATAAGCAATGGTTGAATCATAAAATCTATCAGCAATAACAATCTTGCCACTTTTTAAAGCGGGGAGAATGTTTTTGTTAACATTTTCTACGCGTGCAGCGCAAAAAAGTAAAAGTTCGGTCATTGGAAGGGGAGCATCTTCGTTTGTTGCAAGAATCAACTCTCTGATTTTTTCTGCAAGTGGCGTTCCACCCGGCTCTCTCACAAACAAAAAGTCATTTTTATTTGGAAGGGAAGAAATATATTCTTTCAAAAGTTTAACTTGTGTGGTTTTCCCACAAGCTTCTCCACCCTCAAAAGTTATAAACAAACCTTTTTTCATTTGTTTCTCCTTGTCTTAGCAGTGGCAGTCGCTATTGTGGCAATCACCATCGTGGCAATGACAATCTTCATCACAGCACTCCACGATGTCGAGATATTTGTCAATATTGTGTGCTTTGTAAATGTTTTCAGGCATTTGCTCGGTGGTAGTATAGCCTGGCTCAGCAACAAGCACTTCTGGAATTCTGTTAATTACAGTCGCGCAAGTAAGTTCGGCAGTCGCAGGTCTTTCAATAACAACTCTTGTGCTAGGTTCTCCTTCAATAGTCCAATCATTGCAGTCAAACTCTTTTGAAGAGTAAACCTTTCCGATGCATTCAGTGATTAGAGTTGTGCCCTCTTTTGTTTCAGTTGTTACAACTGCGCTCATTCCAGTGCAGTGTCCCTTTGGGATCGTCATGTCAAGAGTTGATGAATAAAGGTCCTCTTCTGCAATTTGAGGAACTGTTTTTTGAGTTTGGTGAGTGATGTGAAGTCCAAGTTTAGCACAAAGCCAGCCATTTACATTCCACATAAAACTTGGCGCAAACTTGCCTTCTTTGATAAGTTTAGCCCTTTCTTCTTCGCTAATATTATCAAGAGACGCAATTTCTTTTTGAAATTTATTTTTACTTAATCCTGCGCCATGCACTCTTGCGAGAGAAATTCCATAATCTTCAACATTGTAACTAGACTTGCCTCGAATTGTGGTTATTTTGTGTGTTGCTCCGCCAAGAACGCTAATAAGGTTGCCCCAGAAAACGTCTTGATAGCCACTTCCACAAATAGTTACACCGCTTTCTTTTGCGAGTTTATCAAGTTTTTTCGCAAGTTTTGGTGAAGAGTTTTGTGCATAAAAAGCTTCTTCGCAAGTTGAAATAACATTAACACCATTTTGGGCGCAAATTTCATAAATAGGGTAGTTTTCGCTGAATAAACTTGTTGTGGTAACGATAGCCACATCTACCTCGTGTGTGCTTAAAAACTCATCAAGTTTGTTTGCGTCTTGAATTTTAACATTAAGTTTTTTGCCCATGTCAAGAAATTCGCCTATGTCAGTGCCAAGTTTTGATTGGTCAATATCAAACGCTCCAACAATTTTAATACCTTTTTCTAGTGCATAGCGCATGGTGAGTTTGCTCATCTTGCCACAGCCATATTGAATCATTGTAATTTTTCTCATAAGAAATCCTCCTTTTCAAAGTATATCAATATTTTAAAAGATTGCCAAATGATTAAAGAAAAATTCAAAAATAATTATAAATCACTTCGAAAATTAGGCTTTATTCTCTATTTTTTTAATAAAAAACCTCAAATTTTGTGATTTGAGGCTTTTTTATTCTTCGTTTTTATTCTTCGTTTTTATTCTTCGATTTTATTCTTCGGGGCTATAAGAAATTGGATTTTTCTTAAAGTAATTTACTATTTCGTGAGCTAGATTTTGATTGATTTCAGGCAGAGAGCATAGAAGGTCGACATCCGCCTTTGCAATTTCTTCGCTTGTCCCAAAAGCCTTTAAAAGTGCATCGCGCTTTTTGGGACCTATGCCGGGAATGTCTTCAAGCGTAGATTTTGTTTGCTTTTTAAGCCTTATGTTTCTATGGTAAGTTATTGCAAATCTATGTGCCTCATCTCGCAAGCGCTGAATAAGTTTCAGTTCGGCAGAAGCGGGTTTGAGAAGGGTGGGCACTGGGTTGTTTGGTTTAAACACTTCTTCAATTCTTTTTGCAAGGCTTATCATTTCAATCTCATTTTGAAGCCCCGCTCGACAAAGAACCTCATAGCAGGAGGAAAGTTGTCCTTTTCCTCCGTCTATAACAAGCAGATTTGGACGCTCTTTGAAACTTTCTCCATTTTGTGTTTTGTATCTGTTAAGACGCCTTGTAAGAGCCTCTTCAAGAGATGCAAAATCGTTTGAACCTTTTACAGTTTTGATTTTGAATTTGCGATAATCTTTCTTTGAAGGCTCACCATTTTTGAACACAACCATAGAGCAAACTTTATTCGTCCCTGAAATGTTTGAAATATCATAGCACTCCATTCTTAGTGGAACTTCCCTCAGTCCTAGTTTTTCTTTTAATTGCTTTATTGCGCCGAGTGAGTTGTTGTATTTTATTTTTTCTTTTTCAATATGTTTTTCTAGATATTCTTTGGCATTTTCTTGTGCCATTTCAAGCAAAGTCTTGTTTGCAGAGTGAGGGTTTGTGATAATCGTTACTTTTTTACCTAGATAGTCAAGTAAAAGTTTCTCGTCTATTTCGTGAGATAGGATAATTTCACTAGGTAAAATCATATTCTCGTAATATTGCGCTAAATAGTTAAAAAGTGTTTGACCTTCTTCAAGTTCGGCGTCCTGACAAGGAGTGCAAACAATCCCTAAGATTTTCCCTCCGCGAACGACCATTGTTGTAATAACACCGCTCAGTCCGTCAGTATAATAAGCGAAAATATCTTTGCTAACATCTTTTGGAAGGTTTGCCACACTTCGTTGTTTAAGTTTGGCTATCATTTTAAGGCGGTCTCGCATAAGAATAGCATTTTCAAAATTCTCATTTTGAGAGGCCTTAATCATTTTGTCTGTAAGTATCTGTTCTATTTCCTCATCATTTCCATTCAAGAAAGAAATGACTTTATCAATTTCTTTGCGATACTCACTTGGAGAAATTCGTTTTGTGCAAGGTGCAGAGCAAAGCCCTAAACTGTAATTAAGACACTCCCTTTTTGCAACAGAAGTTGAAGTTATTTTGCTGGTGCAAGTGCGTAGTTTAAACGCTGAATTTATTGTTTTAACAATTTCTCTTGCGTCAAGCCCTGCAAGATAGGGACCGAAATATTTTGCGCCGTCTTTTTTGACTTTTCTTACAATTTCAACGCGAGGGAAAGGCTCTTTGGTGTTGATTTTGATGTAAGGAAATTGTTTTCCGTCTTTTAGAAGTATGTTATAAAAGGGCTGATACTTTTTTATGAGGTTGTTTTCAAGAGCCAGTGCATCCATCTCACTCATTGTGATAAAGTAGTCAAATTCGTCTACATTGTCCACCATGGCTTGCACTTTGCTAGGCTTAGGGGAAGAACGAAAATATTGGCTAACTCTGTTTTTTAAGTTCTTGGCTTTTCCAACATAAATAACCACGCCGTCTCTATCGCGCATAACATATACGCCGGGCTTGGTAGTTAAAACTTTCAGTTTTGATTTTATTTTATCGTTCATAACTATATTGTAATACAAAAGAGCAAAAAAATCAAAAATTTTATGGAACATTTGACTTTTAGATATATTTATTGTAATATGTACACATAGAATATTGTATTTAGGAGGAACTATGCCAACGGGATCAGGTGGTGGACATTTTAGCGGTGGTGGAGGACGCTTCGGTGGTGGACATTTTGGAGGCAGTGGAAGAAGTTCAAGCACAACTTCTGCGAAAAGAGGCGTTCGCTTTGGACGTCCAGTGTTTATATATTCAATAGGACGAAACAGTTACTATGTTGGCGAGAAAAGACGCTCGTTAATTAGCGGATTGTTTGTTTTCTTTATGTTTGCAATGTTTGCATTTATTTCTACTATGGGCGTATTCTTTAACTACAAAAGTGATTTGGATATAATTAGAGAAGATTATGCAAGATATGGTGAGATAATTAGGTATGCAGAAGAACACCCAGAAAGAATAGTCAACGGAGCTTACGAGAGTGCGGATTATAGCGTCAAACTTGATAAGTGGTGCATAACATATAAATTTAGTTACGCTGACCAAAATAATCTTTCAGGATACAGTTTTTATGTTTACTCAAACAGTGAAATTGCACAAATGAGGTCATCGGGGACAATTCAAATTGCGGTTGGAAACTTGACTAGCGAAGGGCAATATGATTCAATCGAAATGACTTTCAAAAACAAACAACTTACAGATGATGGCGAATATAATTATGCGCTAAACAAGCAAAAAGGATATAAGGTTGGAATGTCTATATCGGGCGTGCTAGCGGGAGGACTTTTAGTTGGGATAATAGTTCTTTCAGTGCTTTCGTTCAAGAAAGACGAAACCGCCCAAGCAGAAGTTTCCGCTAACTCTACAAATGGAGAAACCGTGGTTACAGAAAAGCCACAAAGATATTGCTCTTATTGTGGAAGCAAGATAAATGAAAATGCTTCATCTTGCCCATTCTGTGGCGCAGGGGAGAATAAGTTTGAAGATAAGCCAAATTAAACGAAATGGGCTGAATAGATGCTTGCAGTTTTATTTATAAAAAGTCGCAATTTTTCTTAAAATTTGATGAATTTTTGCCTTTCTTCTAATGTTAAAAAACTTAAATAACCAATAAAAACTTCTATTAATTGCAGAGAATGCAAAGTTAATAGAAGTTTTTTGTTTACAATCAATTAAATGTTTTTTCATAAGGTATGCAAGTAAAGTTAAAGTGATAATTTTTACTGATTAAAATGAGCAATCTTTACTACTAAGAAAGATGTTTGCTTGTAAAGTAGATTTTATCTTAATTTTTCAAGGCATTCTTCTTTGGTTAAACTTTCCTGGTCGCCAGTGGCCATATTTTTAAGAGCAAATCTTCCTGATTTGACCTCATCTTCGCCTACAACTATAATGTAAGGAACTGCTTTTTTGTTTGCTTCTTTCATTTTAGATTTAAAAGAGCGGTCAGAGTAATTAACCATGCAATTAATCTCTTTTGAAAAGAAAGATTGAAGTTTTATGCATTCGCTCAAAGTATCTCCAAGAGGGATGATTTCAAGTTTTGCATTAGTTTCAGCGTGCGCTGGTAACAGGTTGTTTTGGTCGAGGAGGTCAAAGAGGCGGGTAAGGCCAATACTAAAACCAACCCCGGGAAGTTTCTTTTCGGTAAAATATTCAGCAAGGTTGTCGTATCTTCCACCGCCTGCAACGGTCATAAACTCAGGGTGCTCAGGCACAATAGCCTCAAACACGGTTCCGGTGTAGTAGTTTTGTCCGCGGATAATTGATATATCAAGAGATATTCGCTCATCACTTATTCCGTACGCCTTAATATATTTATTTAACTCTTTAAGGTCGCAAATCCCTTTTTGGTAGGTTTCGTTTTGGGATAAATTTTCAATGTTTTTGAGAACTTCATCGAAATTCCCTTTTTGAGCGGTTAGCAAAAGCAATTTTTGCGCGTCTGTCTCATTTATGCCAAGGTCTTTAAGGCAATCAAGTGCGTTTTCTTTGCCAATCTTATCTATTTTGTCGAGAATGATTAATATCTCTTGTGTTTGGTCTTTAAGAGAAAGTTCTTCACAATATCCAAATAAAATGTTTCTATTTGAAACCCTGTTTAAAATGTTAAGGTTGAAGGCCTTAAATACTTCATCTACAAGGTGCAAACATTCTGCGTCTGCTGCTATTGGAAGGGTGTCTTGTCCGATAATATCGGCATCACATTGAATAAACTCTCTAAATCTTCCCTTTTGCGCTTTTTCGCCACGGAAAACTTTTCCTATTTGAAATCTTTTAAATGGGAAAATTAAGTTATCAGCATTCATAGCAACAAATCTTGCAAGGGGAACAGTAAGGTCATAACGCATACAAAGTTCGTTATCTCCTTTTTTGAAAGCATAGACCTCTTTATCAATAGACCCGCCACTTTTGGCGAAGAGAATTTCACCAAGTTCAAGGACTGGAGTGTCGAGGGGCATAAATCCCGCAGATGAGTAAACTTTTTCAATTTTTCTTTTCATATCGTCAAGCAAGACTTGCTTGCTTGGCATAAGTTCCATGAACCCCGCCAATTTTCGAGGGGTTATGATTTTTTTCGCTGTCATAATGACTCCTTTTCAAGGATATTTTACACTATAAAAGAGAAATATCCAAATGATTTTTGTTTTCGTTTGTAACAAAATAGGTTTCTTTTTTATGAAAGTGTACATTTATGCATAATATTCATTTTTCTCACGCTAAAATGATTAAATTAAGACCATTTTGCTAAGCGAAAATATTGTGTTTTAAATGTCCTATTTCGCATTGAAAGTTATAAAAATATATTCTTTATATCCAAAAACTAGCATGACTGTTATGAGTTATAAACATAAGTTATCCACATTTCCACAAGTAAATATTTATGCATAACCGCTTATTTTTATGCAAAATAAGTAATTTTGTCGTTTTCAACCTTGCAGAAGAGGTAGTTATCCACATTTCCACTGATAAATTTTCAAAAATGCCCAATTTTGTAAAAACAGTGCATTTTTTCTATGTTTTTTTATTAATTCTCTTTTTAAGAGAGATTTTTTGTCGAAATTTTTGTAAAAATTTACTTAAAAAAGTTGACAAATTTAAAATTACAATTTTGAGAGAAAATGTGCAAGTATAAATCGTGGTGGCGGTAGATTATGTTTTGTTATTAATGTTTCGTAAATTTGGTTCTTTAATAATCAATCAAAGTGCTGATTGGTGGTTACATAGCTAGGATTTTAAACTTTTAAGAATTTACTTACTTTGCTGTCGGTTGTAAAAAATAGTTTATGAAGTGCCCTTGTGCTTGAAACATATAAAATGTTTTTATCAACAGGGTTATTGTAATTTTCTTCGCTGGCATTTGGGACGATGACAGCATCAAATTCAATTCCCTTTGCGCTTGCGCAGGTGGCGACAAGGACGCGGTTATTGTAATCCTCTGCATCTTTCATCAGTGAGGCGTCAATCTTTTTGCTTAAAGCATTATATACCTCTTGTGCTTCGCGGTTGCATTTGCAAATTATAGCGATGTGCTCAAAGGATTTGCACTCTTCATTTATAATTTTAACCATTTCGTCAATTTGTTTCTGGGTCTGTATGATTTTAGGTTCGTCTCCGTTTCTATTTACAAATTCCACATCATCTTTTCCGATAATTTTGCTTGCAAACATTGCGATTTGTCTGGTCGAACGGTAAGTTTTGTTGAGATGAATAAGTTTGCATCCCAAAAAGTCGCTTGTCAGACTTAGGTATTCTTCTGGAAGTGATTTTTCAATGCATTGGTTAATATCACCTACGATGATGCAAGGGCAAGTCCACAATTTTTTGAAGATATAAATATCAACAGGGGTGAAGTCTTGCATTTCATCAATAATCAAATATTTGGCCGAAAAATCATGGTCGAAGCCGAAGAAATAATGTTTAATGAGCATATAAGTGCCCTTGTCCATGTAGCCTATCTTGCCATTTTTTGAATAAGAAAGTCCCTCGCGAGTCATAAATATTTCAAAAATTTTGTCAATGTCTGTGATAGGGAAAAATTTGTATAAAAGTTTTTTGAAGCGCTCTTTTAAACCTCTGTTTTGCTCTTTGGTATATCCGCGAAGTTTCGTAAAGCGCATAGCATACTGCCATGCAATTTTGTTTATTCTTTCGTAAATATCAAGTCCTTTAAAAGTCTTAAAAAACAAGGTTTTAGTTTCTTCGTCTGTAAAGTCAAGGGTTTCTGTGTTGCCTTCAATGTCTTCGCTTATCACAAAGGATAATGTTTTGGGCGCAAAGGTTTCAAGCATTGCCCCTTTTAAAAAGCGCAAAAGTGAATCTAAAAATTCGTAAGAAGATTTATATGATATTTCATTTAACACTTTTTGTTTTGGGGCAGAAGCAATTTCATCAAGCATATTTTCGCGTGATTGAATTTGTCTTTTTAGTTCATTTCGGACAATATCAGCAAAAGTGGTTTCTGTAAGGTTATCTTCACCTAGTTGAGGTAACACCTCACTGATATAACTTGAAAATATATTATTTGGCGATAAGATTAATATATCGCTACTTTTTATTTGATTTCTAAATTTATAAAGTAAGTATGCGGCTCGGTGAAGAGCGATTGAGGTCTTTCCAGAACCGGCAATTCCTTGCACGAAAATGTTTTCGTCCACATCTTTTCTTACGATTTGGTTTTGCTCCTTTTGAATAGAGGAGACAATTTGTTTCATTTTAGTCGATACATTTCGAGAGAGAATTTCTCTCAAAATTTCATCGTTAACTGTAACATCACTATCAAAATAGTTTACAAGTTGGCCATCCTCAATCTTGTATTGTCTTTTAAGGGCGATTTCGCCATCTATAACTCTGCCACTTGCGGTGAAAGACGCTTTGCCTATTTCGTAGTCGTAATAAAGGCTACTTACAGGTGCGCGCCAGTCAACAACTAAAATTTTTTGTCCGCTTGTGATATTGCCTATTCCAATGTAAATTTTTTGTGTGTTTTCTTTCCCTGTTGCTTTAAAGTCAACTCGTGCAAAATATGGGAGCGCCTTTTGTCTTTCAAGTTTTTTGACCTCATCGTGAGCCTCGTGCTCTAAAAGTTCAGTCTCATTGATTTGAACACCAATAGCCGAAAGGTCATCTCCGCGTGAAAGTTCGCCAAAGTTTTCTTTTGTGTAGCGTATTTTTTCTTTAAGTAAGGCTGTGAGCGAGTCTGCTCGCTGTTTACATTGGGTAAGTTTTGAGTCTATGGTTTTAAGTACGGTTTTAAGATATTCTTGCTCGTTTATGTCCATATCTTTCTCCCTTTAACAAATATGCCTTGATGGGTCGTTTGCCGTTGGCAAACGATGAAAAGCGAAACTTTTTCGCTTTTGCTGGTTGCGCTTTTCGCGCAATCAGCACCATCAAGGCACTGTTTGAAATTATATTTAATTACTCTTCGGAGTTATTTTCTTCCAAGTTTTCTTGACGCTCAATTATAGCATCTTCACCTTGGTTTGTCAAGTCATTTGCGTTTTCGTCCACAAGGGGAGTTTCTTCACTTTCGTCTTTTTCAAGCAAAGCAACGCTTACGACAGAGTTCTCATCTTTAAGACGCATAACTTTAACGCCTTGGCTTACTCTGGATAGAGCAGAAATTTGTTCAAGAGGGGTTCTTATAACCACTCCGTTGTCGGCAACGAGAAGAATGTCATTGTCTTCAAATGATTGTTTAAGAGCAACAAGTTTTCCTGTTTTTTCGTTAAATACGCCGGCTTTAACACCCATACCACCACGAGATTGAAGTCTAAACTCACTAGTTGGGCAACGCTTTCCATATCCGCGTTCTGAAATTGTTACAATTTGAGAATTTTCTTTGACAACTGCCATGTCAACGATGTAGTCATCTCCTGTAAGTTTCATGCTTCTAACGCCTTGGCTATCACGCCCCATGCTACGAACATCTTGCTCGTTGAAGCGAATTGCTTTTCCATGGTGAGATGCAATTAAGATATCATCGTTTCCACTTGCCACTTCAACGCCGATAAGTTCGTCGTTTTCAAGGAGGTGAATTGCAATTTTGCCTACTTTACGGATAGATTCAAATTCTTTAAGTGGAGTCTTTTTAATAAGCCCATTGCGTGTTGCCATTATAAGGCTTCCGCTTGCGTCTTCCTTTCTAGGAATAACAGCGCTTATCTTTTCGCCTTCGCTGAGCATAAGGAGGTTGATTATTGCTCTTCCTTTTGCAGTGCGTTGTGCCTCAGGAATTTCGTATGCCTTAATGCAATAAACGCGTCCCTTGTTAGAGAAGAAGAGGAGGTCGTCATGAGAGCAAGTTACAAACATGGTTTTAACAAAATCTTCTTCCTTTGTCTTATGTGCTGTTACGCCCACGCCACCGCGGTTTTGTGATTTGTATTCGCTTGCGCTCATACGCTTAATATATCCTTGGCTTGTAAGTGAAACCACAACATCTTCTTTTGGAATAAGGTCAGCAATATCAATTCCGCCCGCGTCAAGAGATATTTCGCTCTTTCTTGCGTCTCCGTAAGTTTGTTTAATTTGTTCAAAGTTATCGCGAAGAATTTGAAGTACTCTTTCAGGTTTTTCGAGGATGTCTTTAAGGTCGGCAATCTTTTCATCGAGTTCTTTAAGTTCTTCATTTAACTTTTCAACTTCAAGAGAGGTGAGTTTTGACAAACGCATATCAAGTATAGCGTTGGCTTGAATTTCATCAAGTGCAAACTTTTCTGTAAGTTTTGTCAAAGCATCTTGTCTGTCGTTTGAAGTTTTGATAACTCTTATAACTTCATCAATGTTTGCAAGCGCGATTACAAGACCTTTAACAATATGTTCACGCTCTTCTGTTCTGACAAGGTCAAAGCGAGTTTTGCGCGTTAAAACCTCTTTTTGGTGTTCGAGGTAATAGTAAAGCATTTCTTTAAGGTTCAATATTCTAGGTGTTCTTCCAACAAGGGCGAGGAATATAATTCCGCTACTCTTTTGAAGTTGGGTTTGTTTGTAAAGAGAGTTGAGCACCACTTGCGCATTGGCATCTTTTTTAATATCAACCACAATTCTCATTCCGTGGCGGTCTGATTCTTCTTTGATGTCGCTTATGCCTTCAAGGCGCTTGTTTTTAACGAGGTCTGCCATTTGAATAATGAGTTGCGCTTTATTTACTTGGTAAGGAAGTTCGGTGATGATAATTCTGCTTCTTCCGCTTGCAGTTTCTTCAATTTCCGCTCTTCCGCGAACAACGATGCCACCTCTTCCAGTTTTGTACGCATTTTTAACAGCCGCTCTTCCCATTATGATACCACCAGTAGGGTAGTCAGGCGCTGGGATATATTTTATAAGGTCGTCAATTTCAATGTCAGGGTTGTCAATAAGTGCTTGCAACCCATTTAAAACTTCTGTGAGGTTGTGAGGAGGGATGTTTGTTGCCATACCAACCGCAATTCCGTCTGCTCCGTTAACTAGAAGGTTGGGGAATTTTGCGGGAAGCACAACAGGTTCCTGACGCTGGTTGTCATAGTTTGGAGTAAAGTCGACAGTATCAGAGTCGATGTCTTCCAGCATAAGACCAGCAATTTTTGAAAGTTTTGCTTCGGTGTAACGATAAGCCGCAGGAGGGTCTCCGTCCACAGAACCAAAGTTACCTTGTCCATATACGAGAGGGTATCTTATTGAGAAGTCCTGTGCAAGGCGAACGAGTGCGTCATAGATTGAACTATCACCATGTGGGTGATATCTTCCCATAACCGTACCTACGATGTTTGCACTTTTAACAGTTTGTCTGTCAAAGGTGTTGTTCATTTCGCCCATTCCAAACAAAATTCTTCTGTGAACAGGTTTGAGCCCGTCTCTTACATCAGGGATGGCACGCGAAACATTGACAGCCATAGCATAAGATAGGAAAGAATCTTTAAGGTTTTCAACAGTGTCGCATTTTTCTATTTTTGTGTCTTGAAACAATTCTTCAAGAGGCTTTTTGTTGTTATGATTATCCATTTTTTTCTCCTTTTAGACATCAAGGTCGGTTACACGCCAAGCGTTCTCTTCAATGAACCTGCGTCTAATATCACTGTCTTCACCCATGAGGTCGTTAAAGTATTTGTCCGCATCAATAGCATCTTCCATTGTAAGTTGAATCAATGTTCTATGTTCAGGGTCCATAGTTGTTTCCCAAAGTTGGTCAGCATCCATTTCACCAAGACCTTTGTATCTGGCTTGCGTGCAACCCTTTCTGCCATTGGCTTGATACCATGCTTCAAGTTCGTCATCACTATAAAAATAGAAAAGTTCCTTATTTCTTACAACCTTATATAGTGGTGGCTTTGCCGAATAAACGTGTCCGTGTTCAATAAGAGGACGCATATATCTGAAAAAGAATGTAAGCAAAAGTATTCTAATATGAGCACCATCGACATCGGCATCGGTCATACAAACGATTTTGTCATAGCGAAGTTTTTCTTCGTTAAATTCACTTCCAATTCCACAGCCGAGAGCGGTGATAATTGATTTTATGGCATCACTTTCAAGCACTTTGTTCATTCTAACTTTTTCAACATTCAAGATTTTTCCACGAAGAGGTAAAATTGCTTGGAAGCGTCTGTCTCTTCCAGTTTTTGCTGTACCACCAGCGGAATCTCCTTCGACAATGTAGATTTCGCAAAATCTTCTATCCTTTTCACTGCAATCTGCAAGTTTCCCAGGAAGAGTAGTGTTTTCAAGAACGCTCTTTCTGCGAGTAAGTTCTCTTGCATTTCTTGCTGCGTCTCTTGCGCGCTGAGCGGTGATAGACTTTAAGATAAGGTTTCTTGCTTCGTTAGGGTGGCGGTCAAGATAGTCGCCAAATTCTTCAATAACAGCCTTGTAAACAAAGTTTCTCATCTCGCTGTTTCCAAGTTTGGTTTTTGTTTGACCTTCAAATTGAGGGTTGCGAAGTTTTACTGATATAACCGCAGTGATACCTTCACGGCAGTCTTCACCAGAAAGTTTTTCGCTTTCCTTGATTATTTTGTTTTGTACTGCATAGTCATTTATGACTTTTGTAAGCCCAGATTTAAATCCGTCAAGGTGCGTTCCGCCTTCCTCCGTGTTAATGTTGTTTGCATAAGCGTTTATTATTTCGCTGTAACCTTCGTTGAATTGGAAACAAACTTCAATTTCATTTTCAATTTGTCCGTCTTGTCCGTGGTTGAACTTATTAAAGTAAACAGGAGCAGATAAAAGTGTTTCACGATTTTTGTTAAGGTAGTCAACAAACTCAATAATTCCGCCTTTAAATTCAAAGACTTCCTTGCGTTCTTGTCCCTCACGCTTATCTTCAAGTGAAATAACAAGACCTTTGTTTAAGAATGCGATTTCTCTGAAACGGTTTTTCATCGTATCGAAATTGAAAACTGTGGTTTCAAAGATTTCTTCATCTGGAAGGAAAGTGATTGTTGTGCCTCGTCTGTCAGTTTTTCCAACTACTTCAAGTGGCCCAAGAGGTTTCCCGCGAGTAAACTCAATTTTATAATGTTGACCATTTTGGTAAACATCTGCTCTCATGTACTTTGAAAGAGCGTTTACACAACTTACGCCCACGCCGTGAAGACCGCCAGAAATCTTATAACCTTCACCACCGAATTTACCACCAGCGTGAAGTTTGGTTAAAACAACCTCCACCGCGCTTTTTCCTTCTTTTGGTATGATGCCAGTTGGGATACCACGACCATTATCTATAACCGAGCAAGAACCGTCAAAATTGATAATAACTTCAATTTTTGTGCAGTAGCCAGCAAGTGCCTCATCAATAGAGTTGTCGACAACTTCTGTTACGAGGTGGTGAAGTCCGTGTTCGTCAGTTGAACCAATATACATGCCTGGTCTTTTACGAACAGGTTCAAGACCTTCGAGAACTTGAATATCACCAGCGTCATACTTGACACTTTTGCCGATTTCTTTTTCGTCAATCTGTGTTTGATTTAATGTTTCGTCCATAAAAATTCTCCTATTTATTAGATAAATATATTATATATTAAATAATAGGAAAAATCAAGCCATTTTAAACATTTTAATAGCGTAAAATGACGCTAAAAAGCCCAAATTTGGCTTTTGTCAAAGTAATAGTGAAAAATCACTTGCAACAAGCCCTTAGAGGTGATACAATCAAACAAAAGGAACAGAAATGACAGAAGAAACAAAAGAGCACGCAATAGAAAATACTGAGAAATTAAATCAAATGAAAAGTGAAAATGAAACTTTATTAAATAAAAATAAAAGTGAGCCTAAGCTGGAAGATAAGCCTCCTTTTGAAGAAGGGGAGAGTAAAGACGGGCAAGAAGAAAACGCTTCAAAAGAAAACAAGAAGAAAGCATTTTTGCAGTTTGTAATTTTTGCGTTGTTTTCGGCTTCGGCGGGGATAATTCAAATGTTATCCTTTGAATGTCTTTATCACTGGATAGGTTGGGATAATTGGTGGGCAACTTATTTAATATCATTAACTTTGTCAGTTATTTGGAACTTTACATTTAATAGAAAGTTTACTTTCAAATCTTCAAGTAATGTACCTATTGCAATGACGCTGGTTTTACTTTACTATTGCGCTTTTACTCCAATTTCAGTTTTTGGCGGACAGGCTCTTGAAAATGCAGGATGGAATGGAACGCTTGTTACTGTAATAATGATGCTACTCAATTTCGCCACAGAGTTCTTTTTTGATAAATATGTTACTTTCAACGATAAAGTGATAACTAAACTTGCTGAAAAGTTTTCAAAAAAGAAAAAAGATAATTGAGGGGAAAATTTAAAACAATTTTTTAATGCTTGAAATGTTTAAATCATGAAAAAAGCATATTGACTTTTTCAATATGCTTTTTTCATTGCAATTTTAGTGTTTTTTAATTTTAAAAACGCAAGCGTTATATTTTCGTAGTCATCAAAGGCAGAGGACTAAAAAAATAATAATAGGTGAGAAGAAACGCTATTCTCTTTCGTCCGCTTCGCTGTAATCGACAAAACCGTCTGTTTCCTCAGCATCGGTGCTTACAGTAAAAGCCTCATCAAGAGCACTATTTTGTCTTAAATATTCTATCAAGAAATTTTTGAACTCGCGCCCTTCTATGGATTGCCCACCTTCATATTTGGCCCAGTATTTTACATATCTGTTAATTTTTTCACCGTTTTCAACAAGCATTTTTGCAAATTTGAACTTGCGTTCCATAATCGCGTACCAAAGTTCTGCATCATCACGCACCTTTGCTCCGCGGTCTAAAAGTTTTTGGCCTAAGACTGCATCATCGTTTTTCAGTGCGTAACCTAAAAGTGTTCGCCCATTTGCTGTTTGATAGTTTACATCTGCCTCGGCATTTAAAAGAGCATCATAGTACTTTTCACGCTTTCTAGTGATTTCAATATAAAGAATTTTAGACAAAAGTTTAGGATTAATTTGCATTAAGTCATAACCTTTATCAATTAAAAGTTCGATGCCGGGCATATTCCCGTGCCTAAAACAAAATTCAATCATAGGCTCGTTATAAACTTTAAAATTAAGGTTTCTAACATTTTTGATTTTTTCTCTTGCCTCGTCAATGTCGAAAGGGGAGATTAACGCGAGGTAAAGTTCAAGCTCAGGTTTCCTTACTGTGTTTGGAATTTGTGAGTGCATAATTAGCGCCTTTTCTTTCTCAGGAGAGATTTCGCCCACATCCCTATCATCAGAGTTTCTAAAAAGATAAAACCTATCTTTTGCTGAGTAATCAGATTCTCTTCCTTGCGCCAAGGCAAGTTTGCTTTTTTCAATAAGCGCCGAGAGTTCTTCTACGCTCTCTTCTTCGGTGCCAAGTTCACCCAATTCTCTTGCACGCTCTTTTGCCTCAATTTCGTCAAGAAGTTGCCTTACATATTGCATTTTAGATTCATAAAGTTCCTCATCAAATTCTGTTTTCATATTGACTCCTTTATGAGTGTATTTTATCATATTTACTAGATGGTGTCAACCATAAAAATTTACCTTTTTTACGCATTTTAATTTACGCATTTTGAAGCTCAAGACAAAGTTTTTTAACGCGGTCCTTTCTTTTTAAAAACATATCAGGGAAAAAGATATTGTCAGGATTTAAAGAAAGAGTGTTTTCATTTTTATTTTCTATTGATGTAACACAAACGGGGATATTTTCTTTTACAGCCTCCTCAACTATTTTTTTATTTAGTTTGTTCTCATCGCCCGACCTAACAATTATAAACATATTTTCTAGGCGTATAAAAGCGTTTTTTACTGCCTTTCCAGTTAAATTTAAATATTGTTTTAAAGATTTCATAATTTATGCCTCCTTGCATGTCTTCATGATATACAATTTTTATCCAAAATTGAAGAGAATATCACAAAAACTTTTCTCTACCTTAAAGACATGAAAAGAGAAATAAAAAACGACAATTCTACCACAGCGGGAGAACAAAAATCACGCGAAAATGTTTGACAAATCTTATTAAAACTTGTAAAATGCAAAGTATGGAAAATATAAAAGAGATAATTGCAAAGAATTTAGTTGCTTTAAGAAAGTTTCATCATATAACTCAGGCAGAACTTGCTGAAAAACTCAATTTTTCTGATAAAGCGGTTTCGCGGTGGGAGAAAGGGGAGGTTGTCCCTGATGTTGAAACATTGAATAATATAAGTGAAGTATATGGTATCCCATTTGAAAAACTTTTTGATAAAGATTTGGTGCTTGACCAAACGAAGACGGAGCCCGAAAAGAAATCTTGGAAAAGAAATAAATTTATTATCTCTTTTCTTGCGGAAATGCTTGTTTGCTTTTTAGCGGTTGTAGGGTATGTTACTGTGAGACTTGCATTCAATGTAAGTTGCTGGCAAATCTTCATTTGGGCTGTTGTTGCAATGTCGATTGTGGCTCTCGTGTTCTCATGGGTTTGGAATAAAAGGGTTATAAAGTTTTTATCAATGAGTTTGCTAGTTTGGAGTTTAATCCTTGCCTTTTATCTCCAATTTATTGATAAAAATTGGTGGCTTCTATTCATTTTAGGTATTCCTCTTCAAATTGCAATTTTGCTTTGGGCATGCTTTAAGAAAAACAAAAAACAAGGCTAAGATATTATTTATTTAAGACCTTGTTTTGTCAATAAAGGCGAAGTTTTCATTTTTAATTTTTACGAAAAATGATTTGTTTAAATCTAATTTCCCCCGATAAAATATTTTGGTTTTGATTGTCTGGATTTCGTCCTTGCATTCAATGTCATAAAAACTGTAACCTAATAGATTTAAAAGTGGATTAATATAGTAAAGAGAATTTTTTATATACACAATTCCAATGAAAATCGTTATGACAATAAATAGAATAAAGTCGCTTATAAAAGCAATGTCAAGTTGAAGTGCAAACAAAACAAATAAAGAAAAATATCCTAGAAAGTGCTGGTCTGTAATATTTTTTGCAGATAAAATAAGCACTTTTTTTGATGGAGCAACATTTTTCTTTATGCTAAGCCATAAGCCAAGTCCTCCAAGTATAATGAGAAGGAGAAGTAGTGCAATGCCAAGCCCGTTTAGTATGTTGAAGGAAAGATTGTGATTTATCAAATCTAAAATTTGCCGAAGAAGTATCAACAGGTACATTGGAAGGAATGCAGAAAGATATAAAAAGACATTTTTTAAGGTTTCCATGATAATATTTTGTCTTTTTTTAATAAAATTATAAAATTTATTTTGTTTTATTGAACTTTTAGGTTAAAATAGAACTATGATTATTGCATGTTTAGTATGTTTTGGTGTCCTCATATTAGGTCTTGGGGTGCTATATGGATTATTTGGTGAAAAAAGTAACACAAAAGGGGTTATTCTTTGTGGCTCGCTTATGTTAAGCATAATTGCATTTTGCCTCACGCTTCTTAACCTTACCTCGTTTTCTAGTGCAGTTGCAATTTTCTTCCCACTCGCGCTTGCAAGTGTCGCAATAAGCGAAATTATCACTTATTTACAATTAGAAGAAAGGCCAAAGAAGTTGTTGCAGAGTTTGTTCTTTGATATCGCGCTTGCTCTGTTCACGGTGGGAATAGTAGTTCTTGGAGAATTTAATTTCTTTGGGCTCTTGTGTGGAGAACTTGCTGGACTTTGTATTGGACTTCTTTTCTGGGCTATTCAAAAAACGCGCGACAAACTTGAAATCACTTCTTCAATCGTTGGATATTTGCTTGTGGGAATGATGCTAGGTGGAGGCGTATGGAATGTGATTTGCAATGCTCACCTTACAACAGCGATTATAACTTTAATCGCAAGCGTAATGCTTCTCGCGTCAATGATTCTTAAAACATTTGGAGATAAAAATAAAAGTATTTGCCTTGCAAGGAGAATTGTATTAACAGTTGCTCTTGCCTCTCTCACATTTGGAGTTTATTTCTTTTAACAAAAAAGCCAAACAAAAGTTTGGCTTTTGTTTTGCAAATCTTATCAGGCCTTTGTGCGAGTATCTAGGCAAATAGAAAAATATAAAGATTTTAAAATAATTAGAAAGCGCAAAGAAAGGGCTTTAAAAATGATTTTACAATAAAAAACAATTTTTTTGCAAAAAGTATTGACTTATTTTAAAAATAAGCATATAATATATATGTATGACGCGGGATAGAGCAGCTCGGAAGCTCGTCGGGCTCATAACCCGAAGGTCGTTGGTTCAAATCCAACTCCCGCAACCATATAAAGAAAAGGGTGCAAATAAATGCACTTTTTTTATTCATTAAAATAAATCTACTATTTATATTCTTTTAAATTTGTTGCATTTTTTAATTTATAGTAGTATTATTATCATAACAGATGTGAATGTTATAGATATTAGTTCTATGTTTAGGCATTAGCCTTGTACACATCTGTTTTTTACCCCAATTTTTTATTTTTTCTTTTTATAATTTACTTTTTTAAATTTTAATTGACTTTATTATTTTATTTGCATATACTATCAATGAAACGCACCTAGTGGTAACATGTAGGTTGCAATGGCACTGTTTTGGCCAATTAAGAGATAAGTTTTTAAAACTTATCTCTTTTTCTTTGTTCTGGAATGTTTTTTAGGAAAGGGTTTGGCGAACAAGGATATGTCTTCTATTTGACATTGTGTTTAAATTCCTTTATAATTAGTGAGAGGTAAAAATGAAGACACAAGAACTTGAAGAGCGTTTTGACTATGTTTTAAAACAACATATTGAAAGAATTATTGTAAGTAATGCAAGCAATCGGAACGGCTTATATAGAAAAATTGATATATTGAATAAGGTTGACCATTTTATGGTTACCAAATACACCGAAAAATTTGATAATTAGAGCAAAACGCGCTTCTATACCTGCAAAAGTAAGGACGCAACAAATTGATGAGATAAATGAATTATTGAGTGTCTTTCCTTGCAAGCAAACGCTTTTTGAACTGCTTAAAGAAAATAACTTAATTTAGTTTGTATTTTCAACAAAGTAAGATAATAAATGTAAAAAGAGGGAAAAACAAGATTGGAGCACGCATTTTTGATATGATGTGCGCAAAAAAAGAGGTCTTTTAAACCTCTTTTTTTATTTACATTTTTATATTTTGGTAAATTGATAAAATTTTTATGCGTTCAAGTTTTCAGCAAAGAACATATTTTTGAATTTTGCATTGTTTTCAAAAAGTTCATCAAATGTGCCACTATCTACAATTTTACCTTCATCTAGGAAGAAAATTTTATCAACATTTTTGATCGTTGAAAGTCGGTGAGCAACAATTACTATTGTGCTAGAACCTTTTAAGTTATCTATGCTGTGCTTAACTTCTTCTTGTGCGAAGTTATCAAGTGATGAAGTGCTTTCATCAAACAATATAATTGGACTTTTTCGAAGAAGTGCCCTTGCTATGGCAAGTCTTTGGCGCTGACCCCCTGAAAGTTTAATCCCACTTTCACCCACCTTAGTTTCCAATCTGTCGGGGAGTGATTCCACAAAATCATGAAGTGATGCGTCATTTATTGCTTTTTCAAGTTCTTCATCAGTGGCATCATTTTTCGCAAGAAGCAAATTTTCTCGGATAGTCATGTCAAAGATATAAGGGAACTGGTTTACAAGTGAAATGGCATGCCTTAATGAAGGCTTATCAAAATCGTTTATATTTATTCCGTCAATCAAAACTTCGCCATTTTCTACTTCATACATTTTACTCATAAGATTTAAGATTGTGCTTTTCCCGCTACCGCTTCTCCCTACAAACGCCACTGTGGTATTTTTCGGAATTTTAAACGAAAGATTTCTAAAAATAGGATTTGTAGACTTTACTACCTTTTCTTTTTTCTTTTCTTCCTTATGGCGACCCAACTTGCCTTTTGATATGTCATTTTCTTCATTCTCTTCTTCATATTCTATGTAAGTGAAGTCTACTTTTTTAAACTCTATTTCACCTTCAACATCTTCCACTTTGACATTACCGAACTTTTCACTTTGGAATTTGCTTTCGTCAAAAAGTGAAAACATTCGTTTGCAACTAACTTTAATGTCGGTTATTACATCGCTTATGTTTCCTAGCGAGAAAACTAAGTTCCAAGCGTAGTCGCGGTTAGAGTAAATTATCATTAGCGTAGAAATAGAGATAATGTCGCGCTGTTTTAGATAAATTCCAAACAATAACAGGCAAGTGCAAAGAATATCAATGAAGAAGTTTCGGGTGCTCCAAAAACTCATATTAATGAATTTTGTTTTTCTTTGATAACTTTGATAGTCGCTATATTTATTTTTTGATGCAACTGCCAGCCTGGCATCAAGCCCGAGAGATTTGATGTCGCGCTCGCTTTTTACAATCTCTGTTGTGATAGCATTAACATCATCACTTTTTTTGTTTAAAATAAATTTGCGTTTTTTATAGATAGAAACTCTTTTGATCTCAATTCCTACGCCTATTACAACAATTCCAACCAGCATTAAAGCAAGATAAATGTTTAGACAAGACATATACACAACAAAGACAACATCTTGTACAATTTCTATAAAAGTATCAAGAATATTGTACAAATTTTCGATAGCTCTTTCAGGGTCGTAAACTAGACGCTGAACAAACTTACCAGTGTTGTTGTCGGCGTACGCTTGACTGCTGATTTCAAATGCGCGCTTTGATAAGTCGTGGTTAATTGCAGTGGAAGTGCGTGCAGAAAATGCATAAAAGAGTTTGTTTGCGATAAACCATGAAATTCTTTTTCCGCAACTTAAACCGATTACAATGAGACAGGTGATAATAGCCTTATGCCAAAGTTTGTCTGTAAGTTGTACAATAATTTCCGCAGCAAAAATGGTGGAAACTATAACAAATGCAGACGCCAAAATATTAAAAAAAACATAAAGCGTCAATGTCTTTTTTTCTTTCGATAGGTAGTAACCAAGACCTATCTTTTTTTCTTTATTTTTTGTCATTAAATTCTCCTTGTGTTTAAGGAAGGTCTAATGCTTAATATTTATTTAATGATTTTAAAAATTATAAACTAACTTAAAAATATATAAATTAAAAAGCAAAATGAGAACCTTCTCTCAAACTTTTATTTAATTTTTTATTGTGAAATTTTATTTTGCTCATTTCGAGTGTTCTCCTTTTGTTAAATTTTTTTTGTTATTTTATCGACATTTCTATTATGAAACTACTTTTCCAATTTGTCAACATTTTTTTGATTTTTTTCAAAATAAAAATATATTTTGATGGCAAAAGGGGGATTTATAAAAAACTTGTCCCACAGTTTGATTTAACTTTGCCTTGCCTGTAATGAGTGCTAGGACAAAAAAAGAGGCAAGAAGCCTCTATACATTTAATTTAAATTTATTTTAATTGTCATTATTTTTTAAAAATGAAAGTTTGGATTTTATTCTTGTAAGTGCATTATCTATACTTTTTTTGCTTAGTCCGCTTTTAGATGAAATTTCACTATAAGAATATCCTTTAAGATATAGTCCTAAATCTTCAATTTCCAGTTTTGTAAGCGTTTTTATAATTTTATTTTTAACTTCGTCAAGTGTTTCTTTTTCAATTACTTTATCATAAGGTGAAGGTTGTTGTGATGGAAGTAAGATTTCAAAATCGTCATCTTCATCATCTTCTTCCTTTTTATCTCCTGCGATTGATAGGGCAGTGGATAAAATCTTGTTTTTTTCACTTAAATCAACCCTAACTGCGCTTTGTAATTGGTGCTTTATACAAGTGGTCGCAAAGGTTCTGAATGAAGCGTTTTTGCCTTCTGTGAAATGTTTGATTGCTTTATATAAACCAATCATTCCTTCTTGGACAAGGTCTTCAACATCACCACCTGTTAAGAAATAACTTCTTGCGAGTTTGCTTGCAAGAGGTTTATATTTTGTGAGAAGTTCATTTAAAGCATTTTCATCGCCCTGCTGAGAAAGAGAGCAAAGTTTTTCATCAGTCATAAATTTCTCCTAGTTTTCTCGTTGTCTTAAAATTTCAAAAACCACAATCCCGCAAGCAACAGACGCGTTGAGGGAATTTACTTTACCTTTTAAAGGCAGAGTGATAACTCCATCACACATATCTTGAATTGACTTTTTAGTTCCAAAGCCTTCCGAACCAATAACGACAGCGATTGGCAGATTAAGGTTTTTGCTGTAAATATTCTCTCCGCCAGTTTCCGCTGAGAACACCCAAACGCCACTATCCTTTAAAGATTTAATTGCATCTTTAAGATTTGTTACTTTTGCTATGAGCATATTTGTAATAGCGCCAGTGCTTGTCCTTAAAACGGTTTCATTGACTTGGCAAGCCCTATTTTTAGGAATTATAATTCCATGTACGCCCGCGCACTCGCATGAACGAATAATTGCTCCAAAATTGTGAGGGTCTTCGATTCCGTCAAGGAGCACTATAAAAGGCTTTTCGTTTTTCTCTACCGCTTTATTTAAGATGTCTTCAACACTTGAATAACTAAATTCAACAGCATCCGCAATATAGCCTTGGTGGTGGGCAGTTTTTGATTTTTTGTCAAGGACAACTTTTGGCACAAATTCAAATTTAATTTTGTTTGCGCTTGCCAGAGCAATAATCTCATCCTTGCGTCCTTGTATATTTTTGTCAACCATAATTTTATTTATGGTGATTCCATTTTCAATGGCTTCTCTAATAGCATTTTTGCCTTCAATAAACATATTTACCTCTTTTTAATTTGTCAATTTGAAATTGATGCTTGCAAAACTTCATTTAATCTGTTTTCGTCGCCTTTTAAGTAAAGATAACCGATTAAAATTTCAAAAGCGGTTGCATAAGAATAATCTGCGCTGGTCGCATTCTTTGCAGAGTGCTTTGGCTTTGCATTTCTGCCACGCCTTACTATTTCTTGCTCGTCAAGAGGCAAGGAGGGCAAAATTTTTCTCAAAACGTCTGCTTGACAAGATGCTTTGCAATATTTGGATGCATTTGTGTGATAATTTTCCATTTTGTGGTCGTGTTTTTCAAGGACTTTTTCACGAACAAAAAGAGTGTGAACACTGTCGCCAATGAAAGCGAGTGGCAATAGATTTGTTTGCAAAATGCTATGAAGTAAATCTTTGTTTTGTTCTATTTTCATTTTTTCTCCTTTTGTTTTAGTTTCATTGCATGGAAAAGTCGCGAATAAATTTTAATTTAATTTGCTGATAAAATTATTATAAATAAGCGCTTCTTTCGCAAATTATAAAATAATTGGCGCCAGAAAGTGAGTTTACTCACGGATTGCATTGCGCGTGGTCTTTAATTACAGTCTACCAAGAGAGTGAGTTTACTCACGGATTGCATTGCATTTATTTTTTAATTATAGTTTACGATAGTGAGTGAGTTTACTCACACATTGAAACGGAAGAGGATAATGTCGCCATCTTGAACCACATATTCTTTACCTTCCATTCTCACACGCCCTTTTTCTTTGGCTTTAAGATAACTTCCGGCTTCAATAAGGTCGTCATAGGAAACAATTTCAGCTTTAATAAAGCCTTTTTCAAAATCGGTGTGAATTTTCCCTGCGGCTTGTGGCGCTTTTGTGCCTTTTTTAATTGTCCACGCGCGGACCTCTTTTTCTCCTGCTGTTAAGAAACTCATAAGCCCGAGAAGGTCGTAAGAGGCGGAAACAAGTTTTTCAAGCCCGCTTTCCTTAATGCCAAGTTCTTCTTTGAAGAGTGATTTTTCTTCTTCGTCAAGCCCGGCAAGTTCTTCTTCAATCTTTGCAGACAGGCAAATCACCTTAGAGCCCTCTTTGCTTGCGAACTCTCTTACCACTTTGACAAATTTGTTTTCTTCTTTGCCGATGTCGTCTTCTCCAATGTTTGCAACATAGATTACTGGCTTGGCTGAGAGAAGTTGGAGATTTTTAAGAAGTTTTTCTTCGTCTTCGTTTTCGATTGCTACACTACGAGCGGGAAGGTTGTTTTCAAGCGCTGTTTTGATTTTGCGCATAAGTTCAACCCCAGCAATTAAAGATTTGTCGCCAGTTTTAACAAGTTTTTCATCTTTTTCAAGTTTTTTTGTTACTTGTTCAAGGTCGGCAAGCGCAAGTTCAAGATTTATGATTTCAATGTCTCGAAGTGGGTCGATTGAACCATTAACATGTATGATTTTTTCGTTTTCAAAACATCTTACAACGTGTACAATGGCGTCAACTTCACGAATGTGGCTTAAAAACTTGTTTCCAAGTCCTTCACCTTTGCTTGCGCCAGCAACAAGTCCAGCAATATCAACAAATTCGATAGCGGCTGGAACTATTTTTTGTGTATGATAAAATTCACCCAATACTTTAAGCCTAGGGTCGGGAACATCAACAATTCCCACATTTGGCTCAATAGTGCAGAAAGGGTAGTTAGCGCTTTCTGCGCCTGCATTTGTTATAGCATTAAATAATGTGCTTTTCCCTACATTGGGAAGTCCTACAACTCCAATTTTCATTTTGTATTCCTCGATTTAAATATTTCTTGGTTTGTGTTTTAATTTGGTTAAAGTCAAAATTTGAAGAGTTTAAGAAAAACCTTAAACTCTTCAATCATCTTTCTTTTTGCCACACTGATAAGCATTTTTGTTACCTAGTAGTGGAAGCAAACGCTTGTTATTCTCTTGAAGCGCCTTCTTCTGCTGCGCGCCCAGCGCCATCTCGTGCTTCTTCTGCTGGCGCTCTTTCGCTAGTGCGAACAGATTCTGTACTTGGGGCAGATTTTGCCTTTCCT
Organism: uncultured Clostridia bacterium; assembly: GCA_934771475.1. GTDB lineage: Bacteria > Bacillota > Clostridia > Christensenellales > UBA1242 > Caccovivens. The sequence goes on from CAKVMD010000004.1 coordinate 39,274, forward strand.
TTGGCCAATTTTTGTTTACGAGCCATGTTTCCAAATATTTTACCTAATATTGAAAGACCTTTCTTGGCTTCTGGAACTGAAACTTCTTGTTTCTTCTTTTCTTGTTCAAGTTTACGCTTGCGCGCCTCTCTTTCTTTTCTCATTTCCTCTTGACGAGATTTGACATTTGCTTTGACTGCTTTCATGTTCTTTTGAAGGGCTTTCGACCTCTTTGCAAGCAGTTTTTTGCGTTTTGCCAAAGCTTTTTGTTTAGCTTTGCCAGTAAGAGTTGGGTCAATAGGAGGGATGTCGTCTTCTACCATTTCGCTGAAATAGTCATAAGAGAAGTACATCTGTCCAGCAAACATGCGGTCGCCCTCAATATCAAAAGAATCAAGTGGTAAAGGCAAATATTCAAGACTTTCGGCTTTGAGTTGGTCAATGCTTTGTTCAACCGCCTCCATTTCCTCAAACAGTTCTGAGGAAGGGGAGTCGTGAGAAATGTTTTCGAGCTGGTTAAGCCTGCTAACAAGAGCATAGTATTTAAATAGGTTGTTAATTCCGTTTGCCTTTGCTTCTTCTGGAAGAGATTCTATTGCGGCAAATTGAGAATTGAATGCGTTTCCTGCAATGACACTTTCGCTACGCTTTTCTTCAATATCGTCAATTTCTTCTTGACTTGTTGCATTTTGAAGAGCGAGAAGATCGTTTTCTTTGTCGCTTAATCTCTTTTCTCCGCGACTTGCAATATCAGTTAAGTTGTTTTTCGTTTCAAATATTGTAGCAATTTCTTTTGCTTTTGAAGAGCTTTCGCATTCAGAAATAAGTCTTTCAAAAGTTGCAGATGAAAGCCCAGAAATCGCTAAGAAGTCTTGGCTATCAACACCTTTTACAAATGAAAGTAACGCTTGTTGCATAACTCTCATGTCTGGATGCTCAATAAATTGAGAGTAAACGCTGTTAAATTCTTCTGCCTTTTTGCTGTAAAGTTCTTTTTGCTTTCTTAATTTAAGAAGTTCAAATCTTTCCTCTGCATTAGTATCGCTGTTGATAATTGCAGTTTCAAGTTCAGCAACAGTCTCTGTCTTAGATGACATAACAGTTTCAATGCGTTCTCTTATCTTTCCACTTGCTGGGCTTGCGCCTTCTTCGCTTGCAGGTGCAACATCACGAGAAGAAACAAATTTGTTGTAAATGTCATCAACATCACCGTGCTCAAAGTCGGTTGGCAGTTCCTTTACTTTTTCAAGGTACTCTACGCCAAAAGTATCTCTAACAAAATCGGCGTGTGCTGGGTCCATTAAGTACTTGACTGCCGAAACCATTTCTTCACGGCTGATTGCAGTTTCTTTTTCAATGATAGATAAAAATTCATTTGCGCTCACAATATAGTTCGCTGCATTAATTGTCAATGCTTCATGTTTTGTTACAAGGCTGTCAAGTTCACCTTTTGTTTTGGTAGATACAAGACCAGATTTGGCTTCAACTCTGTGAGCAAAGTCGGCATAAACTTGTCCACCTCTTATCTCTGCAAGTTGTCGCGTTGCATTTTCCTTTGCTTCTGGGTTTGTCAAAACGCCTTCAAGCATTTCTGGATAAATTCCAAGTTTGGCAATTACTGTTTGATATTCAGGGGAGTTAATAAGAGAAGAAAGTTCGACATAATTTGAGGTTGAAAGTCCCTCTGCTGAAATCTTCTCGCAAATGCTATCAAAACTAGATTTAAATGCCATTTCAGTCTTTGCTTCTTGAAGGGTAAGTCTGTCTTTTGCTTCTTGTCTTTCAAAAGTTACAACTGATTTTTTGAGTTTGAGCGATTTAATGTTTCTGCGGTCAGCGCGGAATTGTTTTTGTGTTTCAGCATTGTCGATGCCGAGTTCTTCAAATAGGGCAGTTGTTAAACCGCTGTTTGAAAGGTTGCCTTGCTCGCGGAGAATCTTTTCAAAGGATGCAAGAACAGTATCTCGGTCAATCTTTTGAGTAGAAGCAATCCAATCAATGACTGTTTCATATTTCTCTTGTGCACCATTCAAGCGGGCGCATTTATCAACAAGAGCATCTCGAAGAACATCACCATTAAGCGCTCTTATTCCAGCAAATCTGTCTTCTTGTGGAAGCATTTGTCGGCGAGTTCTCTCACTTTCTTGTTCACGCATTTCGGCAATGCGGTCGTTTGCTAATTCAAGATTGATTTTTCCTTCGCTTGTTTGAGATTCAACAAATCTTTGGTAGGTAAGACCGCTTACATTTATTACCTTTTGACCGGTAATCTGAGCCAATACTTCGCATTTATCTTGTGCAGATTGGCTTGCTCTTTCATCTAACGCTCTATAAATTTCCTCTTGTTCCTCAGGTGGAAGCGTTGCAAGGTAAGCGTTAAATTTTCTATTAAATTCATGTTCTTGCTCTGAGGCTGAACATTCAGCAGGGGAGTAAGAAGTTTTTCCATGTTCTTCGCCCATGGCTGAGTCATAAGCATTTGCAATTCTGACATCTGTAAGGCGACCGCTCATTGCAACATCAATAAGTGTTGAAACATTTGCATATAACGATGCCTTTTCACCGATTGTTGCCTCTTCTTCTCGGCTTCCAGTTACAAGGCTAGTAAGAGCAGTTCTTCTTTTCTCTGCGATGATTTTAGCTTTTGCAACTATTGCAAGGTCATCATCAGACATACGAAGTGGAGAAGTTTTAAGTTCTTCCATTTTAGTTGCAACTTCCTCTGCGGTTATAGTGCTATCAAGGTCTGATATGGTTTTCGCAACTTCAAGAAGAACATTTGTTTGGTTTAGGCTTTCTTGACTTACAATTAAGTTTGCGTATTGAGATGCACTAACAACTCCTTTGCTTCTTTCCCTAGATGCAAGTATCTCGGCTGAGTTTCTAAGTTTCAACTTCGGTTTGCTTCTTCTTACAACATACTCACTTCCTGTACGCTTTTCACGCATGATTAAGTATTCTCTGTCAAACGCGTCTATTTCACTCTGTGCGATTGCTCTGGCAACAGCAAAGACTGATTTTGAAGCATGGAAATTTGTGTCAGACGCTTTTGGAAGTATAGATGTAGCCAAGCCAGATTCGGTTATGTCTGCAATCTTTGTCTCTATCTTATCGCTAACCATTGTTCTAGTTAGATTGTCTACTGCTCCTTCAAAGCTAGATGAAGAAACTGCTTGTTTTACTGCGTCAAGTATTGCGCGTTCATCTCCGTCAAGTGCGCTCTCATCCACGCCATGAACAAACCCGTAAAGGTCGCCTTCCTGTTCTGTTAAGTTGTAGTTGTAAACGCCTCGCGTGTATATTGAAAGCATTTGTCCAAGAGGTGCTCTTTCAATGCCTTCTCCTGCTGACATAACCTCAGTATAAGCGCGAGCAGATTCAAGTTGTTTAACATTTTCATCATGTTCGCGAGCAACCGCTGTGATAGTGTCATCGAGTGCATAAGAAATTCTCTTTTGAGCATTGTCGAGAATTGCAATAACTTGCTCTCTATTTTCCTCACCAACATTTTGAAGCGCTTTTTCAATAACGACAGCTACTTTCTCAGGGTGGCGGGACATTTCATAAGCAATAACATCACTATATCTTTCAAAGAATTTTATTTGCTCTTCACCGCTTAAAGATTTTGTTGCGCGTGCAATTCTTGCAGTTCCGCGCTTTTCATCAGCAAAGTATTCTCTTTGGCGTTCAAGGGTCTCTTGCATTGTTTGTTGTGCGGTGTTTACTGCTTGCAATGAATTTCTAAGATTACCCAGAGACGCATTGTTTTCAAATATAGCGCTAAATTCTTTTCTCTTTTCTTCTGGAACTGCGGTAAAGTTAGCAGAGAAGAAGTTGTCTATAAGTTGAGCACGAACCTCTGGGTCAGAAGTACCCGCGATTGCATCCATTTGTTCCACAAGCCCAGTTCTATAAGATAAAGCCCCAAGATTGTCTGCGTCTGCAAGATGCTCTAAATCCATTATCGCGTCATCATCACCATAAGTAGGGCATCGCATTCCATATTCATCACACAGCGTTTTGAAAAGTTCGGCTGTGGTGTCAGTATCACCGATTTCTGAATCGCAAAGTTCTCTCAAACCGTCTCCGGCACCAATCGCGCCTCTCTCTGCTTCGTCGTAAGTTCTGTCAAGTTCAGCAATGCGTTCGCTGTCTCTTTCAAGTTCTCTTTCAGCTTTTTCAGCCTTGGCTATTTTGGGTTTAACGCTACTAAAAACGCTGTATTTAAATAAGTCTGAGTATGCGTTTGTAAATCCGCCACCTATTGTTGCAATAAGTCCAACTACAACAAGCCATGGCGCAAATACAGCACCGACCAATGTTGCAAAAAGTCCAAGTCCCATAGCAATGGTGCTTAGGGTTTCAGCCCTTTTCTTGTGGTCTACCTTTCTTTCTATTGGTTTGCTTGGTTCAGGTTTGCTTTCCGCTGGCTTCTTTCCTTCTGGCTTCTTTTCCTCGGGTTTCTTTCCTGCTGATGATGCCACTTCGGCTCCTCCCGATACTGGTCGAGAACTTCCCTCTCCGCTAGTAGGGGTTCCTGCGCCAGTAGCGCCAGCCTCTTCGGACGCTTTATCACCGCGTGAAACGGCCATTTCTTTAATAATGCCAACATAATCTACACGGTCGGCCTTTGGCACTTTGCCATTCCAGTCGGAAATCTTTTGAAGAAAATCAGTGTTTGACCTAGCGTCATAAATAAAGTCATCAAAAGTAAGTGGGGTTTCAGGAGCATCAAGGCTTACTACATTTCTGTCAAGAAGATTTACTACATAAGACCTTTTTACGCCTCCATTTTCAAGTGTTACAACTAGTTCACTTGGTTCGCTTGTAGGGGGAACGCTATCTTCTGCGCTCTCGTGATGTGGAACAGGGCGTTCAGGTACAACCTCTTCCGCAACCTCATGTCTTGGGTCAGCTTCGTCCGCTGGCTCTACGCCTCTAACTTCTTCTGTTCTAGGCTCTTCCTCACGAGTTTTTTCATCTGAAACAGGTGCTTCACGCCTAACCTTGGATGGGTCTGCTTCGCGAGGGGGCTCGGTAGGCATTTTGCCAAAAGCTTCATTTAACAAGCGTTCGTATTCTTCTTTTGAAATATCTGTAATTGTAGCATTGTCGTCCGCAAGCAATCTATAAGTATCATTAATTTTATCTACTAAAATGGTTTTGTCGCCAATCTTTTTTATTGCAATCTCTGCTGGTGAAACCCTATAATCACCTTTTTCTATGAGCGAAGCAAAGTCCTTATAATTTTGCCAAGAGATTTTGCCATCAGTAACCGTGAAAATTCTTCCAAAAGTTTGGTTGACGCAGTAAGGTATTGGGCTTCCAGTGAATACTACAACTTGGAAAGATATTTCTCTTTCTGCGCTTTCTATCGAGCCCTTTCCGCTTACTCTTTGAGATAAAGGCTTATACGCAAATTGATATTGTGTCCACTTTCTCGCATCTTCTGGGATAGGTGAAAGTTGACTAGGCAAGGCAAAGGCTTTATTTGAAGAGGTTTCGCCTTGTTTGTAAGGAAGAGCGTAACCAGCAAATAGTTTTAAAATATCTTCGCATCCCTTTGTTTCTACCGGAACATTTGCGTCAGGCGCCATTATGCCAAGTGGAACTTTCAAATAAGAAACATCTCCAACTCTTTCAATCGCAAGAGAAACATTTCCTCTTTCGTCTCTCGCAAAGTGGTGAGATGTTGCTCTTTCTATTTTTCCTTTGTTGTATAAGAAAAGGTCATTTTTTTGCCCGAAGAAAACGATAGGTTCGCGCATAGTGTCGGTTTTTACTTTAAAGAGTCTTACATCGCCCAAACTTACAGTTTCATTGTCTGGGATTTGGCTTGCGTACATACCCAAAAGGTAAGGAGGACATTTTTCGCCTCTTCCAAAAATCACAGGAGTGTGGAAGAAGTGGCTGTCATGCCCAGTGCGTTCAAACATACCCTCAACCACGCTTGCAGAAAGGCTCATGTCAAAGCAGTAACCTTTGCTTACTGTTGAAGTAGTGTAGGTTTTGCCTTCATAAGTTACCGTAACAGAAGTTGGGGCAATTTTTACCTGTCCTTCTTTTCCGTCCCCAAAAGAAACCGAAACAATCAGTTCATCTTCCAGTCCCGCGCCGAGGCTGATAGGAGGTAAAACTGGATGTTCAAGAATTTCAATCTTTTTGTCTGCAAATGGTAAAGAGCCCTCACCAGCAAAGAGAGTGCTAGAAAGGTTTAAAAAGTATTTTCCTTCGTTTCTTTCTACTAGTGCAACGCAAGAGCCATCATTTTGACTTGTTACTCTTATGAGTTCTCCGTTCTCGGTAGGTGCAGTCATTGTAACCGTTTGGTTTAAAGCGGTTTTCTTGCCATCTTCACCAATTCTTGTAATTCTGTGAGAAATTGTTTGATTTTTAAAAGTATCTAAACTCATTTTTGCCTTCCTTATTTGAGTAATATTATCTATATAATAACACTATATCATATTATTGTCAAGTTATGGCTTAAATTTCTTTGCATTTAATTGCCCTAGCGAGGGGAGAAAATTAAATTTATTTTCTAGCCGAAAAAAATGAAATATCATCATTTTTTAACCAAAAATTTAATCTTTGGCGGTCAAAAATTGCAAATTTGCTCGAAATTGCCACAAAAGTTTGATTTTAGAGTGTTTGACGCTTAAATTGTTTGACTTTTTTGATAATTTTGTTAAAATACTTAAACGGACTAGTATGTTTAAGGAGAAAAAATGGGACTTTTTGGAAATGAAAATAAATCACAAGTAAAAAAACTTAAAAAGATTGCCGACAAGGTTATAGCACTTGAAGATAAATATGCTTCGTATACAAACGAGCAACTTCGTGCTTGTACTGATGAATTTAGAAATAGATACAAAGCGGGAGAAAGCCTCAACGACCTTTTGCCAGAGGCGTTTGCTGTGGTAAGAGAATCAGCATGGCGCGTTCTTAAAATGAAACACTTTTATGTGCAAGTGCTTGGCGGAATTGCTCTTCATCAAGGAAGAATTGCTGAAATGGCGACTGGTGAAGGTAAAACCTTAGTTGCAACTCTTCCTGCATACCTTAACGCAATTTCTGGAAAGGGCGTTCATGTTGTAACAGTCAATGAATACCTTGCAAAGCGTGATGCCGAGTGGATGGGTAAGGTTTATAAATTCCTTGGACTGACTGTTGGAGTTACTCTTACTGGGCAAAGCGATGAAGATAAGAAAAAAGCCTATCTTGCTGATATTACTTACTGCACAAATAATGAACTTGGTTTTGACTACCTTAGAGACAATATGGCAAGAAGCAAAGAGGCGAGAGTTCAACGCGGGCTAAATTTTGCCATTGTCGATGAAGTGGACTCAATCTTAATTGATGAAGCAAGAACACCTCTTATTATCAGCGGAAGAGGGGGCAAATCTAGCGAGGGCTATGTTGTTGCTCAAAGATTTGTTAAAACTTTAAATAAAGACACAGATGTTGATATTGATATAAAAACAAAACAAATTCGCATGACAGACAAAGGTATTTCAAAAGCGGAGGCATTCTATAACGTTGAAAACCTTTCTGATATGGCAAACCTTGAAACAAACCATTATATCAACAACGCTCTTCGTGCAAACTTTATCATGCACCGCGATGAAAATTATATCGTAAAAGATGGCGAAGTTATAATCGTTGATGAGTTTACTGGTCGTCTTTCGCCGGGAAGAAGATTCTCTTCTGGACTTCATCAAGCGATTGAAGCAAAAGAAGGGGTGGACATTAAGGATGAAAACCAAACATTTGCTACAATAACCTTCCAAAACTTCTTCCGTTTGTATTCTAAACTTTCTGGTATGACTGGTACTGCAAAGACAGAAGAGGGTGAATTTAGAACTATTTACAGCCTTGATGTTGTTACAATTCCATCAAACCTTCCAAAACAGAGAGTTGACTATCCTGACATCATGTATGTTACAGAAAATGGTAAAATTCCAGCCATAATTGAAGACATTAAAGAGTGTCAAGAAAAGGGACAACCTGTCCTTGTTGGAACAATCAACATCGACAAGAGTGAAATGATTTCAGAGCATCTTAAACGCGCAGGAATTAAGCACCAAGTTTTGAACGCTAAAAACCACGAAAAAGAAAGTGAAATTGTGGCTCAGGCGGGAAGAAAAGGTGCGGTTACTATTGCGACAAATATGGCGGGAAGAGGTACCGATATTTTGCTTGGCGGAAACCCAGAATTTATGGCTACAAAAGCAATGAGAGATGAGGGATTTAGCGATGAAGAAATCTCTTATGCAACCGCTTTCAACTTTGTTGATGATGAAAATTTAAACAAGGCAAGAGACCGTTATACCGAACTTTATGATAGTTATAAAAAAATAACTGACGCCGAGAAACAAGAGGTTAAAACACTTGGTGGATTGCATATTATAGGAACCGAGCGCCACGAGTCAAGGCGTATTGATAACCAGCTTCGCGGGCGTGCTGGAAGACAGGGCGACCCAGGGTCAAGCGTGTTCTATCTTTCGCTTGATGACGACCTTTTTAGACGCTTTGCAACAGATAGACTTCGTAAGGTTTTTGCATTTTTTAGAATTGACGATTCTACCCCAATTCAGATGAAGATTATTGCTCGTCAAGTGGAAGCGAGCCAACGCAAAATTGAACTTCAAAACTTTGGTATGAGAAAGAGCGTTTTGCAGTTTGACGATGTTATGAACAAGCAAAGAGAAATCATTTATGCAGAGCGTAATGAGGTGCTTGATGGCAAGCCTGTTCACGACCAAATTGAGAGAATGATTCCAGAGGTTGTAACGCGCGTTTGCAATAAAGTTATCAGTGATGATAAGCCATTCTATGAATGGGATTTACAGGCGCTTAATAAGGTGCTTGAAAACGGAATTTTAGAGCGCGGGAGCAACACAATCACAGAGGAGTTTGTTGATGGTTGCGATGCAAACGAGGTTATCGAAAAAATCATCAAAATTGTCGATGAGAAATATGCACAAAAACAAAAAGAAGTTGAGTCTTATGGCGTAAACTTTGAAGATATTGAAAGAAATATTCTTCTTCGTATGGTAGATGTTAACTGGATGAGTCAAATCGAAGATATGCAAATCATGAAAGACGAAATCTTGTCAAGACAATATGGTCAACAAGACCCAGTCCTTGCTTATAAAAAGGAGGGTTTTGCAATGTTCGATGCCATGGTTGACAGAATTAAAGAGACCACTTGCAAATTCCTTTTAAGTGCTAGAATTCAAGGCGAACCAGCCCAGCCAGCGCCAGAGCCTGTAAAGGTTGTTTTCACTGGCAAGGAACTTACAAAAGAAGAGAGAGAAGCGCAAAAGAAAAGCAAAAATCTTATTGTGCAAAAAACGGTTTCAATAGGCAAATCAAAGGCGGGCAGAAATGACCCTTGTCCATGTGGAAGTGGTAAAAAATACAAAAATTGTTGTTGGACAGCCGACCACATGGAGTAGGCTGTCAACAAAAAATTCAAAAATTTTATTCAATCGTTTTGTAAAAGTAAACTTTTATGCTATTCTATCTATGAGGAGCAAACCATGAAGCGTTATACTTACCCTGCAATTTTTGTTAAAGATGAAGATAAAAACGAATTTAATGTTCTTTTCCCAGACCTTGAAATAGTTACAGACGGCAGGTTTGTTGAGGAGGCTTACCTTTATGCAAAGGCAAGTTTGAAAGAATATTTCCTTTATGCCGAAAAATTTAACCTTGACTACAATTTTCCATCATCTTTTGACAGCGTAAGAAAGGTTGCAAACAAAGATGAGTTTGTGCTTCTTGTGGACACCGAAATTGACGAAAAGGAACTTGTTTGTCGAGACTAGGTAAAACCCGATAATTCGGGTAAATTTTCAAAAAAAATGTGAAAAACATAAAGTTTTTGTTGACAATAAATTATAAACATGTTATTATAGGCTAACACTTCGAACGAATGAGGTGTTAGTTTTTTGTTAGGAGAAAGAAAATGGCAGTACCAAAACGCAAAAATATCATTCTTGCTTGCACTGAATGTCAAGAAAGAAATTATGCAACAAGCAAGAACACCGCTGCAAATCCAGAAAGAATTGAAATCGTTAAATTCTGTTCTAGATGCGGAAAGAGAACCACTCACAAGGAAACAAAATAATTTATTGGGGGTTTTATGTCTAAAAACAAAAAGTCAGAGCCAGTGGTAGAAGTTGAAAATCAACCAATATCAGAAGAGGCTACAACAACTCTTGTAGAGGCAACTGCGGAAGCAAAAGAAACCGCAAAGGCAAATCAAACAGACAAAAACGCAAAAGTTAAGGACAACAAAAAATCAAACAAAAAGCCTGCAAAGGAAAAAGGCAAATTCAAAAGAAAGGCAAAGGAAACTATGAGTGAACTCAAAAAGGTTACTTGGCCTACTTTTGGTGAGGTTTGCAAAAGAACAGGCGTTGTTTTAGTTGTTGTGCTTGTTTTTGCAGTCGTAATCTTTGGAATTGATTATTGCTTAGGTTTACTCACTGGATTGTTGAAGAAATAGGAGAAGGTATGGAAGAAAAAGAAATGCTTGATAATCAAGTTACCCCAGTTGAAGAGGAAACTAAACCAGTAGAAAAAAGCGAAGACCAACTTTCTTATGAAGAGTTTGTTGCTTCCCTTCCAGAAAAATGGTATGTTTTGCACACTTTTTCAGGGTATGAAAATGTTGCAAAAGAAAATCTTGAAACTGTGGTTGAGAAATTTAATCTTCAAGACAGAATTTTTGACATAGTAATTCCTATGGAAGATGTGGTTGAAGAGAAAAACGGAAAGAAAAAACTTGTTCAAAGAAAGGCTATGCCATGCTATATCTTGGTTAAGATGAAGTATGCTGATGACCTTTGGCACAATGTTACAAGAACGAGAGGTATTACAGGCTTTGTTGGCCCAAAGGGACGCCCTCTTGCCCTCACTGAGGATGAGGTTATTAAACTTAGACTTGAAAAAATCAAAGTTGAAGTTGATCTTGCGGTGGGAGACAAAGTTGAAATTGTGGATGGACCTCTTGATGGAATGATTGGAGAAGTTACTTCAATTAACACCGAAACAGGTATTGTTGGCGTTAATGTCGAGATGTTTGGAAGAGAGACTGCTGTTGAAGTTGAGATGAGTCAAATTCACAAAATAAACAACTAAACTTGTAAAAACTGTTTCTTATTACTTACATTTACTAGCAAAAGAAAGCATAAAAGCGAAAGCGAGCTCTCGCTCATTGGCGATGATTAAATCTCGTAAAATAAAGGTGTACGCTTTTAACAAAGGCTTTCACAATTTTAATTTGGTATAACGCGGGCAACCGCTTAATTATACACTCGAAAGATAAAGTCTTTCGTTTTAGATGTGGGAGGACGGAACTGCAACCGTTCATTACACCACAAAAGGAGGAAAAAATGGCAGAGAAAAAAGTTGCTGCGGTTGTAAAATTACAACTTGCCGCTGGTAAAGCCACACCGGGACCTCCAGTTGGTTCAACACTTGGACCTCATGGAATTAACCTTGGCGCATTTACCAAAGAATTCAATGAGAAGACCGCTTCTCAAGCAGGACTCGTTATTCCTGTGGTTGTAACTATCTATGCTGATAGAAGTTACTCATTCGTACTCAAAACCCCACCAGCAGCCATTCTTATTATGAAGGCTATTGGACTTGAAAAGGGTTCTGCTGTACCAAACAAACAAAAAGTCGGAACAATCACAAAAGCACAAATCAAACAGATTGCTGAAACAAAGATGCCAGACCTTAACTGCACTTCAATCGAATCTGCAATGAGCATGATTGCTGGTGCCGCTCGTAGTATGGGCGTTACCGTTGTTGACTAAGGAGGAAAAGCATGAAAGCATCTAAAAGACTTGCACAAGCATCTGAAATGGTTAAACAAAAATCTTATGACATTGCTGGTGGACTTGACGCACTCTTGTCTCTTCCAAAAGCAAAATTTGACGAAACAGTTGAACTTCATGTTCGCCTTGGTGTAGATGGTAAAAACGCTGACCAACAGGTTAGAGGAGTTTGTATCCTTCCTCACGGAACAGGAAAAGAACTTAAAGTTTTGGTTATCGCAAAGGGTGATAAGGCTGATGAAGCTACAAAAGCAGGCGCTGACTATGTTGGCGCAGAAGAAATCATCGCAAAAATCCAAGGTGGTTGGCTTGATTTCGACGTTTGTATCACAACCCCAGATATGATGGGACTTGTAGGAAGAGTTGCTAGAATTTTAGGACCTAAGGGTCTTATGCCAAACCCAAAGAGCGGAACAGTTACTATGGACGTTACTAAGGCTATCAACGATGCCAAAGCTGGTAAAGTTGAATATAGACTTGACAAAACAAACAATGTCCATGTAATTCTTGGAAAAGTAAGTTTCGGTAAGGAAAAATTGATGGACAACTTCAATACAGTTATTGAAGCACTCATCAAGGCAAAGCCTGCTGCTGCAAAGGGACAATATTTTAGAAATGTTGCCATTGCATCAACAATGGGACCTGGAATTAAAATCAACGTTACTCTTTAATTCTTATTGCCAAAAGACATGAAAAACATGTAAAAAAAATAGGTTTTCGCGTAAGCGAGAGCCTATTTTTTTGCCATAACAAAGCCATAACAAAGCCATAACAAAGCCATAACAAAGCCATAACAAAGCCATAACAAAGCCATAACAAAGCCATAAGATAGACAAAATATCAAACAAAAAACCTTGCAAAAGCCTTGCAAGGTTTTTTATGTATATTAAAGGTATTAAAATCTAAATGTAAAGAAAATTTTACCACTTTTCGCTTAATGTAAGCGCGCTAAATTAAAATAGTGTCATCAAGTTTTTAAAACTCTATTTTTAGCACCACTTACAATGCAAGGTGAGTTCACTCACGCGGACCGTAAAATAGTTTAACATTTAGATTATGCTTACGATAGAAAGTAAGTTTACTTACTTAACGCGTTGACGCTTACGCAATTTGACTGTTATAAAGATTATAGTTCCAAGGGCAATCACGCCAAGAATTATTGCAATAATTGCAAAAGCGTTGAGTGGTTCATTCTTTATAACCTTGTAAGAGTATATAAGTTGTCCGCTTGCAGTGTAAACTTGAATGTAGTAAGTTCCAGATTGTGAAAGCGTGATAACTTCGGTTTCGTTAAGTGTAGGCAAGGTTTCAGCGTTGTAATATCTAATTGTTGAGCCAATCTTAATGTAACTATCACCAACTGCTTCGTAGAAGTTTGCAACATTAAATGTTATAGTAATATCATTTGTTGTTGCTTGCCCTTGACCAATAGAAACCTCAATAGGAGGAACGGCATGGTTTATCCAAAGTTCAAATGTAAAGCATTTAACTCCAACATTTTCATACGCTTTTTCGTTAGGACAAATAGTAATCTTATATCTTCCTGTTCCAGTTTTCTCGTCAAGATAATTGAGACTGAGAGCGGATAGATAAGTTTTCCCGTCTACTACAATGGTGTCTTTAAAACTTCCAAAATTGAGGAAATCTTCGGTTATATCACCAAGTCCAGATTTCTCGATTTTTGAAATATAGTAATTTGAGTAAGCAGGGAAATTAAATGCCGAACGCGACTCGTTCTTGCTTATAATCATGAAGTTGAAAGTCTTTGACTTTATTTGAACTTCACCTTTTGCGCTTTTAGCAGAGAAGTCTACTTGATAGTATCCAGGCTCGCTGAAAGTGAATGTATAGTTTCTTTCAATATATCCGTTTCCACCAGATGATTTATTATAAACTTTACCATTGCGATAAACGGTGATTTGTGGATAATTTGAAGGCGCATAGAACGAACTCAAATTTGTAAGAGAGAGCGTTACTCTAGAATTGTATATAGTATTTTGAATTGCTTCGGTCGTTGTTGTATTCCCTTCGCTGTCTGTGCTTGTAACTGTAAATGGAATTGAATTTAAGAAGAAGAGATACATATAGTTACTACCTTTAAATGTTTGGTAGTTTGCTGGTTCGCATGAGTCGTGGAGACTTATGCGGTAATAACCTGCGCGGGTAATGTATGCTGTTGCAAGGGTGTCAGTGTAGTCAATTTCAGGTGAAACATCTACAAAGTTGCCTTCAAACATTTTCTCAACCTTAATATGGATGCGGTTAGAAGTTATGCCATAGAAAGGAGTAAATGTAAGTTTAAGTCTTTCAAATCCAGTGTCTGACTGGCTTGCTACAATAGTTTCATTTGCTTTTCCAAGCAGAGATTCGCTTGCGCCAGAAGGTGATTCATAACTAAATAATGATGCAAAATCGTTGTTTGGCTTAATATAGAGTATAGCAAATGAACCGCTTGATTCTGTGCAAGAATATGTATAAACTTCAACATAAACATTCGTGCCAGTTGTTTTAACTTCTGGGTCTGAAATAACAACGCCAAGTTCCTCATTTCTAGTAATAATAACACGATTTCGATTGCTGTAATCTACACCAACAAGGTAGTTGACTTCATAGGTTACGCCATTGTTGTCAGTGTAGGTGAGGTTAGAACGCTCAACTCTTACTCCATCAATAGTTATTGTGTAGTAAGATGCTGTCGAATCCCAAATCGTAACCATGTAAGCCTTATAACTGTTTGTAAGGATTGTTTCATCATCGTAAATAAAGAATATTAGGTAATCTCCTGCGCCACGGATAACATAACTTGATATGTTTCCATCTTGCATTTCAAGTTTTGTAAATGATTGTCCATTGTCGCTTGAAATGTATGCTGAATAAGGATATTCTTTCTTGTATGCTTCTGCTGTTCCGTTATCAGAAGGAGAATTTAAATATTTCATTGTTACAACTGATGAGTAGGTTGAAAGGTAGGTTGCTTGTGCGTTTGTGAAACTCTTTCCGCCAACAATAACAGTTTGTGATAGTGTTTTGTTTTGGGCTTTGTCATCACTGAAAGCATTCAAGTTTCTATCAAGGAATGCTACTCCGCCGTTTATAAGCGTAGCGGAATTTGTGAATGCTGGCAATTTGTTGTAAATGCGAATATGAATTGTTCGCAAAGGTGTACGGTTAGCGCCAATATCTGCCGCATCATAGATTGTCAAAGTAAAGCATTTGTTAGTTTGATTAAAGGTTAATGAGCGAATGCTATCTTTGTTGCTTGTAAAGTAGTCCCCATTGGTTGCGAGTCTACTGTCTGTTTCATTGTAAACTACAACATCGTATAACTTCAAGTGGTAGTTAAAAGTAACATCTTTTTCGCTTATATATGTCTTGCTGTTATCACTTTCTGTTACTTCATAAACACTGCCATTTCCAACGATTTCATTGTATGAAGCAATGTTTGCAAGTTGAACAACGATTGATTCGTTTCCAAAGTTATCTGTGATTGTATATCTCAATTTTTCACCACTCGAAGCAATTATTGTGCTGAGTGTGAGTTTTCCGTTTGCAAGAGTTATGTTTACAGAGTTTGATGGGTCTGCGATGTTCCAAGTTCCATACAACCCGCTATTAGTTTGTGCGGTTGCTACTTCTTCGTATGTATTTCCATTAAGTCTTTCAACTTTTATCTTAGTAGGGAAAACATAACCATAAGTGTTGCTGTTTAAACTTTCTTGCGATGGAATATTGATGTTTAACTGTGCTTGTGGATCCTTGTAAGAAGTTGAAGTTATAAGATTAGCGTTGTAAATAGTTAAGAATAGCGTTGTGTTTTCTTCACCATTTCTATTTGCAAATTGTAATTGGTGTTTGCGGTTAGATGACGCAAGTCCACTAAACAAACTTGAAAGTGAAACAGTGTTAAAATTTGAATTGCCAAGAACATAAACAGTATCTTTATCAAGCCATGGAGAGCGCATATAAATGCTTGCTACTTGTCCGGCTTTTCTAACTAAGAAGATTTCCCATTCATCGCTATTGTAGTCGATGCTAGTAATTTCAAATCCCGTGTTAGAGTATAAATTGTAGTTGTTTTCAATCATTTGTTGACGACTGAACTTAATTTCTGCATCCTCAGCTGTTTTGCTGTTTTTATAAGTTAAAACATTGTCGCTGTCTGCTACATCAACCACTTTGATAAGATAAGCGGTCATGTTTCCAGCCCAATCGCGTTCAACAACTTCATAGATTGAATTATTATTTACACTAAGGTTGCTTAATTCAGTATATTTGCTTTCATTAAATGAATTTTTGTCAACAGGAGTGTAAGATTCAAGGCTTCCAACTTCTTTGAGCCCTATATATTTTACTCCATAATTATCTTCATCAACTGTAAGGTTATTTACAAATTGAGAATTTACAACATAGTAGTAATATTTGAGAGTGCCAGTAGATTTTACATAAGAATAACTTACGCCATTTCCAGAAGTAGATTGGTTAAATGAAGTAGAGTTCCCGTTGTAATCAAAATATTCTCTTGTAAGGCTGTGAAGAGTGTTTGCGTCAAGTGATGAGAATGCGCCTTGCAAGCGTGCTGATTGTTCAACATTACTCATAAGCGAAAGGATATTTTCGTGTGGTGCAGTTATATCAAAGTAAATCGTTTTGCTTGTTGTAGAGTAAATGTTGCCGTTATGTCCTTCAAACTGCATGGTTATGGTGATACTTGGTTTGTAATCACTGTTGTTAAACATGGCTGAGAGAATGCTACTAACATCAATTTCAAAAGACCTTGTTCCGCCAGCGGTGTTATCACCAGTGATTTCTTCTAATGAAATCGTTTTGTTGATATCTCCACGTATAACAATTTTTGCTTCATCAATTTTCGCAATATAATCACTGCTTGGGATTTGCCATTTAATGCTAAGATTTGAAGAATTTGTGTAATAAGCGCCGTCATGTTCTTCCAGACTGTAACCCGAGTTGTCTACAATGTCAAATTCAGGGGCGGTTTTTTCAATTTTGAACGCAAACTTGTACAAAGAGTAGAGTTGGTCAAAAGTTGCGCCTAAATTGTTTGCTTGATATAAAGAAACTACATAAGTGCCGGGAGCTGTAAATTGTTTTGTAGGGTTTGTTTCAAGTGCTAATGATTGAGATTGAGATGAAGATGTTTGCTTGTAGAAATTCATGTATCCATTTGTATAAATGTCATTTCTGCTTATAAGTGCATTTAAATTTCCACCATGGTAAATGCTTTCTGCTATTGTCTGGTTTGGCTTATAATATTGTACTTTTGCATAAAGGTTATAAACATTTATACGCATACTGTTAAGTTCTGCTAGCGCGTCTTCCTCATTTGTAAACGATTTGTAAAGAATTCCTTCAAGGTAAAGGTTCCATTTAGTTTGATTTTGTTCGTCCTTTTCCTCTTTAACTTCCGCGCCATAATATGATAAATCAAAATTTTTATCTACGCTGTAAGTATTATCGGTGCCTTTGATTGATGAAATAGTATATTTGGTTTGAGGAATCAAAAGAGATAATGGAAGTTTGTTGCCCGAAATTGAGATTGCGTTCTCTGGGAATGTGTCCTCGTCATTGAAACTTGAACGAGTGTAGAATGAACCTTGGTTAAGTCCGTTGATATATCTTGGGAATGAAATTTCAATGTTTTGTTGACCTTCTCCCGAGTACATACTGACAAGAATATCACCGCCGACTACGCTTTCAAGAGAAGTTTTTCCGTCTGCTTCTACTTCTACGCTTTCAATAGGGGAGATAACATTGTATGCGTCAACGATAAATGATATATCGCGCGTGTCGTAATCAAATTTTCCTACCATATTGCCCGAGTCATATACACGCTCAAACACATATTTGCCGGCAACTGGGAGAGTGTTGTTTCCAAGTACAATCTCAAAAGTGCACTCTTCGCCTTTGGCTACTGCAACGCTTCCGTTAGTGTAAATATCAAATTCTCTTGTTGGTTTCTTCGAAAGGGTGTAATAGAAATAGTTGTTTGTAACATTTCCTTTATTATCGGCGGTCAAGTCGTTTCCACTCTTGTAACTTGTTTTTGAGGTAGAAGTTTTGATAAAAGGATAGTATTTTAATGTGATTTTTCCAACAACAGAACCATTATTTGGGAATGGAATGTAAGTCAATGAAAGTTTGTTCTTGCTGTTTGTTGGTAAAATATAAGAATATTTATACTTTTTGGACGAGTTTTCTGTGTTAGTTTCAGTTGGACTTAAACGCTTTCCCTTAGTGTCCTTGTCAAAATATCCACTAAATGAATAGTTGTCCCACTGCAAACTCTTCCAAAGTTGTTCACTTTCACTTGGTTTGTCTCCAACTTTAATGTCAAGTTTGGAAGCATCAGAGGAAACTCTAAAATTAAGTATACCGCTTGGAGCGTTTTTGTAGTTTGTTGCTTCATCCCCGTAAACCTTCGTGTTCGATTTGTCGCGAGTGAGCAAAGAGTGGGTTGCTTCAAGAGCTTCAAGTTCTCCGTTGGCATTTTCTTTGTAGAGAGGCACATTGTAACTATAACCATAATGAGCCCCATATGTATCGTTGTCAAGAGCATAATATGTTGGGAATGTTTCTATTTTAAGGTAAGTGCCATCCTTTGCATACGCAGAGCTACTTAAAGCGCCTATGTAATCTTGGTTTGCATTAAAGAACTCTTCAAGTTTGGCTTTTAACGCTTCTGTTGCTTGTGAGGCATCTTTGCTATACTCGTACGCCTTTATGTCATCAAATTTTGAAGTTAATAAAATGCCTTTGTATTTTGCCCATATTATTGTCATGTCATAACGCACATCCTCAGGGATGTCAATGTTTTCGCCATTTGCTATAATAGACCTTAAAACAATTCCAGAAAGTTCTCCGTTTTCATCAAGTTCTTCTTGTTGTTTAACAAAAATTGGACTTGTTTTATCAATTAAGAAGATTTCAAAACTAGAATTGCCCGCTCCGTCATAAACTTCAAGGAGGTAGAACCCACTGTTTTGTTTAACCGCACTTGCGCTAACGATAGAATCAAAATTAGAAGTGTTGCTGTATTCAACCCATGTGCTACTTTCAAACTTGCTTAAATCAATTTTGTAATTTACTGGCAACATGCTGTTGTTTCCATCATCCAAACTTAAAAGCTCTTTAAGTTGTGCGTTTAGAATAGTTGTTTCATCCTTTTTTAGGGAATAATATGTTTCTGCTTCAAAAGGAATGTACTTCAAATATCCATAAGTTGGTGCACCGCTGGCTTTTTCGTTCCAAGAGAGAATGATAGGTTCATTTGTAAAGTTTTGTGATAGTTTTTCGCCAATCGCAAAATTAGTGCTGTTTGTCTGGCGAACTTTTCTCGCTCCAATATTTTCAATCTCTTTCGTGTCTATTGTAAATGTCGTAATGCTTGGAGTTGTCGCGTTGCTTGAATTCTTCGGTTGCTTTTTGATTTGTTTTTTTCTTGCTTTGATTTCTATTGTAAAATTAGAGTTTGCATAAACGCTATTATTTGAAATATAAAGTCCGCTTTTGCCTCTGATTGCGCTAGGAACAGTTGTACCATCTGTACCATCAAATGTTTTGTAAGCTATTCCGTTTGTGCCATTGCCTGCGAATGAGTCAATTTCTTGTTTGTCAATGACTGTTCTCTTGCTTACATAATCATAAGCGGTGATTGAAATAGAAACCTTTGCATCATAAGGATTTTTTGTAGAGTTATCAATAATGTAAACGCTCTTGTTTGTAAAACCTCTGGTGTAGAGTTGTGTAACCGCGTTGTTTTGATTTTCTTCATAAAGAGAAACTGTTGGAGCAAGGTTTGTAACTTCAAAGAAGAAAACTTGATAATGATAAGCATTTGATTGAAGCAAACCTGTTGAGCTCATGTAGTAATCGTATTGGTATTGAATAACATAAAGGTAAACGCCCGGAGTGTTTTGGTTAAGAAGAGAGAAAGTGAGGTTGGTATCGGTATCGGGCGTCCACTCGTTTCCGTTTTTAGTCAATTTATATAATCCACTTCTTGCAGTATCTTCTTTAACATTCCCCACAAATCTTATAGGGGTTTGGTTTGTTGTAACAGGAGATTTGTTTTTCCCGTTAATGTAACTAAGAGCGGATTCTTTCAAATTCTCCGCTGACAAATCATTTGTTGTCGGATTGTTGTTTTTTTCATTTTTTGTTCTATTCACGCCCATGGTAATGTCCGCGCCAAGTGTGCTGGTTGCCAACTTGGTGTCAAGCGTTTTTAATTCGCTAGAAGTAGGTTGGTTTGTTAAAGGGTCAATGTCGTCATAGTTTGAATAGAAAGTTTGATATCCATAAATAAACATTCTTTGAAGTTTGTTTTCAAAAGTTGCATTTGTCAATCTTTCAAGTGGAAGAGAATAGATTTTGTTTTTGGCTGACTTGTAAAGATAAGATATTTCAAGGTCGTAAGTTCCAAGGTCGTTGAAAACAAGTTTGGCTTTTTTGTTGTCTGAGCCAATGCTAGTCCAAACGAAATAGTCGTCCTCGCTTATCTCATTTCCATTTTCGTCATACTCAGTAAACTTATCGGTATATTCAATTCTTGCAGTCTTAATTTTTTGGTCAGTATCCGTGTAGGTAATTTGGAATTGATAAATGTTTGGGTCGAATTCAAGGGTTGGAAGAGTATAAATGTCTGCATCTGTGTTTGAACTATTTGTGTTAGAACCATCTGTGCCTGAACCATTTGCGCTTGAACTAGTTGTGCTTGAACTATTTGTGCTATAAGAATAAAAATAGTAAAGAGAGTAGTCGCCAACTCCTTGTACAGTTGTTTTTTGAATGTTGCTTGATGGCGCTATATTTGGAAGGTAGTCTGTTTGATTAAAGTATGTAGAAGATTTAAGAGCCATAAAAGTGTAGTTTACGGTTTCTTCACTTGCTACAAAACTGCTTCCGTCATTGGTGGTTCTGTAAACTACAACAGGAACGGACAGTGTGTAGCAACCTTCCTTGTTAAGGGTGATTGTGTTTTCTTCAACTGTGCAATCATTCCCAGTTCCAAGCTTAAAGGTTACATTTAATTGCTCTGGTGTAAAAGTGAGATTGTTTGGCACTCCTCCCGTTGTTGTGCTCTCGGAGAAAAGGCTTATCGCTTTGCCTTCAATCAAGTTTTTTCCACTTTGCCCATTCTCGATTTGAGTGTTTGTAATGTCATAGTAAAGAGAGAGTGAGTTTGAAAACTTAAAGTAATAATAAGCGCTCGCGTTGCCGTCAGGGTAGTAACAATAGTTTGTTATATCTTTTTCTACCCCAGAAGAATCTTTACCTTTTGCCTTTTTCGTTGAGTCTGCAATTTGAATATTAATTTCGTCAGAGCTTGTATTCGAGATTAAAAATATTTTATTGTCGACATTTCCAAAAGTGGCGGATGCGTTGGTGCTTACACCAAAATAATTTGGCAAAGAATTTGTTATCTCGTCATAAGCACTTGCTTCGGCTAAGGCCACTGCTGGCGCACGGTCAAATTGACTTTCCATCAAAAAGCCTCCTCCGCCCATACAAGCAAAAGTGAAGGATAATAAAAGTGAATTAATTATTTTTTTAGATTTTCTCATTTTTCACCTCTTTTTTATTACACTATGATTTTATCATAGTGCTAAAAAAAAACAAAATAATTTGACGAAATATATAGATAAATATATAAATATTTTTAAATACTTATATATTATTAATTTGCAACAAACCCTTATAAAATACACATTTAAATAAACAAAAAAATAATTAAAAAATATTTTTTGTTGTAATGAATTATTAAAATAAAGAAAAATTAAGAAAAAATGTAAAAATTTAATAAAAAATACTAAAAAATCATGAAAAAATCGTTAAAAAATAAATATTTTAATATTTTTTAAGCGCACATAACACTAAATATATTAATGCAGATTTTTATTTTTTAAATTAAATTATATTTTTAAAAATTATTTTCTCAATTTATTCACTCAGCACTCATATATAAATTTAAGAATAAAAGGGGAAGAATGAAAACTTTATCACTTTGCATGATTGTTAAAAATGAAGAAAAAACTCTTGCGAGGGTGCTTGAAAACGCACATGTTTACGCCGATGAAATCATTGTGGTAGACACGGGCTCGACTGATTCTACAAAAGTTATTGCACAACAATTTACGCCAAAAGTGTATGACTACAAATGGAAGGATGACTTTGCGGACGCAAGAAATTTCTCTTTTAATAAGGCTCAAAGCGACTATTTAATGTGGCTTGACGGGGATGATTTTTTGCCCGATAGCATTGCGCAAAAAATAAGAGATTGGAAGTTTGAGCGTGGAGAAGAAGATGTTTTAATGTGTACCTATGCGACCGCTTATGATGAATTTTTACGGCCAACATATCAATTTTTAAGAGAACGAATTGTTAGAAATCTTCCTTTTCTTCGTTGGCATGACAGAGTGCATGAAGTGATTATTCCTTATGGAAAGGTTGTCAATAGACCCGATATTGTGGTGTATCATGGCAAACAAAAACCACATACAAACCGTAACTTAAAAATTTATCAAGCCATGATAAAAGAAGGGGCTGAGTTTTCACCTAGGGCGCTATTTTATTATGCGCGTGAACTTTATTACAATGGCCATTTTAAAAAGGCTATCAAAACTTTAAATGACTTTTTGAAAACAAAAGGCGCTTTTATAGAAAACAAAATTGAGGCTTGTCTTATTTTATGTTTTTGCCATGAGAATTTGAATAATAGTGGCAAGGCCCTCGATAGCCTTTTTGAATCATTTAAACTTTCATCTCCACGAGGCGAGGTTTTGTATAACATTGGTCGAATCTTTATGAAAGAGAAAAAATTTAAACAAGCGTCATACTGGTTTGAAAGAGCGATAGAAAATGGAAATAACCTTGAAAGTGGAGCGTTTGTTGACAAGTTGAAAACAACGCTTTATCCAGCGCTTGACCTTGTGGTTTGCTATTATAACCTTGGCGATTTGAGTAGGGCGCGCCACTTCCATGAAATATCAAAAGGATTTAACGCTAATGATGAGTCAGTATTGCACAACGAAAAGTTTTTCGCTTCTCTTCAAAAAAATAAAGATTAAACAGCATAAATTTGAAAAATGAAATAAAAATTTTTAAATTTTTGTTAAATCTTTGCCTTTTTTTTGATATTGTGTTATATTGTAAGAACGAAGACGTATCGAAGAGGTCGTAACGAGACGCACTCGAAATGCGTTTGTCAGGGAACTGGCACGTGGGTTCGAATCCCACCGTCTTCGCCAAACTTTTAATTAAAAGGATAACTTGTGAAAAAATATAAAGTAATTATTGATACTGACCCCGGTGTAGATGATACAACTTGTTTGATTTATGCCTTAAATGATAAAAAACTTGATATTAAACTTATAACAACAGTTGTAGGTAATCTTCCAGTTGAAAAATGCACTAGAAATATGCTTCATATTCTCGACAAGTTTAACCTTGATTATCCTGTTGCAGAAGGCGCAAGCACAGCAATGAAGAGAATAAGCCCAACTGCTGAATATGTGCATGGCAAGGAGGGAATGGGGGGATACAAGCCTCCAAAGAAGGTAAAACATCTGCTTCTTGAAGAGGACGCTGTCAGCGCAATGTACCGCGTTTTGAGCGAAGGAGATGGAGACATAATTCCTCTTGTTTTAGGGCCTCACACCAATATTGGACTTTTGTTTGAGAAACACCCTGATATTATTAAGAAAATTCCTAAAATCATCTTCATGGGTGGAGCACCTTATGGAATGAAAGGGTATCCATTGCATATATCGTTTAACATCTCTTCTGACCCAGAAGCATTTAAAATTGTTTTAGACAGCAAAATTCCGCTTGTAATGGTGCCTAGTGATATGGGAAGAAATAAAGCTCATCTTACTGAGGAAATGGTCTACAAAATCAAAGAAACAAACGATGTCGGCAAGATGATGTTTGATATGTTTGACAAATATTGGGAGCATGGCTATCCAGATAAACGAATTGCAACAAATGATACTTGTGCGTATATGTATCTTATTCATCCGAAATTCTTTAAAACATTGCGAGTAAACTTGACGGTTGATACAGACAAAAACCCGGGTAAGATTATTGCAACGCCTGACAAGAAAGGGCAAGTTTTAATGACAACTGCGATTAATCGTAGAAAATTTTTAAAAGTCTTTTTCAAGAAACTGCACGAGTTTGACAAACTTTCTTTTGAAAAGAAAAAATCTCCAAATGAAAAGAAAAAATTGACTGGCGGGCGCAATTAAGCGCGCACGCGCTTAAACTTGCCTTATGGCAAGTTTTTTTTGCTTGCAAAAGCAAGCAAAATATTGCGCCCGGCGGAAGGGAAACGGAAGGGAAACGGAAGGGAAACGGAAGGGAAACGGAAGGGAAACGGAAGGGAAACGGAAGGGAAACGGAAGGAAAACGGGAAGGAAAACGGGAGAATTGGAAAAATTCGGAAGAAAGTAGAAGAGGAGCGGATGAAGCATTTTTTGATAAAACATCTTTCTGAGGAAAAATATTGCAAAAATAAAAATTAAAAAAGAGAGCATAGGCTCTCTTTTTTGTTAAAAAATTTAATGGTTTATAAATAAGTCCTAATTAAGCAAATTCATATTTTTTTATCGTTATTTGGGCGTTGGTTAGGCTTGCACTGCTTCCGCCTTCGAGCGTAACTACCATTGATATAACATCATTTGCGTTTAGAGTGTAAACGCCAGAAAATGCCATGGTTTCACGCCCGCCATTTTCAGTGAGAGATGCTCCCGGTCTGTCAATGACAAGATTGTTGAGCGTTACCGCATCATTTTTGACTTCAACCTTTATTCCGTCATTTTGGGAAAGCCCTTCAAGCGTTCCACTTACGGTTATTTCGTAAGTTCCATCCTCTCCAATTACAATTCCGTTGTTTGTGCCATTTGAGGTGAAAACTGTTGTTCCAGCAGGAAGATATGAACTTGAATTGAATGCTACTGTTCCACTTGCGGTTGCATCGTTTAAGTCAACATAGGCAAGAGCGCTGATGCTTGCAGTCCCTGCTTCACCGGTAGGACCAGTAGGACCGGTTGGCCCCGTAGGTCCAGTTGGACCCGTTGGGCCGGTTGGCCCCGTAGCGCCAGTTGCGCCAACAGGACCCGCAGGGCCGGTAGGCCCGGTTACGCCTTGAAAACCACGATTTATAATGAAAATGGGTCTGTTTGGATTATTACAACCATTGTTAAAGCAACAAGGCATAATTCCTCCTTTGTTAGAGCAGATTGCTCCAATGTCATTATATGAAAAAATTGCCTTGCTTGTTTATGTAAAATTTTTGCAAGGCAGATGTTTTTTCAATGTGTTTAAAGTTTTAACTCGCAGCATTGGCGCTTGCGCATTGACGATTGTTCAATTTATTTGAAACATTAGGTCAGTGCGTTAAAAATGTTTTGCAGGTTCGTTTTGATAATGCCGATACTTCTGTTATACTCTGGAATATTGATAAGCTTCTCAATTTCGCTGGCAAGTAATATGCCCTTTTGATAGAGCGCTTTCATTTCGCTTTTATCATCGTTCTCTTTAAGGTCAAGGGGAGTGGCGAACAATGAGTAGAAAAGGTTTGAAAGTAAAAGTTCGGTTTGGTCAAGTGTGTCTTGACGCTCCTCGGTTTTGTCTACCTCTTTAATAGCATTAAGAGTGGTGTACAGGTCTTGCATCAGATTTCTTATCTGTGGCAATAGGGTGGTTTCTGCCATGGTGGCAACTTTTCCAACCATTAAGCCCTTTGCTTGCGCGAGTTCATATTTTTCTGTGAGCAAATTATAATTACAAAAAAACTTGTGCATAAATTTCTCCTTACACAAGTTTATATGATTGAATTTAAAATATTGTTAATACAATGTTATTTGACTTGGACAACGCTTGCCCCGCCGATAATTCTAATAAATACGGGAATTAAAATATTTACAACTAGGATAAGCGAAATGAGCACTGCAAGACCAATAATTGTGTTTTTAAGTCTTGTCGATGCAGTTTTTCTTTTATCATCACTTTCACTTTTAGCAAGGTTTATGCCAAGAATGATTGAGTATACAACGCCTGCTCCGCCAACGGCTGCCAAAATAGTCCATAAAATTGGTGGAAGGGTTTTGTAGACATTGTTGAGCCAATCATATCCGCCAAGGAATGTGTATTCTTTTCCAAAAATTTTAAGGTTCAAGAGTGAGAATAAATGTTGCATATTATCTCCTTATTTGACTTATCCGACTTTGTTTGATTTATTTAAGTATATTTTAGCATAATAATAAAAATATTGCAATAAAAATTAAATGCTAAATTATTTTTTCTTTTTTAAATTAAATATTTTTGTTAGGCGGGAGTTGTCGATAAAAAATAATTTAGACAAAATAAACCAAAAAGACATTGCAAATTGCAATGCCTTTTATATTTTTTCGATTTGAATATTAGAAGTGAATGAAACCATTACCATTATTATTGCTGCTAGTTTGGTTAGGTTTAAGGTTAGAGAACGCGCTGATTATTGCAGGTAAAATATGCAAGAAGAACAATACCAAAACAAGCGTTACAGCAATGGCGATGATTACGGTTACAAAGTGTTTTTTAACATCATCACGCTTTGATTGGTCGTCTGCTCTTGCAAGTTGAACTCCAAGATAGATAGAGTAAACAACGCCAGCAAGTCCAACTACACCAAAGACAATCCAAACACCTGCGGTAATCCAGTCGCATGCTTTTTTAACGGCATCATTTGCGGTTCCAGCGTAAGTACTAAAGAAATCTGACCAACTCCATACTACGTTTAATAATCCTCTCATTTTTTCCTCCTTTTATTCAAAAGCGGTTGCTTTTTGTTTACAAGCATATATTAACATAATTTTTTTTTAATGCAAAACGATTTTCGATAATTTTTTTAAAAATTTTCACTTTTTTTTAATTTTTCGATTTTTTCGTGCAAGATTTATGCTTTTTAATGAAATAGCATAGGAAAATAGCAAAAAAATAATATATTTATTATTTATTTTTACGTTTTTGCCATTCAAAAATAATTTGAGCAATAATTTTTAATTTATTCGCAAGTTGTAATTTCTTTTTAATTTTCTTAATAATTAATTGTGATATTTTTATTTTGGTTTTAATTCATGCTTTTATTTGTGCGTGGTTAAAATTTTAATTTATTAAGATAATTTTAAAAATTTTTGCCCAATATGGTAAACGATTTTTGCAAGTCGTTGTGAAATAGTAGATTTTGTAAAGGCGGAGGGCATCAAAAAAGACGACACAAGAAGCCCATAAAGGCTTCCCAAGTGAGTCGTCTTTTAAAAATTGTAAGTCTTTAAGTTTTGATATAATGAAAAAGAATTAAATAAATGAAAAACTGTTAGGACAAGTGTTTTGAGAACATGATGATATGTTTCCAGTATTTGAGTTATTGCCCGCAAGCGCAAGTAGTAACAGAAGCAAGAAGTTTGTGTTTGTGTTTAAAGATGTGTCTGTTGCGTTTGTGATAACTGACAATAAAAGAGCAAAGAGAATTGCTTGTGAACTTACCATAAAACCTCCTTTAAGCAAAATTCGTTTTATAACAACAAAAAGTAACAAAATACTATTTTGCTTTGTCTTTTGCTTCTAGTAAGATTAAAGAGTAAGGCTTACTAGTTAATATTTATGCTAGGAAAATAAATTTTGTTAAAGGAGAAGATATGGAAAACAGATTTTTACTTTTATCAGAGCGCAACAAGCGAGAGGTGCTTTCTGCCATGCCACATGAAAGGGATATATCAAAACTTGCTGATTATTTTCAGAATTTTTCGGATTCAACGCGGATAAAGATACTTTCATGTTTGTCAATGACTAAGATGTGTGTAAATGATCTTTCCACAGTGCTGGGCATTAATCAAACGACTATCTCACACCAATTAAAACTTTTGAAGGACCAAAACATTGTTTCATACAAGCGTGAAGGGAAAATTCTTGTTTACTACCTTATAGATAGCGGAGTAGGAGACATGATGATGTATGCGGTGAGTAATTTTTCAGCCTAGAAAAGTTGACTTTTGAAATTTTAGCGACTATACTTGGCATGTGGAGATTATATGAAGCGAGAATTCAAGACGCTAAATGACATGAGTTTCTCCTTGCCTGATGGGTGGGTTGTAAGTAGCGACAAATATAACCTTGAAAATGGGCAAGGTTTTTTCAATACGGAAAACTATATCTCGCCAAATGGCAAGGTTATCTCTTTTTTTGAAATCTATCAGCAAGGTGAAGATTTTATTGAAGGATACAAAAAACTCACTTCTTCTTACACACAAAAGCGCGATAAAGTTGTGCTTGAAAGGCAATTCAACATCAAACTAAATGGTTTTTCATTTCCTGTGTTTGTTTTGAGAGGGTTTGGCGACAAAGTCATATACAATGTTCAAGTTTTTATTGATTGCGGGAGCAAACTTGGGTGCTTAATGTTTTATATTGACAATGTATATGAGGACGATAAAAAGACCATTGCGTCAAGTCCGCTTTTCATGGAAGCAATCAAAATTTTGAGGACAGTAGAATGAAAAAGATGCTTCTTCACAGTTGTTGCGGACCTTGCTCTACGCAAGTCATTGATGTGCTCAAAAATGATTACGACCTAACTATATATTATTATAACCCCAACATTGACACGGATGAAGAATTTAATCATCGACTTGCCGAGCAGAAAAGATATTGTAGGATTATGGGAATAAGCGTTATTGAAGATGGATACAACCCAGAGGACTTTTTGCGATGCGTGAAAGGGTTGGAGCATGAAAAAGAGGGCGGAGCGAGATGCCCAGTATGTTTTAAATTGCGTCTTCAAAAAACCGCACAAAAAGCAAAGGCGCTTGGGTATGACTGTTTTGGCACAACGCTGACAGTTTCACCACATAAAAACTCAACACTTATCAATGCCATTGGCAAGAGCATTGAAGGGGAAGAGAACATTGAGTTTATAGAAGGCAACTACAAAAAACAAGATGGTTACAAAAAGAGTGTAGAACTTTCAAAAAAGTACAATCTTTACAGACAAAACTATTGCGGGTGCAAATTCGCAAGAGAAATGCAGGAGAAAAACAAAAATGAATTATAGATTACAGACTTCTTATTATAGAGATGACGCAGAAGACAAAGTTTCAAGAAAAGTGTTTCTTTCTCTTGCTTGTGCTCTTGCTGTTATTTTTATATTCTTTATATCTGTCGGGTTTGCTATGCAAACAAAGTATCGTTTCATTTTGGTTAGTGGAGTGAGTATGCAAAACACTCTCAACGAAAAACCTGTCGGAAGCGGGCAAGACGGAGTTTACATTCTTTTGACACATGATGTTGATTATGGTGATATTATAGTACACAAAAAATCGGCTGACACATCGGTCATAAAGCGAGTTATGGCCATGGAAGGGGATAAGATTTGCATTGCCAGAGTTAAAACCGCCGACATGGAAGAAGAGCAAATTCGTTTTATGCGCGTTAAGAGAAATTCCAATACTGTTGAAATTCTCAACAAAGAAGACGACTACATAAAGTCTTATGCAAAATGGGATGAGTACGAAACAAGGCTCAATGCTACGAGCGATGGGGTTACTTATGGCTACAATTTCTATCATACTTTCATTAAGGATAAAACTACCGCCACTTACAATATTGAAGGGGTAGACTATAAGTTTGCAGTTATCCCAGAAGGCAAGATTTTCTTTATGGGAGACAACCGCTCTGAAAGCGTTGATTGTAGGGAAAGAGGGGCTGCGTCCTACGAAGATATAGAGGGAAAAGTTGTAAAAATCGCACACAATGTCTTCTCGTTTAAAAACAGTCCTTTTTACCTTTTTAATTATGTAGGCAGTTATTTTAGCCTTATTTGGGAGGAAATAATGGCGTATTTTAGTTTTTAAGTTGTAATTTTGTTTGGAATTACGCCTAAAATATGCTAAAATCATTATAGGTGAAAGCCAAAAATTAAAAAGGAGAATATGATAGATGAATAAACAACAATTTATCAAAGCATTCGCTGACAATGCTAACTTTACACAAAAAGATGCTGGCATTGCATTCGAAGCCATGGCAAAAACTATTGCCGAAACTCTTAAAGCGGGAGAAAAAATCCAGATTGCTGGATTTGGAACTTTCGAACTTAAAAAGAGAGCAAAAAGAGAAGGAATCAACCCACTTACAAAACAAAAGGTTGTTATTCCAGCAACTAATGTTCCTACATTTAAGTTTGGTAACAGTTTCAAAGACACTGTCAATGATTAATTTAGGCTAAACCGAAAAAGGTTGGATTTTGTCCAGCCTTTTTTGATTGATATTTAAAAGTTGCAATATTACCTCTTAAACATTTGATTTTTTGTCAAAAATTATGTATGATATATTTGTAAAACCTTTTGAAAGCATTTAGGCTTAAAGGCAGAGCGAGGGCAAAGATGAAAAATAAACTTCAACTTGAAAATGTGAAGACATACCACTATATGATAATGGGATATGAGACTTTTCCCAAAATTTTAAAGACCTTATCGGAAGAACTTAGTTTTTATCGACTTTCAAAGCAAAACGATGTTGTCGGCAAGGAAATCATGTATGATATTCCAAACAACACACTCACCGATGCGGGAATTGTTCTTTCAAAACAATATGAAAATGGTAGGGTTATGTTTAAAGTGAGAAAGTTGAGTTTCTTGCCTGATGAAATGAAAATGCCAAGCAAAAAGTTTATCTTGCAAGAACTTGACAGTGATGCCGAACCAAGAGATTATTCGCTTGAAATTTCGTCTGCAATCGAAAATTCGTTCTCTTCGCCTTTCACGATTGACCTTGACGCTATCGTTAGGGAAGTGGTTCCAAAAATTGAAGTGGACATAAAAAGTCAGCACTATCTCATTATTGGCGGAACAGGGTATCGTGGTCAACTTTTCTATGAGCAAACCACTTATAAGGATGTTGATACTAAGAAGAAAGTTGAAAAGGAAGGCGTTGTGCTCAAACTTCCAACTGATGAAATTTATGAGGCAGAAAACAAGAAAATCCTTGACATTATAGACCGAAAAGTTAAAGCGCTGGGGCTATACAATATGTCAAGATATGAACTTGCCAAGAAAGCCTTGTATACAACCGCCGAAGAGGAAGAAAAGATGTATGAAGAGGACTCTACTGACGAGGAGGGCGAGGAGTCTTAAACTTCTATATTGGGGAAGCGCAAATTGCGCGCTTTAATTAGAACAAAACTCAACAAGTAAATGAAAATATGGAAGAGTATATCTTTCATATTTTTTTTGATGCAAACATATTTTAAGTTAGTGAAATCTCTAAAAACGCGCAACCGATTTTGTTATGCTGTTGGGGGACTGGGATATAGTTCAATGTCGCAAACCCTCAATAACTTTATTATGTTCTTTGCTACCGCAGTTATGGGGATTTCGGGCTCTTTGGTGGGCATTGCAATCGCGATTTCCTCACTCTGGGATGGGGTGAGTGATCCGCTTGTGGGGTATCTTTCTGACAATACAAAAAATAAGTTTTTCGGCAAACGACTGGGCTATATGTTTTTTGGCATTTTTGCCATAGCCTTAATAAACATTCTTATTTGGTCTATGCCAATGGGACTTTCTCAAATAGGCAAGTTTTCTTGGCTTTTGGTCGGAATGCTTGCAATAGAAACCGCCAATACTTGCTTTGGAACACCTTATTCCGCGCTTGCAATCGACATTGCCCCAGATTATAACGAACAAAATAAAATTCAAGGCTTTAAAACCGTTTTCTCCATTATTGGCATGATTTTGCCAAGCATTTTAATGTACTTTTTTATGCCTTCAATTTCTATTTCAATTCAAACCTCTCACACCCAAGCAGGCTATATCAAAATTGCTGTTATAAACTCTTGTATGCTTATCGTTTTTGGACTTATAACCATTCTTTCTTGCCTCCGCTTAACCCAGAAAAACCATGTTTATAGCCTTTCGACTAAAAAAGAAAAATTTTCTTTGTCTGACCTTCTATGCGGATACTTCAATGTGCTTAAAAAACCTGATTTTCGTTCGGTAATTTTGGGCTATTCGTGCGCTTGCATTGCATCATGTTTCTTGACAAGTGTGGGAATGCACCTTTTCACCTACTGTTATCATTTTTCTTCAAGTCAAATCTCGGTAGTCCTTGTTTCTCTCTTTGGTGGTGCCATCGCCTCACAACCTTTGTGGGTTTATCTTTCAAACAGAATAGAGAAAAAACAAGCGCTTATTATTTCGCTTTCAACTATTGTTTTTGGCATATTTTTGACCATAATAACCTTTCTTTTTAGACAGTATATCCCAAACAATATAATGTTTATTATTGCAATTTTCTGCCTTGTTTTTTGCGGGATTGGCGCGGGAGCAATGTACAGTTTGCCATTTTCAATGTATGCCGATGTTGTAACCCTTGAAATGGCAAAAACTGGACAAAACAATGCGGGCGCGTATACAGGTTATTTTACGTTCACCTACAACCTTGCAAACTCCATCGCCTTGCTCTTAATCGGATTTTTGCTTGACGCAATCAAGTTTGATTCGACTCAACCCGTACAAGCCTTGTCGGTGCAAAAGGGACTGGGAGGAATTGTATTCTTTGGCTGTTCAATCTTCCTTGCACTTGCCATTTTAATCTTGTCCAAATTTTCGGTTAGACGGGCAGAAGTGCTCAAAGTGCAAATGATAAATGAGCGTGATAAAAAGCGCGAAACTGCCCATACTACTTAAAAAAAGGAGGGCATTATCAAAAAGATTTTTTTGTTGACAATTTGCGTGATATCTCTTCTTTTAATAGGGGGTTGCGGGCAAAGTTTGCCCAAAATGAGCGTAGAGCGAGATAATTATTCAACGGGTGGTAATCTGACATTTGAGTATGATGAGACTTCTCGAACTGCGTTTTTTGGTCAAGAAAATGAGGTCGTGCAATACTATGAAATTGATATTTCAAAGGGATTTTTAAAAGAAGGCAACAGAGTTGGTGTAAAACTTACACCAAATGAAGAAATTAAGGATCTTGGCTCGCTTACATTCAAAATTGGTAAAGAGGAAATAAAAGGTCAAGATGTGGCGACCAAAATCAATGATAAGACCGCATTCTTTCAACTTTTTCCAATAATCAAAAATGCGGGTGAAAAGGTTGAAATAGGTGTTGAATATAAGGGGCAAAAGTGTAAGTATTTCGTTGTGGTCAATGAAAAAGCAATTTTAATGGAGAAACCTGCTGATAAAAATAGTGAATGAAAATCAAGTTTATAAATTAAAAGAGCGCAAAATTGCTTTAAAATATCTATTTTTGAGGCTTATTTTCAACTTTGCTCGACAAAATTACACAATTTTATAATTTTTATGATTTTTTTGAAAAAATGCTTGACTTAGTGCTTTATTTCCCATATAATAGGAAAGTATCAAAAAACACTTCCCAATTTTTGATATATGGCCTCATGGTCAAGCGGTTAAGACATCGCCCTTTCACGGCGGAATCAGGGGTTCGATTCCCCTTGAGGCTACCATAAAAAACGAAGGATTTTCCTTCGTTTTTTTTATTGATTTTATTTCTTTTTTAGTTCGTTGCGCGCAATCGTGCTAACATAGATTTCTTTTGCGCTGTGCATAAGTTCACAGCAATAATTCAGAGTTGCACCAGTTGTCAAGATATCATCAACAAGTAAAATCTTCTTGCCTTTCACAAGGGTGGGGTTTATCAGAGTCATGCTGTCAACAAGATTTGCATGTCTTTCTTTAAAATTTAAATTCTTTTGATTTTTAGTTTTAACATTTTTCACGATTGCTTCAACAACTTCTTTCCCAGAAAGGATAGCAAGTTCGTCTGCTAAAAGTTTTGCTTGGTTATAACCTCTTTTCTTAATTGTATCTTTATGGCTGGGAACTGGCACGATAATATCAAAAGTTATGTTGTTTTCTTGCAGGCGAGCAAACATAAATTCTGCAAATGGTTTTGCTAGATATTTTGCTCCGTCATCTTTAAATTTCAAAATACTTTTACGGACATTCCCTTTGTAAATAAATGGACAAATCGCTTTCGCAAACTTTGGTTTGTTACTTTTGCAGTTATCACAAATTATGTTTCCGTCTTTAATTCTTACATCACAAATTTGGCAACGGTTTCCGTTATTGAAATAGTCTTCTTTCAAACATTCTTTGCAAATAGGGTAGTCATCATCAAGTTCATTTTCGCAAAACAAGCACTTTATCTTTTGTGGATAAAGTGCGTTAAGAAAAATATCCTTGATTTTCTTAAAAATATTCATAAATCCTCATTTGTAATATATTTGTTTGATTTGAAAAATAAAAAATGATTTATTCATCGCCAAAAAGTTCAGTTATTTTTTTGTTTGCGGTTATCAAAAGTTCTTTTAAAAGGGTGAAGCGCTGAACAGTATAGTTATTTGCAACCATTCTTTTCAGATTTTTCTGCTCTCCCACTATTACCACCATCTTTTTGGCGCGGGTTACAGCGGTATAGATAAGGTTCCTCGTTAAAATCATGCTTGGCCCAGCAATAGCGGGGATAATCACAACATCAAATTCACTACCTTGGCTTTTATGAATAGTGATAGCGTAAGCAAGCGAAAGTTGTCCTATTTCTGTTCGGGGATATAGACAACGCCTGCCATCTTCAAACATTACCACCATTTCATTGGTTTGAAAGTCTATAAGTTCGATGTATCCAATGTCTCCATTGAAAACGCCTTCGCCTTCTTCCTCAATAAAGCCATTCATTTTTTTCCAAACAAGGTTGTAGTTGTTTGCTGTCTGCATAACCTTGTCGCCGACTCTAAAAATTGTCTCGCCAAGAGGAATTTCAAGTTTTGTTACCGAAGGTGGGTTGAGCCTTTCTTGCAAGGCGCGGTTAAGGTTGTCAATTCCGCAAACTCCCGCTTTTAGAGGCGCAAGCACTTGTAATGAAGCACTGCTTAGCCCAGTAAATTTAGGCAAACGACTTACTACCATTTCAACTATGGAGTTTTTAATAGCGTTTAAGTCTGCTTTTTCTTCAAAGAAAAAGTCTTTTGAAGAGTTGTTTAAAATTGGCATTTTCCCGCCATTTATAAGGTGCGCGTTGGTAATGATTAAACTATCATCGCTTTGGCGGAATATTTTGGTAAGCATTGAAACTTTTATTGTGTTGCTTTTCAAAATGTCGTCTAGCACATTTCCCGCACCGACACTTGGTAATTGGTCTTTATCTCCCACTAAAATAAGTTTACAGTCGCGTGGCAACGCTTTGCAAAGGTGGCTCATCAGCGCGACATCAACCATGGAAACTTCATCCACAATCACAGCGTCAACCTTAAAAGTGTTGTTTTCATTATGCACAAAGCGGTTGTTTAGTGCAAGGTTGCCAGACGCGACTTCAAGCGCGCGATGTATGGTTTTTGCTTCTTCTCCGGTTGCATCACTCATTCTTTTAGATGCTCTGCCAGTAGGGGCGAGGAGCATATACGATTTTCGATTGTTTTTCAAAATATCAATTATACATTTAATTATGGTGGTTTTTCCAGTTCCCGGGCCACCAGTGATAACTGAAACGCCACTGTTTATAGAATTTATTATGGCATTTTTTTGTTCTTCATGAAAACTTATATTGTTTTTTTCTTCAAAATGTTGAATTTCGTCTTCCAGATTGAGTTTTTCAGACACTTGGCTAATGTTTAAAAGGGACAATTTTTGTGCAACAACATTTTCATAGAAATAATATTTCGCCAGCACCGCGATTTCGCAACCGTTTTGCCACATTAAAAGCACCGTTTTGTCAAGCGTCAGACTTTCAAGCGAGCTTTCATAAAGTTCATTATTGGCGTCAAGGTCAATTTCAAGGAGCCTTGATGCTTGCGATAACAAAAAATTTTTTGGCAGATATGTATTGCCCGCTTTTTCAACCGAATTTGTAAGAGTGTAGAGAATTCCTGCACGGACTCTAAATTGGCTGTTTTGTGGTATGCCAATGTTTTTTGCAATTTTGTCTGCGGTCATGAAACCAATTCCTTCCACATCTTCCACGAGGCGGTAAGGGTTGGTTTTTACGATGTCGACAGTTTTAGAGCCGTAAATATCGTAAATTTTGAGAGCCATGTTGGTGGTGATATTATATTTTTGGAGAAACATTACGGTGTTTTGAAGTTTTTTAAGTTCCTTAAATTTCTCACCAATTTCAAGAGCCTTTTTCATGCTGATATTTTTCACTTCTGCAAGTGAGGCTGGGCTCATTTCAATAATTGTAAAAGTATCCTCTTTGAAGTGCTTAACAATATTTTTTGCGGTGATTGGACCCACGCCTTTGATAAGTCCAGAGGCAAGATACCTCTCAATGCCAGCAAGTGAGGTTGGCAAAACGACCTCATAGGAAGTAAACGCGAATTGGTAACCATACTTTGCATTGTTAACAAACTCGCCTTCAAGTGAGAGGTTTTCGCCCACATTGGCGTTTATAAGTTTGCCCACGCAAATAACGCCTGTACCTTTAAAGTCAAGCCCAAAAACCGTGTAACCGTTCTCATCATTTCTAAAAATTATTTCTTCAATAGGTCCGTCTATTTGCATATTTATATTTTAATAATAATTATCGTGAAAATCAACAAAATAACTTGCTTTTCTAAATATTTTTGGATATACTATGAAGTATAAGGTAGAAAAAAGGACAAATTAAAAACCAGAGATGAAAAGAGCAGAAAAATTTATTGAAGTTGAAGCACTTATTGAGAACTTGATGAAAAGCCGTAGAAGCGGCGGCGTTTTGCGTATGAAAATTTTGCTATTCTGTTCAATCTACGAGAATTTGTCTGTAAGCATGATTATTGAAAAACTTGGCATTAAAAAGACTAACTTTGCACTTATGACTTCGGGACTAGAAAAAGAGGGGTGTATTAAGGTAACTCAATCAAATATGGATAGAAGGTGTCATCAAATTGAACTTACTCCAAAAGGACGAGAAGAGCTTAATCATTATCTCAATGAGGTTGAAACTGGGCTGGGCGCAACAACAATGGAAGTAGACAGCGCGATTGAAGTTATCTGTAAATATTTGAATAGAGTCATTTAAAGCCATTTAGCAAAGTTTAAATATTTGCCAAGTGGCTAAAATTGTTTAATAGGCACTTTGTTAATAAAATTGAAAACAAACTAAATATGCTAACGCATATAAAATAGAGAGGTAAAAATGTTAAGATTATATAATTCAGAAAGCAGAATGGTGGAAGATTTTGTTCCACATAATGAAAAAAAGGTTACTATTTATACTTGTGGACCAACAGTGTATCATTTTGCACATATCGGCAATTTAAGAACCTATGCCATGGAAGATATCTTGGAAAAAACAATAAGATATTTAGGTTATAATGTTAAACGAGCAATGAATATTACAGATGTCGGCCACTTGTCAAGTGATGGGGATACAGGCGAAGATAAAATGCTGATTGGTGCTAAAAGAGAACATAAAACGGTGATGGAAATTGCTGCTGAATACACTCAGGCATTCAAAGAAGATTGCCAAAAATTAAATTTAAAATGGCCTGAAATTGTAGTCCCTGCCACATCTTGCATCGACGAATATATTAAAATTATTCAAGGATTGTTAGATAAAAACTTAGCCTATATAAATGAAGGGAATGTTTATTTTGACACCTCAAAATTAAAAAATTATTATAGATTTGGTGAACAAAAATCCCAAGATTTGCTTGTTGGCGCGCGAGATGATGTGGATCAAGATGACAGCAAAAAACATCAAAATGACTTTGTTCTTTGGTTTACAAAGTCTAAATTTGAAAAACATGCTCTTAAATGGGATAGCCCATGGGGAGTAGGTTATCCCGGATGGCATATTGAATGCTCAGGTATTTCTCATAAATATTTAGGTGATTATTTGGATATTCATTGTGGTGGAGTGGACAATAAGTTCCCGCATCATACCAATGAAATAGCGCAAACCGAAGGATATATTGGGCACAAATGGTGTAATTATTGGTTTCATGTTGAGCATTTAAACAACAAAAATGGCAAAATGAGCAAAAGCACAGGCGAATTTTTAACACTTTCAAGGCTTAATGAACTTGGTTATTCTCCTATGGTTTATAAATTCTTTTGCTTGCAAAGCCATTATCGAAAACAACTTGTTTTTACGGATGAATCTATTTCTTCTGCTAAGTCTGCTTATGAAAAACTTGTGAAAAGAATTTTGAGTTTAAAATGTGATGATTTGGCAATAGACCAAGATAAACAGACATTTTATGATGACAAATTTAAGCAAGCATTATCAAACGATTTGAATACTTCTTATGCGTTGACAGTGCTGTTTGATGTCTTAAAAGACGAAAGTTTGAATTCAAACACCAAAATTGCTTTAATTAAAAAATTTGACAGCGTTTTAGGACTTGATTTTACAAATATTCTTAATAAAGCAAATGAAAAACAAGAATCATCTCAAATTGATGATGAAACTAAAACTTATATTGAAAATATGATAGCAAAAAGAATTGAAGCTAAGGCTGTAAAAGATTACGCTTTGGCAGATAAAATTCGTAACGAATTGATGCAAAAAGGTGTAGAACTTGTAGATACAAAAGAAGGCACGACATACAAAATTACAAAATGATAAAAGGGCATTTTTATAAT
This sequence comes from uncultured Clostridia bacterium, assembly GCA_934771475.1. Lineage (GTDB taxonomy): Bacteria > Bacillota > Clostridia > Christensenellales > UBA1242 > Caccovivens. The sequence goes on from CAKVMD010000004.1 coordinate 77,744, forward strand.
GCTTTTTTTGTTTGCAAATAACTGAAAATTGGGTCATCTAGCAATAGCGATGAGATATATGCTTACAATGGAGTAAAAGAAAAATTTGACAAATTTCTTTTGATAGTTGAAAAAAGAGCAATATTGTGTTAAAATTGAATTATAGTTAAAAGGAGAGAAAAATGGAAATTAAGATTAAAATGCATTCAGTTCTTGACACTCCACATGGAAAAGAAATTGTGTGCAGTGAGGAACGAGAAAGCAGAATTTGTGAGGCTTTTAAACCATACGATTTAAATATGAATAGAATTGTTGCAGGGCTTATGGGTGCAACTTGCTATATGCCTGACACTTTTGACAAATTAAATAGCAAAACAGAAGAACAAGTTTTGAGAATTGCTGAAATCGTTGAAAGCAACTTTCATCATTCAACTTTTGGACATTCGTTTGTTACCCTCGAAATTACGGGCATACCAAAGGCTCTGGCTATGGTCTTGAATAACGAGCATGATTACAACACAAGCGAAAAATCAGCGCGTTATACAATCATGAAAGATGTTGCGCCAGACCAAAAGGAACTTTATGACAAATGGACACGAATTTTCAAGGCGGAAATTGAAAAACGATATCCAAACGGCTCCAATCCATTTTTTGATGAAGCGGGAAAGAAAGCACAAAAGTTGGCACAAGAAAACGCTCGTTATATGATTTCAGTCTTTACGCCAACAAACATGGTCTATACCGTATCTTTTAGACAACTCAATTACATCGCGCATTGGATGGAATACCAAATTGCTCATCCAGATAATGCTTTTTATGAGGCAATGCAAAAAGAGATGAAAGAGTTTATTGACTTTTGCAAAAACAATCATCTTTTTTCTGATCGTTTGGAAGATCACAAGGCAAGAAAATTTCAACTTTTTGGAGACCCTGCGCTTGAAGAATTTTATTCAAACATTTTTCAAGGAAGTTTCAAGATGAGTTTTGCTTGTCTTGCCCAAGCACAACGACATAGAACCCTTGACCATCACATTTCAACTCTGACTTTCCAAGGCGAGTTTTCAAAGAATAGAGATTTCTATGTTCCACCAATTATTGCGGGAAATGAAAGTTTAAAAGATGAGTATTTAACTGATATTTCATCTGTTGCGTATGCTCTTCCACAAGGGACAATGGTTGATGTTGTTGAAAGTGGCACGCTTGAAAACTTTATTCTTGAAGCAAAAGAAAGACTTTGCGCTTGCGCTCAAAAGGAAATTCGCGACCTTGTTTATGGACAAGCCAGGAAATATCTTTATCATTTACATATTAAACTTGATAACTTGGTTTCAGATGGGAAAGCGTATTTCGCAGAAAAACAAAAATTGCTTCTTTTGAGCAATGCTGATAGTTTTTTAAAAGAGAAGGAAGCCTTTAATCAGCAAGTTCAAATATATGAAAGATATATTGACGAACTTGAAAATATATGCAAAGGCGCAAGATGCAAAAGCGGGTATAAATGTTCGTCTCCATGTGGATTTAAAGAGGGCATAGACCTTGAAAGTTTGATTTAAGCCATATTAAGACAAAATCACTCAAACATTGCTAAAATATTTGACATAAAATCAAAACAATGATAGTATGAATTGTAGAAAGGAGTAAATTATGAAATATAATTACAAAACTTTAAAAGAAGAACTTATCAAAAATGAACTTGCTGATGATGGTCTTGTAGCTCTTGGACAAAACATAAGCACAGCAGCAATATGGTTTGGTGCTATTGGGGCAGCAATCGCTGGAAGCAAAAACACACCTTTTACTGTATCTATGGTTGGCGAAAAAATCGTTATAATTCCTTACGACAAGAATGGTCAGTATTTTGATAAAACCGAAGCGTATGCAAAAGAGGATATAAAAGCGCTTAAACTAGGTGGTTTTATTTACAAAACTCTTAAAATCACAACAAAAGATGATAAGGTTCATAAATATACTATTTTGCAAGGCGTGAAAGATGTTAAAGCAATGCTCGAAAAACTTGCTCTTCCAAAAAAATAAACTTCTAAAAAGATAATTTTGATAAAAATAAAAGGTTGGATTTGTATCACAAGACTGCATACAAATTTAACCTTTTTTTGATTTTTATAAGATAATAAATGTGGATGCCAGTTTTGCGATGTGAAAGCAGTGCAGAAAATCATAGAAGCCGCCATTGCGACAAAATTAAGGCCCCAATATTGGTCGCAAAAGTATCGAAAACAACATAAAGGCCTGTAAAAAATGACAGCGCAAAAAAGAGGTGGGAAATAGCACAAAAAAGAAGATAGTGTGATAAAACAGAGCACAAAAGGCGATAGGGTAGAGAATAAATAAAGCGGTAGAGCAAAAATTTAAAAAATCAATGACTAGACTACATAAATTAACAAAAAAACATCAACGATTGTTGATGCTTTTTTACGCAATATTCTTTTGTTTTATTTGATTTATTTAAGTTTAACAGTTGCGCCAGCTTCTTTAAGTTTAGCTTCGATAGCTTTAGCTTCTTCAGTTGGAACGTTTTCTTTAACTGCTTTTGGAGCTCCGTCAACGAGAGCTTTAGCTTCGCCAAGTCCAAGTCCAGTGATTTCTCTTACAACTTTGATAACAGCGATTTTGTTTGCACCTGCTTCAACAAGTTCAACTGTAAATTCGCTTTTTTCTTCAGCAGCTGGGGCAGCGGCGCCAGCAACAGGAGCAGCAACTGCAACAGGAGCAGCAGCAGAAACTCCAAATGTTTCTTCGAGTTCTTTAACAAGTTCACTAACTTCAAGAACGCTCATAGATTTGATTTCTTCAACTAATTGTTTAACATCAGCCATTTTAATTTTCCTCCTAAAATTTTATTGCGTTTTTACGCGTTTTTTGTAGCAACAGCATTTAATGCTCTTGCAAGCCCACTGATAGGGGCGTTAAGCACTCTTGCAAGTGCTGAAATAGGACCATTGAGAGTCCCAAGTAATTTGGCAATGAGAACTTCTTTGCTTGGAAGTTTTGCCAAAGCTTCAATTTCCTTGCCTTCAACGAAATTACCATTAAGTAAACCAAATTTTACGGTTAATTTCTTTGTTTTTTCAGCAGTCTGGCAGGCGATTTTTGCACCGCTTACCTCATCGTCATAACTGAAAGCAACCGCACTAGTGCCATGAAGATATTCTTCGGCACCCTTGATTCCAAGTTCGTTGAGTGCGAGGAGCATTAATTTGTTTTTGTACACTTTGTATTCAGCGCCATTATTCTTAAATTCACGACGCATTTGTGTATCTTCTGCAACGGTCAAAGCGTTGTAATCAACGAAAGTAACAGATTTTGCTTTTGAAAGTTTTTCTTTGATTTCTTCAACGATTTGCTTTTTTGCTTCTAAATTTGCACTCATGAAATCTTTTCCTCCTTTTTAATAGAATATTGCGTTATTAAAAATAAATCTCTACGCCTAGGAAAAAAGCGTAGAGATGAAACATCTATATATACTTCTTTCCTCGGCAAGCACACCGTAGTGTTTATGGATAGCCACTTGCTGTCTATGGATAGATTTAAATTTAACGAGGCTATTATACACAATAATTGTGCCTTTGTCAATGATTTTTTAGCATTTTTTCATAAAAATCAAAAATTATGTTAACAAATTTTGATAATTTTCAAATTGAGCCTTGCAATAATTGACTTAGAAAGTGAATTTTGCTATTATTACATATAAATAAACATTCTAGGAGATAACATGGAATACAATTTTAAACAAATCGAAGAAAAGTGGAAAAATAGATGGGACGAAGAAAAAACTTTTAAAACTGATGTTTGGGATTTTTCTAAGCCAAAATATTATGTTCTTGATATGTTTCCTTATCCATCAGGCGAGGGACTTCATGTTGGGCACCCTGAGGGCTATACTGCAACTGATATTATTGCAAGATATAAACGAATGAAGGGCTTTAATGTTTTGCACCCAATAGGATTTGATTCTTTTGGCTTGCCTGCTGAGCAATATGCTATAAAAACAGGAAACCATCCGGGGGCATTCACTCAAAAAAATATTGATAATTACACACGCCAATTAAAAATGCTTGGTTTTTCTTATGACTGGGATAGAGTTATATCGACTGCTGACCCTCGTTTTTATAAGTGGACTCAGTGGTGGTTTGAAATGCTCTATAAGGACGGAATGGCACAATACATAGATACGCCTGTTAACTGGTGTGAAGCACTTGGCACTGTTCTTGCAAATGACGAAGTCATTGATGGAAAGAGTGAAAGAGGTGGGTTCCCAGTTGTTAAAAAATATATGAAACAATGGGTAATCAACACTCCAAAATATGCTGAAAGACTGCTCCAAGGTCTGGACACTATTGACTGGCCACAAAGCACAAAAGAAATCCAAAGAAATTGGATTGGAAAGAGTAAAGGGGCAACAATTAACTTCAAAGTTGCTGGCGGTGATTTAAGTTTTGATGTGTTTACGACACGCTGTGATACATTGTTTGGGCTTTCTTATTGCGTGCTTGCGCCAGAACACGAACTTGTTAATAAAATCACAACTGCTAAGCAAAAAGAGGCGGTTGACGCTTACAAAACAGAGTGCGCAAAGAAGAGTGAACTTGAAAGAACTCAACTTAATAAGGACAAAACTGGTGTGTTTACTGGTGCTTACGCTATAAACCCTGTGAATGGTAAAAAAGTTCCTATCTTTATAAGCGACTACGTGGTTGCATCTTACGCAACTGGCGCAGTTATGGCTGTTCCAGCGCATGATGAACGCGACTTTGAATTTGCCAATAAGTATGGTCTAGAAATTAATCCAATCATTGAAGGGGCAAGCAAAGAAAAGTGCTTTGAAGGTGATGGAAAACATATAAACAGTGAATTTCTTGATGGATTAAACAATCATGATGCTATCGAGAAAATGATAAACTGGCTTGAAGCGAACAAGAAAGGTCATGCAACTATAACATATAAGTTGAGAGATTGGATTTTTGCTCGTCAAAGATATTGGGGTGAACCAATTCCAATTATTCACTTAGAAGATGGTAAAGATATAGCGCTTGCTGATTCTGAATTACCTTTGATTTTACCAACATTAGAAGATTACAAAGGCAAAAATGGAAAAGCGCCACTTGAAAATGCTATTGATTGGGTTAATGTAGAAGTAGATGGTGTTAAAGGAAAAAGAGAAACTTCTACAATGCCTGGTAGTGCGGGTTCCAGTTGGTATTTCTTAAGATATATTGATCCACATAATAATGAATGTTTAGCTGATAAAAAATTACTAGAACATTGGATGCCAGTAGATTTATATGTTGGTGGTCCAGAACATGCTGTTGGACATTTGTTATATTCTAGAATGTGGAATAATTATTTATATGATAAAGGAATTGTTCCAGTTAAAGAACCATTTAAAAAATTAGTACATCAAGGAATGATCTAAGGTTCAAACGGTATTAAAATGGGTAAGAGATATCCTGAATATGTTGTAAATCCAAATGATATTGTAAAAGAATATGGTGCTGATACATTAAGACTTTATGAGATGTTTATGGGGCCTTTGGAAGCTGATAAACCATGGAATGATGATGCTGTTGATGGTGCTAAAAAATTCTTGGATAGAATATGGAGACTTTATACCGAAGAAAATAAAATAGCAGATCAAGCAAATTCAAATCTTGAAAAGATTTATCACAAAACAGTTAAGAAGGTAACTAGTGATTACGAATCTTTAAGTTTTAATACAGCTATTAGTCAAATGATGATATTTATTAATGCTATTTATAAAGAAGAAGTATTCCCTGTAGAATATGCAAAAGGATTATTAAAATTATTAAATCCAATAGTTCCACACATTACTGAAGAGCTATGGAGTGAAGTATTTAAAGAACAAGATACTATTGCTTATGAGCCATGGCCTACATATGATGAATCAAAAACAATAGATGAAACTTATGAATTAGTAGTTCAAGTAAATGGAAAAGTACGTGGAAAAATAGAAACACATACAGATACTACAGAAGAAGAAATGAAAGAAAAGGCTTTACAAATTGAAAATGTAAAGAAACATTTGGAAGGATTACAAATCGTAAAAATTGTTACTATTCCTAAAAAATTAGTTAGTATTGTTGCAAAATAGATAGATTTTCTATCTATTTTTTGTTATAATTTTAAACGAAAGAAGAGATACTATGATAGATATAATATTAGATACTTTAGTAGATAGTTTAAAATTATTACCATTTTTATTTGTTGCTTTTTTAATTATTGAATTAATAGAACATAAGTTAAATAAACAAACAAAAAAATTAGTTAGTAAATCAGGTAAAGTTGGACCACTAATTGGTAGTTTATTAGGTTTATTTCCACAATGTGGTTTTTCTGTTATGGCAACTAATTTATATGTAACAAGAATAATTACTTTGGGGACTTTAATTTCTATTTATCTAGCTACTAGTGATGAAATGTTACCAATTATGTTATCACAAAAGATAGCCTTTATAGAAATAATAAAACTTTTAGGAATTAAGTTTATATGTGGAATAATATGGGGATTTATTATTGATCTATTATTAAATAAAAAATCTAAAAAAGAAAATATAAACTATGAGATATGTAATGAAGATCATTGTAATTGTCATGAAGAAGGAGTAATTAAATCAACTTTAATTCATACTTTTAAAACATTATTGTTTATTATGTTAGTTTCATTCTTATTAAATATGTTGTTGCACTTTATAGGAGAAGATAGCTTATCGAAATTATTCTTAAAAAATAGTATCTTTGGACCATTTATATCAAGCCTTATCGGTTTAATTCCTAATTGTGGATCAAGTATTGTTATCACTGAACTTTATTTAAATGGTGCGATATCATTAGGATCTGCTATGGCTGGACTTTTAACAGGTAGTGGAGTTGCTCTTTTAGTTTTATTTAAAGAAAATAAGGATATAAAAGAAAATATAACTATATTGAGTTTATTATATGGATTAGGTGTTATTAGTGGAATTATAATAGAGTTAATAACGATGATATTTTAGTTAATAGAAAATAGTATTTTAGATGCTATTTTTTTAACAAAAAGTATTGTGATAAGAACAAATGTTTGGTATAATTTTTTCATAAATATTACAAAAAGGAGAAATAAATAAATGAGTAATATAGAAGAATATACTGAAAAAATTTTTGAAGATATTAAACATATTGATAATTCAGGTAATGAATATTGGGAAGCAAGATAACTACAGCAAATACTTGGTTATAAAGAATGAAGATATTTTTCTAGTGTTATAGAAAAAGCTCAAATAGCTTGTTCTCAAAGTAATAACAACATTAATTCCAATTTTGGTGTTTACACCAAAATTGTGAAGACAGGGGTTTCAACTAAAAATATCATTGATTATAAGTTAAGTAGATATGCTTGTTATTTGATAGTTCAAAATGCTAATCCTAAATTTAAAACTGTTGCATTAGGCCAGACATATTTTGCAATACAAACAAGAAAAATGGAGTTAACGGAAGCTGAATATAGTAAATTATCAGAAGACGAA
>CAKVMD010000005.1 GCA_934771475.1 uncultured Clostridia bacterium
GTTGACAAAACAAAGATACAAACCCTTCTTGATGGCAAGTATGACTCAAATGATGCAATTATCTCCTTGCACGCTGGTGCTGGTGGAACGGAAGCGCAGGACTGGACTGAAATGCTTTACCGAATGTATTGTATGTACAGCGAAAAGGTAGGGTTCAAAGTTAAAGTACTCGATGTGCTAAATGGTGATGAAGCGGGACTTAAAGGCATTACTTTTGAGGTTGATGGCGATAATGCTTACGGATTTTTAAAAGCAGAAAAGGGAGTCCATAGACTTGTTCGTATCTCACCTTTTGACTCCAATGCAAGGCGCCATACTTCTTTTGCCAGCGTTGAAGTTATGCCAAAACTTGACGAGAAACCTAACATTGAAATTAGACCAGAAGATTTAAAAATTGACACATACCATGCCAGCGGGGCGGGTGGTCAACATATTAACAAAACCGAATCGGCAGTGAGAATTACGCATATCCCAACAGGGTTTATAGTTGCTTGTCAAACGGAGCGTAGCCAAACCCAAAACAAGGAAACCGCAATGAGTATGCTGTATTCAAAACTTGTTGAGAAGGAAGAGCGTGAGGAAATGGAAAAACTTGCATCTATTCGAGGCGAGGTTAAAAAGATAGAATGGGGAAGCCAAATTCGCAGTTATGTTTTCTGTCCTTATACTCTTGTAAAGGACCATAGAACTGGCTATGAAGATAGCAACATCCAATCTGTTATGGATGGCAATATTCAAGAATTTATCAATGAATATCTTAAAAAATCACATTAAACATTGAAAAATTAAGCTTTTTATGCAAATTTGCTCATATAAACAATAAAATATCATTTAAAAAATCATTTTCATAAAGCCTGAAAATGATTTTTTACTTTATGACAATGAGAGCATAAACGATTGAAAAAAATAAAAGGTTGTGGTATAATAAGCACATGAACTATCAACAGAGAATGAAAGAAAAATTTTTGGCACTTAGGGACAAAAAAGATGTCCTTATTTTGTCAATCGAGTCATCATGTGATGAAACAAGTGTAGCAATAGTAAAAAATGGTCGCGAAGTACTTGCCAATATTATAACCACACAAATCCCTATTCATAGGCGCTTTGGAGGGGTTGTCCCAGAGGTTGCCTCTCGAAATCATATACTTGCAATATCAAATATATTTGAAGAAGCTCTTGAAAAAGCAAGCCTAAAAAAAGAAGATATTGACGCGATTGCAGTAACTTATGGCGCTGGGCTAATAGGTGCTTTGCTGGTCGGAGTAAACTTTGCCAAAGGGCTTGCATACAGCCTTGATAAACCACTGATTGCGGTTAGCCATGTGCATGGACATATAAGCGCAAACTATATTTCACACCCAGAGTTAGAGCCTCCATTTGTTTGCCTCATGATAAGCGGTGGGCATAGCGCTCTTTTAAATGTGGAAAACTATAACAAATTCACGTTTTTAGGCTCGACAGTTGATGATGCGGTGGGCGAGGCTTTTGATAAAGTTGCGCGGGTTTTAGATTTGCCATATCCTGGTGGCCCAGAAATTGATAAACTTGCGAAAGAAGGCAAAAAGAAGTACAATTTCACTGTTTCTAAAAGCTTAAATAACACTCTTAATTTTTCATTTAGTGGTATTAAAACGGAAGTGGTAAACCTTGTTCACAATGCTCACCAAAAGGGTGAAGAGATTGCTCGTGCGGATGTGGCTTGCTCTTTCCAAGAGGCTGTAACAGATGAACTTGTAACGAAATCTCTTCGTGCGTGCAGACAGAGTGGCATTAAAAAACTTGTTGTTGCAGGCGGGGTGGGAGCAAACTCATGCCTCCGCGCAAAACTTGACAAAATGGCAAAAGAGAATGATATAAAGTGTTATTATCCCGTTCTTACCTATTGCACTGATAACGCTGCCATGATAGGCTCAATGGCTTACTACATGATGAAAGAGGGGCTTGGACTTGCCGACTTAGACCTTACAGCGAAGCCAAATGTAGAGTTAAAGTAGCCTAAGAAAAAGTTAAAACTTTCTAAATATTATAAAAATGACAAAAAAATTGATTAAAATTTGAAAAAATGAGTAAATTTATTGGTTTTTAAGATTTTAATTTAAAATAAGTGAGGAAAATATGGAACTTCTTGCTCCTGCTGGAAATTTTGATAAACTCGTAACTGCGGTGCACTTTGGTGCGGACGCAGTCTATTTTGCTGGAAAAAGATTTGGGCTTCGTGCATTTGCTGGAAACTTTGACGATGATGAAATTTTTAAAGCAATGGATTACCTTCATGCTCATGGGCGCAAAGGCTATGTAACGGTGAATATTGTCGCAAAAGAAAGCGATTTTGATGATGTAGACTCTTATCTTCAACTTTTGCAAGACGCGAAGGTGGATGCATTAATCGTAAGTGATTTAGGGCTTATTTCATATATTCGAGAAAAGTTTCCGCTTCTTAATATCCATGTTTCAACCCAAGCAAACATTAACAACTCACATACTGCAAAAGTGTATGCCTCTCTTGGTGTAACAAGACTTGTGCTTGCCAGAGAGATGAGTCTTGATGAAATAAAAGCCTTGCATGAAAAAGTCCCTAATCTTGAACTTGAAGCATTTGTTCATGGGGCAATGTGCATTTCTTATTCTGGGAGATGCTTGCTTTCAAACTACCTTACGGGAAGAGATTCCAACCGCGGAGCGTGTGTACAAGCGTGCAGATGGAAATATTATATCCGTGAAGAAAGTCGTAACGATGAAATGCCGATTGAAGAGGATGAGAGGGGAACATACATTTTAAATTCGAAAGATATGTGTTTAATTGATTACCTTGACCGCTTTAAAGAGGCGGGCGTGGACAGTTTGAAAATCGAGGGACGCATGAAGAGCGATTATTATGTTGCGTCAGTCGTCAACGCTTATCGTAGAGCGCTGGACGGATATACTAACTATGATGTGCTCCATGCCGAACTTGAAAAGACCAGTCATAGACGCTATACAACAGGGTTCTATATGGGGGCAGAGGATAAAGAGTACCTGCAAGACTCTATGCCAATACAAACTTATGTGTTTATTGCGAAAGTTGTTGAAGATGCAAAAGACGGGAAGTGCAAAGTTGAAATGAGGAACCGCTTTAAGGTGGGAGACAGCCTTGAAATTTTGTCGGCAGACGAAAACTTTTTGAAGACGATTAAAATCGAAAAAATCATCAATTCACTAGGGCAAGAAATTGATGATGCTAAGCGCGTTCAAGAAATAGTAACCATAAACTGCCCATATTCATTAAAGGCAGGCGACATTCTCCGCGTGGAAAAAGATAGCACAAAATAGGGCTTGGACTTATTAAACTTGTATCTTTATATACTACAATATATTTGAAAAACCTGTTAATCTCATTGATTAACAGGTTTTTCTTTTTAGACTGTCTAAATTATTCTCTTTAAGTTATTCCCTTTCAAATTCGTCATCGTCAGGCTCATCATCGCTAGACTCATCACCATCGGCTTCGCCATTTCCCGACTCATCATCACCAGTTTGTGGGGTGGTGTACTTGCGGAGTAACTCCCAAATATCATTTCCGCCATATTTCAAAGCGTTTGCACCAGAATGGTCTTTAATTTTTACCTCTGCACCAAGTTCTATGAGAGCCTTGCAAGTTTCGGCGTTCCCGCGTATTGCTGCCCAAATAAGTGGAGTGTCTCCGGCTCTATCAAATGCGTTGACATTTGCTCCGTTTTCAATTAAAAGTCTACAAACATCAGTCTTATCTAGCTGTGCGGCAACCATTAATGGAGTCCTGCCATATTCGTCTTGGGCGTTGACCTCAGCGCCATTTTTGATTAAGAATTTGCAGACCTCTAAGTTGTCCGCGTCTTCTCGCATAATTGCCCACACCAATTCATTTCCTTCGTAATTGGAAATGTTGATTTTGGCTCCATTATCAATAAGTAAACGACAAATATCTAAGTTGCCTTTTCTTGCTGCCATCATTAATGCTGTATAACTTGCCCCGCCCATAGCGTTTGGGTCAGCCCCGTTTTCGATCAAAAGTTTGCAAACCGATGTGTAACCACTTGCGGAGGCTTCAACTAAAAGGGTTGACCATACATTTTTAGCGTTTATGTCGCCTCCATTTTCAATAAACTTTTTGACTTTTGCAAAAGAGTCTGGTTCACCAAGAAGAGCGCAAACTTCTTTATGTGAATTGCCACTACTCTTTACTGACACAGCAAGGTCAAACGCGGTGTCCCCAAAACTATTTGTGGCGCTTATGTCAGCCCCATTATCAATAAGTAAACGACAAATTTCTAGGTTGCCCTCGCCTGCGGCTTTCATTAGAGCAGTGTAGTCTGCTATACCCTTAGCATTTACATCAGCGCCATTTTCTAATAGAAATTTGCAAATATCAAGTTGATTGTTTCTCGACGCACACATTAAAGGGGTTTCGCCTATTATACCATAAACTGTGTCAATGCCATTGCCAATGCGAAGTGTAAGTTTTTTCGCTTTTGATAAGTTACCCTTTTCACACGCTTCAATCAGTTTTTTGTTTAATTTTTCAATGTTAATTTTCATTGTTTCTCCTTTTGCCTTGTGCGGGACTACAAATTTTTTTTCATAAAAAGTATAGTGTAAGAGTGGACTTATGTCAAGAAAGAATTTCAAATCTTTACTTGAATAGCGGACAAGTATAGGCAATGGACTGTGCGAGGTGGGTTGTATGTTTAAAAGGGGGCAAGTCAGATAAGCAAAACAAAAAAAGGATATCAAACGATATGCTTTTTATCTCGCAAAACGCAATATGAAATAAACTTTATCTTTCTGGTTCGTCATTTTTAAGGTCGGTCTCAAAAAGTGCGCCATTTTCAGATTTTGCGCCACAGGCGGACAAGTATGCGGGCAATCTCATTTTGCTTATATTCTTTTGCGATGTCCAAGGCGCTCTTCCTTTCGTTATTTTATCATTAACATCAGCACTTTCTTTAAGCGCCCGAATTACTGAAATATTTTCTAGTTTTGACGAGTGAACAATTAATGATTTGATAATTAATTATATTATTATATTTAAATAACAAGCAAAAGAACAAAACTCAAAATTCGACAAAAAAATTTTAAAAATTTTGCAGTTTTTGTTGACTATTTTGTTTTTATTGCGTATAATATTGCTAGCACTTGAAAGACGAGAGTGCTAACAAAGTCGAAAAAGAGGTTGTTTATGGTTTTAAACGAACGAAGAAAGCAAATCTTAACTATGGCAGTTGAAGAGTACATTCGAGATTGCTCACCGATTACGAGTGGCGGTATCAAAGATGTTGCATCGCTTAACTGCTCAACTGCGACTCTGCGAAACGAACTTTCCACATTAGAGGCTATGGGATTTTTAAAACAACTCCATACTTCTGGGGGGAGAATTCCAACAGTGCAAGGTTATAGATATTATGTTGAGAACCTTTTGTCAAGCGCGCAAGCGTCAAACAAGGAACTTGAAGATGTGAAAAAGGTTATATCATCAAGAACATCATCTCTAACAGATATTGTAACAGGTATTGCAAGGATTGTTTCAAAAGCAACAAACTACCCAACCGCTATTATGGTCAGCGGGGTGGAACATTTAGTTTTAAGCGAATTTAAAATTATTCCACTTCTCGATGAGAAAATAATGGTGCTTATTGGGACGATGTCGGGCTACATTAATCAAACTATTGAGGTTAAGGCCACAGCAAAGGATTGCGAGGATGCGTCAAATTATTTAACTAAACATTTTCGTGGCGAAACGATTGGATATATGATTGAAAATATAAACCAATTTGAAAAAGGCATGAAAAGCGAGATTAAATCTTTTGAAGGGGTTGTAAATTCGCTTATCGAGGGACTTAAAAACTTAAACAAACAAAAGTATTTAGATGTCAGACGAGAGGGAAGTGGTAAGATTCTATCATCCAGCGACAAAGAGAGTGCTCAAAAAGTACTTGATGTGCTTGATGATGAAAAAGAACTTTCGTCAATCTTGGAGGTTAAAGGCGAAGATATAGAAGTTACGGTTGCGGACGAAGACAACGCAAAGTGCAGTGTGGTTAAAGCACCAATTTGCGTCAACGGAAAGCAACTTGCTTCAATCGGTGTTATAGGACCTCAACGAATGGATTATGCGGGGATTGCGTCAGCGCTCAAAGTGGTGATAGACAATCTTCGAGAAATAAAAGGAGAGTAAATGAAGGAAAAGGACAAAGAGAAAGAGTATAATTGTCATTGCAGTGAACATGGCGAGGGCGAAAAGTGCTCTTGTGGCGAAAATTGCACATGTGGCGATAACTGCACATGTGGGGACGATTGCCACTGCCACGATGCAAATAAAAGCGGTGAAAATTGCACTTGCGAAGATGGTTGCACTTGTGAAGACGAATGTGAGTGCGGTGATGATTGCGAATGCAACGGAAACTGCAAATGCGCGTCAAACGATGAAAATGAGTGCGATGACAAGCCAGATAATTGCAACTGCGTTACAGATGAAAAGGTTTTGGCTGACCAATATCTAAACCTTGCAAGACGCGTTCAAGCAGATTTTGAAAATTTTAGGCGTCATGCGATTGAAGATATAAAGAATGCCAAAATTGACGGTCAAAGGTCAGTTATCGAAGTGTTTTTGCCTTGCCTTGATACTTTCAAAGAGGCAAAAAAATCAATTAATGATGAAGCGGTTTTAAAGGGTGTCGAAATGATTGAAAACAAGATTTTAGACGCACTTAAAAAACTTAAAGTTGAAAAAATCCCTTCTGTTGGAGAGATTTACAACCCTCATCTTCATGAAGCCATGATGGCAATGAAAGATGAAACAAAAGAAAACAATATCATCTTAAACGAATATCAAGCCGGATATACGTTTGAAGGAAAAGTAATAAGACATTCAAAAGTTGTTGTCAATAAAAAGGAGGATTAATATTATGGGAAAAATTATTGGTATTGACTTAGGAACTACAAACTCTTGCGTAGCAGTTATGGAAGGTGGAAAACCAACTGTTATCGCAAATGCGGAGGGAGACAGAACAACTCCATCAGTTGTTGCATACACCAAAGAAGGGGAAAGACTTGTTGGTAAGGTTGCAAAGCGTCAAGCAATAGTCAACGCTGAAAACACTGTTCAATCAATCAAAAGAGAGATGGGAACAAACTACAAAGTTACTTTAAATGGTAAAGAATACACTCCACAAGAGATTTCAGCAATGATTCTTTCAAAACTCAAACAAGACGCTGAAAGTTATCTTGGGGGAGCAGTAACTCAGGCTGTTATCACTGTTCCTGCATACTTTAACGATGCACAGCGTCAAGCAACAAAAGATGCGGGCAAAATTGCAGGTCTTGAAGTTTTGAGAATTATCAACGAGCCAACTGCTGCCGCTCTTGCTTATGGTCTTGATAAAGGCGAAAATGCTAACCAAAAGATTTTAGTTTATGACCTTGGTGGCGGTACATTTGATGTTTCTATTCTTGAAATAGGTGATGGCGTTTTTGAGGTTCTCTCAACAAATGGTAACACTCGTCTTGGCGGTGATGACTTTGATAATAGAATTATCGACCTTTTGGTTGAAGAATTTAAGAGAACTAACAACATCGACTTAACAAGTGATAAACTTGCTATGCAAAGACTTAAAGAGGCCGCTGAAAAGGCAAAGATTGACCTTTCTGCAACTCCAAAAACGACCATTTCTCTTCCATTCATTTCTGCTGATGCAACTGGCCCAAAACACATGGAATATGAACTTACTCGTGCAAAATTTGACGATATTACAAGCGACCTTGTTAAAGAGACGATTGACTGCACAATAAGAGCGCTTGCCGATGCAAAACTTGACAAAAATCAAATAGACAAAGTCGTTTTAGTCGGTGGTTCTACAAGAATTCCTGCTGTTCAAGAAGCAGTTAAATCATTCACTGGAAAGGAGCCTTACAAGGGCGTTAACCCAGACGAATGCGTTGCTGTTGGTGCAGCAATTCAAGCGGGCGTCCTTGGCGGAGAAGTAAAAGATGTCCTTCTTCTTGATGTAACTCCACTTTCACTTGGTATTGAAACTTTGGGCGGAGTATTTACAAAACTTATCGAAAGAAATACAACAATCCCAACAAGAAAATCACAAGTTTTCTCTACCGCTGTTGATAATCAACCTGGCGTTGATATTCATGTTCTTCAAGGTGAAAGAGAGTTTGCAAATCAAAACAAAACTCTTGGAAGATTTCAATTAAGCGACATTCCACCAGCACCAAGAGGAGTTCCTCAAATCGAAGTAACATTTGATATTGATGCAAATGGTATCGTTAAAGTTTCGGCAAAAGACCTTGGAACAAATAAGGAACAAAACATTACTATCACTGCTTCTTCAAATCTTAAAGAAGAGGATATTGAAAAAGCAATTAAGGAAGCCGAAGCACACGCAGAGGAAGATAAAAAGCGTAAGGAACTTGTTGAAACTAAAAACCAAGCCGATAACATGGTTTATGGACTTGAAAAAATGCTTAAAGAAAATGGCGACAAACTTGCAGAAGAAGATAAGAAAAAACTTCAAGACGCCATTGAAAAAGCGAAGAAAGAGCTTGAAAGTGATGATATTGAAGTTATCAAAAAGGCACTTGACGAACTCACAAATGTTTCAAATGGCATAGTTTCAAAGATGTATCAATCAGCAAACCCAAATGGTGGGGCTAATCCTAATGGTGGAGCAAACCCAAACGGCGGAACTGACGGAAACAATGGTTCAAACGGAAGCGACCCAGAAGTTGTAGTTGACTAATTACAAATTCTAGGTAAAAAAGTGAGAAAAGGGCAATGGCGAAAAGCCTTGGGAGGCGAAAGATAAGCGGGTTAAACCAAAATTTTTCCTCCCAAAACCCTTCCTCCATGTTTTCAAAATTAAATAAAATGACTTTTAGGGGGCTTTCACCCCCTTAAAGTCGTAATAAAGGATAAGTATGGCAAGTAAAGATTATTATGAAATTCTTGGTGTAAGCAAAGATGCAAGCGAGGATGAAATTAAATCCGCGTACCGCAGACTTGCAAAGAAGTATCACCCAGACTTGAATAAAACCGAAGAGGCTGCAAATAAGTTTAAGGAAATTAACGAAGCTTATGAGGTCCTTGGCGACAGCAAAAAGAGGGCAAATTATGACCAATTTGGCTCGGCTGACGGCAATCCTTTTGGCGCGGGCGGAGGTGCCGGCGGAGGCTTTGGAGATTTCTTTGGCGGAGGCGCAGGAGGCTTTGGTGATATTTTTGGTGATATCTTTTCTGCTTTCGGCGGAGGCGCGCGAGGAGGTTCGCGAGTTTCTCAGCAAGGCGAAGATATCAATCTTGCAATGAACCTTACATTTGAAGAAGCCTGCTTTGGGACTGAAAAGGATATATCAATCGGCAAAATTCAGCAGTGCGACTCTTGCCACGGGACTGGTGCGAAAAATGGTAGCGAATTTACCACTTGCTCGCAATGTGGTGGAAGTGGACGAGTTCGTATGCAAGAGCGTACAATTTTTGGCGTAAGCATCCGAGAAGGGGCTTGCCCAAAATGTAACGGAACTGGAAAAATCATCAAAGAAAAATGTGATGATTGTATGGGAAAAGGTTACAAGAAAGTTAATAAACAAGTTCATGTTAAATTTCCGGCAGGAATTGACAATGGGCAAACACTTCGTATGAGGGGAGAAGGCAACGCTCCAACTTCGGGAACGGGGATAAATGGAGACCTTAATATTAAGGTAAGCGTCGGCACCCATCGCGTTCTCGTAAGAAAGGGATATGATTTAACTATGGACCTTTATGTGCCTTTCACCACAGCACTCCTTGGCGGTAAAATTGAAATTCCAAGCCTGGAAGGAAAATATGAATTGAAAATCCCAGAGCGCACAATAAGCGGAACAGTGCTTAGAGTTAAAAATAAGGGCGTTCAAAATCTTAATAGTAAAAATAGGGGAGACCTACTTGTTACAATTAAAGCAGAAATGCCATCATCTTTAAGTAAAGACCAAAAGACCGCTGTTGAAGCATTGGCAAATTCAATAGGTGATAGTTCTTACCCAAAATATAATGAAATCTTAAAAAAGATTAAATAATTAAAGAAAATTTAATTAAATAGAAAATAAAAATAAAAAAATTAAAAATTAAATAAAAAATTAAATAAAAATTCAAAAAAATAGCAAAAAAATGCTTTAAATTTGAGTTTTTTAATAAAAAACGCACTTTAATAAAACTTGTCTTTTATAAAGACCTGCCTTATTAAGGTGCGTTTTTGTTTCTCAAAGCAATGGCGCTACTAGAAAAATTTAATTTTTATTTAGTTAATTTTAGTACAAATTATGTCTATTTATCAACTTTTTGGGCAATCACGTTTTTATAAAAATCTAGATATTCTAATGCCGCATCATCCCAACTTTTATAAACTGTTTTTTGAGCATTATCTTTGATTTTGGATAAGAGCGACCTATCATTCATAATATTTTTAAGTTCTTCCGCCCAAACTGAAGTGTCGTTAGGAAGAGATAACCCATTTTCTTTGTTTTTTATTACTTCACTTGCGCAAGTGTTTTCAAGCATTGCACTTGCAACTCCCATTGCTGCTGCCTCAATCGCGACAATTCCACAAGTGTCAAATTCGCTTGGGAAAAGGAAGAGGTCTGCGCTTTTATAAATTGCTGACAAATATTTTCTATCTGTTATTCTACCAAGAAATTCAACATTTTCTTCAAGATTTAACTTTTTAACAAGCGATTTTAGATTGTTTTCATAGTCTCCGCTTCCAACTATCAAAAATTTGAAATTATTCTCGCCTAGCTTTTTAAGTTTTTGAAGGACTTCTAACGAAAATTGTATGTTTTTGTTTTCGACTATTCGCCCTACAAACAAGAATACAAATTTGCCATCAAGATTGTGCTTTGTTTTAATTTCGTCAAGAACATTTTGTTCGATTTGCACTGGTTTGAGGTCGGTTCCGTTTCGAATTATATTGATTTTATCGCCTTTGTATCCATATTCTCTGACAGTTTGTCCAGCGCCATCACTGACAGATGCAATGTAATCAGCAGAATTGACCGCTTTCATTATGTATCTCATCATAAATGATTGTAAACTTTTTAACTTTAATTTTCTTTCGAAATCACTCTTATATTTTGTGTGCATTGTAAGAATTGTAGGGACACCATATTTTTTAGCCTTTAAAATCACATACCTGCCAAGTGTGAATGGGCTATGCACATGAATTAAATCATATCCGCCATTTTTGATTAATTTATTAATGTTACTATCAAATTTGGGCATTCCAACATAATAGCCCTCTGGACCTTTGAATGATTTGCATCTAAAAATTTTAATGCCTTCAATTTCAACTTTTTTTGGATACGAAGGCACAAGCAAGTCAACAGTTGCAAGCCCCTTTTGGTTAAGGCTTTTTGCTACATTGACAATGCAGTTAACTGGACCATCAATACTTGGATAAAATGAATCTAAAACTTCTAAAACTTTCATAATAATTCTTCCTTTTAATTTCCGCTTAATATGCTCACTAGTGCTAGGGTGGCAACCACTGCTGTATCACAGCGAAGTATTCTTTTGCCGAGGCTGATGGTTTGACTTTTTGCGCTTATTGACTTAGCCTCTTCATCGGTAAAGCCTGCTTCATTTCCTATCACCACACAAATGTTTTGAGCGCCCTTAATCATTTCCTCGCAAAAAGGAGTTTCCGAATTTTCGTAAGCAAATATTATTTTATCAAACTCGTCTAATCTTTCAAGCATTTTATTAAAAGCGATAGGTTGGCCCACTTTTACAAGCGCAGAGCGTTCACATTGCTTGCAAGCAGTGGTTACCATGTTTTTAACGCGTTCTTCCTTAAACGCCTTCACCATTGTCCACTCGCTTGTGAAAAATTGTATTTCGCTCACACCCATTTCAATCGCTTTTGGAATAATGTTGTCAAAATATTCTTTTTTAGGCATCATTTGAAAAAGCACAATGTTTCGCTTTGGCGCGCCTTCATTTATTTTAACTTCGTCAATGTGGCATCTGCAAAAATCTTTCTCAAACTTTTGCAAGGTGCAGTAATAATCATTTTCGTCATTTGTGCAAGCGATAATTTTATCCCCCTCGTTTAGACGCAAAACCTTTTTAAGGTGAAAATATTCATCGCCATCAATTAAAATGTCGTTATTTTCTTTTTTACCAAAAAATCTTTTCATGTTTCCTCTATGGTGATTATAACATAATTTAATTAAATTTAAAAGAGATTATTTAATAAATTAAAAAAGCCTATATTTTTTAAGTTTTACACGAAAAAAACAGATCTTTTTAGAAAAAATAGGGATTTTTGCTTTAATTATTTTGTAAACTTAGTTGAAGCACTTGCTTTCATTGCAAAGTTATTGTGTGCTTTTAAGTAAGGCGCTCACTTTGAGCGCGAAGTCATAGCGTGCCTGTAAATAACACACCGACATTGCCCATGAAGTTTTGCGGGCTAAAAAAGCAGGTTAAATATTAAACCTGCTTTAAAAAACTTTTATAAGTTGCATTCCCTACATATACTTGATGAAAATAGGTATCCAGCGAGGAAGAAAATCGCTGATTTTGGAACTGAGAATTGCACGCAATCACATCTTCTTTCGTTTCCCATGCAACCATCTCCGCAAGGAGGGCATGGCTGTGGGCATGGTGGAAACTGTGGGGAAGAGCAAGGAAAGTTGTTCCAAGATGGAAATGAGGTGCAAGGGAAGCAGCAAGGAGAAGAACATGGAGAAAAGCATGGGTTTTGTCCATAGCAACAGTTTGGACGCAAAGACACGCATTTGCCCATTCTATAAGGACAAGTTTTCATAATTGCTCCTTTTAAAGTAATATACTTTGATTTTGCCTAGTAAAATATAGTGATTTATGTTTTATGCTTTTTTGGCTCTTGTAGGTGGAGTTGTCGGTTCTGGGTTTATAACGGGCAAAGAAATTGCCGTATTTTTCGCAAGAAATGGTTATTTCGCCATTTTGGGTGCCATATTTTCAACAATCATTTTCTTTTTTCTTTTTAAATATTTTCTTTTTAATGGTGAAAAGGTGGCAAGGCTTCTTGCTTCGTCAAAATTATTCTTGTTTATATCGATATCGTTAAATGTAATCTTATCTGCCTCAATGCTGGCAGGCATTGTAGACATATCTTGCGAAATGGGAAAAGCCTCATTTTTGATTATAGCCATAACGCTTATTTCTTGCCTCTTCGTTTTTAAAAAGGGAATAAAGGCGCTTGACAGGCTCAACATCGCCTTAGTGCCACTTATGATTTTAGCGTTTGTGATAATCTTTGTGCCAAAACTTTCTCTAAACCTAAATTTTGAAAAAGGAAGCATCCTTTCATCTTTGTGGTTTAGCATTCTTTACACTTCAATAAATATCGCAAACATGACACTGCTTCTTGCCTCGTTAGGGGCCAAACTGACAAGCAAGCAGAAAACGCAAGTGGCTTTTTGGGCAACACTTGCGCTTGGTGTTCTGCTTCTTTTAGTGGTGGCAGTTTTACTTCAAAATCAATCAGTTATAGGGCAAGATATGCCACTTCTTTCCTTGGTAAGTTCGTGGCAAAAGGTGGTTATGAGTGGGCTTATCTTCCTTGGAAGCGTAACCTCACTTTTCTCGTTTGTGTATTCGAGTTCATCATCCTTAAGAGGGCTGAACAAAAATGAAATGATAAACTTTTTTCTTTCAATTCTTTTGCCATTTATTTTAAGTTTTTTAGGATTTGGTTTTATCGTAACATATATTTACCCACTCGCAAGTGTTCTTGGCATCTTGCTTCTTGGAATGATTTTTTTGCCTCGATTATTTTTTAACCCTTTTCTCAAAAATGCCAACAAGAAGATACATTCCGCCCGCAAGAACACAAAGCAGAACGATACTGGTCATGACGATGTCAAGTTTTAAGATTTGACTGCCGTAGTTGATGAGGTATCCAAGCCCGGCTTGTGAGGAAAGGTATTCTCCCATAATTGTGCCGACCCAACTCATTCCTACATTAATTTTCAAAACGCTAACAAAGTCGGGAAGAGCGGATGGAAGCACAAGTTTAAAAAATGTTTGTGCTTTGCTTGCATGCATTGATTTCATAAGCAAAATTTTATCTTTGTCGCATGAAATGAATGCATTGAGAGTGGAAATTATTGTAATGATGACGCAGATAAGCACGCACATAACAATAGTTGCGCTGGTACCAGAGCCCACCCAGAAAATAATCATTGGCCCGAGGGCGATTTTAGGAAGGGAATTTAGAATTACAAGATATGGCTCTAACACCTTGCGCAAATTTTCGCTCCACCAAAGTGCAACAGCAATAACGAAGCCGATTGCGGAAGCAAGCAAAAATCCGATTATGGTTTCATAGAGTGAAGTCCAGATATGAATCCAAAGGTTGTTTTGACTGGCAAGAGCGCCAATACAGGAGCAAATTCTAGAAGGGCTTGAAAAGAAAAATGGGTCTAAAACTTCAACGCTTGAAAGAAGTTCCCAAATCCCGAGGAAAATCAAGAAAAGAGCAATTCGCCAAAAAATAACCCAAAATTTATTCTTTTTTACATTTTTTAAATAAATTTGGCGTGCTTTTGAAAAATTATTCTCTTTTTGCTTCAACATAAATCTCTCCAAATTTTTTCAAATAGCGTTCCAAATTTTTTGTCCTCTCGCTTTTCGAGAGGGCTTTTTTGTGGAAAAGACAAGAGGACTTCTTCTTTGACAGACGCTGGTCGAGATGACAAGATAATGACCTTATCGGACATACTTAACGCTTCCGAAATGTCATGAGTAACAAGTAGCGCTGTTTTTTCTTCCGTTTTTATAATGTCATACACATCATCGCAGACTTTAAGCCTCGTTTGAAAGTCGAGGGCTGAAAATGGTTCGTCTAGAAGTAAAAGAGCCGGCTCCATAACCAGAGTTCTAATTAGGGCAACTCTTTGCCTCATGCCTCCGCTAAGTTGTCGAGGCTTTTTGTTTATAAAGTTGTAAAGGTCATATTTTTTGAGTAGCGAAAGGGCAAATTCTATCTTTTTTTCGTCCTTTGAAAGTTTGTTTATTTCAAGGCCTAAGGTAACATTTTGCCAAATAGTTCTCCACTCAAAGAGGTGGTCTTTTTGGAACATATACCCGATTTTCTCATCGTTTTGTTTGACCTTTTCTCCGTCAAGCAAGATTTCTCCACTTGATGGCGATAAAAGTCCAGCAATGAGTGAAAGAATGGTGGTTTTACCGCAACCGCTTGGACCTACTAGCGAAGAAAAACTTTTTTCTTCAAGAGAAAAATTTATATCATCTAGTGCCTTTATCTCGCTTTCTTTTGTCTGGTAGAAAAAAGAGACATTTTTCATTTCTAGCAAGTTATTCATTGTTTGACCTCTACAATATCAGTCTAGCAAAAGAAGAGGGGGTTTGTTACAACTTTTCAAAATTTTTGGCAGTAAAGGTGGAAAAGCGCAACAAAGCGAAGGTATAATGTTGCCAAACTCAAAAAGGGGAACAAATGGACGAGGAGGACATGATTAAAAAAGCCTTGCTTAAAAAAGCGTTAGGTTATGACGCGGACGATGTTGTTAAAGAGTACACGAGCGGGGAAGATGGTGATATTGTGCTAGCCAAAAAGAAAGTTACCACCAAACATTATGCGCCCGATGTGTCAGCGGTGAAACTACTTCTTGACAGGTACTATAAGACTTACAAAGAAATTGTGGACGAAATGACAGATGAAGCCCTTGAAGAGGAAAAGAATAGACTCGAAAGACTTATTAAGGAGGAAGAAGATGGAACTTCATGAGTGTAATCATTTTTGTAAATGCGACTTTAATGGCTGTAACAACAGAGCAAAATATACCTTCTCATGCGGTGGAAACATAAGGCGAGACCTTTGTTTTTGCGAAGAGTGCTTGAAAGGGATGTATAACGAAATTTCAAAAATGTTAGTGCCAAAAGCAATTAAAAGTCCATTTAAGATAAATCAAAGATTAAGGAGAGAAGATGAAAGAAGAAAAGATTGTTAAAGAAGTCCTTGACGACTTTAAAAAGCGCGCCGAAGAGCGCAAAAGTTTTGACCTCATTTGGCAGATTAACTCTAACTTTTTAATGGGAAATCAATACTGCAATGTGGGTTATGGTGGCGAACTTGAAGAGCAAGACCGTCAATTCTTTTGGCAAGAGAGGGAGGTTTTTAACCATATTGCGCCAATTTATGATATAAGATTTGCAAAACTGTCAAAGGTTAAGCCCGACATAAACATTTTACCTGCTACAAACGAAGAAAAAGACAAACAAATAGCCAAAATTTCTAAGAAAATATACCAATCTGTGAAAAATAAACTTGAAATCAATGAAAAAGTAAACCAAGCAATTAAATGGAGCGAGGTTTGCGGAACTGTGTTTTACAAAGTTGGCTGGAACTCCAATATTGGTCAGGTTGTTGGAATTGGTGATAACGATAAGAAGATTACTTCGGGTGAGGTTGAACTTAGCGTTGTAAGTCCTTTTGAAATCTATCCAGACTCAGCAACTTGTGAAAGTCTTGATGAGTGTCAAAGCATAATTCATGCCAAAGCGTATAAAACAAGCCAAATTAAGTCTATGTATGGCATTGATGTCAAGGGGCAAGATGTCAATGTGTTCTCGCTGGACGGAGTTAGTGGCTCGGTGGGAGGACTTGGCTTTAATGGAACAATGCCAAAGATTATTCAAACCCGCAAAGCAGATTCTGCGGTGGTTGTTGAAAGATATGTACGCCCTTGCGCAGAGTATCCAAATGGCAGACTTACGATAGTCGCAGGTGATAGGCTGGCATTTGATGGCGACCTTCCATACATGATAAAAGACGAAAAGGAGCGTGATTTTCCTTTCATTAGACAAACCAGCATTGAAGAGCCGGGATGTTTCTGGGGAACCAGCGTAATTGAACGCCTTATTCCTGTTCAAAGAGCGTACAATGCTGTAAAAAATCGTAAACACGAATTTATCAATCGTATTTCTATGGGCGTGCTTTCGGTTGAGGATGGCTCAGTCGACCTTGATAATTTAGAGCAAGAGGGGTTGTGCCCGGGGAAAGTGCTGGTTTATAGACAAGGCGCAAAAGAGCCTCAATACTTGCAAAGCGAGGCTATAAGCGGAGAATTAGCAAAGGAAGAAGACGCACTTTTAGAGGAGTTTAACAAAATCAGTGGCGTCAGCGATATTTTAGGGACAAGTGGGGTTTCTGCAAATATGAGCGGGGTTACACTTGAACTTATGATTTCGCAAGATGAAACAAGGCTCAACGCCTCAGTTGAGTCCATCAAGATTGCAATGCGCGATATTGCCAAGAAGATTTTAAAACTTTATAGACAGTTTGCAGTTTTCCCACGCCTTGCAAGAATTGTGGGCGAAAATGGCGATGTGGAAATATTCTATTTCTCATCAAGCGATATCACAAGCGATGACATAATCGTAGATGACTATGCAGACACAAATCAAACCCTTTCTCAACGCCGAGAAATGATTTTCAACTTGCTAGAAAATGGAATTTTGACGGATGAGAAAGGCAATCTTACAAACAAAATGAAAACAAAAATCATGGAGATGCTGGGCGTTGGTGCGTGGGAAAGCGCCCAAGACATAAACGAACTCCACATTAAAAAAGCGGATAAAGAAAACTTTAAACTGCTTGATGGCATAAATTTAAAGCCTAGTGAAATTGATGACCACGAACTTCACATAAACGAGCACGTGGCTTTTATGCTTGGTGAAGATTTTGAGAAGAAAAAAGCCAAAAATCCAAAAATAGAACAAATCTTTTTAGAGCACGTTAAGGCTCACAAGATGATGAAGGAGGAATAAATGGAAGAAAGAGAACAACCGACAGTGGAACCGGCAAATGTTTTAAACGTAACGGAGGAGGAAAGTGCTGTGAGTGAAGTCGGCTCTCGCGAAAAAGCAGACCTTGGGAAATTCAAAAGTGTGGAGGACCTTATGGACGCATATAACTCTCTGCAAAGCGAGTTTACAAGGAAATGCCAACAGCTTAGTCAAACGCTAAAAGATAAAACGGAAATTGAAACGCCAAAAGAAAAGGAAACTTTTGATGAGGGGAAATTCAATGCGTTCCTTGAAGAAAATGACAAGGCAAAAAACTATGCTGACGAGATTAAAAATCTTGTTACAGAAAAAGGCTCTGCCTCTTATGAGGACGCTTGGGGCAGGGCGCTTTTAAATCGTATTAATAATGACGAGAACTCTTCAAGCGACCCTCTTATTAATCAGTATGTTTTATCTAACGAAGAATTAAAAAACAAAGTTATCGAAGATTATCTTGAAAGGCTCAAAGGGGCAAGTGCTCCTTATGTGATGGCTTCTTCTGGTGGTGAGAGACTTTCAAGCGTAAGTGAGCAAAGTCCCACCACGCTTGAAGAAGCGAAACTTCTTACAAGAAAAATGTTTGAATAATTAAAGATTTTCGACAGATTTTTCGTTAAAAAACATCAAAAAACAAGTAAAAACTATAAAAACGAAGAAAAAGGAGAAAAAATGGTTACTTTACAAACAGCAGATAATGCTTTAAAAAATGTATATCTTGGAGTTGTAGCAAACCAACTCAATGTTAAAGCAAACCCACTTCTTGCAAAAATCAAACGCACAAGCAAAGATGTGTGGGGAAAAGAAATTAGAAAACTTGCACCATTCGGAATTAATGGCGGTGTAGGTGCAGGTGGCGAAACCGATGCACTTCCAGATGCTTCTGGCAATGGATATGTTCAATTCGTAAGCGAACTTAAAAACCTTTATGGCAAAATTGAAATTTCAGACAAGGCAGTAAGAGCAAGTCAAAACAATATTGGTGCTTTTGTCAACCTTTTAACTGATGAAATGGAAGGACTTGTTAAGGCAAGTGCTTTCAACCTTGGAAGAATGTTGTACGGTGATGGAACTGGACTTCTTGCAACAGTTTCTGCCGTTTCAAGCAAAACTCTTACTTGCGATAAGGTAAACAATCTTATTGAAGGGATGCTTGTTGATGTTTACTCAACCAGCGGAAAAGTAAATACAACTCCACTCAAAATCACTTATGTAGATAGAGTAAATAAGAAATTCACTTATGCTGGTACATCGGGCACAATTTCAGCAAATTGCAAAGTTTATGTTCAAGGCTCAAAAGACAAAGAAATCTCAGGTCTTGGCAAAATCTTTGATTCAAGCGCAACTTCAATCTATGGAGTTAGCAAGTCAGACAACCCATGGCTTACCCCTTATGTAAGCACAACCGAACAAGAGATTTCTGACATTGTTATCCAACAAGCGATTGACTTCCTTGACATGAATGTTGACAGCCAAATCAACTTTATTTCTTGTTCTAGTCAAGTTAGACGCGCATATCAAGAATATCTTGGCGCTTATAGAAGAAACATTGATATTGCAGTTCTTGACGGCGGATACAAAACAATCACTCACAACGGTATTCCAGTTGTTGCAGACAGATTTGTTGATAATGATACTATGTATCTTCTTAACACAAACGACTTTACTCTTCATGAACTTTGCGACTGGCAATGGTTACAAGGTGAGGACGGCAGAATTTTGAAACAAAAAGAAGGCTATCCAACATACTCTGCAACCCTTGTTAAATATGCTGAACTTATTTGTGATAAGCCATGCGGACAAGCAAAAATTTCTGGAATTAAGTCAACAGTAACAAACCCTTTTGCTACAAATGTTACTGTAAACAATACATCTTCACAAACTGAATAATTAAAAATTTATAAAGGCAAAATTTCTTTTTTAGGGCAAAATGTTTAAGTCTAATTTTAGGGCGAAATTCTGTTTTCAAGACTTAAATATGCTTAAAAAATTGATTTTTTGCCTTTTTAATAAATTTTGGAGGCGAAAATCATGAAAAATCTTCTAATTATTGAAGGGGATACTTTTTTTATAAATGAAAGACTAAAAGAAATTGATAAGGACTATTTTATCGTTTTCAATCTTGAAAAACAAAAATATGAAGTTCATGTTCACGGGCAAGCGAAAAGTAGTTATGCTTTTACTTTGCCTTTTGACGGCCTTGACGAGCGGACAATACTGTTTGCTCAAAAAACTCGCATTGCCAATATGGACAAAATTTTAGATGAGATTGAAAAAGATAACGAAAAGTCTTACGAGCGCCTCATAAAACAGCAGGTGAATTTATTGAAGGAGATAATATGAAAGTAAAAGATATAATCATTTTAGCGCTAGATTTTTGTCATGAAGACAGCCTTGCTTCACTTTTAAGGACGGAGAACCCAACCTTGACTGACGAACAGCAAGAAAAAGTAAACTCTTTCACAAGGTGCTTCAATCTTGTTTATGAAGAATTGTCAAGCCAATATCTTCCAATAATAAAAACTGAAACTGTTAGTGCTACCGATGGAAAAGTGCTTTATTCTAGTCTATCTCAAAAAGTGCTAGATGTTGTGGAGGTTAAAAACGCACATGGCAGAAAAATCAAATTTAGAAAGTTTGATTCTTACCTTTTTGCTCTTGCCAGTGAGGTAACAGTGTCATATAAAACCCTTCCAAACGCTTTGACAGAGTCGAGTGAATTTTCTTGCCCATTGCCCGAGCGAATTTTTGCCTATGGCGTGGCGAGAGAGTTTTTCTATTTGCAAGGGGCAAGCGATGAAGCTGAAATCTATGACAACCGCTACAAAGACAGCCTTCTTGTTTTGCTTGGTAAGTCAAAAGAGATAAAAATGCCCGCGAGGGGGTGGATTTAATGCTATATTTAAATAAGCACGCCCCAGCCAAGGCGAAAACAAAAGAGGTTTCCATCTCTTTTGCACAAAAGGACACTTTGGCTGACGACCCAAAAGAGGGAAAAGGTGAACTTGTTTATAATATTACGATAAACAGGGGAGCACTAAAAAGTGGACTAGGTTTTGAAAAACTTGCCTCTTCACTTGATACAGAAGACCTTGATGATGAAGTGGTTTTGCCACTGCGAGGGACTCAGGTTAAGGCAATAGACCAACTCTGTTGGCATGACAAATCTGGTGGAATAACCTACTATTTTGTTTTCTACTATAACAATGAAGGGTTAATTTGCTATGATGAACTTTTTGCCGAGCGCATACTTACACATATCATTCAAAACGATTTTACTGATATTCCAACCACATTCCCATATATGAGCAATGGCATCGAACACTTGGTCTTCTCTGGGAAAGGTACAACCTTACTTATAGGGAACGCTGGATATAGAAATCTTGAAAATGTTCCGGGTATGCTTTCATGTGTAAGTCATTATGGAATGTTTTTTGGGATAAAAATTGGCACTCCACCAAAACTTATTTACTCATCAGTTACCGACCTTACAAAGTGGGATGATACGCTGGTCAAAAACCTTGACTTTACTGACGCAAGGGGAGACCTTACAAGGCTTGTTTCGTTTAATGACTATGTCTATATATTTAGAAACTTTGGGATAACTCAACTTTCTAAATATTCGCAGGATGAAGAATTCTCGATAAGTCATATGTATCAAGCCTGCTCTTATATAAATCCAAACACTATTTGCCAATTTAGAGACGCGGTCTATTTTGTTGAAGATTGCACTTTGAAAGTCTTTAATGGCAACAGCGTAAAGGATATAGAAGTTAAAAACTTTAAATATATGAAAGGTGTTACAAACACTGCACTTTTTGGAACGTGCTACAAGGGCAAGTACTACCTTGCTTGCAGGTGCGATTTCGGTGATGATGAAGTCGTGGGATGCGAGGGGTATACAGCCGGCTACACAAACAATGCACTTATTTCTTACGACCTTACAACAGGTGAAGAAGAAATTTTAAGAGGGGTGGATATTAAGCAAATTATGAATTTTGTTTCACCTTTTAAGTGCAAACTTTTAGCATGTTTTAGAAATCAGCATATTGATAAAATAGGGCAACTTACTTCTGACGGCAAACTTTTTGGTCAAGTGCTAAAAAGCAAGTTTGAAAGTACCTATACTGATTTTGGCGCAAAAAGCGCCCGTAAAACGCTTACAAAAATCACTTATAAATGCAATGGAAAAGTTGCGTGTAAGATTATTTGTGATGGACAGGAAAAAACTTTCACACTTGAAGGTAATGGCGTCATGAAAACAAAAAGATTGTCTATGACTGGGAGAGAATTTAAATTTGTCTTGACCGGAGACCTTTCACCAATAAATCTTGATGACTTTGTGGTAACGGCTAAAATTCGTGATGAAAATTGAAGTTAGATATTTCGTCCGTTTAGTAAGAGCGAGAGAAAAAGAAAGACTTTTTCAAAAGTTTGAATCGTTCTTGCCAAAAGGAGAAATAAATGAATTTTTGGAATGAACTTGTTAAAATCGTCATAAGCAACGGTGTTTTTGCGACACTCTTTGTTTTCTTGTTTTTCTATCAACTTAAAGATTCTACGCGTAGGGAAAAGGAGTATCGCACAACGATAGACAACCTTATGAAGCATCTTAAAATTATTGATGAAGTTAGGGCGGAAGTAAGCGACCTGAAAGATTTAGTTTTGGAGAAGCAAAATGAAAAGGTTTAAAAATTATGGATTTTGGACTGCTCTTTCTGGCGCTCTCGTGCTATTTCTTACAACTTTGGGTGAAGCCTTTGGGTTTTCAATCCATCAAGAAACGGTTTCAAATCTTGTTATGGCACTAGCCGAACTTCTTGTAGTTTTTGGGATTGTTGTAATGCCAAAAAATAAAGAGGACAGTTCGACAGGAGAAAATAAAGGTGGCGATGATGCTACTAGCGAAGACAAACAAGAAGATGACGGAAAAGTGGAAGAAAAAGAAGAGTCGCAAGGCGAAAAGCCAAATGACGAAAACGAAAAAGAGTAGTCTTTTCACAACTTAAAAAAGTCGGCATATTTTGTGCCGACTTTTTTGTTTAATTTAAGATAAGAAAACTCAAAATTAATTCTAGCCTAGTATAATGCGGGGGAAGGACTTGTCAAGCAAATTGCGCGGGTTTTTAAAAACTCGCGCAAAAAATCCCCAAAGGGGATAAGCACCTGAGCGCGAACGCATGGCGCGCAAGGTTTATGCTTGACAAGGCGCCCCACCATATTTTTTCAAAAAAACAACTTTCACTAAAATCCGAGTTGTTGCCACAAAAATTTCAAACGACAAATCGCATTAAATATCGCGTTACACCCCGAATTTAACACTATTTTTCAAAAAAAGTTAAAAATAATGTCATATTTCTTTAATTATTTAATCAAATTTGTTAAAATAGCAATATGAAAAAAGTCGTAAATTATCGTCCACTATTTTTTATCTTTGTTTTTCTTCTTTGCGGAATTGTTATGGCGAGGAAAGTTTTTGACAAAGATTTTCTTGTTATTGCATTTTTAGCACTGACGATGATAGCGATTATATTATGGTTGAGCCTTGCCAAAAAATTCAAAATATTGTGTCTTATTCTATCGGCTTTCATTCTTGGAGGAGGGCTTTTCTTTGCGGGAAAAGCGTGCTACAAAATAAACGAATATTCTGAGCAAGTGGCTGTTGTTGGAAGAGTAACCGATTCTATAAAAGAGGGAGAACACTATTACAGAGTTTTGTTAGACGACGTTGTCATCGAAGGCAAAAGCGACAAAAATATTTCTTTATACATAAGCGTTCGCGATGGCAAAAAGATAAAGGCTGGCGATAAAATTGTATTTGAAACGAAGCTAGAAAGTATTTCGCTGTGGACACTCAAAAATTTCAACTCATATTATTATCGAAATAACATTGGATATGTTGCGTCAATTAATTCAAGTTCTATGGTTGTGGTAGAGGGTGGTTTAAAATTCGATGAGACCATAAGGCAAACTGTCAAAAAGAGACTTGAAGACAATCTTTCAGAGGGAAACGCGGGACTATGCTATGCGCTTTTGTTTGGAGATAAAATAGAAATCTCAAACGACACTTTATTAAACTATAAAAATGCTGGAATAATTCATATTTTGGCGGTCAGTGGACTGCATGTAAGTTTCCTTTTGGGGTTACTCCTAGGGCTTATGAAATTATGCAAAGTTAATAAGTATGTAAGTTTTGTTTTAACCACAATTTTTATCATATTGTTTGCATACCTTTGTTCATTTACTCCTTCGGTTGTAAGAGCGGGGCTTATGGGGATATTCTTTATGCTATCCCGTCTTATGGGCAGAAGATATGACACGCTTTCTTCGCTTGGACTTGCGGGAATTATCATTTTGTTATTTAGTCCGCTGACTGCTTTTGATATTGGCTTTTTGATGAGTGTATTTTGTGTTCTTGGCATAAGTTTGCTTTCAAAACTTTTCACAAAGGTGTTTGTAAAAGCCATGCCTTATCCGGTTGCGTCAGCCCTTTCAGTTTCCCTTGCAAGTCAAATAATCACATTGCCTTTTACTGCTTATTTCGGCGGAAAATTTAACTTTCTTTCGCCTTTTGTAAACTTGATAATTGTGCCTTTCTTTGGCTTGCTGTTCCCTTACCTTGTGGTGGCATGCTTTATCAGCGCCATTTTACCTTTTATGGGCTTTATCCTTGCGCCTGCGGGGTGGGGATTTAGCGGGGTTACTTATGTTGTAAGATTTTTTGGCAACACCAGTTTATATTTGCCGATAGAAAAAGTGCACGTAACTGTGATGATAGTATTTTTTGTGCTTATCTTTGTGTTTAGTAAGTTTGTTCTTTTGCCTATCAAGCAAAAATCGGCTGTTATCGGAACACTTGCCATCCTACTTTCTGTTTGTGGGCTTTTAAGTCCGCTCACCGTAAAAAGTGATTTAAAATCAGCGGTTCAACTTTGCTCAAATTCAAGTCCATGCTATATTCTTACCTCATCTAGCGGAGAAAGAATGCTGGTTGGATACAATAGCTTAGTTGAAAATTACGCGAGAGAATATAACGCGAAAAAACTTGACTACTTCTTGTCTTTTGAGCCAATAAATGAAGAAGATACTCTTGCTCTTGCCTCATTTGGGACAGGACTTTTTGTGGCGTGCAGTGGAGATAATTCTTGTGAAAATACAATGTATTCGTCCGCGGGTGAGTGCGGTGATTTTTGGTATGAATTTTTAAAAAGTGAAAATAAAATTCTTGGCGTGGGAGTTAAGTTTGGGGAAACAAAAGTTTTTATTGCAACTGAGGCGAGCGCGCGGTATAATCAAAAATATGAAGAGTACTTCGCCGAATTTAATCCGAGCGTGATATTTGTAGGTGATAATGATGAAATCGGTCATGACTATGTAACCATTTCGGTAAACAAAAATGGACAGTCTTGGACGAGTTACGAAGAAAGCGGAAATATGAAATTTACTTTTGAAAATATATTTGTTTACAAGGAGGCATTAGATTGAAAACATTAAAACAAAGGCTTAAAGAGGGGCTAAAAAATTGTTATATTATGAGTGGTGATGACTACTATCTTTATGATAGGGCGTATGAGATGATAAAAAAGGTGGCGAGCATTGAACTTGAAGACTTTAACCTTGTCAAGTTTGATGATGAAAATTTTACAATGAAAGCGCTTCTTGACTCGTGTGAGGTTATGCCGATTGGTAGCGACAAACGCCTTATTCTTGTAAAAAATATCGTTAAAATCACCGAAAATGACAAAAAACTTTTAGAAGATTATTTGGAAAGCCCAGTTGAAAGCACTATTATTGTGATTTTTGATTATTTTGACAAGTTTTCGTCAATCAAGAATTGTGAAAGGGTAGATTGCAAGCGCTTTGATAATAAAACTGCTCTTGCTGTTATTGCAAGTGAACTTGAAAAGAGGGGCAAACAGATTTCTACTGAGGCGGGGCAAACGCTGTTTGATTACTGCAATGGCTACCTTACAAGGGTGAACTGCGAACTTGACAAACTTGCCTATTATGATATTACAAGCCCTCTTATTACAAAGAAAATGGTTGAGGACCTAGCCAGCAAAGATACCGATTATGTGGTTTTTGAACTTACAGAGGCACTCGGTCAAAAAAATGGGGATAAAGCACTCAAAATTCTCGAAAAAATGATTAAAGAGCCGGGGATTTTAGGGCTTATCACAAACCATTTTAGAAGACTGTTTTTTATCTCTATAAGCGACATGACAGACAATGCGCTTTCAGGGCTTTTAGGCGTCAAGGAGTATGCAATAAGAAAACAGCGCGAACAGGTAAAAAATTTTTCTAAACTTCAACTTAAAAAGATATACGCTCTTTTGGAAGAAGTGGACTATAAGATTAAAAGCGGAGAAATGCTTGCTGACACTGCGTTAAACTATCTTGCTCTTTCTATTTTATACATTTAAAATGGCTTAAAAGTCGTGTAAATGCTTTATAAAAAGACTTGCAAAAGCGGGGCAAAGTGTGGTAAGATTAATTTAGGAGAAAATAACTATGTATAAACCCGTGGTGGCGGTGGTTGGTCGTCCAAATGTGGGGAAAAGCACATTTTTTAATAAAATTTGTGGAAAGCGAATCTCGATTGTAGATGACACCCCGGGGGTAACAAGAGATAGGATTTATGCCGATGCCGAATGGTGTGGGCATACTTTTACTTTGGTTGATACCGGTGGGCTTGACTCACAAAGTGATGATATTTTTCAAAAAGATATTGCCCAGCAAGCAAAAATTGCTATCCATGAGGCAGATGTAATCGTATTTTTGGTGGATGGTAGAGTTGGGGTAACCCCAAACGATGAAGAGGTTGCATCTATATTGCAACGCTCAAAAACTCCTGTTGTGCTGGTTGTAAACAAACTTGACAATTTTGATGCAGAAAAGACTTATGAATTTTATTCTCTTGGGCTTGGCGACCCAATGCCTTTGTCGGTCATGCAAAGTAAAGGGCTGGGGGATGTGCTTGACGAAATTGTCAAACATTTTAAGGAAAGAAAACTTTCCGAAGAGGAAGAAAAACTCACCAAAATTGCACTTGTCGGGCGTCCAAATGTTGGCAAAAGTAGCCTTGTAAATAGACTTATTGGCCAGACGCGGGTTGTTGTAAGCGACCAAGAAGGCACAACAAGAGACAGCGTTTTAGTTCCATTTAGATATAATAAAAAAGATTACGCACTGGTTGACACTGCGGGACTTCGCCGTCAAAGGTCGGTGGAAAAGGTTTCAATCGAAGGATATTCGGTTTTAAGAACGATGTCGGCTATTGACGAGGCTGATGTTGTGGCAATCGTAGTTGACGGAAGCAGTGAAATAATAAGCGAACAAGATGTCCGCATTGCAGGATATGTTCATGAGGCGGGAAAACCAAGCGTAATAGTAGTAAATAAGTGGGATATTAAATCTCGTAGCAAGGAAAACTTTATGGCTCTTTTAAATGAAGCGCTTTCATTTATGAGTTATTTTAAAGTGATTTTCGTTTCCGCTCTCACAGGCGCAAGCACTGGGCAAATTATGCAAATGCTTGAAGAAAGTTATACAAATTCTTCAAAGCGCATCACAACAGGGCTCTTAAATGACCTACTCCATGACGCAATTCTTGGACATGAACCTCCAAGCCATAACGGAGCACGCGTAAAAATCAAATATATTACACAGGCGTCCTCTAACCCTCCAACTTTTGTGCTTTTTGTAAATGACGCAAAACTTATTAATTTCTCATACAAAAGATACCTTGAAAATAAACTTCGTGAGAGAGTAGACTTCACTGGCACGCCTATTAGACTAAACATTAAGGGAAAGGGGGACGAGTAATATGGTTTATTTATATTTTACCCTCATTGCAATAGCAAGTTACTTAATCGGAACGATAAACTTTTCCAAAATCATCGCTTGGAACGCTAGACGCAAGGATATAACCCAAATTGGTTCGCACAACCCCGGCACTATGAATATGCTTCGCTCTTTTGGGTTCGGTCTCGCGTTTACCACTTTCGTGGCTGAAATCGTAAAGTCTGGGCTTGTGTGCCTTGCAGTAAAACTTATCTTGCCATCTTATGGTGATTTGGTTTATTTCTTTGCAGGATTTTTCCTTATGCTTGGGAATGGCTTCCCTGTATGGTCAAAATTTAAAGGTGGCAAGTGCGTGGCTTGCCTTGCGGGAATTTT
The DNA here is from genome assembly GCA_934771475.1 of uncultured Clostridia bacterium. Taxonomy (GTDB): domain Bacteria; phylum Bacillota; class Clostridia; order Christensenellales; family UBA1242; genus Caccovivens. Next base: position 28,031 of record CAKVMD010000005.1, read on the forward strand.
CCTATTTTCTAGTATTTGGTATGCCTCACTTGGCTGGTTTGTGGTTTGCTTTATTCTCCTCATCTTTGTAGATATCGGAAGCGTGATTTCTTTCTCTTATATTGGTGGGCTTGCAATTTCTTACACAGTGTTTGCTTGGGTTCAACATATCCCTTATGCTTGGGCAGTAACCGCGCTCATCTGGGTTATGTATGCAATCATGCTTGCAAAACATCATGCAAATATTGGCAGACTTTTCAAAGGCAAAGAAAACCATGTTGGTTTCAAAGATAAACTCAAATCTTTCTTCTCTAAAAAGAAGGGAAATGAAGAAGAGGTTGTTACGGAAGAAGGACAATCTTTGCCTGAAAATGAAATTGTTATTGACGACTCTGTTGACGCAAAAGAAGACGGTGAAACAGCGCTGAATGATGATACGCCAAAAGATGAAAATAACGAAGAAAAATAGAAGAAACTTATAAATTTATTAAGATTTTACTAAAATTTATCAAAATTTATTAAAAAATATTAGATTTTTTATAAAAACCTTTCCCTAATTTGTGGAAAGGTTTTTTGTTGTGATAGATTGCGGGACAAAATAAATGTTTTGTGTCGGGGCAAAATTGGTAAATTTATTTAATGTCCTTTATTCTATAAAATGCGTAAATAATGCAAGTGTTTTTAAAGTTTCGGGTGAAAAATATAGGTGCGTAATTTATTTTAATATCTGCCTTTTATGGTGGCATAAAATAGGTTTTGCGGGCATAGATTATGGTGTATCGGAGGATTTATGGAAAAATTTGAAATCTATGAGGACATCAAATCGCGAACAAATGGCGATATTTATATTGGCGTGGTTGGACCTGTTAGAGTGGGTAAAAGCACTTTTATAAGCCAATTTATGCAAAGGCTTGTTGTCCCAAACATTACAGAGAAAAACGCAAAGGAAAGAACTCTTGATGAACTTCCTCAAAGTGCAGACGGAAAAACTATTATGACAACTCAACCTCACTTTGTGCCTAACGAAGCGGTTAAAATCAAAGTTGCTAACGCTGAAATGAGGGTAAGACTTATTGATTGCGTTGGCTATCTTGTGAGTGGAGTTATGGGACACACCGAGGATGACAAACCTAGACTTGTTAAAACGCCTTGGTCAAACAAAGAAATGCCATTTGAAGAGGCTGCCGAATTTGGAACAACAAAGGTTATTGAGGACCATTCAACCATTGGCATTATGGTTACAACAGACGGTTCGGTCGCTGACTTGCCTCGAAGCAGTTATGTTGAAGCCGAAGAAAGGGTTGTAAAGAAACTTAAAGATGCAGGAAAACCTTTTGTCATCGCTCTCAACTGCAAGAACCCACATTCACAAGACAATAAAAAGTTGGCGCAAAGTTTGTCCACTAAATATGATGCGCCTGTTATCCCAATTAACGCGCTTGAACTCAAAGATGAAGATGTTGATAAAATCTTTGAAAATGTGCTTATGGAGTTCCCGGTTAAGTCAATTCAAGTGAAGATGCCTGATTGGCTTCGCGCACTTGATTTTAATGATGACATAATAAGCGAAATCACAAACGAAATGAGAAAAGTTGGGCAAGGTATGCTTAAATTAAGCGATGCAAACAAAAATCAAATAGCTTTTTCTGAAAGCACCGCCTTTGACCCTATCACGCTTTCAGTAATTGACGCTGGTAATGGAATTATTAAGTTTAATGTTATTCCAAAAGATGGACTATTTTACAAAGTTCTTTCAAAGGAATGCGGATATGAACTTGCCGATGACTTTGCCCTTGTCAAATATATTAAAGAACTTGCTGTGGCTAAACTTGAATATGACAAACTCAAAACTGCACTTGAAGAGGTTAGACAAACTGGCTACGGAATTGTTGAACCTCGCCGAGAAGATTTGGAACTTGGTGAGCCAGAGGTTATCAAACAAGGTGGAAGATATGGCGTTAAAATTAAGGCGTCAGCACCTAGCCTTCACATTATGAGAGTTGATGTTGAAACTGAGGTTACTCCACTTGTTGGAAGCGAGGACCAAAGCGAAGATTTTGTTAAGAGTTTGCAAGAGCAATTTGAAACTAAACCAGAAACAATTTGGGATACGAATATTTTGGGAAAGAGCCTTTATTCACTTGTTGGGGATAATATCAATTCAAAAATTATCACTATGCCAGTCGAGGCTCAACGCAAGATGAGAAAAACTCTTGGCAGAATTGTCAACGAGGGTAAAGGCGGAGTGCTTTGTATTCTCCTTTAATAATTGGTTTAAAAATCTATTCACATTAAACAAATGTAAAATTAAAAATTAAAATATTCGAAAAATATTTAAATTTCAAAAAAAATATCAAAAAAATGAAAAAAAGGCTTTTAAAAGCCTTTTTTTGCGTAAAAAATATAGAATTTATTTAATTTTTAACAAGAATGGTTTGTGTAAAGCATTTTTTGCTTTTATAGAAATAAAAAAATATTAAATATTGTTTTAGCGATAAAAGAGACCAAAAATCATTTTAAGATTTTTAAATCTTTTATATTAACAGAAATGCAATCACCATCATATTCACCATTATTCTTTATGCTTGAAAAGTCCACTTCAACATAGCCTTGAACCGCCTTGCTGTCCATAACATAACCTTTGGCTCCTTTGTGTATGCCCAATTTAGAATATTTGGGGTTTTCTACGATAAGTTCTACATGGTCAAAATCGTGAAAAGGGATGTCTTCAAATGACGATTTAGATTTCGTGGTAATTTCAGCAATTTTATTTTCTATTAGTTCTTTCATATTATCAGGGAGTTTTTCTTCGCAAAGAAGCAAGCCCTTTAATTTTATATTAACAAAAGCATAATCGCCAGTATTTTGAGGGTTTAAAAATAAAACATTTGCACTTATCGTAAAGACATCAGTTATAATGCCATGCAAATCTTTATATAAATTGTTTTGCAAGTATGGCTCACTGTTTATTAGTTTCACTAAATCATATCTTTTCATTTTGCCCATCCTCCAAATGGTGTTGTGTTTTTAATTAGTCCTTGGGGACACAACATCCACCCGCTATAAAATTTTATCCTAATGAATTGATGTTGTATTGACATCATCACTTATTTGCAAATTATCGCTTATTTGCAATAAATTGTCAAATGCTCCCATGTAATTTTATAAACCTCCTTAATTTTTTATTTTTTTGATAATTTTGGTGAGTGAATGGGTAAATAGAAAAGGTTAATTTTTTTGGGGGTACAAGTGGTTTATTGTTTTGGGTGGGGTGTTTGATATTGCGCTTTTGCCTTTCACCAAGTAGAAATTTTTATTTCCTAAACAAAAGTTTGTTTTTCTCTTTGAATTGTTTTTAAAAAATGCTATCATATAGTCATGAATTACGATATAAACTCTTTAAATGAAGAACAACTTGCGCCTCTAAAACAGATTGACGGGGCGGTTTTGGTTACAGCAGGGGCTGGAAGCGGAAAAACTAGACTTTTAACGCATCGCGTGGCTTATCTTATTGAGCACGAGGGCGTGAGTCCATTTAATATCCTCGCTATCACTTTTACCAATAAAGCAGCGGGAGAGATGAAAGAAAGAATATCAAATATGGTTGTGGGGGCGGATAGAGTTTGGATTTCCACCTTCCACTCTATGTGTGCCAAAATTTTAAGAATGGATATAGAGCACCTTCCACCATTCACCAAAGATTTTTCGATTTACAGCGAAAGCGATAGTGATAAGGTGATAAAAGAAGTACTTGGAGAGCGTGGAATAAGTGATGATAAAATCAAAAAGGAACTTGTTTATCACATTTCTAATTGGAAAAATAATGGTCAAAGTTATGTAGATTATATCAAAACTCACGAAAGTGAATATGATATACAGAAAATTGGTTCAATGATGCTGGCATACAACGAAAAACTTGCAAAAAACAACGCTCTGGACTTTGATGACCTTCTTGTCAAAACAGTTGAACTTTTCACAAAAAATCCTGATGTTTTAGATAAGTATGCAAGGCGATTTGAATACATTTTAGTTGATGAGTTTCAAGATACAAACCTCGTTCAATATAACCTTGTAAAAATGCTGGCAAGTGTGCACAAAAATGTGTTTGCTGTTGGAGATGAGGACCAGTGCATATACTCTTGGAGAGGGGCAAACTTTCAAAATATCTTCAATTTTAAAAAGGATTTTGAGGGCGCAAAAACTTTCAAACTTGAAAGAAATTACCGCTCGACAAATGAAATTATTTCGGTTGCAAACAATGTGATTAAGCACAACTCTTCTCGTCTTGATAAAAATATGTGGACGGATAAAAACGGAGGAGAAAAACCGACTCTTTATAACGCCTATGATGAGCGTGATGAGGCGCTCTATGTAGCAAAAACAATTTCTACTCTTAAAAGTGAGGGATATGACTATAACGACATAGCGGTTTTGATGAGAATGAACGCTCTGTCGCGTAGCATAGAGGAAGCGCTTTTATCATATAACATTCCTCACCGAATTTTTGGCGGGTTTAAATTCTATGAACGCGCCGAGATAAAAAATATAATTGCCTATTTGAGACTTTTTGTAAATCCAAAGGATGACATATCTTTTTCGCGAATAATCAATTTCCCAAAACGTGGAATTGGAGACGGGACTCTTGCTAAACTGGGTGAAATAAACAGAAACTCTTCTTTGCTTGAAAACTGCATTGGGGAAGAAATAAAAAGTTCGGCACTTTATAAAAAGTTTCAGCCTTTTGCGGAAGCGTTTAATCGCGTAAAATTTAAACCACAAAAACCTCTTTCAGCGTTTGTTGAAGAAGTTTTGAATGAATTTAATGTTCGCGCCTCTTACAATCCAAGCCTTGAAGAAGAAATGGACAAAATTATGAATATAGACCAGTTTGTAGCATCAGTGAAAGAGTTTGAAGCGCTAAATCCTGATGCGGGGCTAGGTGAGTATCTTGAAAATATAACCTTGTCAAGTGAAAATGACGAAATTGGACAAGGTGGAGCAGTTACGATTGCAACAGTTCACGCTGTTAAAGGGCTGGAATTTAAAGTGGTGTTTGTAATAGGTCTTGAAGAGGGGATTTTTCCTATTAAGCGCGCAACCTCCTCCACCGATATTGAAGAAGAGCGCAGACTTATGTATGTTGCCTTGACGCGTGCAGAAGAAAGGCTTTATTTAAGCCACGCAAGCAAGAGATATATGTATTGTGAAAGCCAATATCAATCTCCAAGTCGCTTCTGCAAGGAACTCGGGCTTTTAGGCATTGAGAGAAAGGAGAATAGAAGTTACACTGCTGACCGCACTTATGACGGATATTCTCGCTCGCAAAATGGTTACATAGGCAAGGCGAAATTTCAAAAAGTATATAATTTTGAAGAAAATGGCGATAATTTTAATGATTTTAATGATTTTTCTGCTCCAAAACCATTATTTAACAAAAATTTGGTGCTAAAAAATGAGGCAAAAGATGAAAAACCAAAGCAGGATGTGAGTCGTTACAAAGTAGGCATGAGGGTCTTTTACCAAAAGTTTGGCGAAGGAAAAATTGTCGAAATAAGTGATGACGGTCTTGTTGGAGATATTATTTTTGACGATTTTGGCAAAAAGAGTTTAATGCTTGAAACAGCAAAACTTGACATACTTTCATAGGAGGTGTTATGGATAAACTTGAAGAAATGAAAGCGCTTATCAGCGAGATTGAGAAGCACAATTACAACTATTATGTTAAAGACAACCCTACCATTTCGGATAGTGAATATGATAAACTTTATTATCACCTTGTTGACCTTGAAAAGGAAACGGGGACAACTCTTCCATATTCGCCAACATTGAGAGTGGGGGATAAAGTCTTAGAAGGTTTTGAAAAAAAGCGTCATGAAGTGCCTTTATATTCGCTTAACAAGGTGCGTGATTTTGAAGAACTTGCATCATGGGTGGCGGACATGAAAAAACTTGCGGACAACACTGACTTTGCGGTTGAATATAAGTTTGACGGGTTACAAATTGTAGTTGAGTACAACGAGGGCGTTTTTGTGAGTGCCACGACCCGCGGGAATGGAACGATTGGTGAAGATGTTTCGTTGCAAGTTAAAACCATCAAAAGTGTGCCTTTGCAAATTCCATACAAAGGGAAATTGATTGTGCAAGGCGAAGGCATGATGACAAATAAAAACTTTGAAAAGTACAATCAAACAGCGGAAGAAAAACTTAAAAATCCTCGTAACGCAGCGGCTGGGGCAATAAGAAACCTCGACCCAAAAGAGACTGCGAAACGAAACCTTGACTATTTTTGTTATTCAATTCTCGCTTGTCCTGACAAAACTTTTTCCACTCAACAACAAATGCATCAGTTTTTAGAGGAAAATGGTTTTAAAACTGGCGATTATTTTAAACTTTGCTCTTCGTGCGAGCAAATTATAGATTGCATAAATGACATCGACAAAAAGAAAAGCAAACTTGATGTTATGATTGACGGAATGGTTATAAAAATCAACAAGGTCTCTCCTCGTGAAGAAATAGGTTGGACGGCAAAGTTTCCTAAGTGGGCTCTCGCATACAAATTTGAAGCGCAAGAGGTTACCACTATTCTTCAAAATGTTACTTGGCAGGTTGGAAGAAGCGGAAGGGTTACACCTATCGCAAACTTACAGCCAGTCTTGCTTGCTGGGGCGACAGTTTCACGAGCAACGCTAAACAATATTGATGATATAAGACGAAAAGATGTATATGAAAATTCACGCGTGTTTGTCAGACGCTCAAATGAGGTGATTCCAGAAATAATGGGGCTTGCCGAAAAATTTGACAACTCAGTTCCCGTCTTAGTTCCACAACTTTGTCCTTGCTGTGGGGGAAAATTAACTCAAAAAGGGCCGCTTCTATTTTGCACAAATCACCTTGGTTGCAAAGAGCAAGTGGTGGATAGATTAAGTCATTTTGCGAGCAGAGAAGCGTTCAATATCGAAGGTCTTTCAATCAAAACCTGTGAGGCTTTGTATGACAATTTGGGAGTTAGAAGATTAAGCGACTTATTCAAATTAAATAAGGAAGATTTGTTAAAACTTGATAAATTTAAAGATAAAAAGGCAGAAAATATAGTAAAAAGCCTTCAAAAAAGCAAAATTATTGATTTTTACAGATTTTTATTTGCTCTGGGCATAAGTGAAGTTGGCGTGAAAACAGCAAAGGACCTTGCCAAACATTTTAATGGACTTGACGAAATTAAGACCGCTTCAAAGGAAGATATTTTAGAGGTTGAAGACATAGGTGAGATTATAGCAAACAATATAGTTTCGTTCTTCGAGGACAAGGCAAATTTGGCTGAAATTGACAGCCTATTAAATCAAGGCGTAACTATTAAAGAAAAAGAAAATCTTGTTCAAAATCAAAAGCTTAAAGGACTGACATTTGTGCTTACTGGCACAATCTCTCGAAGCAGAGCGGAGGTTGAAAAAGAAATTGAAAGTATGGGAGGAAAGTGCTCAGGTTCAGTTTCCAAAAACACCGATTATGTTCTGGCTGGTGAAAGCGCTGGAAGCAAACTTGACAAAGCCCGTTCTCTTGGAATAAAAATCATCACAGAAGAGGAGTATAACGCTCTAAAAGGGTAATGGGGGTGGACTTGGAAAACTTTGAAAAATTGCTAGATAAAGCTGAACAAATATTGGGCAAGAGGGATAATTTTACGATTGATGATGTTGTAAAGTATTTTGTTGAAAATTTTGGAGCTAAGGTCTATGATGATATTAAATCAATGATTATATTTGAACATACGCATGAAGACACAACACTTTCTGTTAAAGATTATACTCAACAATCGGTAAAAAGTGAGCCATATAAAGCTCTATACTTGCATTCTAATTCTGATTTCGACAAAGGAGTTGGATACCAACTTATTATAGGCTATGATAAAGATGGAATCATTACAAGTTATTTTGAGGAATATGGCGGAGAGGAGACAGAAATCTTATCAGTCATGTGCAAAGATTGGAGAGAAAGAAGAGAAAAATGGCTGAATGATAGAATGGAGTATGAAAAAACGCATACTTTGGAAGGGGATTTAAAGGAATTGTTGGGGGAAATATATCTGGATAAAAAAGATATACATCATGATTAAATTATGATGATATTCTATTAAATTAAAAACGACGACTTTGTAATTGAAAAATCCTATTTTTAATGTTAATTTTAAATATTATAAAATTATTGACAAATTTTACAATATATTGTATCATTTAAACTGGGAGGGAGAAATGAAGAAATATAATATTTTTAGTATTTTAATGCTTGTATTATGCTTGTCATTAGTACCTATTTTCGCGGTTCATTTAGCGTCTAAAGAGTTGTCGGTAGATTTTTGTGAAAGGACAATTAATGTTGACGAAATTGGCGAAGTTTCATTTGAAGAAAAAGGTCAAAAGTTTATTGATTCCTTACATAATTTAAAAATAGAGGCATCAAGTTCGGGGTTCTCTTATTCTGGGGAATTAAGCACTTTAGGAGTCCAAGCTCTAAGCGATGCAGGTGCTGATTATGACACTGAAATTTCGGCGGATTTTCGACTTTCGGAAGATAAAGTTGTCCTTTCGAAAATTGTAAAAAATGCAGGCGAAGAATCACTAGAAGCCATCTACTCTGTAGATGAGAATGATACTATTTGGTTGACGAGCACAAATGGGGATGTGATTAACTTAACTAATGAAATAGAACAAACCAATATTGATGAATGCTTTGCGGTGACAATCACTTCGGTCACGATGCTAATTATGCTGTTTATCCTTGGTGGCGTTGTGATTTATGGAAGTAATGCGCCAACTTATATATACGATGGAACTAGCGTGATAAGCTCAGGAACTAGCGTGATAAGCTCATTAAAAGATGGTGTATGTTCGGTATGGGAGAAGGTTCGATTGGCATGCGGAGCAATTACTGCAGAAAGGACTAAAGAAAAAATAGAAATTGGAGCGACGCAGATAGCTACTGTATATACGGCGACAAAGAATAGAAACGATTGTTATTTACTTATTGATGCGGTTGTAAAGGGGGTGCCTCTTACAACTCACTATAAAACAACAAGTCAAAAAAATGCTTCAAATTGGATAAAAAAGGGGGGGAGTATTTGGTCTCCATATTCAACGACATCTGCATCTGCGGTTCAAAATACTGGTTACATTCCTGGAATTCAAAGAAAAGGCGCGTTTTTACCATTTCAATATGAGAATCATTATGGAGATGATGCGTCAAGTAGTGTAATATATTTAAATCATTATCACTGTTTGTATAAACAAGGTGGAGTTTATAAAAAACTTGGATGGGTGCATGCGTTTTTTGGATTACCAGTTGCGTAAAGAGGTTATGTATTAAATGAATGGGGAAAACTTTGAAAAATTGCTAGATAAAGCTGAACAAATATTTGGCAAGAGGGATAATTTTACGATTGATGATGTTGTAAAGTATTTTGTTGAAGTCTGTGGTGGAAAAGCTTATAAGTCTTTGCAAGAAATGGAACGAGACAAAGATGTAGATTTGACTTATATCCTTGATGATTTAAAAATTTATACAGACTATAATAAAAATCTAAATAAGTGTATGTCATTTATTGTCCCAACCAAAGATAAATCAGATGAAGATTGGGTTTGGGTTATATATGATAAAGATAAAAGAATTACAAGTTTTTTCAGTGAATCCGCTTATGAGGAGTGTAAAATCTTATCAGTCATGTGCAAAGATTGGAGAGAAAGAAGAGAAAAATGGCTGAATGATAGAATGGAGTATGAAAAAACGCATACTTTGGAAGGAGATTTAAAGGAATTGTTGGGGGAAAGTTACTCGAAGAGAGATTGTCAAAATAATAAAAATGGTTAAATTATGAAAAAATACTGTGAAAAAATAATTTTAATTTTGATATTAACTATTAATATAGTGGGGCTGTTTTTAGTTCTTTTTAATAGTGAGCCTTCCATAAACGAAATTTATGCTCAAAATATACAAAAAGTTGTTGAGATAAAAGTGGATTTTGACGGAGTTGTCGCCTATGGAACTGGTGCGGTTGTTAAGAGCGATGGGACTATATTGACAAATAGGCATGTTGTTCAAAAAAGTACTTCATTAGAGGTGGCTAACCATGTTTATGTTCGTTTTGTAAATGATGAAAATTACCGCGAGGCACAAATATTGAAAATTTCAGAAAAAGATGATTTGGCACTTTTGAAAATAGATGCGAAATGTCAATCGTTTAGCATTAAGGCAAAATGGAATGTCGGTCAAATAGTTTATACTATTGGCAATCCAAGCAATTTTGGTTTAAGTTTTTCATCTGGCGTAATTTCAAGTGAAGTGCGAAATGTCGTATTAAAAGAAATAAGTCGTAGAGTTATGCAGATTAGTATGGTGGCTAACGAGGGTAATAGCGGAGGCCCCATCTTCAACGAGTTTGGAGAGCTTTTGGGCATTGTGAGTTTTAGGGTAAGAGATAATAGTGGAGATATTATTCAAGGAATAGTGTTTGCCGTGCCAAGTGATAGCATCATTGATTTTTTAATTTTTTAAATTCTTCCAAAAATTTCTTGACAACGAGGACGCGGTTTGTTATAATATGCCCGTATGCTTCGTTGTCGGAGGCAATGCTTGGAATTTCCAACCTCGCATAAACAAACAACAGGTGTTCTTGCTGGAACAAGATATGCCGATTTGCTTAAAAGCAAAGTTACCTAAGAAAGGTAATCGTGTTGTTCATGTTTTACTAGAAATAAGCATTTTTATGTGCGACAACGCCTGCAAGGATTGTCGCATTTTTTAATCGACAAAAGAATTTCTGCTTATAGAGCAGTTAAAAGGGGAAATGATATGCCTACAATAAACCAACTTGTTAGAAAAGGAAGAGAAACTTTCGAGAAGAAGAGCAAAGCGCCACTTCTTGACGAGTGCCCTCAAAAGAGAGGTGTTTGCCTTGTTGTTAGAACTGCAACACCTAAAAAGCCTAACTCAGCTCTTAGAAAAATTGCCAGAGTTAAACTTTCTAACGGAACAGAAGGAACTTGCTACATTCCTGGTGTTGGACACAACCTTCAAGAGCACAGTGTTGTTCTTGTTCGTGGCGGAAGAGTTAAGGATATCCCTGGTGTTAGATATCACATCGTAAGAGGTACTCTTGATACAGCCGGCGTTCAAAACAGAAAACAAAGCCGTTCTAAATATGGTGCTAAACGTCCAAAGAAAACTAAATAATTAGGTTTGGAACAAATTTGCACAATTCGCCCCTTAGGGCAACAATGATATTAACAAAAGGAGAATAATAATATGCCAAGAAGAAATAGTGCAGTTAAAAGAGATGTTCTTCCTGATCCAATCTATTCAAGCAAAGTTGTTACCAAACTTGTTAACCAAATTATGGAGTCTGGTAAAAAAGGACTTGCTCAAAGAATAGTTTATGGTGCTTTTGACATCATTAAAGAAAAAATGGACCAAGATCCAATGGAAGTTTTCACAACTGCTATCGAAAATGTTAAGCCTGTGCTTGAAACAAAATCTAGAAGAGTTGGTGGTGCAACCTACCAAGTTCCTATGGAAATTCGCCCAGAACGCAGACAAACTCTTGCCATCAGATGGATGGTTGACTTCGCAAGAAAGAGAAGCGGAGAAAGAGGAATGGATGCTAAACTTGCTGGCGAAATCATGGACGCTTACAACTCAACTGGTGCTTCTATCAAAAGAAGAGATGAAATGCACAGAATGGCAGAAGCAAACAAGGCTTTCGCACACTTCAAGTGGTAATCATTTGAATATTCACGCGCAAACAATTATGTCTATTTATTTAAAAATATGTTCATTATTCATTGTGCGTTTAAGGGGCTTGCCCCATAAGAAAATTCGTGGGCAAACATGAGTTTTCGTTAAATTAATTAAGGAGAAAAATTATGGCTAATAATCTAGAAATGACTAGAAACGTTGGTATCATGGCTCACATCGATGCTGGTAAGACAACCACAACAGAAAGAATTCTTTTCTATACTGGTAAAAGCCACAAAATCGGCGAAGTTCATGACGGCGCTGCAACCATGGACTGGATGGAACAAGAGCAAGAAAGAGGTATTACAATCACTTCTGCTTGTACTACTTGTTTCTGGAAAGACCACAAAATCAACATCATTGATACCCCAGGACACGTTGACTTCACTGTTGAAGTAGAACGTTCTCTTAAAGTTCTCGATGGTGCTGTGCTTGTTTTGTCTGCTCGTGATAAGGTTCAACCTCAAACTGAAACAGTTTGGCGTCAAGCAAACAAATACAAAGTTCCAACAATCATTTATGTAAACAAGATGGATAGAGATGCTGCCGACTTTTTTGGCTGTGTAGAGTCTATCGAACGCAGACTTAAAACAAAAGCTCTTCCTATTCAAATGCCTATCGGAGAGGCTGAGACATTCTCTGGAATTATCGACCTTCTTACAATGAAAGCCGAAATCTATAAGGACGACCTTGGAAAGGAAATCGAAATCACTGATATCCCTGCCGAACTTAAAGATAAAGCACAAAAGGCACACGATGAAATGATTGAAAAAATCGTTGAAACAGACGATGACCTTCTTGAAAGATACTTTGGTGGAGAGGAAATCTCTATTGAAGAACTCAAAAAGGCAATCAGAAAAGCAACTATTAACAAGACATTTGTTCCTGTTCTTTGCGGTTCTTCTTACAAGAACAAAGGTGTTCAAATGCTTCTTGATGCTATGGTTGACTATCTTCCAAGCCCACTTGATATTGACCACATCACTGGAATCAACCCAGACACTGGCGAGACTGAAACTCGTGCTCCTGATGCAAATCAACCTCTTGCAGGTCTTGCATTCAAAATTATGACTGACCCATTTGTTGGTGGACTTACTTTCTTCCGTGTTTATTCTGGAAAACTCACTGCTGGAAGTTATGTTTACAACTCAAACACAGGCAAAACTGAAAGAGTTGGTCGTCTTATCCGTATGCACGCTAACACTCGTCAAGAAATCACTGAGGTGGAAGCAGGTGATATTGCCGCTATCGTAGGACTTAAAGATACAATCACTGGACACACTCTTTGTGATGAAAAACACCCAATTCAACTTGAAAGTATGGAATTCCCAGAACCAGTTATTCAACTTGCTATCGAACCTAAAACAAAAGATATGCAAGAAAAAATGGCTCTCGCTCTTGCAAAACTTTCAAGAGAAGACCCTTCATTCAGAGTTTCAACAAACCAAGAAACTGGACAAACCCTTATCGCTGGTATGGGCGAACTTCACCTTGAAATTATTGTAGACAGACTTTTAAGAGAATTCAAAGTTGAAGCAACTGTTGGTAAACCACAAGTTTCTTACCGTGAAGCAATTAAGAAAGCGGTTAGAGCAGAAGGTAAATTCATTCGTCAAAGCGGTGGTAAAGGTCAATATGGACACTGCGTTATTGAAATGGAACCACTTCCAGCTGGTAGCGGTTATGAATTTATTGATAAAACTGTTGGTGGATCAGTTCCTAAGGAATATATCCAACCTATCAATGTTGGTATCCAAGAGGCTCGTATGAATGGTGTCCTTGCTGGATATGAAACTGTTGATTTTAGAGTTACACTTGTTGATGGTTCTTACCACGAAGTCGACTCTTCTGAAATGGCATTCAAAATCGCCGGTTCTATGGCATTCCAAGAGGGTGCTAAGGCCGCTGACCCAGTAATTTTGGAACCTATTATGAAAGTATCAGTTGAAGTTCCTGATGAATACCTTGGAACAGTTATGGGTAACCTCACTTCTCGTCGTGGTATGCTTACAGGTAACGAATCATCTGCTGGAATTCAAATCGTTAACGCCGAAGTTCCACTTGCAGAAATGTTCGGTTATGCAACTGACCTTCGTTCACAAACACAAGGCAGAGGAAACTATGTAATGGAACCACTTCGTTACCAAGAAGTTCCTAAGTCCATTGCCAACCAAATCATTGGCGAAAGAGCATCTAGATAACTCGTCTAGACAAATTCAAACTGTTTTTTCTCGAAAGGGGATAAATTCTTCCTCTTTCGGAGAGAAATAGCCCTTTATAGGGCAAAAATATTAATTCTAGATGAAAATCTTGCAAAATTGTTTTGACTTTGCAAAAAAATATGCTAGAATACCATTAGTAAGTTTAAAAAAGGAGATTTTTAAAATGGCAGAAGCTTATGTTAGATCTAAGCCACACGTAAATGTGGGAACAATCGGTCACGTTGACCACGGCAAAACTACTCTTACCGCCGCTATCACTATGCTTTACGGAACTCAAAAAATGAGATATGATGAAATCGATAAAGCACCTGAAGAAAGAGCAAGAGGAATCACAATCAACACTGCACACGTTGAATATGAATCAGAGCACAGACACTATGCTCACGTAGACTGCCCAGGACACGCTGACTACGTTAAAAACATGATTACTGGTGCCGCACAAATGGACGGAGCTATCCTCGTTGTTGCTGCAACTGATGGTCCAATGCCTCAAACAAGAGAGCACATCCTTCTTGCAAGACAAGTTGGTGTTCCATACATCGTTGTTTTCATGAACAAAACTGATCAAGTTGACGACCCTGAACTTCTTGAACTCGTAGAAATGGAAATCAGAGACCTTCTTACTGAGTACGGATTCCCAGGAGACACAACTCCAATCATCAAAGGTTCAGCACTCAAAGCTCTTGAAGCTGCTCAAGCTGGAAATGTAAATGACCCTGCTTGCGACTGCATCAGACAACTTGTTGACGCTCTTGATTCTTATATCCCAGAGCCAGCAAGAGAAACTGACAAACCTTTCCTTATGCCTGTTGAAGACGTTTTCACAATCACTGGTCGTGGAACTGTTGCAACTGGTAGAGTTGAAAGAGGACAAGTTAAAGTTGGTGATACAGTTGAAATCGTTGGTCTTGGCGAAAGCAAACAAACAGTAGTTACTGGTGTGGAAATGTTCCACAAGTCTCTTGACGCTGCAATCGCAGGAGATAACGCTGGTCTTCTTCTTCGTGGTATCCAAAGATCAGATATCGAAAGAGGACAAGTTCTTTGCAAACCAGGTTCAATTCACCCACACACAAAATTCACTGCTGAAGTTTACGTTCTTAAGAAAGAAGAAGGTGGCCGTCATACTCCATTCTTCAATGGTTACAGACCACAATTCTATTTCAGAACAACAGACATCACTGGTGTTATCGAACTTGAAAAGGGCGTAGAAATGGTTATGCCTGGCGACCACGTTAATATGACAATCACTCTTATTAACCCAGTTGCTATCGAACAAGGACTTCGTTTCGCTATCCGTGAAGGTGGCAGAACAGTTGGTTCTGGTGTTGTTTCTACAATCATCGAGTAATCTAAATAGAAAAACAAAAAGAACAAACAAATTGTTTGTTCTTTTTTTGTCGTTTTGTTTTCTTTTACTTTCATCCAAGTGCCTTTTGGGAGATTAGGGAAATATACCTTTATTAAAAAGGCTTAAAGATAAGATTTAAAGGAATAATAAAAAACAAGATTAAAAGGAATAATTAAAAACAAGCCAAATTAAGTGAATTTGCTGTTCATTTAAAAGGGCTTGTTTTTTTGATTTAAATGATGGCGCGATGCTTTTTTGTTGTTAAGAACCTATTATTTTAACTTTTTCATAAGTTCGACAATGGTTTTCTTACTTTCGGGAGATAATGCACTATAAAGTTCAAGAATATTTTTATCTTCTTTGTTATAGTTTTCACCTAGATAGAAAAAGTCTTGTGGAGTTATGCCTACTATTTCACAAAAATCAAGTAAGGTTTTTACTTTAAGTTCTATGCTTTTGTTTTCAATCGTTTTCATAAATTGAGGATTGTATCCCAATCTTGCGCTTGTTTCTCTTAATGATAAGTTGGCATTCGTTCTAAAATATCCTATTCGATTTATAATCTCATCGTAATTTATTTCTTTCATTGCTGGCTCCTAGTTATATTTTAGGATAAGTTGTTAGATTTAATGCGTGAGTGATTACACTAAATAAATCAAAAAAGTATATAAATGAGTTGACTATTAACTCGTTTTTGGCAAAATGGGTTAATGGTAGTCTCACGGGGAAATAACGATTGTAAAATGTCTACTCAATAACCAATGAAAAAATCTCATATTGACAATTTTGTCGAATAATAGTATAATGTTGTTAGACAAACACAAGGTGAGGGATATATGGAATTACAAGATTTGCAACAAAATAATTTAAAAGAACTTGAAGGGCGCGTTGCAGGAGAATATGAAAAAATTGTTTCTTGTGCAGACCATGTGCTTTTGGTTGAGCGCAATCCACAAGAATTTCAATATGTAGGTAAAAAATGGGAGAGTGGAATTTTGGCAAAAGCAAATCCATTTTCTTATGGTTTGGGTCTTGCTAAAAGGACTGAGGGCAGAGGCTTTGTTTTTTTCGATAAGCGAGGAAAAGAAAGCGAAGAATTTTATTATGCAGATGATTATCACGGGAAAGTTGCGCTTGTCCAACCTACAAAAAATGGCGCTTACTATTTTAGAAGCCCAAAAGGCGACCTTTCTTCTCCTATGGAAATGGCTGGTTCATACAGTGATGGTTACTATGTAGTAAAATTGCCAAGTGAAAATTGTTACAGATTTGCAAATGCAGATGGTGAAATTAGCGTAGATTCTTTTGCACAAGCGAATGGCTTTAATGGTGGTTTTGCACTTGTATGCACAGAAGGGGTTGTTGAGCCTTATTATCGCGATATGCTGGGTCGTCTCAGTGAAAAAGAAACAAAATCTGGAAGAGATTTCTATCTTTTTGTCAATGGCTTATTGAAATTAAATGAACTTAATGACAAATACTTTGAAGATGAAGATTTTGCTCGTGGCGTGATTGAGTTTGTTAAAAGAAAAACCGCTTGTTATTATAGGGAAGCGATAGAGCGCAAGGATAAACAAGAAGTGCTTGCAGAGTGTCGCGAAGCTTTTTCTTATGTCATTCAACGCTCACCTTATCTTGGATTTTGCGACCTTATAATCAATCCAGAAAGATAAATTAATAAATTTCGCACAAAAATTACTATAAAAGGGGTAAATACCCTTTTTATTTTTCTTAAATTATGTTAAAATGATTACACTTGGAGGAGAATATGGGATTCTGGGGAGGAATTTTTAAGGCTCTTGGGTTTGAAGGTGATAAAAAGGTTAAGAGTAAGTCTGTCAAACCAAAGGCTACATATAATCTTAATGAAGAGGGACAAACGCGTCCAGACGAAATAGACGGAGTGCCTGTTTATTATCCAGAAAACACTGAACAGGCAAAAGAATTTTCTATTTTTGTTAAAAAGGACAAGGCGATTATAATTTCACTTGATTCATGTACGCGTGAGCTTGGCAAAGAAGTCCTTGCTTTTTTAAAAGGATTTTGCCACGGTGCTGACGCGAAAATGGTCTCTTTAAGAGATGATGAGGGGTTATATCTAATTTTGCCAAAAGGAGTTGAAATTGAAGAATAAAAGACTTTTTTGGAATATTTTTCTTTGTGGAGTTTTGACGATTGTGGCTTTGACGCTTGACCTCGTGATAAAGGCTGTAATGTTTAAAAAACTTCCAAATGAAGGCGACAGCATGGACGGAATTAACGGTTTTTTCAATTTTGTTCATGTTGAAAATGGTGGCGCCGGATATGGAGTTTTGAGTGGGAAGAGGTTTTTGCTTATTTCCATTTCAATCATTGTTCTTTCGGCGTACATTGTGTATTATGTCCTTGATGCCAAAAAGAACAAAAATAAAACGAGTTTCCTTTTGTCAACTTCGCTGGGACTAATCACTGGCGGGTGTTTAGGCAACCTTGTTGACCGCATTTTCATTGGTAAAGTAAGAGATTTTATACACTTGCAATTTATGACTTTCCCGGTTTTTAATATTGCTGACATTTGCCTTACCATAGGCGTGATTTTGGCAATAATTTATTTCATTTTCATTTATCCACGAATAGAAAAGAAGCGTGCACAAGAAATAAAAGATAATTCATCTTCGCCAGCGGTTACAATTTCGTTGCCAGACGAAGAGAAAGAGGATAAATAATGCAGGGGCAATTTGTAATTGAAAAAGATGAGGTGGGGCAAAGACTCGACCTGATTTTTTCGTCTCATTATCCACAGTTGTCGCGCTCGCACATTAAAACTTTGATTGATGAAGGTAAAATCCTTTTAAATGGCAAAGTTGTAAAGAGTGGTGAAAAGGTTAAAGAGGGGGAAGTTGTCTCATTTGATTTCGAAGAAAACAAGCCTCTTGAAGCGAAGCCCCAGCAGGTTGATTTTGAAATTATTTATGAAGATGCCGACTTGCTGGTCATCAATAAACCCCAAGGGCTGGTTGTTCATCCATGTTCATCTACAAAAGACGGAACGCTTGTAAACGGGCTCTTGTACGCTATCAAAGATTTGAGTGGCATAAACGGGGTTTTGCGTCCTGGAATTGTGCATAGGCTTGACAAGAACACATCGGGGCTTATGCTGGTTGCAAAAAATGATTTTGCTCACAAAATTCTTGCCGAAGAAATAAAAAACAAGACTTGTCATCGCATTTATGTCGCTCTTTGTGAGGGTGAATTCAAAACAGATAGTGGCGTAATTGAAACCTTTATAGACAGGGATAAGAAAGACCGCAAAAAGATGGCCGTTTCTAGCACTGGCAAATGGGCGGTTACAGAATACAAAGTTCTTAAATATTACGAAGGCAAAACACTGGTGGAATTTTCTCTCAAAACGGGGCGAACACATCAAATTCGAGTTCATTGCGCTCAGGTTTTGAAGCATCCAATAGTAGGGGATGATGTCTATGGAAAGGCAGAAAAGTCTCTTAAAGGGCAACTTCTTCATTCTAAGAAAATAGAGTTTGTTCACCCAAGGACGGGGCAAAACATGGCTTTTGAGGTTGATTTGCCAGATTACTTCAAAAAACAACTTGAAAAATTGAAAGAGGCGTAAAAAGAAGCACATTTTGCAAGGGCAAAATGTGCTTTTCTTTCGCCTAAGGCGAAAGGTAGGCTTTGGCTTAGGCGCCAAAGCCACTTTTTACGCGCATTCAGTTCAAAGTGTTTAGTGCGCATCAACTAGTTAACAAGGCTATTGTTATAAAACCTTTCCCTAAGAAAAATCACTTTTTACACCCCACAATAAAAATATCGCAAATTTTCAAGTCTTTTTTAAGCGCAAAAAAACACGGTTATTATTGGGCGCAATTTTAAAACCTTTAATAAGGTAACGCTCATATAAAAACCGTGTTTTAAATAGTTGTTTATCCCATGAATTCGCGAAGTGTAACTTGTTTTTTCCTTCTCTCTATTTCAATAAGGTCGCTTATCATATCCCTTATTTTAAGTGGATTTTTAATTCTTCTTAAATGGAAAACTGGTGCATGGTCATCATTTGAAGTAATTTCAATAGTCCCAGTTCTAAAAAGTCTATCCCAAAATGAGATTTTTAGGCGCACATCTGTGCATCTGTAAACATTGATTTCGTCCACAACAGAGTGAACTAAACCCTTGTGGCGGAAGAATTTAACCCATTCATCGCCCTTTTTTACGATATAATATCTGTAAAATGAAATTGGCATACCAAGATATCTTTTTCTATCTTGCCATAACACTTGGCAATCGCTATCAAATTTCATATTTCTCCTCCAAATTTATGGTAATTTTAACATATTTTTGTTAGTTTGTAAATAGAAAAAGAGAAATATAAAAAAAATCCAAACTGTTAAGCTTGGAATTCTGTGATACCGACATTGCGTTTCTTTCTTTCAAGTTCAATGGTGCTAGAAATTAAATCTCTTACCTTATAAGGGTTTTTGATATTTCTTAAATGAAAAACAGGAGAGCTTACATCGTTTGATGTGATTTCGAGTGTGCCTGTCTTAAAAATTTTATCTCCCAAAGTTTGGCTCATAGAGACATCTTTGCATCTATAAACGTTTGTTTCGTCAATAACTGCGCTAAAAAAGCCTTTATGACGGAAAAATTTGACCCATTGTCCCTCTTTTTTAACAAGATAATAACGGGTAAAGGAAATAGGCATCCCCCAGTATCTTCTTCTATCATGCCAGATAACTTGGCAATCTTTATCAAATTTCATATGCACTCCTTTGTAAGGAAAAATTCTTTCAATTTTCTCTTGCATATATTTTATATTAAAATTGTCAGTTTGTAAAGAATTTTTTTGTTTTTTTAACTATTTTATTGTTTTTACAAGTTTTAGACTAATTGTTTGGCGAGAAAAAGCACAAAGAAAAAACAATTACAATCGCGAAACTCATGCACGCAAAAAAAGATAGGCATTGCGCCTATCTTTTTGTCAAACAAGGTTCGTGCTGTCTTATTTGCAGCCACAGCCGTTGCCACATCCGCCACAAAGGAGCAAAATGAGAAGAAGGGTGCATAAATCAATTCCGCAACCGCCATTTCCATTACCGCAGAGGCATTGAAGCAAAAGCAAGAGAACAATGATTGAGCAGCAATCACACCCGCCCGTAGTGAAACCGTTGCCACCACAAGTGTTATTGTTGAAAAAGTTCATTTGTTTCCTCCTAAATCTTATGTAATTGAAAGCATTGCTTTCACACTAACATACTATTTCATTTTTCGCTTAAATGTTACAAAATAAGCCAAAAAGTTTTTACCCGCGGTTTTTTACAAGAATTTAAAGGATTGAAAATCGTCAAAAATAGACCTTTTTTGACAGCATAAATCTTGCTTTAACTCAAACAATAACCTTGAAAAATATTAAACTTATCCGTAAAGAAAAATTCGACCTTTTCTTTTGATTTAAGCTCATGTTTTTCATTTAATCTAGCGAATTTTGTTGACTTATAGACAAAAATAGTTTAGAATAGACTTGTTATAAAATAATTATCATTATGCGAGGTTTACAATTATGACTAAAACTAAATTAAAATCAAAGAAACTTGCAAAAGGAGTTGCTCTTGGTTTTGCTGCAATGCTTACAACCACTGCTTTGCCAGTAGGTGCAATGGTTGCTCTTGCAGAAGATTGGAAGGGTGCGACTCTTACCAATAGTACAAACAGAATTGCTGTTGGTGCTGAAAATGTATCAACTTCTTCTTATGTAACAAAGGGGGAAACTGTTACAATCCCACAAGGACTCTATTATGGAAAGAGCGCAACTGCTCACACAATAGGAAGCGCGGTAAGCGGAACTATCACAAAATCTAATGTGTTTGTTTCATACTCGGCAACTGGCGACAACATTGAAGTAAACGATGGTAAGTTCATTGCGGACAGAGTTGGTTCATACAAAATCACTTATGCGGTTGTGGACAATGGCGTTCTTTATACTTACGAACTTGATGTAGTTTGTGAGGCAAGTGATGCAGAATTTGAGTTCGCTTCAAACAGTGAACTTGTTGTGCCATCAGTTTATGATGTAGCGATTGCAAACGGAAAAGACATTGTTCTTCCACTTCCAAAAGTTAATAACGAAGACGGAAAAGAAATCCTTTCAAGTGATGTGTCAAACTTTACAACCTCAGTTAGTGCTCCACAAGGCAAAAACTCATTTGTTGTTGTATCAATCACAAATGGTAGCGATGACCTTCAAGTTGAAGAAATTAAAGATGCAAACGAAAATGTAACTGGATTTGCTGTAAAGGGCGAAAATATCACAAGCGACCTTAAAGGCAAAGAATATACTATTGCTTATGACTATTATGAAGTTAAAGATAGCAAAAACATTTTTGTTGCCTCTACAACAAAAACATTCACAGTTAGAGACGGATACTATCGCAAATCTTCAAAAGAAAATGCTGAAAAGGGTTATGACCTTGTTGCTACTTTGTCAACTAAGCCAGACAGTGCAGTTGTGGGCGTAGAAAAAACTCTTCCTACAATTTCTGCTAAAACTAAGGCTGAAAACACGCCTTCTGGTGAAAGCGTAGAAATTTACTATACTTTAAAGGTTTACACAAAGGACGCAAATGGCGCTTACAAGACTGATGTTACTGAAAGCGTTATCACAGAGGATGGCAAATTCAAAGCAAACGCGGAAGGGGATTACCTCTTTGAATACATCGCACATGACTTCTATGGCAACACAAACGAGGACAGCAAAGCAACTACAACTTTCACTATCACAAAAGTGAAAGATACAAAAGAGCCAGATGTTTATATGTATGATGCAGGCGCTCGCACCGAAGAAGAAAAGACTGCCGGAACATACCGTAGCGCAGAAACTGCTCTTAAAAGCCAAACAACAAACAGAAATATTGTTATGTATGCTGTTGGTGGGGTTGATAATATGCCAACAAACACTCTTACCCTTCGTAGAGAAATTTGGGATGGCTCTTACATTAAGAGATATGTTATTAAAGAGCAAGCATACAATGATTACAACTTAATCTTTGCGCCAACTGCTGGAACTGGAACTGATGTTTATAGTCAAATAGTTGCAGATAACTACGAGATTTATAGACAAATGATTGTTGACGGGAAAAACACTGAGGACACCGCAACTATCAAAACATGGCTTAAAGAACACAACTATCTTCTTGTAACTAACACCTTTAATAAAGATGTTGAAGGAAATGATATTGTTGATAATATGGACTCACGCGCAGAAGGTGCTGTTCAAAAACTCCTTAATGGCGAAGAAGTAGACGCAGACCTTAAACAAATCGCAGAAGATGCAGTTAAGAATATGCTTAACGCTGGTTATGCATATATTAAGCCTGTAACCAAGGATTATGCATTTTCAAAAAATGATACTTATACTTTCTATTTCTATGCTAACGACAATATTAACAACAATAAGGAAGGACAAATATCTTACAGCGTAAAACTTTCAGAAGATTTCACTGATGAGTCAGCACCAACATTGACTTTCCCAACAGACCTTCAATCATCTTATCTTCCAAACGACACTATCACATTCAAAACAATTAATTCTTCTAATGTGGCAGACAATGGAGTAGATAAGTATCCTGTTGTTGGAACTGCTTATAGATACCTTAAAAATTCTTTATCTGGCAGAGTTGCGGTTGCAAGCGAAGACACAACTGATACTCTCACTTATGTTGCAAAAGGTAAAACAGCATCAAAAGACGAAAACAAATATTACTATGCAAATAGAGATGCAAATGGTCTCTTCTCTATGGAAGGCTGGCACATTGACAATGAAGCAACATCTTACAAGATTGATCTTTCAAAGCGTCCAAGTGAGGCTCAATATGTAGAAATCCTTGCTTACGCCATTGATGACTTTGGCAACATTGGATTCTACAACAAGGTTATAAGAATTGCATCAACTGACACTGCACTTCCTGAACTTAAAGTTGTTGCCAATGCACCAACTGGAACAGTTTATCAAGCGCCAGAAACAATTAACCTTCCAACTCTTCAATATAGTGATGACAGAGTAGAAGGAATGCACGCTCGCGTTGACCTTTACAGAATCACAAGAAATGAAGAAAACGAAGAAACTTCAAGACAAAAATTGGCAACGAGTGATATGACAACATACTATGACACAACAAGAGGCGTGTTCACTGTTGACGCAGGTTCATTTAATGCTTCAAGCGCCGGTGAATATCAAGTTGTTGTTACAGTTATCGACTCTGCAAATCATACTCTTTCAACCTACTTTAACTATAATGTTACAGGTGCAACCGTTGTTGAAGAGCCAGAAATTTCAAATGTCTCAACTGAAACAAAAGAACTTGAACTTGGAAAATCTTTGTATCTTCCAGCTCCAACTCTTTCAGTTAGCGAGTCAAGTGAATATGGCTATATCGGACTTGGGGACGAAGATGATTCTAACAATGCAACATACTACTTCCCACAAGTTATCTCAGCAACAAGCAGTGATTATGACCTTGATGGACAATATTTCACTGGAAACACAAAGGGAACATACAAACTTCAATACAATGTGTTCTTGCTTCGTTACAGCAAGGCAGAGGCAAACTTTGCAGAAACTGCAACTGACAACAAACTCTCTCTTGATGCCAACGGAAAACTCGTGTTTACAACAGGTGGCGTAAACTACTATGTTTATATTGCTAAGACTGATAATGAATTTGTTCTCCATGCAAATACTCAGTTAGATGGAACAGGTGAAGACCTTGCAGATAGCACAAGACTTAGCCAAATCGTTAAGACTTTTGCTCTTAAATCAAAGACTATCACAATTTCAGTTAAAGATGTTGTCATTGATGTAACAATGCCAAACAACGCTTATGCTAAAACTGACTATCCAACGGTTGGAGGAAGTATTGAAATCGTTAAACCTGAGGTTGTAGTTGGTGGTTCATATTCCGTAAACAAGAAAGATTCATTAGTTACAATCACTTATTCTTCAAACTCTTCTAGCAGTGAAACTCTTGCTAAAATAAGTCTAGAAAAATGGGAAAAGGCTATTGAGTCAACAAACGCTAACTTTACCGTAAATGGTTCTAAAATCAGCCTTAATCTTTCTAAAAATGGTCAATATAAGATTGCTTACTCAATTCAAGCACAAAATGCTTATGGCGAAAATGTTGGCGATCCAAAAGAACTCTCATATACTATTAAGAGCGGTGATAATACTAAACCTACTCTTGAAGTTAAGTCAGGCAAAATCGCAACAGACTTTGCTTTGGGCGATACTATGACGATTGAATTTACTGGTGCAACTGCACAAGACATTTTCAATTTGGAAGACAACAAGACTGGTCTTGAAGAACTCCTTAAAACCTTAAAAGTAACTTTGAAAGGACCAAGCAAGACTGAAACCTTAGACAATAAGGCAGAGGGAGATAATCAGTATAAATACACTTGCAGTTTTGAAGAGGCTGGTGATTATACTCTTACTTTCCAAGTTACAGATGAAGCGGGCAATTTAAGTGCTCCTGAAAAGATTTCATTCACAGTAAAAGCAAAAGAAACTAAACCTGTAAATGTAAAAAATGTAATGGGTGGTGTTCTTATTGGCGTATCCGTAGCACTTCTTGGAGGAGTTGTAATTTACTTCATTGTAAGCAAAGTTAAACTCGATAAGAAAGAACGCTCATATAAGAAGAGATAAATCTCATTAAGAATTTAATAAAAAGAGCCTAAGCTTGAAAAGTCCCACTTTATGGGTCTTTCCAAACATGACTCTTTTTTATTCAAGATAATCTATGTACAACGAACACTATGTACAACGGATACTATGTACGCCGACATTTTTGTACAACGATATTCTATGCACGCCGATGTGCTTGCGCAACGATAATCTTTGTACATTATTATTCTTGTTTAACGCATTCCAGGCACAACGGAACTGAGAATCATTGCTCACCGAATTCTATGGGCAACAAAAAAGACAGGTTAAATCCTGTCTTTTTGCTTAATTTTGTAAGTAATTGTGAGCAAAACCTATCTTTTCTCATAAGTTTTCTTTATAAATTTGTTGTTATTTTGCCTTAGAAGTTTGTTTTACTCATTTTTTCTAAATGCGATTTAAAAACTCAATTTAGAATGCTGTGTTAGAAAGTTTAATGTTGAAAGAGAAGTTTCCACTTACTGACTTTTCAAGGTCTGTTACTTTCATAGTTATGACAAGAGATTTTGTTGTTTCTTTTTCAACTGTGAAAGTTGTGTTTGTTTCAGTTCCAACTTTGTAATTATAAGTTATGTTGTCGATTGTGCTAAGATTGTCTGAATATTGAACATACATTGGGTTTTCTGTGCTCTTATTTTGGAAAGTGATAGTGAATACGATTTCAGTATTGTTTACAAATGTGAAATCAATGTTTTGCCAAGATTCAGGTGTAACTGAACTTTCTGATGAAGCTGAGTCAAAGTTAAGAGCTGCAAATGTGTGTCCCGTTTTGGCACCAGTGATTGAACCTGTAACCTGAGCGTAAACATTTGTTGCATCATAAGTGAAAGTTCCGCCTCCGCTAACATTTAAGAGTGAAAGTGCGAATGCCACAGCAATGGCAGAAAAACCAGCCAAAATCATGAAAGCAACCGAGAAAGTTGCAAGTGCCTTTGAGCGTCTTGGACTTTTTCTATCTTCTATTTCTCTATCATAAAATTTCATTATTTCCTCCTTTGCGGGCATAACGCCTTATCTTGACTTTATTATACATTTTTAGATAAAATGTGTCAACAAATACAAGGCTGTGAAATTATTTTTTTAAAAATTTTTAATTTTTTCTCAGTTTAGTTTGTGTAATTTAAGTGAAAATATCCATTTTTATGAGAGAGCGCTTTTGTCGCAAATAAAACGTGGTGTAGAATTTTATATCTTGCTTAATTGCTTTGCAAGGGATCCAATTTTTGAACCAATAATGGAGGCTGATTTCGCGTTAAAGGAAACAATCGACCTGTAAAAATTACTTGACAAATGCCTTTATTTATGCTATATTTATAAGCGTATCCGCATGGGAAAGGTTTTGAAGATTACTTTTGTAACACCTGAGCCAGCGAGTTTGGATAGAGGAGGTATAAAAAATGTTCGCAGTAGTACAAACTGGTGGCAAACAATACAAGGTTAGCGAAAACGATGTTATCACAGTTGAAAAACTTGAAAACGAAGTTGGAGATAAAATCAATCTTGAAGTTTTGCTTGTAAGTGATAATGGAACAGTTGTTGCTGGAAACCCTGTCGTTGCTGGTGCTGTATGTGAAGCAGAAGTTGTTGCTCACGGAAAAGGCGATAAAATCGTCGTTTTCAAATATAAACCAAAGAAGAACGAAAGAAAAAAACAAGGGCACAGACAACCATTCACTCAATTAAGAATTTTATCAATTAAAAAGTAAGGTTTAAAATGACAAATATTACTTTTTACAAAAAAAATGGAATCGTTTTAGGATTTGAAATCTCTGGACATACCGGTAAGGATGACTATGGCAAAGACTTACTTTGCTGTCAAATTTCCACAATCGCTCAACTTGCTGTTGTTGGAATAGATGAAGTAAAAAAAGTCGCAAATTTTCATGAAATAAGTGATGGATATTTAAAAATTCTTCTCAATGAAAAGGACGCTGAGTCCAAAGATGTTCAACTCCTTTTTGAAAGTTGTTTGCAATCGTTAAAATCAATTATTGCAGACGAAAAGAAATATGCAAAATTGGAGGTAAAAAATGTTAAAGTTTAATGCTCAACTTTTTGCTCACAAGAAGGGTGGTGGTAGCACTAAAAACGGTCGTGATTCTCAAAGTAAGCGCCTTGGCGTTAAAGCTTATGGTGGCGAGACTGTAACTGCTGGAAGCATCATTGTAAGACAAAAAGGAACAAAGATTTACCCAGGAAAAAATGTTGGAATGGGTAAAGATTATACTTTATTTGCACTTGTTGATGGAGTTGTTAAATTCGGTCAAAGCAACGCAAAGAAAGTTGTATCAGTAGTAACTGAATAATAATTTTAAGCGAGGGTAAGCCCTCGCTTTTTGTTTGGCATTTTAAGGCGGGGCTAAAACCAAGAAAGGGTCTTTTTAAAATAAATAAGCCAAGCACTTTTAAAAAGAAATAAAAGGTTAAAATTAAAAAAGGTTTTTGTTTAAATGAACAAAAATAGCATAATTATATGATAAATTTAATGAATAAATTGTTTAATCTGCCAAGGTGTGCTAAAATAGTTGTATGAAAATATACGAGCAAGGAAAAGATTTTATAAAGATTTTAGACCCATCTTCATTTAATATTGAGCATATTTTGGAATGTGGACAAGTTTTTTGTTTTGATAAGGTGGACGGGCATTATGTGGTTTTTCCTCAAAACAAATATGCTGAAATATTTTTTGAAAATGGGCAATATCTGTTAAAAACGAGCACGCCCGACTTTTTTATCCAATGGTTTGACCTTGATAAAGACTACGGAGAAATTAAGAAAGCCCTTAATAAATTCCCTATTATGTCAAAGCCAATTAAATTTGGATATGGAATAAGGATATTAAATCAAAACCTTTTTGAAACTTTAATATCCTTTATAATTTCAGCAAACAACAACATAAAAAGAATAAAGAGTATTCTGTTAAAGCTTCGAGAAGCACTTGGAGAAAAGACCTCAAATGGTTATGCTTTCCCTTCCCGCGAAAAAATGCTTGAAAAGGATGAAGCGTTTTATAAAAATCTAGGGGTGGGATATAGAGCGTCATATATCGTCAAGGTTTTGAGACAAGTCGACGAAAAAATACTTGAAGAGTGGCGCGGGCTGGATACAGGAGATTTAAGAAATCACCTGATTGCACTTGCCGGCGTTGGACCAAAGGTTGCAGATTGTGTTTTGCTTTTTGGCTATCATAAGGGGGATGTTTTCCCAGTCGACACATGGATTGAACAGATGTACAACGAAAATTTTTCGCCACTTAAAAATCGTAATGAAATAAGAGACAATCTGACAAAAATGTTCGGCGGGCTGTCTGGTTATGCTCAACAATATTTATTTTACTATCAAAGGTCATTTTTAGGTTAGTGGCCTTTTTTCGATTTTTGGGATAAAAAATCTAAAAAAATCAACTTTTTTCAATAAAAAAACTATTTTTTCGGGTTAATTTAGGCTAAAATTCAATTTATCAATAATTTTGACTATTTACAATCCTTCTATGTTGTGATATAATAAAAGGGTAAATTGGAGGTGAAAATGATGTCATTGTTAAACGCACTATCTACTGCGCAAATCACATTAATTTCAGTTTTTGGAGGCATAGCACTCCTAGGAATTATCTATTTATGTTTTGTTCCTCTTAAAACATACTTTATGGTTGTTTTTTCAGGTTGTTATATCTCAACGGCAAAACTTATTGGGCTTAAAAGCAGAAAATTAGATGTCAAAGAAATTGCACTTTTGTATGTTTCTGCCCGCAAAGCAAAAATAAAGATTACACTTAAAGATATTGAAAAGGCATATCAATCGGGTGCTAACCTTAAAGCCATCATCGAAGCAATAACTCTTCTTGACTCGGCAAACAAACCACTTGACTATGACAAGGCAGTTGCAGTTGAAATGGCAACAAAAAATATTGTAGAACTTGCAAAAGATAGCCTTGTAAGCAAAGCGTTAAATATTGAAGGCATAACTGCAACGACAATAGACGGATATGAAATAAGCGCAAGCGTTAATATTTCTATCAAAGCCGACCTTGAAAAGTTTGCAAATGGGCTGGGGCTTGACGACCTTAAAAATGCTATTTCTGCTTATGTTATTGATAAGATTTCTTCAACTGAAAACCATAAAGAACTTCTTGCAAAACCAAACGAAACATTATTTGAAAATGTGGATTTAAATGCCATTGCTCAAAAATCAATGTTTTCACTTGAAGATATCCAAATAGGTTCAATTTCAATAATTAAAGATTTAAATGCTGAAAAAGAGATAAAATCAGCCGAAAAAGAGAAAATTTATGCTTCTATTGAGGCTGACCGAATGAAAAACGCTGAGGAAATTCGATTAATTCAAACCAAGACCAAAATTGAAGATATGAAGGCGAGTGTTCTTGAAGCAGAGGCAGAGGTGCCACGCGCGCTTTCAGAGGCAATTAAAGAGGGAAGATTCTCAGTTATGGATTATTACAAACTTATGAATCTTCAAGCTGACACCGCTCTTAGAAGAGCAATCATTGGGGATAACGACGAAGAAGATAATGATGATAGTGATGATGAAGACGGCGAAGGAGAATAATTATGTTAACAATTATTTTATCGGTTGCTGGCGGAATTGTGGCGTTTATCATTCTTTGTATCGTTATTGCAACAATTCATGGTAAAAAGAAAGAGCTCGCGTTAGACGAAAACATCAAAAAACTTAAAGCCGAAAAAGAAAGTCTTAAAGATTCTGGTTCACTTACTATTGCAAGTGATGAAGCGCCAGCGCAGACGGAAACCCCAGAGGGAGCAACCATTGAAAGCATCAACATAGAAGATAATGAAAGCGCCAAATCAAATGAAGTAAAAAATGAAGAAGACAATATGCAAACAGCACATTTAAATCATGATGATATGTTTAACATTGCAGATGACAAAGCGCTCGAAGACTTTTTAAAAGATTTAGATGATGATTTTGATTATAAGCCTAAAAAGACGACCAAAAAGAAAAAAAATACAGATGAATTTGAAAAATTCCTTGATAAACATTCATACACAAGAAGAATTTTAGATAAAGATATTTTAAAGAAATTGCAAGAACTTCCACCTGAAATAAAAGCAATCGTAATTTCAAACATATTTACTAGGCCACAAGATTAAAAGAGGACAGCTTAAAGCCCTCTTTTTTTGTGCACACGGTTTTTTGGTTGATTTTTAATTTTAAAAGGTGTAACTCTACTTAGTTTATTTTGCAAACATATTGATTTTTTATTGTAAATCTATATTGCTCTATTAAAATTGTTTCTTCATCAAATGTCAAAGGTTAAGGCAATTAAGTTTTTGAAATTTTTTTTGAAAATTAAACATATATTATTGCGTTGGAGGAGTATGTTTAATTTCTTAGAAGAAATCAAAAAGAAAGCGCGAAAAAGTAAACTTGCAACCGACTACAATGTTATTCTTGTTTCGGGGCGACTTTTGTATATAGAAGGACATCAGGGACTTACAATCATAAGCCCTACTTTAATGGCACTTAAAGTCAAAGGTTCAAGGATTGAAGTTGCAGGGCAGGAATTAAGCATAACTGAATTGACTGAGAATACTCTCCTTATTGAAGGGTACATCAACGAGGTGCGAAGAGGGTGAATAGAAGTCAATTTACAGTGAAAGGTTTAAACCAAGAGAAAGCGTTTAACAATCTTTCAAAAGAAATAAAAGTGTACAAAATAAAACGCTCCGAATACAATTTGTCCACATTTGAAGTGGATAGCAAGAACGAGAAAAAAGCAACTTCTATCCTTTCGTCAATGGGACTTGAAGTGTCGGTCGTTGGACGCAAAGGATTTACTAAAAAGATAAAGACTTTTTTTTCTTTTTACGGAATTATTTGCGGACTTATTATATCAATCTTTTTTTATATTTTGCAGTATAACTTTATCCTAAAAATCGAGGTTTGGGGAAGCAAAAATCTTTCGGCAAGCGAGGTTAAAGATTATGCCGACAGTCTCCTTGGTAGCCATTTTAAGTCCAAAATAGACACAAAAGAAATAGAGAATAAAATCAAAGATAAATTTCACCTTGCTAGCAGTGTAAGCGTTGCGATTGTCGGACAAACACTTATTATTAATCTTAACGAAGGCATTTTGCCACCAGAAATGGAGGAAGAGTTTTTGCCTATTGTAAGCGAAGAAGAGGGGCTTGTTACCGCCATCACGCTAGTTCAAGGTACACTGAATGTCAAAGTGGGCGACATAGTTAAAAAGGGAGATGTTTTAGTTTTTCCATACATTATAGACGCCGATGGAAATGAAAGAAAAGTTAAACCGCAGGCGCAAATAGAGGCCGAAGTGTGGCTACGGAAAGAGTATTGCCATAAAGATTATGTTGTAAAATCGCAACGCACTGGGCAAAAAGCAGTTTGTAATAGAATTCTTCTTAATGGCAAGGAAATATACAAATATGAAAGTAAAACACAATTTGATTGTTATGAGGAGGAAACAACTTGTCAAAATTTAATTTTAAACAATCTTCTTCCGTTTAAATTTGAGCGAACCACGCGCTACGAACTCGAAACAGTCGAGATAAGCAAACCTTTTGAAGAAAATAAAGATGAAATTGTAAGTTTAGCACGCCAAAATGTATTGATTTTTTTGCAAAAAAATGAGATAATTAAGGAGGAAAAGTATTTCGTGCGAGAGGGTGGCGGATGTTATTTTATTGATTACATTATCACCACTTGCCGAGACATTGGAGGATAAATGATAATCAATTTCAATAAAGTGCATTTGGGCAAGAGAAATTTAATTCGCAAAATCTACAATAAGGCGCTGGAAGAGACAAAAAATGATGATATGAATATAGTTGTAAGCGTAACTTTTGTAAATGAAGAGAAAATAAGGGAACTTAACAAAATCAGTAGAAATGTTGATAGAGTAACAGATGTTTTGTCTTTTCCTATGCTTGATATAAAATATCCACAAAAAGTGAACTCGTTTTCAGATGAGGTGAACCCGGACGGGACTTTATATCTTGGAGATGTTGTGATATGCACGAAACGCGCAAAAGAGCAGGCGAAAGAGTATGGGCACAGTTTCAAAAGAGAAATTGGGTTTTTGGCTTTGCACGGATTATTGCACATTTTGGGATATGATCACATTGAAAAGGAAGATGAAGAAATCATGTTTTCGACAGCAGATAAAATCTTAAACAGCGTTGGTTTGAAAAGAGGTAAAAATGTTTAGGGCTGGATTTATAGCATTGGTTGGGAAACCAAATGCGGGGAAAAGTACTTTAATAAATGCTCTTGTTGGCGAAAAAGTTGCGATAATATCTCCAAAACCTCAAACCACAAGAGATAACATTCTTGGTATTTTAACCACCGATGACTATCAAATGGTTTTTGTTGATACGCCTGGGGTGCATAAAACCAAAAATTCTCTTGACAAGGCGATGATGAAAAATGTTCGCAGTGCAATCGCTGGGGTAGACCTCGTTTTGTATTTAATTGACGGCACAAGTCAGCCAGACGAAGAAGAATTGGCTTATATCGAAAATTTGTCAGTTCCAAAACTGGTGGTTAAAACCAAAACAGACTTGCCTAGTCAAGCAGAATTTAATTTTGATGCTAGTTTGTCGGCTTTTAATGGCGAAAATTTAGACCTTTTAAAAGAAAAGATATTGTCGTTTCTGCCAGTTTATGAAGATAAACATTATCTTTACGATCCGGAGTTTTATACAGATAAGTCGTTAAAATTTTTGATTGCTGAGGAGCTTCGAGAAAAAGCACTTTTATCACTTCATCAAGAGGTTCCACATGGCATTGCGGTAGAAATAATTAGGTTTTATGAAGACGAAAAATTAGTTGAGATAGATGCAGATATAGTCTGTGAAAATGAACGCCATAAAGGCATGATTATCGGCAAGGGTGGCATTAATTTGAAAGACATGGGAGCAAAGACGCGCAAATTCGCGGAAGAACTTTTAGGTAAAAAGGTTATGCTAAAAATATTTGTTAAAGTAGAAACTGATTGGAGAAATAAACCTCAAAAAGTAAAAAATTTGGGTTATTGATATTAAAAAATATAAAAAACGCATTTTTAAATGCGTTTTTTGTGTATTTATGATTAAAAATTTTAAAAATATTGTCGAATTTAATTAATAATTTAAAATTAACAAATTTTAAATTATTTCGACCTCTCTTTCCAGTTTTATATTAAATTTTTCGTACACGCAGTTTTCGCACAGCATTATTAAGTCGTAAATATCTTGGAAACTCGCATCGCGTTGGTTCATTATAAAATTTGCATGCTTATTTGAAATCACTGCGCCATTTTTTGAGATGCCTTTAAGTCCGCATTGCTCAATAAGCCACCCAGCGCTTTTTTTAGGTGGATTTTTGAATACGCTCCCACAACATTTGCCGGAAGGTTGTCGAGAAAGACGGTCATCTACAAGCATGGTATGTTTCTTTAATATTTCGCATTTTGGCGTTTTGGTTAATATTATTGAGCCACCTAAAATAAGTACATCTTTGAGGTTTGTTTTGTGATAACCATACTTGACTTGCTCTTTTTTTATCGCCAGAACTTTTCCATTTTGTAGAATTTTTATTTTGTCAAGTATGTCAAATATGCATTTACCATACGCGCCAGCATTCATTTTTATAAGCCCGCCCAGCGTCCCGGGAATGCAAGAAAGTTCTTCAAGTCCGCCCAGAGACTTTTCGTAGCAACGGCGGTAGAGAATTGGCATCGCAACTGCCGAAGAAAAGTACACCTTTTCACCTTTAAAATTAATTTTATTTTCCATTAATTTCGTTGAAAGCACAAAAATTTCTTCACTTTTGGGAGAAAAAAGCAAATTACTGCCATTTCCTACTATTTTAAAAGGAATATCGTTTATTTTGAGATAATTGTAAGTGGCTATAAGTTCTTGCTCGTTTTTGGGATAAAAAGCCCCTTTAACCTTCCCCTCTGTTCCATAAAAGCTAAGCCTGCGCGTGCTTTCGTTTGCGACAAAATGAACTGAATTTAAAATATTATCCATGTTAATTAATATGATTTAATTTTACTTTTGTTGAAAGCAAACTTTAAACTGAAAGCATATACAATAACATGGAAAATTCGAAAAAAGTTTACATAATTGGAATTGGTGGAATAAGTTTGTCCGCGCTTGCGGTTCTTTTAAGGGATAGGGGCGCGCTTGTAAAAGGAAGCGACCTTACAGATGGAGAAAGGGTAGAAGCGTTAAGAAAAAAGGGGTTTGATGTTGTGGTCGGTCATAGCAATGAGTTTGTTTCTTGGGCTGATGAAATTATTATTTCTTCCGCTGTGCCAGACCGAGACGAAGATTTGGTTTTTGCTAGAAAGCTGGGTAAAAAGATTGTTACTCGCGCAGAGGTGTTGGGGGACTTGTCCAGAAAATACAAAACCATATCTGTGGCGGGGTGCCACGGAAAAACAACCACAACTGGAATGATTGCTTCTGTTATGCTAGGTATTGACAAAAAACCGAGCATACATATCGGTGGGCTTATGTCTCAACTTCACGACAATGTGTTTGAGGGGCAAAGCGAATATTTTATTACTGAGGCTTGTGAATATAAGGATAGTTTCCTCAAACTTTCAAGCGAGGTTGGCGTAATCTTAAATATTAAACCTGACCACTTAGATTATTTTAAAACTTTTGATAATGTCAAAAAGAGTTTTTATAAGTTTGCCCAGAATATTAACAATGGCGGGACTTTGGTCGTAAATGGAGACGATATTTCTTGCAAAGAAATGATTAATTCATTTCCTAGCCAACGCAAAATAGTAACCTTTGGTATGGGGGAGAATTGCGATTTTAAAGCAACTAGTGTAGAAGAATACCGCGCGGGTCAGTATAAATTTTGTTGTGAGACAAATTATGGATGCATTAAAATAGAACTTCCCGTTTATGGTTTTCATAACATTTATAACGCTCTTGCCACGATTGCTGCGTGTATCAGCGTTGGCGTCAGCATAGATAAAATAAAAAGTGGGATTGAGAATTTTAAAGGAATATCTCGTCGTTTTGAGAAGGTGTATGAAGATGACAACAAAACAATAATTCATGATTATGCGCACCATCCCGATGAGATAAAAGTGGCTATCGAAGCGGGGAGAAAATTAAAGAAAGAAAAACTGGTGGTTGTTTTTCAGCCCCATACTTTTTCGCGCACACGGGATTTTTTTGATGGTTTTTGTAACAGCCTATCTTTGGCTGATGAAGTGTGGCTTTTGCCAATTTATCCTGCAAGAGAAAAACCGATAATTGGGGTTTCTTCTTATAAAATTTACGAAAAAATCAAAGAAAAAAGCAAAAAAACGCGATATTTTGCGAACTTTTCCACGGTTTATGATAAAATAAGCTCATTAAAAGATAATTGCTTGATATTAATTCTTGGCGCGGGAGATATAGAACAACTCGCCAGAATGTTCGAATAATAAACGCGGGAATGTGGAAACTTTAAAAGATTTTGTTTAATAATTTATTTTACTCAAATTATCTATATACTTGACAAATAATTATCATCTTGCTATACTCTATCTGTAATCTTTAATGGTAGGGTGTTTTTCTTAAAGTATATATAATTTTGCTGATTAATCCAGGCACAAATGCAAATAACAAACCAGAATGCTTTTTGTAGAGAGATTTAAAATTGCGCTAACAAATCATAAAGCACAATGATTATTATTGGTCTTTAATTAACATCATTAACTTTGCGAAAAACAATACTGAACAAATAAAGATACAAAACAAAAATCGTAAAACATTTGCTTCGTGCTGGTGTGGCTCAGCGGTAGAGCACCACCTTGGTAAGGAATTTTTGGACAAAAATTACAACTTAATAACATCAAAATTTATGGAGCAACAAATTATGCTGGTATGGCTTAATGGGAAAGCGCGGCCTTGGTAAGGCCGAGAGAGCGGGTCCGATCCCCGCTACCAGCTCCAGATACAAAAACCCTTTATTTATCGGCATTTCAGCCATATTTAAGGGTTTTATTTTTTTGCAAATTTTCTAAAATTTTAATAAATTTTATGGAGCAAAATCTATTTTTGGACTACGGAGTAAACAGGGCTTTTTTCTTCACTTAAAAAATTTTCAAAACTCCACATTGGCGAGTTTTGGCGAGTTAAAGCGGGTATCGTTGCTCTCATTTGCTCCATTGATTACTTAAACGCATCTTGTATAATTTTTAGCATTTCATCATTGTAAATATTAACATTATTATAGATTTCAAGTGTGGTTTTAACGGACTTATGTCCAAGCAGTAATTGTATAATTTTAGGATTTACTTTCTTTTCAAAAAGTAAAGTTGCAAATGTATGTCTAAAACTATGAAAATGAATATTATAATTTTCATAGCCATATTTCTTATTAAATCTATCTAATAATCTTTTAGTGCCAGAATAACTACGCAATAAACTATCATTCCCAAATAACAAAGATTTTTGTGAGTATTTATGTTTATATCCTTGTATTATTTTCCATTCAATCAAGGCTTTAAACAATTCATCAATAATAGGAACAACCCTTAAACTGCATTGTGTTTTTGTTGTTCCTATTTTCTTTTTAGATAAAATGGTATTGCCATTTTTATCAAAAGTATAATCATTAACAAGAGATGAATTTACATAAATTGCTCTTTTATCTAAGTCTATATCATCCCATTTTAGCGATAATATCTCACCAATTCTTAATCCAGCATACAATCCAAGCACACATATTGTTTTCAATGGTAGATGATTGTTTAAATTTGCTATAAAACTTTGTCTTATTTCTATTGGTAAAGCCTTATATTTATTTTCACACTTTTCATAGGGATATTTGATATTATTTAAAATTATTGGATATGTACCAATGTAATTATTTAGCACTAAAAATCTTGAAAATTGGTTTACTAAGAATTTTGTTTTCATAAACGAATTTTTAGATAACTGTTTATTTAATAAGTAGTTAAAATAAATTAGAATTGTATTGTTGTTTACCACATTTATGTATTTATTTTCAAAATAAGGTTTTATGTATAATCTATAAACGATTAAATTGCTATAAAATGTGGATGAACTTACACATAATTTCTTGATATTCATGAGCCAATACAAAAACACTTCATTGAATAGAATTGTTTCTTTATCTTTTGCAGATAAACTATTATCATCTCCATATTTTTCATAAAACTTTCTTATAGCTTCAATCTTAGTATTTGCTCGTGTTTTTACTCTCTTTTTTACTCCGTTAATGCTCATACTTTTTGCAAAGAACCAATAATTGTTTGAAAAATAAAGCGACCCATTTCCATTAGGTCGCCTCATTTTTCTTATTTCTTTTTCCATTTGTTTATACCTCCATATAGAAAGTATAAATGCTAAATTGAATGTTTCAATTGGTTATTTTTCACTCCATGAGAAGCCAAATAGTTCATTACCCTTCGACAATTTTAAAACAGCATGCTTTAAAAATATCTCTTTTGTCTTTTCTGTATAAGAATTCAGCTTATCAAATGCAATAAATATTTGCTTATGACTGCTCTCATACAATTGTGCAATTTTTTCCATCGCAGAATCTTGAATCTGCTTTAATAACACACTATCATGTGCTAAACAAGGTAAAGATGTTAAATTTAATATGCTAATATCTAATATAATTAGATTTTTATAAGTTGTACCTGTGCCATTATCATTATTTGTATTATATTTATAATTTCTTTCACTCAATTCTAATGTAGGAGGTATCTTGGTTCCATTATATATATAATCATTTAAAGAAACAAGAGATCTATTTATTGAATTTTCAACTTCAGCCAATTGTTCTTGTTGTCCCTTAATATATAATTCGTGTTTATCTTTTAATTCGGATTCAACTTCTTTTATCTTTTCAAATATATAGTTTTCTTGTTTAATTTTTTCGAGTTTTGAACTTAACGAAGCAAATCTATCAAGAGCATATTGTGTATCTTGATTAGCATTCGATATTTCCAACAATCGTTTATTAACCTTTTCAAGCAAAGTTAAATCATATTCTAATTGAGATTCTAGTTGCGATTTATATTCTTTAATTTCATTGGTTACAAATTTATGAATTTCAAAATGAAAATTATCTATATCTTTAATTTTATCAATGTTAATTGTTGGAAAAAATTCAACTATTTCATCATATGTATTTATATTACTTTTATTATGTGAAATGCTTGACTGAACTGTTTTTTCTATTTGTGCTCTTAAATAACCTATTTTAGTAATTAAATAAGATTTTCTCTTACGTAAATTAAGAGATTCAATTCCCATTAATGCTTCAATATTTACAGATTGTTCAATTATGGTTTCTTTTGCTGTTTTTATTTCTTCTTGAATAGATTCAATAATTTTTACATTTTTATCATAAACTTTTTTATTTATATTTGGTATAAGCGAGTTTTTTTGTGCCTGTTTTATTCCATCTTTTTTTGCTTTAACTTCTTTATAGTCTTTTAACAATTCTGAAATTTTATTATAAGAATCAAACAATTTTAATAGTGCTAAAACTGCTTTGTCTCCTGCTTCTTCGTTTACTACATTGAATGGTTTTAGTTGGTTTATATTTGTTTTTGGAAATATTCTTAAATATCTACCAATACTATTTCTAATACTTACTTCATCGGGTAAATTATATTTATTTTTTAAAAATTGTAAAAAATAATCTAATGTTTCTTCTTTGACAATTTCATATTTATCATTGCAAAAATAAACTACATTTGGATTATCTGTTTTACGACTAAAATAAAATTTTTCATCTTCAAATTCAAATTCAAACTTTATTTCATGTGGACCAAGATGAGTAATTGTCTCTTTATCTAATCGGATATAATCATCCCCACCACAAACACAATCCATAATCATTAAAAATGTTGACTTTCCAATTGAATTTGTACCAACATCATCACCTAAAACACAGTTTAATCCAGATCCAAACTCTAATGGCTGTATTTTAAATTTATCACAAATTATTTTATGTAACATAAAAATTCCCCTTGCAATTCAACTTTTCCTAAAATAAATAATAGGTCTAGTGCATCTTCAAACTCTAAGACACTAGTAAAATGTTTAATCACTTTATTATACAATTCTAAAATTTGATAATTTGTTTGTTTCAACTCTTTTAATATAAAAACACTTTTATTAAATAGTGAATCTTGTAATGGAATGAGTTTATTAGGAAAGATCATCAAACACCTCACAATGTTGCACAAAATATGAAATTACTATTTCGCAAGCGATTTCATTATTGATATTACTTTTTGCTTTAAGCCATGTAACTAAGGATTCAAATATTAATTGTTGATTGGTTGGATAAATAGAAAAAGCATTATTGTAAGCCATTTTGAATGTCATTAAAATATTATCATACTCTTTATCATTTAAATTTTGTTTTTTTAAACAGTCATTTACATAATCATAATATTCAGCAACATATGCTTTAACTTTAGAACATAATATTCTATCTGATATTTTGTTTTCTACCCTAACTGGTTTAATAGTTAAAAAGACTTCCTCACTTTTCTCCAACTTAATTAAATTTTGTATAATCATAAAGACATCTTCGTCTATATGAATATTGTTAAGCAAAGAATTTACTTTATATTTATTGATTATTTGTTGTTTTATTTCAAATAATTTATTATATGATTCAACACTTTTAGTTTTATCATAAATTCTATGACATTGTATACATAATGCAATTTTATTATTATCATCATCTATATTATCTGACAATTTTTTACAACTCTTTAAAAGTTCTTTTTCTTCTTCAGAAACATTTAGGGGATAAATATGAGCAATTTCATAATTCCTTATTTTTCTATTATTTTTAACCAATATTAAATCTGCACCACATAAGGGGCAAACTTTGCCAACTTCTCCTATAAATGCTAGATCGCTATTTTTTGTTATAGTCTTTCTATTTTCACTCATAATACCTCACTAAAAAAATTATATCATATTTTAACTAAAAACAAAAGAAAATAGACATTTTTGTGTCTACTAATGTTATTGTTTATTTTAACGCATAATTGGCGAATTTCGGCGAGTATTGGCGAGTTATGGCGTGAAATAGGGTTCTAAGTTTTGGTAAGGCAGGGGGCACGGGTCCGATTCCCGTCAGTAGTTCCGTTATTAAAAACCCTTGAAACCCTAGTAAAATAAGAACCTGCAAAAAGCAAATCTGCTTGTTTCTAGCCATTTGCGCGCAGAACCTTGGCGTTCGCTTCGCTCGGCTAAGGCACTTTCAAGGGTTTTTCTTTTGCAAAAAATTTTGCTTGATTTTAGGCTAAGAATACAATAGGTGTAGTAAACTGCTCCAAAAAGTGTAGTAAAATTGCATAAAAAAAGACCGAGAGTTCAAATTTTAAACTCTCGGTCTAATTCTTTCTAAATCCCCCTAAAACTAGTGTAATAGGTGTAAACTAGTGTAGTAAATTTTACATCTCAAAATCTTTTTCTCGTTTTCGTTTTCTTTCTTTAAGCATTTCTTCTAATATTAAATCAAAATCTTCATCAGACAAATTTCCAAGATTAGATTTCTTTTCTTCTTGTTCTTCTTTATTTTGATTGTTTTGCTTTCTTAAAATCTCATTTTCATTTAGTCTATCGTTTAAACGATTAGTGCTTTCTTTTACATAGTCGCTATTGACATTATTGTAGACAGTAATTGTAGTTCATACGAATTATAGGTCGCGTTTTTGTTTGTGCCTTTAACATATCCATATGGTGCATAGGTTGTCCTATACTTTCCGGCTTTTGCATTAGCTTCAATTACTGCTCGAATTTTCTTGCTAGTATTTGCTGAGTGCCATTCGTTGAATATGTTCATTATGGGCATCATATCCATTCCAGCAGAGTTATTAAATGTATCAACATTGTCGTTTGATGCGATAAATCTAATGTTATACATTGGAAAGATATAGTTTGTATATTGTTTAACTTGATTTCTAAAATCATCTAAAGATTTAAAATCTTCTATATTTTCCCCATCAATAATATATTTTCCTGACGTTTTTTATCTAAACTGCCAAGAATATTTAAAAGAGTAGTTTTACCACAACCACTTTCCCCATTAATTAATACTAAACCAGTTTCATCTAGTTTAATATTAAAATCATTTAATGCAACAACATTTTGTCCACTTTTAGAAAAGCATGTTTATTTAACCTTTTTAACTCTATCATAAATTATTCCTTTAAAAACATATAGCAAATTATCTTCATATCTTTTAAAACGGAGTTGTTTTAAACAACTCCGTTTTAATTAATGATTTATTTTACTACGATTGTTGTTCGTAATTAAAAATTGTTTATTAGAAATTTATTAATTTAAATTATCTATCATTGGTTTTTTTGATCAATATCCCAAGTAATATCACCCCAAAAGGAGTTTTGCTCTAACGGGAATTTTTTACACCAAGCATCAGTGTTTGGATGTTTTCTATAACCATGTTGGTCGTATTCTGGGATTAAATATTTTAAATAATACTCTAATGCATCTTTAATAGAATTAAAAATTTTGCTTGGTGTAACATCTCCATCTTTAGATAAATATATCTTAGGATTGTTAATCTCAGATTGCTTATAATAAAGATTATATTCACCTACTCCGCCAAAAAAAACTATATCATCTAACATTTCTTTAGGTAAATTTTTATCGGCCAAGTCTTGATGTTTATTCAAATCATTTAAAGCAAAATCCATAGGCGTTGATTCTTTAACACATAAACCATAAATAACAATTGAAGATAAAA
This sequence comes from uncultured Clostridia bacterium, assembly GCA_934771475.1. Taxonomy (GTDB): domain Bacteria; phylum Bacillota; class Clostridia; order Christensenellales; family UBA1242; genus Caccovivens. The sequence continues at coordinate 69,846 of CAKVMD010000005.1, forward strand.
ATAAGTTACATCCATTAAATTGTTTATAAAAATCTACTAACTCAGGTAAAAGTTTAATATTATAAGCATTTTCAAATTTTTCATAAAAATTAATGTCAATTTTTTTCCATAAAACATGTAAATATGTTTTATTAGAAAATTCTTTCATAACAACAAAAATTTTTCCTTCAGAGTTATCCCGCTCGATGTTCCATTTTGTTTTTAATAATTCGTCTAAATACATTTAAAGTATTCTCCTTTAAAGACCTAATTTTGTCAAATTTTCTGTAATCCAAGGCATAAATCTGTTAGATTTCTCCAATTATTTCCATGAATATAGAAATGACTATTTTGTCCAAATTTTTTTCAAAAATACAATATTATCGGGATTTCCAATCAAATCAAACCTTCCCATTTCTTTGCATTTTTGTACATCAATTAAGTGGCAACCATCGTAACCTTTAACTCTACCATTTAATAAAATTTCTTTTCTTTGTGCGGGAGTCCAGTTATATTTTGAAGGTTGTTTGTTTTTTATAATATCACATATTCTTTTTTCCCAGTTTTATCAACCGCTTTTTTTCTTTGA